>NZ_VFUA01000099.1 GCF_006440735.1 Mesorhizobium sp. B2-7-1 | reverse complement strand
TACATGACCGCTCCAGACTTGCGCCGCCGCCGCTATTTTGCCTCTTGCCCAAGAGGGGCCGTCCATACATGACGAAGTTCGGAGGCCTCGGCCAATCTCGAAGGTTTTGCGGTTGTCATTTTCAAATCCTGCAAAAACCTCCGGGTCCGCAATCCGGCAGAGCCAATGGAATTAGGAGAGACAAAATGTCGAAACTCATCGTCAAGGCCGACAAGGGCCACGGCCACGTCGCTCACGTCACGCCGCAAAGCGCCGGCTGGACCTATGTCGGTTTCGACCTGCATCGGCTTAAAGCGGGCGAGACGGCGTCCGGCAAGACCGGCGACCGCGAGGTCTGCCTGGTCTTCGTCACCGGCAAGGGCAAGGCGTCGGCCGGCGGCAAGGACCTCGGCCTGCTCGGCGAGCGCATGTCGCCCTTCGAGGGCAAGCCGTGGTCGGTCTATGTGCCGCAAGGCGCCGACTGGTCGGTCACCGCGGACACCGAGCTGGAGCTCGCTGTCTGCTCGGCGCCGGGCTTAAGCGGCGGCCTGCCGGTGCGCGTCATCGGGCCCGACGATCTCGGCCAGGAAGTGCGCGGCAAGGGCACCAACACGCGCTACGTCACCAACATCCTGCCCGAGGGCAAGCCGGCGGATTCGCTGCTGGTGGTCGAGGTGATCACGCCCGGCGGCCACACGTCGAGCTATCCGCCGCACAAGCACGACCAGGACAACCTGCCGGCGGAATCCTATCTCGAGGAGACCTATTACCATCGGCTCAACCCGCCGCAGGGCTTTGCCTTCCAGCGCGTCTATACCGATGCCGACCGCAACGGCGTGCGCGAGCTGGACGAAGCGATGGCGATCGAGGACGGCGATGTCGTGCTGGTGCCGAAGGGCTATCACCCCTGCGCGGCCTGCCACGGCTACGACCTCTACTACCTCAACGTCATGGCTGGGCCGAAGCGGACGTGGAAATTCCACAACGCGGCCGAGCACGAATGGTTGATGAAGGCCTGATTGGGGGGGGTGTTGGTATTCAGGTGATGCCGGCCTGCAAATGGCGGCTTCCTGCGCTTCCGGTGCCCACGTACTTCAAGTACGCTCCGCTCCGGCCTTCGCCGGCCGAAGCCCTCACAAGCGCCTCCGCTCTATGAAGGCTACGGCCGGCGTGGGCCGGTTGTCGGAAGCCACCCAGTTTGGTCGCTTCGCGCCCGTCTTCGACTCCGACTCGGCCTGACCTGAATCTCAACACACCCTAAGCAGCTCGGCAAAGCCGTTGGTCCAGTTGGAAAAAATCGTCGGCTAACGACCTTGCGGCTGGACTTGCCTTCGAAAACCCATGAAAGCTTCGTCAATCCGTCATGGAAATCACCTATGGCAGCGGTTCCGGTGCATGTCGCCGCAAACGCTCCGGCGTTTTTGGGGCACGACCTGCCAAGACAATGACTTGAAGCGTGTCGCATGATCCTTCGGGGCGCGCAGCGCGCTTGACGAGGAACGACCATGCGCTACGCCATCTACTACACCCCGGGACAGGACGAGCCGTTGGCGCGCATTGCCGCCAACTGGTTGGGCCGCGACCCGTTCGGCGCGGCGACGCGGCCAGTCGAGGCCGTGGGCGACCTGTCGGCCGCGGAGGTCGCCTTCCACACCGCCTCCGCCAGGCGTTATGGGTTCCACGCGACGCTGAAAGCGCCGTTCCGGCTGGCACCGAACGAGACGGAAGCCTCGCTGCGCGCCGCGCTCGACGGTTTCGCCGAGGCGACGCCGCCGGTCATCGTTCCGCGTCTGGTCGTCGGGCAGATCGACGGGTTCTTCGCGCTGGTGCCGGAAACGCAGTTTGCACCGCTCAACGATTTCGCCGGCGAGGTGGTGCGCGCCTTCGATCCGTTCCGGGCGCCGCTGACCGAGGCCGAGATCGAGCGCCGCAGTCCCGACGCGCTGAAGCCGGACGAGTTCCGCAACCTCTGCCAATGGGGCTATCCCTACGTCTTCGACACGTTCCGCTTCCACATGACGCTCTCGGGGCGCGTCGGGCCACAGGAAAGCCCACGTCTTCGTGCAGCGATAGACGGCCTGTTCGCCGACGTGCTGCGGCAGCCGGTGCCGGTGGATGCGCTGACCTTGTTCGTCGAAAGCGAGCCCGGCGCGCCGTTCATGGTGCTTTCCCACCATGCGCTTGGCCGCGGCCCTGCCCGCAAGACCGCCTAGGGCGGATCAGCGGAAACGCTGAACCGCCCTATCTTTAGTTTTACGCAATTCCGGACGGAAAACCGCAAAGCACTTTTCCTGGAATTGCTCTGATTTGACCGCCGACCGAGATAGGACCGCCCGAGATGACCGCCGAAACCGTTCTCACCAATGCCCGCATCGTGCTGCCCGACGAGATCGTCGAGGGCTCGCTGTTGTTGCGCGACGGCCTGATTGCCGCCGTCGAACCGGGCGCTGCCCGCGCCGGCGAGGACATGGGCGGCGACTACATCGTCCCCGGACTCGTCGAGCTTCATACCGATCACCTCGAAGGCCATTACGCGCCGCGCCCGAAAGTGCGCTGGAACCCGATCGCCGCCGTGCTTGCCCATGACGCCCAGGTGGCGACCGCGGGCATCACCACCGTGCTCGACGCCTTGCGCGTCGGCATGGACGAGGATGCCGACCTGAAGTCCGACGACGTCCGCAAGCTGGCCGACGCGATCGAGGACAGCGTGCGCCAGGATCGGCTGAGAGCCGACCATTTCATCCACCTGCGCTGCGAAGTCTCGGCGCCGGACTGCCTCGATGCCTTCGCCAATTTCGAGACCGACGACCGGGTGAAGCTCGCGTCGCTGATGGACCATGCGCCCGGACAGCGCCAGTTCGTCAATCTCGAGACCTATGCCTATTACTACCAGCGCAAGCTGAAGCTGACCGACCGCGACTTCCAGAAGTTCTGCGAAAAACGGATGGCGGACTCGGCCCGCAATTCCGGCCCGAACCGCGTCTTCATCTCGACCGCCTGCCGTGAGCGCGGCATCGTGCTGGCGAGCCACGACGACGCGACCGCGGGGCATGTCGACGAAGCGATCGAGCAGGGCGTGCGCGTCGCCGAGTTCCCGACGACGGAAGAGGCGGCCAAGGCCTCGAAGGCAGCGGGCCTCGGCGTGCTGATGGGCGCGCCGAACGTCATGCGCGGCGCCTCGCATTCCGGCAACGTCTCGGCGCGCACGCTTGCCGCCGACGGCCTGCTCGACATCCTGTCGTCGGACTACATCCCCTTCAGCCTGATCCAGTCGGCTTTCTTCCTCGGCGATGTCGTCGAGGGCATCTCGCTGCCGCAGGCGGTCGCCATGGTGTCGAAGAACCCGGCCGAAGCGATCGGCCTCTCCGATCGCGGCATCATCGAGCCGGGCCGCCGCGCCGACCTCGTGCGCGTGCGCGTCGACGACCATGTGCCGGTCGTGCGCACCGTGTGGCGCCAGGGCAGCCGGGTCGCATGATGGTTTCGGCCCTCATCGAGCGCGAGCTGGCCGAGACCTTGCCGATCCGCAACGGCGTCTTCGTCGCGGTGGTCGGCCCGAGCGGCGCCGGCAAGGATACGGTCATCGGCTACGCCAAGCAGCGCTTTGCCGGCGAGACGCGGCTGGAATTCGTGCGCCGGGTCATCACCAGGCCGAGCGATACGGCGAGCGAGGACCACGACACGCTGGCCGATGCCGCCTTCGCCGAAGCCGAGGCCGACGGCGCCTTCTCGCTGTGCTGGGACGCGCATGGCCTGCGCTATGGCCTGCCTGCCGATGTCGACTGGGTTGTGGCGAACGGCCATGTGGCGGTCGCCAACGTATCCCGCGCCGTCATCCCGGCGCTGCGCGAACGCTACGCCAATCTGGCCGTGGTCGAGATCACGGCGACGCCGGAGATCCTCGCCGAGCGACTTGCGGCGCGCGGCCGCGAATCGCGCGGCGAAGTGCTTGCCCGCCTGGCGCGCAGCACGAGCGTCAAGCTGACGGGACCGGACGTCACGCCGATCGACAACAGCGGCGACAAGGAGGCCGCCGGCGAGCGCTTTGCCGAGGTGCTGCGCAAGGCGATGGCATTCTCGGATCTGTCGGACATGATCTAAGACATGCGGATATTCAGGTGAGGCCGGCCTGACCTGAATCTCAGCACATCTTGGCGCCGAGCAAGGTGCGGCTTCACTTATTGAAGTTGGCGATGAACTGCTTGAACTGCGGCGTCGGCGGCCTGGCGAACATTTCCTTCGGTTCGCCAACCGTGTCCACCTCGCCCTTGTGCAGGAACATCACCTTGCTCGACACGTCGCGGGCAAAGCCCATTTCGTGCGTGACGACCAGCATGGTGCGGCCTTCTTCGGCCAGAGAGCGCATGACGCGCAGCACCTCGCCGACCAGTTCCGGATCGAGCGCGGATGTCGGCTCGTCGAACAGCATCACCTTGGGGTTCATCGCCAGCGCCCGCGCGATTGCCGCGCGCTGCTGCTGGCCGCCCGACATGTGCGGCGGATAGTAGTTGCGGCGTTCCCATATGCCGACGCGCTTCAGCAAGGCCTCGGCCTGCTCCAGGCACTCCGCGCGCGGCCGCTTCAGCACATGCGTCGGCGCGGCGACGAGGTTCTCCAGCACAGTCATGTGCGACCACAGATTGAAGCTCTGGAAAACCATGGCGAGGTTGGCGCGGATCCGCTCCACCTGGCGGATGTCGGCCGGCATTTGATGGCCGTCGCGGCTTTGCTTCATCTTGATGAGCTCGCCGTCGACCCGCACCTCCCCGGAATCCGGGGTCTCCAGGAGATTGATACAGCGCAGCATCGTGCTCTTGCCGGAGCCCGATGAGCCGAGGATGGAAATGACGTCGCCCTTGTGGGCCTCGAGCGAAATGCCCTTGAGCACCTCATGATCGCCGAAGCACTTGCGCAGGTCCTTGACGCTGATGGCTGCCTTGTCGTCCGGGGACGATGCCGCTTGCGCGGCAGTAGCGACATTTGCCGACATCACAACACCTCCGGGACGAGTTTGACTTGCTGGCCCTGCTCAGGCGGGGGGCGCAGATGCGGTGAAAGCCGGTATTCGACCCAGGCGAACAGCCGGGCGATCGACAAATTGAGAAGCAGGTAGATCACACCGGCGCAGGTCAGCACCTCGATCGGCCGGAACGTGTCGTGCTGGATCTTCTGCGCCGTTCCCATCATCTCCATGATGGTGACCACGGAGGCGAGCGCGGTCGCCTTGGTCATGAGGATGATTTCGGTCGAATAGGCCGGCAGGGCGAGCCGCAACGCGATCGGCAGCGTGACGAGGCGGAAACGGGTGAAAGCCGACATGCCGAATGCCTTGGCCGCCTCGATCTGGCCGACAGGCACCGCCCGCAGCGCACCGCGGAATATCTCGCTCTCATAGGCGGCCGTGTTCAAGGCCATGGCGACGATCGTGCAATACATCGGATCGCGCAGGATCGGCCACAGGATCGGGCTGTGGCGGACGAAGTCGAACTGGGAGAGCCCGAAATAGATCAGATAGAGCTGCACCAGCAGCGGCGAGCCACGGAAGACGAAGACATAGGCGCGGGTGAAATACTCGCCGAATTTGTGGCCGGAAGCGCGCAGCCAGGTCAGGCCGGTGGCGATGACAAGGCCGAAGGCGATGCCGAAGAACCAGATCTCGAGCGTCAGCGGCAGCGCCTTCAGCACGCTCCACATGGTCGAAAGGTAGAAGTCGAAATCCACCGCCACCCCTCACTTCGGCCGCGTGAAACTGCGCGAGGTGTAGCGCTCGGCCTTCTCGAAGATCGGCGTCGAGATCGAGGTCATCACCAGGTAAAGGATGCCGGCTACCGTGTAGAAAAGCAGCGAATGATGCGTCGAACGCGCCGCCTTGTTCGCGGTCAGCATCAGCTCGGCGACGCCGGTGACCGAGATCAGCGCCGAATCCTTGATGGTCAATTGCCAGACATTGCCCAGCCCCGGCACCGCGAGGCGCAGGACCTGAGGCATGATCACGAGGCGAAAGCGCAGCCAGGCCGACATGCCGTAGGCGCGCGCCGCTTCCAACTCACCGCGGTGGATCGCCAGGAACGACCCGCGAAAAACCTCGGCCTGGTAGGCGCCGGAAATGATGCCGACCGCGAGAACGCCGCCGAGGAAGCTCGGCATGTTCAAGATGTCGGTCGAGCCGATCGATCCGGTGGACCTGGCCACGCCGGTCAGGACCTGCGTGCCGCCATAGTAGAACAGGTAGATGATCAAAAGTTCCGGCTCGCCGCGAAACACGGTGGTGTAGCTCTCGCCGATGAACCTCAGTCCGCCGCGATACGAAAGCTTGGCCGCCGCCACAAGCGAGCCCAGCACGGCGCCAATCAGCATCGAGACGACGGTGACGGCGAGTGTCCAGCCGATGCCCCAGAGCAGTTGCACGCCCCAACCGGCGGCCAACAGCTCATAGGCCGTCGACACCTGGTCCTTGAGATCGCTGAGAAACTCCACTTACGGCTCCTGCGGGCGCCGAGATAGGTATCGACGGGTTGCCTGCCTTTGATGCGCTCTCCCAAACCGCCGCGCACTTTCGGGCGACATGCACTTCATTTTGTGCATGTCGTTTTCCCGGAACCGCTGGGCACTTTCGGGCGACATGCACTCAATGCAAAACGGGAGCAGCCTTGGCTGCTCCCGTTGCGACATTACTTGGTAATGTCGATCTTGAACCACTGCATGGAGTATTTCGACACCGAGCCGTCATCGAGCGCGGCTTTGAGCGCCTTGTTGTAGATGTCCTGCAGGTCCTTGTCGGTCTTGCGGAAAGCAGCGCCGATGCCCGGCCCGAGGATCGGACCGCCCTTGAACTGCGGGCCGACGAATTCCAGGTCCTTGGCATCCGGCTTGGCCAGCGTGCCGAGGAAATAGGTGGTGTCGGCGAAAGCGACGTCGATGCGGCCGGCCATCAGGTCGAGGTCGTGCTCGTCGGTGGTCTTGTATTCATGGACGCTGGCGACATCCTTGAGATACTTGTCGGCGAAGGTCGCCTCCGTGGTCGAAACCTGCAGGCCGACATTCTTGCCGGTCAGCTCCTTGCGCAGCGTGTCGAGCGCAGCCTTGGATTCGGCGTCGTCCTTCGACAGATCGATCATCTTGCCGCTGTTGGAGAGCTGCGCCAGCGGGCCGTTCTTGTCGGCCAGGAAAGCCACCGGCGAAGAGGCGTAGGGGATCGAGAAGTCGATGGTCTTCATCCGCTCTTCGGTGATCGACATGCCGTCCATGACGATGTCGAACTTGCCTGCGGTGAGGCCGGGAATGACGCCGTCCCAATCCTGCGCAACGATGTTGCATTCCAGCTTCGCACGGCCGCAGACGTCGTTGAGGATGTCCACCTCGAAGCCGACGATCTTGCCGCTGGCGTCGGTCTGGTTCCAGGGGGCATAGGAACCCTCCATGGCGACCGTCACGGTCTTCCAGTCCTTGGCCATGGCCGGGGTCGAGCAGGTCAGCGCCAGCGCCGCGAGCGCAATCCAACGTGTTGATGTCACGGTAATTCCTCCCATATTTTGTTCTTGGAGCCCTCAGATACCAATTGCTTAGCGCAGCCCCGATTCTCCGACAAGGGCCGTTTTCCGGTTCACGCGTTGTTGCAATTCGTCCACAAATCCGGACTTGCCCGGCGGGTATCCCGCGAGCATCGATCCAATCAGGACCGTCGCTTGAGAAAGTAAAGCTACTCCGCCGGCGCTCCGGCGACGTTCTGGCGAGTCGCCTCCATCATCCGGCGCCGGGCGCGGAAGACGCCCCACTGCTGGTCGACCAGCACGCCGATCAGGATCACGCCGCCCATCACCGCGAAGTTGAGCGAGGAGGGGATGCCGAGCAGATTGACCAGGTTCTGCAGCTCCTGCAGCAGCACGGTGCCGAGGATGACACCGACCAGCGAGCCTTCGCCGCCGCGCAGCGAAAAGCCGCCGAGCACTGCGGCTGCGATCGCATAAAGCTCATAGAACTGGCCGTGGCTCGCCGGCGAGATCGAGCGCGTGTACATGGCGAAATAGATTGCCGACAGCGCCGTCAGCACGCCGCAGATGACATAGGCCGATGTCACCACCCGGTCGGTGCGGATGCCTGAATATTTCGCCGCCTCCTCGTTCTTGCCGATCGCATAGAGATAGCGGCCGAACACCGAACGGTGCAGCACCACCCACATGACGATGGAGATGACGATCAGCGCGATGAAGCTGTTCGGTACGCCACCCGAACGGCCTGCCGTCAGGAATTCGAGGTCCGGGAAATTCTGACCGAAGGCAAAGCCCGCCGTGCCGTCGGCGGTATAGAAGCGCGCCACGCCGCGATAGATCAAGAGGCCGCACAGGGTCACCACGAAAGGCTGCAATTTGAGCCGCGTGATCAGCCAGCCATGCACGAAGCCGATGATTGCGCCGAGCACCAGGATAAGCACGAAGGCCAGCGGCCAGTTCACCTCGCGCACCGCGATGAAATCGATGAACAGCGTGCCGAGCAGGGCGATCAGCGAGCCGACCGACAATTCGATGCCGCCGGTGATGATGACGAAGGCCTGGCCGATCGACAGGATGCCGAACAGCGCTACCAGGTTGGAAGTGTTGGCGAGGTTGATCGTCGACAGGAAGCGCGGGTTGATGGCCGTCACCACCGCGCCGACCACCAGAATCAGGATCAGCAGGCCGAGATCTTTCTTGCTCATTCAACTCCTCCCGCCGCTTGCAGCAGTTTCGGCTTCTTGCCGACCGCCAGCAAGAGCACGTTCTCCTGGCTGAAATCTTGCCTGTCGAGGATGCCGGAGATCTGCCCCTCATGCATGACCGCGATGCGGTCCGACACGCCGATCACCTCTTCCATGTCGCTGGAGATCATCAGCACGGCGACGCCGGCATCGGCCAGCGCCCGCATCAGCCCGTAGATCTCGGCCTTGGCGCCGATGTCGATGCCGCGCGTCGGCTCGTCCAGGATCATAACCTTGGGGTCCATCGCCAGCCACTTGGCCAAGACCACCTTCTGCTGGTTGCCGCCCGACAGCGTGCCGGTGCGGGTCAGCACCGACGGCGCCTTGATGCCGAGGTTCTTTTTTTGTTTTTCGGCCGTCGCGAGCTCGGCGCCGGTGGAGACCAGCGAGCGCCTGGCATGCGCCGGCAGGTTGGGCAGCGAGATGTTCTGCGCGATCGAGAGGTCAAGCAGGATGCCGGTGAGCTTGCGGTCCTCCGGCACCAGGAAGATGCCATTCGCCACCGCGTCGGCGGCCGAGCCGACATCGAGCGGCTTGCCGTCGAGCGTGACATTGCCGGCGAGCCGCTCGTCGATGCCGAACAGCACGCGCGCCAGTTCCGTGCGGCCGGAACCGACCAGGCCGGCGAGGCCGAGGATCTCGCCACGCCGCAACTCCAGGCTGACCGGCCGATCGGGATAGGTGCTGGTGCGGATGGCATGCGCCGACAGGGCTACGCTGCCCGGCGCGCGGGCGGCTTCGCCCGCCTTCTCGCGTTCCTTCAGCATGCGGCCGATCATCAGCCTGACCATCTCGTCGTGATTGATCTGGTGTTTCGCCAGCGTGCCGGCCAGCGTGCCGTCACGCAGCACCACGACGCGGTCGGCGACGCGCTCGATCTCATGCAGCCGGTGCGAGATGAAGATGACGCTGATGCCTTCGGCCTTCAGACCCTTGATGACGTCGAGCAGCTTTTCGGTCTCGGCGATCGGCAGGCTGGAGGTCGGCTCGTCGAGGATCACAAGCCGGGCCTTGATCGACAGCGCCTTGGCGATCTCGACCATCTGCTGCTGGGCGAGCGACAGCGACGCCACCGGCGCGTCGGCCGAGAAATTGGCGCCGACGCGCTTCAACAGCGGCGCCACCATCTCGCGCAGCTTCGCGCGGTCGACCAGCTTCAGCGGCCCGGCGCGCAGCGGCTCGCGGCCGAAGAAGATGTTGGCGGCGACGTCGAGGTTTTCGAAGAGGTTGAGCTCCTGGTGCACGAAGGCGATGCCGGAACCGATGCTTTGTTCGACGATGAGCCCGTCATGCGCCGCGCCATCGACGGTGACGGTGCCGCTGTCGGGCCGCGTCACGCCGCCGAGGATCTTCATCAGCGTCGATTTGCCGGCGCCGTTTTCGCCGACGAGGCCGATGACCTCGCCGGGCCGGACCTCCATCGAGAACCTGTCCAGCGCGACAACACCCGGATAGGTCTTGCGCACGGCCTCCAGGCTCAGGAACGGAGCGGTGTTTGGGTGAGTGGTGTCGATAGAGATCATCACGCCTGATAGCAGCCGGTGGGCCACAGACTGACGGGCCTTGGCGGCCCCGTCAATACGAACGCCGGCTCAAGGAGACCCTCGAGCCGGCGCAACTGTCTTGGACTTAGTTGCCCGCCATCGCCTTGAGGTTGGCGGCGTAGGCGTCGACGTCATCCTTGCCGATGATCTTGGTCGGGATGATGATCAAATTGCCGGCCGGGATGCCCGACTTGTCGCCCTTGAGGTAGGCGGCCATCAGCTTCATGCCCTGATAGGCCCATTCGAAGGGCTGCTGCACCACCGTCGCGGCGACGGTGCCTTCCTTGACGCCGCCGAGCGTGATCGGATCGTCATCGAAGCCGACGACGGTGATCTGGCCGAGCTTGCCGGCGTCGCGCAGCGCTTCATAGATGCGCGGCGTGTTGTAGGAATAGAAGCCGACCATGCAGGTGATGTCGGGGCTGGCGACCAGCGCGTCCTCGACATTCTTCTTGGCGCGCGCCTGGTCGATGTCGTCGCCGCGCACGTCGACGAGTTCGATCTTGCTGCCGGCTAGGCCGTCCTTCATGCCCTGGATGCGCTCCTTGGCGTTGTCGGCGCCGAGCAGGCCGACGAAGCCCAGGCACTTGCCGCCGTTCGGCATCGCCTTCTTGGCGATCTCGGCCGCCTGCTTGCCGGCATCGACGTTGGACGAGCCGATATAGGCGACGCGCTTGGTCTGCGGGGCATCGGAGTCGGTGGTGAACAGCGCGGTTTCCGAAGCGATCTTGTTCAGCCCGTCGGTCGAGGTCTTGGGATCGACGGCCGAGACCATGATGCCCTTGACGCCTGCCGTCACCAGATCGTCCATCAGCCGCTGCTGGATGGCGACCGAGGACTGTTCCGGATATTTGAGCTCGAGATTGTAGTCGGGCAGCTCGCCCTGCGCCTTCTTCACGCCGGCTTCCGCCGCCTTCCAGAAGTCTGACGCACCGTTGACGACGAAGGCCAGCGTCGGCTTGTCGTCCGCGCGGGTAACCGCCGTGGCCGCAAGTCCGATGAGCAGGGCCGCCGCGGCGACAGATGCGTTACGGATCATGGATTTCATAGTTCAACCTCCCTTGTAGAACTTGCCTGTAGAACTCGTCGCCGATGTCTCGGCTGCGGCCCGGACAACCCTCCTCCTCAAGGGTGTGGCGCAAAGGTCCGCCGACTTAAGAACGGTGCCGATCCGGCCGCGGTCGAGACACTAGACACTCATGTGGCGTTCGTAAATAGTCCGATTTGTCTGACATTTTCGTGAAATGGAGCGCGCGCCCAATCCGACATGCCGCCGAGCTCCGGGCAGGCGTCCTTCACACTTTGCCGGCACCGAGCGGAAGCCCGGACGGTTACGACGAGTTGACAGTAGAACGCTTACGGCTATTAGTAAAGAGTATTAGTTATGAAGCCGAAACGCGCGTTTTCGAAGCGGAGAAGACGCTGATCGCAAGACGCGCCGGGAGTGAGGAGAGCGAGCGCCGCAAGGCCTGCAGCTGCGCGGAAAGCATCGAAATTGTCAGCACTACTGACCTTGTCCGACCGGTTTCGTCGCGAAGCGGCGCAGCTGGCGATTTGCACGTGATGCTTGCTAATATCTATTAGCAAGGCATAATCTCGATAGGCGTGCCGACCTCGACCATCTTGCCGTTGCCGCCGCCTTTGCTCTAGAGCCGGCTGGGTTTGGGAAACGACCATGAGTGAACCGACGGAACTGCGCGATCCTCCCGGGGCTTCCAGGCGCCGCAAGCCGGCAGCCAAGCCCAAGGGACGCGTCACCATGACGGACATCGCGCGCGCCGCCGGCTGCTCGCAGGCGACGGTGTCGTTCGTGCTCAACAATTCGCCGGGCATCAGGCTGTCGCAGCAGACTCGCGACCGGGTGATCGAGGCAGCCCGAGCGCTGGGCTATTCGCCGCCGGTCTTCTCGGCGCTTCGGCCGCCCGTGACGCCGTTCGAAGGCCTCGACGGCGTGATCGGTTTCGCGGTCGACCAGCTCGCCACCAGCCCCGAGGCGGTGGTCGCCATCGAGGGCGCGCGGCAGGCCTCATGGAACGCCGGCAATGTGCTTCTGGTGGCGCAGACCATGGGCGACGCGGTGATGGAGCCGCGCGCGATTTCAGCGCTGACGCGGCGCGGCATCTCGGCGCTGATCTACATGACCATCTTCACCCGCGAGATCGCCGCGCCGGATTTCCTCTACAGCCTCGACGTCCCGGTGATCCTGCTCAACTGCTATACCGCCGACTATGCCTTCCCGGCGGTGGTTCCCTCCGAGATCGCCGGCGGCCAGAGCGCCACCAGGCATCTGATTGCCCATGGCCATCGCCGCATCGCCACCATCACCGGCGAGCCGTGGATGCAGGCGGCGCAGGATCGGCTGAAAGGCTATCGTCGCGCCTTGGCCACCGCCGACATCCCGTTCGATCCGGAATTGGTGGTCGAGGGCGACTGGTCGGCCAGCGCCGGCTACGCCGCGACGGTCAAGCTGCTCGGGCTCAAGGAGCGCCCCACCGCCATCTTCTGCCAGAACGACCGCACCGCGATCGGCTGCTACGAGGCGCTGAAGGAAGCCGGCCAGCATATCCCGCGGGACATCTCCGTGGTGGGCTATGACGACGAGGAAATCGCCCGCCATCTCTTCCCGCCGCTGACCACCTCCATCCTGCCGCATCTGGCGATGGGCCAATGGGCGATCGAGCAGCTCGAGACGCCGCCGACGCCCGGCCGCGGCCGCTATCCCATCACCAAGCTGGAGTGCCCACTGGTGGAGCGGGAGTCGGTCGCGACCGTGAAATCGCCTACATAAAGCGCCGGGTTACTCGAGTTATCTTCGCTCCCGATGATGCCGATTGCCCGGCGCCTATGCAGCAGCTGCGCCGTCGTTTAGCTTAGGCTGATGAATGGGAGGCTCAGATGACGTCCACCTTCACCGTCCGTGCGGCATCCGGTTATGAGCAACTGATGGGACGCTGGAGCCGCAGGCTCGCGCCCAAGTTCATCGACTTCGCCGGACTTGCCCCGGGCGAGACGATCCTCGATGTCGGCTGCGGCACCGGCAGCCTGACCTTCGAGCTGGCAAAATCGGCCGATCTTGCCGAAATCCAGGCCATCGACTTTTCGCCCGTCTTCGTCGAGGCGGCCAAGCAGCGCAACAGCGATCCGCGGATTACCATCAGCCAGGGCGACGCCACGGCGCTGCCATTCGCCGACAATGCGTTCGACCGCGCGCTGGCGCTGCTGGTGCTGCACTTCGTGCCGGAAGCCAGCAAGGCGGTGGCCGAGATGCGCCGCGTCGTGCGGCCGGGCGGCGTGGTCGCGGCCGTGGTCTGGGACCACTATGGCGGCATGAGCGGCATGCGCATGATGATCGACACGGTGGCGGCGCTCAGCGAAGGCGGGCGCCAGATGCGCAGCCGCTACTGTTTCCAGCCGATGGTGCAGCCGGGCGAGATGAAGCGGGCCTTCGTCGAGCAAGGCCTGGCCGATGTCACCGAGACCGAGCTGATGATCCGCATGGATTACGCGGATTTCGACGACTTCTGGGCGCCGATCGGCGCCGGCGAAGGCCCGCTCGGCAGATACATGACACTGGACGCGGCCGAGCGGGAGCGCGTCGAGGCTGCCGTGCGCGATGCCTATCAGGCTGGCAGGCCCGACGGCCCGCGATCCTTCGCCAATGTCGCCTGGGCCTGCCGCGGCATCGTGCCCTGAAATTCACGTCGACAGCGCAGAATCGCTGATTTGGCAACGCCTCAATTGCCGGCGGCGGCCGCGGCATTGATCTCCCAGCCGTCGACCCAGACCTGCCGCAGCCGGTCGCCTTCGCCCTTGAACCATAGGCCCGCCGCCCGGCAATCCTCGATGCGGTCGCTGCGGAAATTGCGGATGGCCTGGCGCAGTTCGCACCAGGCGACGATGTTGGCGGTCTCGGCATAATAGATCAGCGCGACCGGGCGGATGATGCGGTCGGTCGCGCGTCCCGCCTCGTCGCGATAGGAGAGGCTGAGCTTCTCCTCGTCGCGGATGGCGCGGCGAACCAGCGCAAGGTCGATGGCGGAAGCGGAAGGTGCGGCAAAACCCCAGGCATGAAGGGCATTGGCGTCGAGGGCCTGCCGCAAGGGCGACGGCACCGCGCCGGCGATCTTGGCGCCGACGCGTTTTGCCGCCTGCTTGAGCTCGTCGTCGCCGGTGCGTTCGAGCAGCGCCAGCGACAGCACGATCGCTTCCATCTCCTCGATGGAAAACATCAGCGGCGGCAGGTCGAAGCCGGGGCGCAATATGTAGCCGATGCCGCGGCCGCCCTCGATCGGCACGCGCATCGCCTGCAGCGCGGCGATGTCGCGATAGACCGAGCGCACCGTCACCTCCAGTTGTCCGGCCATCATAGCCGCGGTCACCGGCTTCCTGGCCAGACGCAGGATCTGGATGATCTCGAACAGGCGCGAGGCCTTGCGCATTTTTCCACCCGATCGAAACGCAACTGACACATCCCCGTCAGTTGGAGTGACCTACAGGGCCGCCTACCCGCTTGAAAATCAACAGATTCCTTTTTGCCCCTGCGACCGAAGCGACAGGCAACTGACATGAGCTATGCCGAAAACCTCTGGCTGTTCTTCGTGCTTCTGTTCGGCATCATCGCCGTTCCGGGCATGGACATGCTGTTCGTGCTGGCCAATGCGCTGACCGGCGGCAGCAACCGAGGCCTGGCGGCGACCGCCGGCATCATGCTCGGCGGCGCGGTGCACACGCTGAACGGCGCGATCGGGATCGGCCTGCTCATGCATTTCGTGCCGATCCTGTTCACGCCGCTGCTGATCGCCGGCGCCGCCTACATGGCCTATATCGGCATTTCGCTGATGCGCAGCTCGATCACCGTCGGCGATAATGGGCCCACGGGGAGCCGCTCGGCCTGGAAGGCGTTTCGCCAGGGACTGGTCACCTGCCTGATCAATCCGAAGGCCTATCTCTTCATCCTCGCCGTCTATCCGCAATTCCTGAAGCCGGCTTACGGTCCGATCTGGATGCAGGCGACGATCATGGGATTGCTGACGGTCGCCACACAGGCGGCGATCTATGGCGGGCTTGCCGTCACCGCCGGCCGCAGCCGGGGACTGCTGATCGACAATCCAAAGGCGACCATACTTGCAGGCCGGGCGGCAGGGCTGCTTTTGTTTGCCGTTTCGATATTCACGGCCTGGGAAGGGCTGGGGGCGGCGTGAATTCCTGCCAGGGAGCCCACGCCGCACCTTACGAATACCCCTCATCCGTCTCGGCGCTGCGCGCCGATCCACCACCCGGGGGCGAGCCACGGGTCTCGCCCCGTCCTTCGGACCCTACAAGGGGAGAAGGAAGAGGCGTCACGCCGCGCCCTGGCGGCTGGCGAGCGTCTCGCGCTTTACCGACCGGCGCCATTCGACGGCGCCGGCGAGGCCGTGCAGGACCGTCTCGGTGGTCGCCCAGTCGATGCAGCCGTCGGTGATGCTCTGACCGTAGACGAGCGGCTTGCCGGGCACGACATCCTGCCGGCCGGCGACGAGATTGCTCTCGATCATGACGCCGATGATGCGCTCGTCGCCCGCCGCGACCTGGCCCGCCACGTCATGCGCGACCTTCGGCTGGTTCTCGGGCTTCTTGGCGCTGTTGGCGTGGCTGACATCGATCATCAGCCGCGGCGCGACGCCGATGGGGCCGAGCTCCGCGGCAGCGGCGTCGACGCTTGCGGCATCATAATTCGGCGTGATGCCGCCGCGCAGGATGACATGGCAATCCTCGTTGCCGGTGGTCGCCGCGATGGCGCTGCGGCCGCCCTTGGTCACCGCCATGAAATGATGTGGCTTGGCAGCCGACTTCACCGCTTCGCCGGCGATCCTCAGGTTGCCGTCGGTGCCGTTCTTGAAGCCGACCGGACAGGACAGGCCCGAGGCCAGCTCGCGATGGATCTGGCTTTCGGTGGTGCGCGCGCCGATGGCGCCCCAGGCGACGAGGTCGGCAATGTATTGCGGCGTCGTCATATCGAGGAACTCGGTCGCCGCCGGCAGGCCGAGATTGTTGACGGCCGACAGCACGTTGCGCGCCATGCGCAAGCCCTTGTCGATGTTGAAGCTGCCGTCGAGATCGGGATCGTTGATGAGACCCTTCCAGCCGACCGTGGTGCGCGGCTTCTCAAAATAGACGCGCATGACGATCTCGAGCCGGTCGGCCAGGGCCTCGCGCAGCGCCGCCAGACGGCTGGCGTAGTCCACGGCGGCGACCGGATCGTGAATGGAACAAGGGCCAACGATGACGACCAGTCGATCGTCGGCCCCCGTGAGGATGGAGTGGATGGCGTTGCGCGAGGCGGCAACGGTGCGCGTCGCCGTGAGCGAGCGCGGTATCTCGCGCATCATGTCGTCCGGCGTGCTCAGGACTTTGAGTTCTCTGACCCGAAGGTCGTCTGTGGTGGTCAACACGGCTTTCTGCTCCTGGTTAGGAGACCTGCCGGCTGAAACAAAAAGGCCGCCAGGTCTGGCGGCTTGTCGGATTTTGATCTGGAGTTTTCAGATCGAGCGCAATCCTCCCGCCGCCAGCGAGCTACCGTAGCTAAAGTACCAAAACGAGGCGGTCAGGTGGATCATGCGGCTCATATAGTCGATGCGAAGGCGGTTGTCACCTGCAGACGGCAGGCAATTTCAGCTGGGGGCCGAACCGCGATTTCGTCATCCCAGGGCGAAGCAGCCGCGCAGCGGCGTCGCGAAGACCCTGGGTCCATTCCGTTGCCTTGGCCGAAGAGCGCGGCGGTGCAGAATTCTGGACCGCTGCAACGCTCTGGAGTCGCGGCATGGATCCTCGGGTCTGCGTCGCGTCGCTTCGCTCTTTGCTCCGCCCGTGGATGACGAAGCGATGGGCGTCGCTGTTAGCTACCCTGCTCTACTCCCCGACCACGCCAGCGATGTTCTGGTCGTAGTCGACCAGCGAGCCGGTCATGACGCCGGCCTGGGGGCTGACCATGTAGGTGATCAGCCGGGCAAGCTGGGCAGGCTTGACCAACTGGCCCATCGGCTGCGAAGCCTCGGCCTTTGCCAGCCAGTCGTCCGGCGCATCATGCCATTTCTTCTGGACGAGATCCTCGCCCTCTGTGTCCATCCAGCCGGGCAGCACGGCGTTGCAGCGAATGCGGTTCTTCCGATACGAGCTCGCGACATTCTTGGTCAGCGTCATCAGCGCGCCCTTGCTTGTCGAATAGGGCGTGAGAAAAGACTGGCCGGCATGCGCCGACATCGACAGCACGTTGACGATCGAGCCCGGCGCCTTGCGCTCCAAAAGATGCGCGACGAGACCCTGCATCAGGAAGAAGGGGCCGCGCACATTGGTGTCGAAGATCTGGTCGAAGAGCTCCTCGGTGGTCTCCACCAACGATCCCCGCGCGGAGGTGGCGGCGGCGTTGACCAGCGCGTTCAGCGTGCCGAAATGCTTGATCGCGGTCTCGACGGCGCGCTTGCAGTCGGCGACCTTGGCGACATCGGCGCTGATGAAGATGGCGTCGACGCCGCTTTTCTTGAGCACTGCGACCGCCTTGTCGCCCTTCTCCTGCGAGCGGCCGATCAGCGCCAGCGCGCGGCAGCCCTCATCCGCCAAGGCCTCGGCAACCGCGAAGCCGATGCCCTGCGCGCCGCCGGTGACGATGGCGCGCGTTTCCGAATTGCGACCGGCTGATGCGCTCATCGCTGTGCTCCTATGTTTTTGACTGCCAATGGATTTTCGAGGTTCATTGAGGTTCCGATCGGTTACTCGGTGTCCTGTCGCAACGTTGATGACTTGGTCGAAGAGCCCTCGACTTCGTCATCCTAGGGCGAAGCAGGAGCGAAGCTCCGTCGCGGAGACCCTAGGATGACGACGCGATGGATGTTCCGGCTAATCGCCAACCCTTGCAGACCAACAAACCGACCATCCTTCAAAGCGTTCGCCCAGCCGGACTAGTCGACGCGGACGGTCTTGCCCGTCTTCGCCGATTTCAGCGCCGCATCGGCCAGCTTCAGCGCGATCAGCCCGTCCTTGCCGCTCGGCGCTGCCTTCTTGCCCGCCGTTGCAGCCGCTATGAAGGAAGCGATCTCATTGGCGTAGGCGTCGATGTAGCGGGTCATGAAGAAATCGTGCAGCGGCGGGCGAGTGTAGCCCTTGTCGTTGGCGAGCTCGATCGACACCGGCCGTTGGTTCTCGGCCGCGACCATGCCCTTCGAGCCATGCACCTCGATGCGCTGGTCGTAGCCATAGGTGGCGCGGCGCGAATTGGAGATGACGGCCTGCTTGCCGGAGGCGGTTTCGAGAATGACGCTGACCGAGTCGAAATCGCCCGCGTCGCCGATCTTCTTGTCGACCAGCACCGAGGCATGGGCGCTGACGGCGACCGGCTCCTCGCCAAGCAGGAAGCGCGCCATGTCGAAATCATGGATGGTCATGTCGCGGAAGATGCCGCCGGAGCGGGCGATATAGTCGAGCGGCGGGGCGCCGGGATCGCGCGACGTGATGGTGACCATCTCGACCGTGCCGATGGCGCCGTCGTCGATCGCCTTGCGTACGGCGGCGAAATGCGGATCGAAGCGGCGGTTGAAGCCGACCATCAGCGTGGCTTTGGTCTTCTCGACCACCGCCAGGCATTTTTCCACGCGCTTGACGGAGAGATCGATCGGCTTCTCGCAGAAGATCGCCTTGCCGGCCTTGGCGAAGCGCTCGATCAGGTCGGCATGAGTGTCGGTCGGCGTGCAGATGATGACGGCGTCGATATCCCCGGACTTCTCGATGGCATCGATGGTGCGGACTTCCGCGCCATAGGCGGCGGCGAGCTCCGTCGCCGCTTTCTCGAAGGCGTCGGCCACGGCCACCAGCCTGGCCTGCGGATTGGAGCCGACGGCGCGGGCGTGCACCTTGCCGATGCGGCCGGCGCCGAGAAGAGCGAAACGCAGTGTCATGGAATGTCCTTCGAGATGGTTCTGAAAGCTGTCCGCGCCGGGCGGCGCGGATGGTTGGTTTGTCCGTCGTGATGCCGGTCAGGCGGCCTGCAGCTCGGCCTGACCGGTCTTGGCGCCGGTGATGTAGGCGACGATGTCGTTGCCGTCGGTGTCCTGCTTGCGCAGGTTGGCGACGATCTTGCCGCGGCGGAAGACGACGATGCGGTCGACCAGGTCGAACACCTGGCGCATGTTGTGGCTGACTAGGATCAGCGGCTCGCCGTTTTCCTTCAGCGTGCGGATGATGTTTTCGACCTGCGCCGTTTCCTGCACGCCGAGCGCTGCCGTCGGCTCGTCCATGATGATCAGCTTGGAGGCGAAGGTCGCGGTCCTGGCGATCGCCACGCACTGGCGCTGGCCGCCCGACATGTGGCGGATGGTGCTGGAAAGGTTCGGGATCTTCACCGCCGTGCGGATCAGCGCCGCCTCGGTCGCCTTGCGCATCGCCTTGCGGTCGAGGATCGAGAACGGCCCGAGATTGAAAAGCACCTTCTCGCGGCCGAGGAACAGGTTCGACGGCACGTCGAGGTCGTCGGCCAGAGCGAGGTTCTGGAACACGGTCTCGATGCCCGCCTCGCGCGCCTCGATCGGGCCGGAGAAATTCACCTCCTTGCCGTCGAACCAGACCTTGCCCTCGGTGCGCTGCTCGACGCCGGTGATCTGGCGCACGAACGTCGATTTGCCGGCACCGTTGTCGCCCATGATGGCGACATGCTCGCCCTTGCGCAGCTCGAAATTCGCCTCTTGCAAGGCGTGCACGCCGCCATAATGCTTGGTGAGATTTTCGGTCTTCAGAACGATGTCGGACATGTTCAAGCTCCTATCGCCCGGCGGCGCTGGCGCCATTGATCGAGAACGACCGCGCCGACGATGATTACGCCCTTGACCATCTCCTGATAATAGGCGTCGAGGCGCAGGAAGGTGAAGCCGGAAATGATGACGCCGAAGATCAGCGAGCCGATCACGGTGCCGATGATCGAGCCGCGGCCGCCCGACAGCGAAACGCCGCCGATGACCGCCATGGCGATGGCGTCGAGCTCGTACATCACGCCCATGCCGGCCTGGGCGGTGAGGTTCTTGGAGGAGAGCACCACGGCCGCAAGCGCGGCGAGAATGCCGGCAATGGCATAGACCAGCACCTTGTGGTTGGCGATCTTGATGCCGGACATGCGCGCGGCATCCTCGTTGGAGCCGATGGCGTAGCAGTGCTTGCCGTATTTCGTGTAGGTCAGGATGAGCTGGAACAGGATCGCCAGCGAGATGAAGATGACGACAGGCATCAGGCCCTTGCCGATGGCCGCGAAGCTGTCGGTCGGAAACGAGATCGGCTGGCCCTTCGACCACCATTTGGCGACGCCGCGGGCGGTGACCATCATGCCGAGCGTGGCGATGAAAGGCGGAATGCGGGTGTAGGCGATCAGCGCGCCGTTGATCAGGCCGGCGATCAGGCCGCAGCCGATGGCGACCAGCAGCGGCACGATGACCGGCAGGTCGGTCAGGCCGTAGTCGATGAACATCGCCTTGGGATTGGGATTGCCGTTGACGGTGGCGACCTGCGCGAAGCTCATGGCGATCATGGCGGTGGCGCCGACGATCGAACCCGAGGACAGGTCGATGCCGCCGCAGATGATGACCTGGGTGACGCCGATGGCGATGATGCCGACGATCGACACCTGCAGGATGATGATCTGCAGGCGCTGCTCGTTGAAGAGCCCGGAAACGTTCTCGCGGGTGTTGAACAGGAAGCTGTCGCCGAGGAAGACGCGGCCGATCAGCTCGAAGGCGGCGACGAGGATGACCAGCGCCAGGAACACGTTGAACTCGGCAGGCCATGGACGCTTCTTGGCGTCGTAACTCAAGCCGCCAATGCCATGCGATGACTGTGACACGTCTTCTTCCTCCGAATGACCGCGCCCGTTCTCCCGCCCTGTTGGGCGGGAGAGGAACAGAGCGGCGCCGCTTCATCAGCAGCCTATTTCAGCCAGTCCGATGCATCGCGGCACCACTCCGCGGTTTGTCTTGACGCAATTCCGTATGGAAAACCGCTACGCACTTTTCCTGGAATTGCGTTGGCGCAACCCTCAGTTCTTCTTCAAGAACTTGTCGATGTTCGCCGGGGTGACGAGCTGGAACGGGATGTAGACCTTGTGTTCCACCTTTTCGCCCTTGGCGAGCTTCAGCGCCGCGTCGAGCGCGCCGGCGCCCTGGCCGGCCGCGTCCTGGAAGACCGTCACGTCGAGATCGCCCGCCTGCATCGCGACGAGCGCATCCTGCGTGGCGTCGACGCCGCCGACCACGACCGCCTTCATGTCGACATTGGCGGCCTTCATCGCCTGGATGGCGCCGATGGCGCTTTCGTCGTTGTTGGCGATGACGCCATCGAACGCCTTGCCCGACGACAGCCAGTTGGTCATCAGGTTCTGGGCCTGGTCACGGTCCCAGTTCGAGGTCTGCTTGTCGATGATCTTGATGAAGCTGCAGTCCGGCGTGGCGATGACCTCCTCGATGTCCTTGGTGCGCTGCACCGCGGCCTGGTTCGAGAGCTCGCCCATGATCACATAGACATTGGCTTCCTTCTTGCCGGCTTCCTTGAACAGGCGGCAGGCTTCCTTGGTCTCGAGCGTGCCGGATTCGGCTTCGTTCGAAGCGACGAAGGCCTGGTTGTCGGGCAGCGTGTCGACATTGACCGGCTGGCGGTTGACATAGACCAGCGGGATCTTGGCGGCGGCGGCGGCATCCGACATCGCCTGCGTGGCCGAGGTGTCGACCGGATTGACGATGATGGCGTCGACGCCCGAGGCGGCGAAATTCTTGATCTGGTCGAGCTGCTTGGCCACGTCGTTCTGCGCGTCCTCGACCTGCAGCTCCACGCCGCTCATGCCCTTGGCCTGCGCGATCATGCCGTTGCGCAGCACGGTCAGGAAATTGTCGTCGAACTTGGCCATCGAAACGCCGATCTTGGCGGCGAAGGCGGATGAGCACATCAGCGCCGAAAGCGCGACGCCCAAAAGCAGTTTCTTCATTTTATCTCTCCTCCACTTGGTGTCCGGCTGCACCCATTTGAACCGGAATCCCCGGTTTGCCCGGGGAATCTCTCCCTGCGGCCATGCGGCGTCGCCATTCGAGTGGAACGCCTCTTCCTTCGTTCGAACAGACGTTCCGGAACGAAAGAACCAAAAAGCCTAGTTGGTGAAATATTTATTCCATTTCGTTTTGGAAACGTCAAGGGCGATTCCGATCGGAGCAGCCGGTTTTTCGATCCCGATGACCGCGACGAAGACCGCGACTGTCGCCGCATGGGCCAGAATCGCGGCAAAACCACCGTGAAAGAATCCATCAGGCTGATGGATTCTTTCACGGCGATTGCGTCGCTGCAGGGGTCGGTTCCCCGACACCGGGATTTTTGAAAGGTTGCCGTTTGTCTCGGCGCAACATTTTCCGTTCATTTCCATGAAATCAGTACAAACGCCGGGGATTGGTCGAGGCCGCCCCAACCTCGTCATTCCAGGGTCTTCGCGACGGAGCTTCGCTTCCTGCTCCGCCCTAGAATGATCGCGATGGGGCGTTTCGGCCAACCTCCAACGCATGCCGCCTGCCAATGCAAACGGAGCCGACCGGGCAAAATCCCTGTGCCCGAAGCCTAGATGTTTTCCGGCAGATAGATGTCGAAGGGCAGGAAGGTCTGTCCCGGCGCATTGGCGGCGCCGCTTTCGATGGCATGGGCCATCAGCCCGGCGAGTTCCCGGCAAAGCGCGGCAAGCGGCGTCGAGATCACCATGGTGAGGATGTTGTCGGCGAGTGCGGCGCGCGAGACGGCGTTGATCTCGTTGCAGATGACGACCGGCATCTCCGGCGGGTTCGCCACCCTCAGCGCCGAGACGGCACCTTCCATGCCGCCACCGGCGACATAGCAGCCGGCAAGATCGGGATGGCGCGCAAGGAGATCGAGCATGGCGTCATGCGTCACGTCATTGGCCTCGAGGTTGACCAGCGTCTCCATCACGGTGAAGTCCGGCGCATGCTCGCGAAAGAAGGAGCGGAAACCGATCTCGCGCAGTTCATGGCCATGGAAGCGATGGCTGCCGACGAACAGCGCGACCTTGCCCGGCTTCCTCGCCGCCTTGGCGATCATCCAGGCGGCGCTGCGCCCTACCTTGCGGTTGTCGAGCCCGACATAGCCCTCGCGGATGCCGGCGGCAAAATCGGACAGCAGCGAGAAGACCGGCTGCCCCCTCGCCTTCAGCGCCTCCACGACCGCCGTCAGCGTCGGGTGATCCGGGCCGACGACGGCGATGGCTCTCGACTTGGCCGCCAGCTTGCGCATCTGGCCGGCGATCTCGTCGGGCGCCAGCGACGTGGCGAAGTCGATCGCGGCAGTGCCGCGGAACCGTTGCGACTGCGCGACCGCCAGCTCGAGTTCCCGGGCGAAATCGCCATAGAAGACATCATTGCCCCTCAGCAGCAGGAAGCCGAGGCGATATTCCGGCAATTCCTGGCGCATGCGCTGCTTGATCAGCCCCGCCGCGTGATAGCCGATCTCGGTGGCGGCCTCGTAGACCCGGCGCGCCGTCTCCTCGCGCACCGGCAGGCGGCTGTTCAGCACCCTGTCGACGGTGGCGATGCTGACGCCCGAGACGCGCGCGAGATCGGTAATGGTCGGCCGCTTTGCCATGAATGCTCCATCGCTTACCCGAATGAGCCTACCTCCTTCTGATAGGAAATGATAGAAACTATCTTCCTGACGTTGAGACTATCATAGGCTGGCGGTATGTTGAAGTGGAAGCCAGCCATGGACGAGCCTGGACTTATCTGAGCCGCTCGCCAGATGCTGTTGGAGGAACCTGAATGACGGCCATGACGTCTTCCGCGGCGTCGCCACGCGACTACAGCCTGATCGGCCGCGACGCAAAGCGCGCGGTCGAGAGCGGGCTGGCGGCGGCCAAGTGGTACCACACCGAGATCCCGCGCAAGCAGATGAAGGAGCTGATGCAGCGCTCCGACCAGCCGGCGATCCGCGACACCATCATCTGGCTGGCCGCTTTCATGGTCAGCGCCGCTGGCGGCATCTGGTTCTGGGGCAGCTGGTGGTGCGTGCCGTTCCTGTTCGTCTACGGCACGCTCTACGGCTCCTCGACCGATTCCCGCTGGCATGAATGCGGCCACGGCACGGCCTTCCGCACGCAGCGGATGAACGACGCCGTCTACCAGCTCGCCTGCTTCATGATCATGCGCAACCCGGTGACCTGGCGCTGGAGCCACACGCGCCACCACACCGACACCATCATCGTCGGCCGCGACCCGGAGATCGCCGTCATGCGGCCGCCGGACCTTGCGCGCGTGGTGCTCAACTTCTTCGGCATCCTCGACGCCTGGCACGCGATGGTCGACATGGTGCGCAACGCCGCCGGCGTCATCAGCGCCGCGGAAAAGACCTTCATTCCCGAGCAGGAGCAGCCGAAGGCGATCCGCGTGGCGCGCATCTGGCTCGCCATCTACATCGCGGCCATCGCATTGGCCCTTTATCTGCATTCCTGGCTGCCGCTGATGCTGATCGGCCTGCCCCGCCTCTATGGCGCCTGGCATCACGTGATGACCGGCCTGCTGCAGCATGGCGGCCTCGCCGACAACGTCGTCGACCACCGCCTGAACAGCCGCACGGTGCTGATGAACCCGCTCAGCCGGTTCATCTACTGGAACATGAACTACCATGTAGAGCACCACATGTTCCCGATGGTGCCTTATCACGCGCTGCCTAAGCTGCATGAGATGATCAAGCACGACCTGCCGGCGCCGACGCCTTCGATCCTGGCCGGCTATCGCGAGATGGTCCCGGCCTTCCTGCGCCAGCTGCGCAACGAGGATTATTTCCTCAAGCGCGCGCTGCCGCCGACGGCGAAGCCCTACCGGGAAGAGCTGCACAACGACATTCCGATGGCGGCAGCTGCCGAGTGAGCGGCCCGACCACGACCATGAATTTCAGGAGGACGAGATGAGCGAGTGGGTCGAGGCGTGCGCGGCCGGAGACATCGATGAAGAGGACGTGATGCGTTTCGACCATGGCGGCCGCACCTTCGCCATCTATCGCAGCCCGGACGACGAATATTTCGCCACCGACGGCCTGTGCACGCATGAAAAAGTGCATCTGGCCGACGGGCTGGTGATGGATGACATCATCGAATGCCCCAAGCACAATGGCCGC
>NZ_VFUA01000098.1 GCF_006440735.1 Mesorhizobium sp. B2-7-1 | reverse complement strand
TCTCACTCCGCTGGAACACCCCTCATCCGTCTCGGCGCTATCGCGCCGATCCACCTTCTCCCACAAGGGGAGAAGGAGAAAGCAACGAGGACCATTGCATGGATGTTCTTGACGAAGCAGCGGCAAAGCCGAAAGACGAAGCGGACGTCCGGGTCGGCCGGCGTGTGCGGGCGCTCAGGCTCGAGCGCAAGCTGTCGTTGGCCGATCTCGCGGCGAAAGCCGGCATCTCCATCGGCGCGCTCAGCCAGATCGAGCGCGGCATGTCCTCGCTGCGCGTCAAGGTGATCTGGCCGCTGGCGGCGGCGCTGGACATCGAGCCGTCGGCGCTGATCACCGACGGCAACGAAGCGGTCAACGACCTCTATTGCGTGCGCGCCGACAAGCGTCGCGCGATCCCGGTCAAATCCGAAGGCATCGCCAAGGCGCTGCTCTCGCCGCCCGCCGCGACGCTCACCGGCATGCTGGTGACGGTCGAGGCCGGCGGTGGCACAGCGGAGGCCTACGCCCATGCCGGCCACGAATTCGGCTTCGTCATGACCGGCGAGGTCGAGCTGGTGGTGGACGCCACCACCTATGTGCTGAAAGCCGGTGACAGCTTCGCCTTCAAGAGCACGCTGCTGCATGCCTTCCGCAATCCCGGCGCCGAGCGTTGCCAGATCCTCTGGGTCAACACGACAAAACCGTCCGAGGTGCGCGATGGCGCTTGATGCCCTCGTCCGACTGCAGAAGGTTTCGAAAGTATTCCCCGGTGGCATTGTCGGACTTGATAGCGTCGACCTCGACATCGCTCCTGGCGAATTCCTAACTTTGCTCGGTCCCTCAGGCTGCGGCAAGACGACGAGCCTGCGTGTCATCGCCGGCTTCGAAAGCCCGACCGGCGGCAATGTCCTGCTCGATGGCCGTGACATCACTGGCCTGCGGCCCTTCGACCGTCCCGTCAACACAGTCTTCCAGGACTATGCGCTGTTCCCGCATATGGATGTCGCGGCCAATGTCGGCTTCGGCCTGTCGCTGCGCAAGCTCACCGGCGCCGAGCAGGCCAAACGTGTGCGCGAGGCGCTCGACATGGTTGGGCTCGCCGACAAGCTGGGCGCCCGTATCTCCGAGCTTTCCGGCGGCCAGCGCCAACGCGTCGCGCTTGCCCGCGCCATCGTCTGCGAGCCGCGCGTGCTTCTGCTCGACGAGCCGCTGTCGGCGCTCGACGCGCATCTGCGCGAGCAGATGCAGATCGAGCTGAAGCGGCTGCAGTCGCGGCTCGGCACCACCTTCGTCATGGTCACGCATGACCAGACCGAGGCGCTGTCGATCTCCGACCGCATCGTCGTCATGAACAAGGGCCGCATCGAGCAGACCGCCGCGCCGGCGACACTCTATGACCGCCCGGCGACGCGCTTCGTCGCCTCTTTCATCGGCACCATGAACCTGCTGCAGTCGCGCTTTGTCGGCCGCGACGGCGAGCGCCTGCGCTTTGCCGCCGGCGATCTGCCCTTGGAGGCCACTTCCGACAGCGGCGAGACGCCGGCCGCCGGCGACACGCGCACCATCGGCGTGCGCCCGGAGGATCTTCTTGCCGCCGGCGAGGCCGCCGAGGGAACCGCGCCGGCGCGGGTCAGCGGTGTCGTCTTCCACGGCCGCACGCTGCGCCTTCATGCCGAGCTGGGTGAGGGGACCCCGATCGTCATCGATGCTCCGCGCCGCGCAGACGGTTCTCAATTCAGCGTCGGCGACATGGCGCATGTCAGCCTGCGGCGCGGCGCCAACTGCCCCATGCTTTCCAGTTGATACGATCGTGTGGGTTCAGGACGCCTTGGCGAAGAATCCCTGATAGTCGGACTTGGCCTGCAGCAGGCGCAGGATGTTCTCGCGCGAGCCGCGCACATGCGCGCGGGCGCGCTCGCCGGCCAGCGTGACATCGCCGGCGCAGATCGCGTCGACGATGCCGACATGCTCCTCGCGCGTGAGCTTCCATTCGTCCAGCCACAGAAGCTCCGTCCAGACATATTGCTGGCACTTGTCGAGGATGCCGCAGAGCATGCCGTAGAGCATGTCATTGCCGCCGATTTCGGCGATCACCCGATGCAGGTCGATGCCGACCTGGAGCTCCTCGAACTTCTCCCGCGTGCTGCGATCCGGGATCGCAGCCAGCCGCTCGCATTCGGCGAGCATCTCGCGCAGCTTCGCCTTGTCGGCTGCGGTCGCATTGGCGGCCGCAAGCTCCGTCGCGCGCCCGTCGAGCAGCTCGCGGATGTCGAAGGCCTCGCGGAACATGATCAGGTTGAACTCGGCCACCACATAGCCCTGGCGCGGGCGCCCGATCACCAGCCCGTCGCGTTCGAGCCGGTTGAAAGCCTCGCGCACCGGCGTGCGGCTGACCTTCAGGCGCTCGGCGATCTCGTTCTCGGTCACGCGACCGCCCGGCGGGATCTGGCCGGTGATGATCAACGCCTTAAGCTTCTCGAACACCGAGTCGCGCAGCGTGTTCTTTCTCTCCTTGCTCAAGCGTCCCGCCTCCAACGGTCAGTCATGGAATCGCAGTCTAGTGCCTTTTAGCGCCTGCTTGAACCGCGCCCTTTTCGGCAGGAGCAAACGCGCCGAGCCGGGCCTCAATGCATCCCCGGCAAAAACCCATGTCCCATGTTGACATCGGCCTCCGGAGAACTACACTCAAAATTGTATACAAATTCGCATACCAAATCAATGATAACGGGAACACCGGTTGGAGAAGCGAACATGACGAAGAGACTTTGTATTCACGGCATGGCCGTTGCCGGCCTGCTGGCCTCGGTCGCCGTTCCGGCATCGGCCGCAGACACCATCACCGTCGCCTCATGGGGCGGCACCTATCAGGAGGCGCAGACCAAGGCCTTCTTCGACCCGACGGCCAAGGAACTCGGCATCACCATCAAGCAGGACACCACCAACGGCCTCGACGACGTGCGCTTGCAGGTCACCGGCAATGCCGTCAAATGGGACATCACCGAGCTTGGCGCCGACGAATGCGCGCGGGGCTCGAAGGAAGGCCTGTTCGAGAAGCTCGACTACAACGTCATCGACAAGAGCGGCATCAACCCGAAGCTCGTCCATGATGACTGGGTCGGCATCTCCTACACCTCCGTCGTGCTGATCTACCGCACGGACGTCTTCGGCGACAAAGGCCCGAAGACCTGGGCCGATTTCTGGAACGTCGAGAAATTCCCCGGCCGTCGCGCGCTTTCCGGCAGCCAGTCGACCGAGACGTTGAGCGTCGCCGCTTTGGCCAAGGGCATTCCGATCGACAAGGTCTATCCTGTCGACATCGACGGCGCGCTGCAGTCGGTGGATAAGATCCGCGGTCACGTCGATGCCTGGTGGACCTCCGGCGCGCAGGCCATGCAGCTCGTCAAGGACGGCGAGGTCGACATGGCGAGCATCTGGAACGGCCGCGCCGGCACCTTGAAGAAGGAAGGCGCGCCGGTGAGCTTCTCCTTCGATCAGGGCGTGCTCACCGCCGACTGCATGGTCATCCCCAAGGGCTCGAAGAACAAGGACATCGCCATGAAGGCGCTGGCCAAGTTCGTCAGTCCCGATCTCCAGGCCAACCTGCCGCTCTATGTCGACAACGGCCCGGCCAACGAGAAGGCCTTCGAGACCGGCAAGATCCCGCAGGACCGCATCAAGGACATCAATTCCGCGCCCGAGAACGTCAAGAAACAGGTGCTGCAGGACCCCGCCTTCTGGCGCGACACCCTCGTCGAGGCGACCGAGAAGTTCAACAACCTGATCCAGCAATAGCGATCCTATCGGAGCGGCGCAAAATGCGCCGCTCCGCATCGTTTCGCGAAAATGATCCGGAGTTGAAGGAGATGCTCTTGTCTCTCGCGCAGTCCGCGCTTCCCATCGGCATCAGCGGTATCGAGAAGCGCTTCGGCGGCTTGTCCGTGCTGCACGATCTCGGCCTCGATGTCGCGGCAGGCGAATTCCTGACGCTGCTCGGGCCATCCGGCTCGGGAAAAACGACGTTGCTGATGATCCTGGCCGGCTTCGTGCGGGCCAATGCCGGCTCCATCAAGGTCGGCGGCGAGGAGATCATCACCATGCCGCCGCACAAGCGCAACATCGGCATGGTGTTCCAGAACTATGCGCTGTTTCCGCATATGAACGTCTTCCATAACATCGCCTTCCCGCTGAAGCAGCGGCGCGTATCGGCCGCTGAAACGGCCGAACGCGTGGAAAGGGCGTTGGACCTAGTGCAGTTGAAAGGCCTCGGCGAGCGCCGTGTCGATCAGCTCTCGGGCGGCCAGCGCCAGCGCGTGGCCCTGGCCCGCGCCATCGTCTTCGAGCCGCGCATCGTCTTGATGGACGAGCCGCTGTCGGCGCTCGACAAGAGCCTGCGCGAGCATATGCAGATCGAGCTGCGCAACCTGCATCGAAGGCTCGGCATGACGACGGTCTACGTCACGCATGACCAGCGCGAGGCGATCACCATGTCGGACCGCATCGCCGTCATGAATGCCGGGCGCATCGAGCAGATCGACCAGCCCGAAGTTCTTTACGCCAGGCCGCAGACGAAGTTCGTCGCAGGCTTCATCGGCGAATCCAGCTTCATTCCGGTCGAATGCCGCAATGGCGGCGTCTGGCTTGAAGGTGGCAAGCTGCGCATGAAGGATCCGATGCCGTCCCCAGGCCGGCATTTGATGGTGGTGCGGCCGGAGAAGCTGCGCCTGATCAACGGCGAACAAACCGGCGACGTCAATGCGCTGCCCGCTACCGTCGGCGACGTTATCTATCAGGGCGACAGCTTTGTCTGCTACGCGACGCTCAAGGACGGCCGACAGGTGACTCTGCGCGACTATTGCCGCTCCGACGTGCTGGCAAAACTGCCGGCGCCGGGCGAGCCGATAACGCTCGGCATCGATGCGCAGGATGTCGTGCTGGTGGCGGACCAATGAGCATCGCATCCGCCAGTCTCGATCGTGCCCGCCGGCCCGATGGGGCGATCAACGCCGATGCGTTGGCCGCCGACGCGCGGCGGGAAGCGCGTGGCCTGTTCGCGCTTCTGTCGCCCGGGCTCTCCCTGGTCTTCGCCGTCATCATCGTGCCGATCGGCTGGCTGTTCTGGCTCTCGCTGTTCGACGAAGCCGGTCAGCTCAGCGCCGCCAACTACGCGCGCTTCTTCGAGCAGGCGTCCTACATCAAGACCTTCGTCACCACCTTCAAGGTGGCCTTCTTCGTCACCGGCGCCAGCGTGCTGTTCGGCTATCCGCTGGCCTATATGCTGTCGCAGCTGCCGCGCCGCGCCGCCTCGATCTGCCTGATCTTCGTCATCCTGCCGTTCTGGACCTCGGTGCTGGTGCGCACCTATGCCTGGCTGGTCATCCTGCAGCGCAAGGGGTTGGTGAACACGTGGCTGATGGATCTCGGCGTGATCGGCCAACCGCTGCCGCTCGCCAACAATTTCGCCGGCGTGGCCATCGGCATGACCCACATCATGCTGCCCTTCCTGGTGCTGCCGCTCTACGCCTCGATGAAGAGCATCGACACCGATTGCCTGCGCGCCGGCATGAATCTCGGCGCGAGCCCTAGCGCCACCTTCTGGCAGATTTTCCTGCCGCTGTCGCTGCCCGGTCTCGCCTCGGGCGTTGTGATCGTCTTCGTGCTCTGCCTCGGCTTCTTCGTCACCCCGGCGCTGATGGGCGGCGGCAAGGTCATCATGTGGGCCATGCGCATGGAGCAGACCACCAGCCTTTATTCCAACTGGGGAGCGGGCGCCGCGCTCGGCGTCGTGCTGCTCGGCGTCACGCTGGCGCTGCTCGGCTTTTTCCAGTGGTTGCTCGGCGCCCGCGCCACCGGGGTCTGGAGCCGGCGATGAGCATGGAAAATGCCCTGCCCATCTCGCATGCACAACGCCTCTGGCTCTATGCGCTCGGCGGCCTCGTCATGCTGTTCCTGATCGCGCCGTCGGTGATCATCGTCATCATGTCCTTTTCCGGCTCTTCGCTCTTGCAGTTCCCGCCGCAGGAATGGTCGCTGCGCTGGTATGAGAGCTATTTCGGCTCCGTCGAATGGCGCGACGCCACCATTGTCTCGGTCAAGGTGGCGGTGATGACGGCGATCGTCGCAACCTTGCTCGGTACCGCCGCCGCTTACGCCATCAACGCCCGCACGCTGCGGCTGACCGGCTTGATCAACGCGCTGCTCACGGTATCGCTGATCATCCCGGTCATCCTGATCGGCATCGGCACCTTTTTCCTCTATGCCCGCATCGGCCTCAACAACACGCTGACCGGCCTCGTCATCGCGCATACCGTGCAGGCGCTGCCGCTGGTCGTGCTCACCGTCCTTTCGGGGCTGCGCTCCTATGACATGAACCAGGAGATGGTCGCGCGCAGCCTCGGCGCCGGCCGCTTCTCCGCTTTCTTCCAGGTGACGATGCCGCAGATACGCTTCTCGATCGTCTCGGGCGCGCTGTTTGCCTTCATCACCTCCTTCGACGAGGTGGTGGTCTCCCTGTTCATCTCCGGCGGCGAGACCACGACGCTCACGCGCCGCATGTTCAATGCGCTGCGCGACCAGATCGATCCGACGATCGCCGCCATTTCGACTTGCCTGATCGTGCTATCGATCGTCTTGTTGTCCGCCGCCCAGCTTTTCGGCCGCGGACGTTGATTTGAGGGATACCGACAACAGCATGCGTGACTTCCAGTTTCCCGGCCGCTCGCCGGTCCGCGCCACCGAGGCCATGGCCGCGACCTCGCATCCGCTCGCCACCCTTGCCGCGATCGAGATGCTGCGATCCGGCGGCAACGCCATGGACGCCGCGGTCTGTGCGGCCGCGGTGCAGGCCGTGGTCGAGCCGCAGTCGACCGGCATCGGCGGCGACTGTTTTGTCCTCTATTGTCCGAAGGGGCAGGGCGAGGTGATCGCCTTCAACGGCTCGGGCCGCGCACCCGCCGCCGCGATCGTCGACTGGTACCGGGACAAGGGATTCAGCGAACTGCCGAAACAGGGGCCGCACGCGGTCACGGTTCCCGGCGCCATCGATGCCTGGTGCCGCTTGCTGGAGGATCACGGCCGCAAGGGTCTGGCTGACGCGCTTGCTCCGGCCATTCGTTACGCGGAAGAAGGCTATGTCGTGCACGACCGCGTCGCCTTCGACTGGCAGGATCCGGAAACCGACCTGTCGGCCGACGAGGTGGCGACGCGCATCTTCCTGCCCGGCGGCAAGTCGCCCAAGGCGGGTGACGTCCATCGCCAACCGGAACTGGCGGAGACGCTGCGCATCATCGCCAGGAAAGGCCGCGCCGGTTTTTATGAAGGCGAGGTCGCGGACGATCTGGTCGGCCGGCTGCGCGCGCTTGGCGGCCTGCATACGCTCGACGATTTCGCCGCCACCAAGGGTGATTACCGGACCCCGGTCAACACCTCCTACCGCGGCTACGACATCCACCAGATGCCGCCCAACAACCAGGGCCTGACCGCGCTTTTGATGCTGAACCTGCTCTCGGGCTTTGAACTGGGCAAGCTCGATCCCGATGGCGCCGCGCGCCTGCACCTCGAGATCGAGGCGGGCAGACTCGCCTATCAGGACCGCGACGCGTTCTTCGCCGACCAGGATCATGTCGACGTGCCGGTCAAGGCGCTGCTTTCCGGCGCCTATGCCGACCGGCTGCGTGCCGCGATCGATCCCGGGCGCGCCATGACCGATCTGCCGCGCCTCGACCTTCCCGGCAGCGACACGGTCTATATCAGCGTCGTCGACCGCCACCGCAACGCGGTGAGCTTCATCAACTCGACCTATTATTCCTTCGGCAGCGGCGTCGTCGGCCCGAAGACCGGGGTCGTGCTGCAGAACCGTGGTTCCAGCTTCAGCCTCGACCCGAAGCACCCGAACGCGATCGCGCCCGGCAAGCGGCCGATGCACACGATCATGCCGGGCATGATGACGAAGGGCGGTCGCGCCATGATGCCCTTCGGCGTTATGGGCGGCGGCTACCAGCCCTTCGGCCATGTGCATCTTTTGACCAACATGATCGACTTCGGCATGAACCCGCAGCAGGCGATCGACGCGGCGCGCGTGTTCTACAACCACGACGTCGTCGAGGCCGAGCGAAGCGTGCGCGCCGAGACGACCGAAGGCCTGCGCCGGCTTGGCCACAAGGTGGTCGAGCCCGATCATCCGCTGGGCGGCGGGCAGGCGGTGCTGATCGATTGGGAAAAGGGCACGCTGACCGGCGCGTCCGATCCGCGCAAGGACGGGCTGGCCCTCGGATATTGAGCCGCCATTTGCTGGACATAAGCCGATCGTTCGAAACATAGTCTGGAACCATGACAAACAGCGAAAACGCCACCGATCTCGCCCATCGCCTTGCGCCCGGCGCCGACAACGCGCCGGCCATCGTCGCGCCCGAACGGACGGCCCTGTCGCATGGCGGCTTGCGCCGCCTGATCCGCGATACCGCGGCGCGGCTCAATGCGCTCGGCATCGGCCGCGGCGACCGCGTCGCCATCGTGCTGCCGAACGGCCCGGAAATGGCCACGGCCTTCATCGCCGTGGCGGCGGCCGCGTCCACCGCGCCGCTCAATCCGGCTTACCGGGCTGATGAGCTCGACTTCTATCTGAGCGATATCGGCGTCAAGGCGATCCTTGTCGGCAAGGACGAGGCAGGTCCCTCGGTCGAGATTGCCGAACGCCTCGGCATCCCGGTGCTGCGGCTGGTGGTGCAGGAAGGCGCGCCGTCTGGCATGTTCACGATCGAGGGTAACCCTGTGGGATTGCCGGTCGCATCCGGGCTGGCCGCAGATGGCGATGTCGCGCTCCTTCTGCACACCTCCGGCACCACGTCGCGTCCGAAACTGGTTCCGCTCAGCCACGCCAACCTTGCAGCGTCGGCAGCCCATATCGGCGCGACGCTCGGCCTGACGCCGGCCGACCGCTGCCTCAACATCATGCCGTTGTTCCATATCCATGGCCTGATCGCCGCGGTGCTGTCCTCGCTCGCCGCCGGCGGCAGCGTTTTCTGCACACCGGGCTTCAACGCGCTGCGCTTCTTCCAGTGGCTCTCCGAAGCCAAGCCAAGCTGGTACACGGCGGTGCCCACCATGCATCAGGCGATCCTCCCGCGCGCCGCCCGCAATCCCGAGCAACTCGCCGTGGCGAAATTGCGCTTCATCCGCTCGTCATCGGCATCGCTGCCGGCGCAGGTTATGGCCGAGCTCGAATCCACCTTCGGCTGCCCGGTGGTCGAGGCTTACGGCATGACCGAGGCCGCGCACCAGATGGCGTCCAACCGTTTGCCGCCCGGACTGCGCAAGCCCGGCAGCGTCGGCGCATCGGCCGGGCCGGAGGTCGCCGTCATGGCGCAGGACGGGCGGCTGCTCGAACCCGGCGAGATCGGCGAGATCGTCATTCGCGGTCCCAACGTCACCGCCGGCTACGAGAAGAACCCGGACGCCAATGCGAGCGCCTTCGCCCATGGCTGGTTCCACACCGGCGACCAGGGTGTGCTCGACGAGGACAGCTATTTGCGCGTCACCGGCCGGCTGAAGGAGATCATCAACCGCGGCGGCGAAAAGATCTCGCCGCTCGAAGTCGACGGCGTTTTGATGGACCATCCGGCGGTGGCGCAGGTCGTCACCTTCGCCATGCCGCATGACAAGCTGGGCGAGGAGGTCGCGGCGGCCGTGGTGCTGCGCGAAGGCCAGAGCGCCAGCGAGGCCGACATCCGCGGTTTTGCCGCCACCCGGCTCGCCGACTTCAAGGTGCCGCGCAAGGTGGTGATCCTCGACGAGATCCCGAAGGGCGCGACGGGCAAGCTGCAGCGCATCGGCCTTGCCGCCAAGCTCGGGCTCGGCTGATGCGCATTACAGTTTTCGGCGCTGGCGCCATCGGCGGCTATCTCGCCGCCAAGCTCGCGATCGCCGGCTCCGTCGATCTGTCGATCGTGGCGCGCGGCGCGCATCTGGATGCGATCAAGGCCGATGGTCTGCGCCTGATCGAGGACAGCAAGGAAACGGTCGCTCGCGTGAGGGCTGCCTCCCGTGCGGAAGAACTCGGCGTGCAGGATTATGTCGTGCTGGCGCTGAAGGCGCATTCGCTGGCGCCGGCGCTTGATCAGATCGCGCCGCTGCTGGGCGAGGGGACAGCCGTCGTCACCATGCAGAACGGCGTGCCCTGGTGGTATTTCCACAAAGCGGGCGGCGCGCTCGAAGGCACGCGGCTGAATGCCGTCGATCCCGGTGGCGCGATCTGGCAGCGCATCGGGCCGCAGCGTGTCATCGGCTCCGTCGTCTATCCCGCCGTCGAGGTCGATGCTCCAGGCCTGATCCGTCATGTCGAGGGCACGCGCTTTTCGCTGGGCGAGCCTTCAGGAGAGAAGAGCGAGCGAGCTACCGCGCTGGCGCGCGAAATGGTCAGGGCTGGGCTGCAGGCGCCGGTACGCGAGGACATCCGCTCGGAGATCTGGGTGAAGCTTTGGGGCAATCTCTCCTTCAACCCGATCTCGGCGCTGACCGGCAGCACGCTTGCAGCGATCGTCGCCGACGAAGGCACACGCGCCACCGCCCGCGCCATGATGGTGGAAGCGCAGGCGATTGGCGAACGTCTCGGCGTGCGCTTCCTCATCCCCGTCGACCGACGCATCAAGGGCGCCGGTGATGTCGGCGAGCACAAGACCTCGATGCTGCAGGACCTCGAGCGCGGCCGCCCGATGGAGATCGACGCGCTGGTCACGGCGGTGCAGGAGCTCGGCCGTCTGACCGGTCAGCCGACGCCGACCATCGACACCGTTCTGGCGCTGGTGCGGCGGCTGGCGATCGAGCGCGGGTGTTATTGACTTCACAGACGCGAAAATCGTTCGCCTTTGATTCTTGTCAATGTTCCTGTTTTGTTCTAGAAAGGGAGTGGCGATTATGTACTTTACAAACACGGATGCCCCGTGCTAGTGTGAAACCACACTAGAGGCACGGTTATGAGCATCCTTTCCGAACCCCATTTCCACAACGAAGAAGCTGCTTTCGAGCGGCTGGAGGCGATTGTGTGGCCAGAAGGTCCGGTTTGCCCGAAGTGCGGTAACTGCGAACAGACGCGCATTACCCGCGTGACTGGCGCGACTGCTCGCACCGGCCTTCGCCGCTGCTTGGAGTGCAAGAAGCAGTTCACCGTGAAGGTTGGAACCGTGTTCGAGTCCAGCCATGTTCCGCTGCATAAGTGGTGGCAGGCTGCTCACCTTCTCGCTTCCAGCAAGAAGGGTATCAGCGCCCACCAATTGCACCGGACTTTGCAGGTCCAGTACAAGACCGCTTGGTTCATGTTCCACCGTTTGCGCGAAGCGATGCGCTCCGGCGACTTCTCCCCGATGGGTGGTGAAGGCAAGACCGTCGAGGTCGACGAAACCTACATTGGCCGCTTGAAGGGCCAGCCAAAACGCCGTGGCGGCGGTAGCCACAAGAACGTTGTCCTGACCTTGGTAGAGCGTGGCGGCATCGCCCGATCCTTCCATGTGGACGGCGCGACCGTTGCCCGCATTGTTCCGCTTGTGCGCTCAAACATCGCCAAGGAAACCGCGCTGATGACGGATGAAAGCAACGTGTATCCGCGAGTCGGTACCGAATTCGCCACACACGACTTCGTCACGCACAAGGACTCTGAATATGTTCGCGGCAGCGTCCATACGAACACCGTCGAAGGTTATTACAGCATCTTCAAGCGCGGCATGAAGGGCGTCTATCAGCATTGCGCGGAACACCATCTGCACCGCTATCTGGCCGAGTTCGACTTCCGCTACAGCAATCGCATCGCGCTTGGCGTTGATGACAACAACCGGACGGTCAAGGCTATGGCTGGCATCGTTGGAAAGCGTTTGAAATACCGGGACTCATCATGGGCGCTCGCATAGCAAAGGGTGCTGACCCGCTTCTTGCAGGGTTCTTCACCCTGAAGGATGCCGCGCGCCTGTTACAGATCGACAATACGAACCGAATACGAGCATGGCTGACCGGCTGGAATAATAGCGTGTCTGGCCCGGTCATTGATCGAGACTTTGAAGGCCGCACGGTCAGTTTCTTGGATCTGATGGAAATTCGGTTCGTGGATCATTTCCGAAGGCAGAAAGTGCCTATGCCCACAATTCGCAGGGCTGCACAGCAACTTCGAAATGAATGGAAAACGAAGCATCCACTCGCGTACTCGAACTCGGATAAGTACCTAACGGATCGGCGAAAGATTTTTGCCCAAGCGGCAGAGTCTGAGGGCGACAAAGCGACTTGGGACTTGGCAACCAATCAGTACGAGATGTGGGTCGCCATTGAGTCCATCGTCGCGAAGAACGTGGCGTTCAACCCGGCGACAGAAATAGCGCAAACTTGGCACCCGCTTGGAAACGAGTTTCCAAACGTCATCGTTGACCCGCGTCTCGCTTTTGGCCAGCCGGTCATAGGGAAAAGGCCAACGCCAACGTCCACGCTGCTTAGGCAATGGAAAGCCGAAGGTGGCAATGTTGAGCGGGTCGCGAAATGGTTCCGTGTCGAACCAAATGATGTGAACGAAGCGGTAGAGTTTGAACTGTCTCTGGCGGCATAGCTGATTGAAAATAAGGGCAGATGAACATGTGTCGCCTGAGATCGTGGACGCGGTCTGCCGCATAGTTTTGAGTCCGACACTTAAATTCGATCACGTCTACGATGCTGGACAAAAGGGCTTTGCGGACGTTCATTGGATTACCAAATTTGCCAATGATGGCGGGAACGCAATCCTGACCGCTGACACGGACTTTATCCATAAGCATCCGCAGGTCGTGGCGGTATTCAACACGGGCATGAAGGTAATCCACATGCCCAAGAAGTGGGGCATGGCAAGCGGGTATCTACAGGCCGCACATATCCTCGCTTGGTGGCCTCGAATAGAAACGAAGCTTTCAGACATGAAGCAGCGGGAATGCTTCCAGCCTGAGTGGAATGTCAGCGGTGAAACAGGCCAGTTCAAAAAAGTGGATATCGATTTTGCCAAAGCCCACAAAAAAGCCAAAGGCTGACCAGTACCAGGCATTTATCGATGCGGCGCGCGAGCACGGCGCGGACGATAATAAGTCCGCCGCCGACGCTCTAATGGGCAAGCTGGCGCACATGCCGCCTGACCCAAAGAAGCCAAAGCCGAAAGGCAAAACGAAAAAGGCCAAAGCAGGACTTTGAAACGGGGAAGCTATGTCTGTGCGTCTATCTGCCGCGAGGAAAGTCCTTCCGCGCCTCGATCAGCTTCCGCCGTCGTTCCTTGCTGACCTCTTGGCGGCGCTTCGATGGGCTTTTAACCGTCACCGGCTTCTTGTCGGCTTTTGCCTTGGCTGGTCTGTCGCCTTTGGGCTTAACGCGGCTGCTGCGCTCTATCTGTTTTGAGATCGACCCCGTTGTCTCGATTTGACGCTCTAGCAGTTCGATTGCCTGGCGGTAGAATTCACCGGAAGCCTTGCTATCCTCGCGTTGAATATGAAGGCTGATAAGCGATATCAGCAAAGCCAGCGTAGGGATTCCCATAGTCAGGAACCGCTCCACCAAGCGGCCCAATGATGGATTGATTCCAGATGCCTGTAGGACCGCCTCTTGTGGCGTGATCTCGCTTCGCTGCAACTTCTCTATGAGTTCGCGAAGGGCACTGAGAGCCGCAGGCGAGATGCTGCTATCAAGTTCAACATTCATCTGGTCGCCATTCATCTCATAGCGACCTGGAAGGATTTCCGACATTGCCCCGCAATGCGGGCAGTTGGTTCGGTTGTTCTTAAACACCACCATTCCGGTAGGTCCGGTCATTACAAATCCGGTTACGTCGAAAAGCCCATGAACTTTGCAGAAAGCTATTGGATGATGCGCCGCCACAACAAACCCCCGTCCTGTGGTGAGGTCAAAAACCTATCACAGGGGACAGCATGTTTGCAAAGTACATAATCGCCAAGGGAGTTCAACAGGAGCGTTCCCGGCCGAACGAGTACGGATGTCTCGGCAGCAAGAGTTTGATTTCGGCGTTCCGATTCCTCCACTGCAGCCGAAACGGCCGGACCGGGTGTTCTTCGCGCTGTTTTTGCAGGCCAAGGACCGCGCCGGGTTTTGGTCGGTGCAGAGACATCTCTGCGATCTCAATGGGATAACCGGGTCGCGGCTGCTGAAGGAGCGATTCCACGTCAGTCAACAGCATGTCGGTGACTACAAAAGGCTTCGATCGAAAATCGAATTCGCGGCAAAGCTAGCCGGCCGGTTGGTTGAAATGCCGGCGTTTGAAGTCACGTTTCGCCATGCCGTAAGTTTCCCCGGTCGCCCAGCGGCAAAAGGCAGGCCGCCATGGCGTCCGTTCGTGCTTTTGGCCGATGACGGGCCGGTCTGCGAACTCAGCCGGCTGATCAGAAGCGCGATGAAGGCGAATGGTCTCAAATCGGCCGATCATTTTGTTCCGCATATGACCCTTGCCTATGACGAGAGGTTCGTCCCAAAGCAGCCAATCGATCCGATCAGTTTTTTGGCGACGGAATTCCATCTCATTCATAGCCTGCGCGGTCGCACGATATACATCGATCTGGGTTGTTGGCCGCTGATGACAACATAGCACCAAGCCCTTCATCCTGACACGAATTGTCACCTGCGAAGCGGCCCCGCGGTGGCAGGCGCACGATCGGTCCCTACTTGATGTCTGGTCCAAACCGGGAGGATCCCATGACCACTGCGGAAATTGCCAAAGATTTCACCGAACTCCTCAAGCGGGGCGACAGCCACAGCGCCGCCGCGAAATACAATGCCGACGACGTCGTCAGCTACGAGGCGATGGAAGGGCCGATGGCCGTCTGCAACGGCAAGGAAGCCGTCAAGCAGAAGGGCGAGTGGTGGGAAGCGAACCATGAGGTTCATGGCGGCTCGGTCGAAGGGCCCTATGTCAATGGCGACCAGTTCGCCTTGCGCTTCAGCTTCGATATCACGCCGAAATCGACTGGCGAGCGCGTCAAAATGGATGAGGTTGGCCTCTATACGGTCAAGAACGGCAAGATCAGCGAAGAGCGTTTTTACTACTAGTTCCTCGACAGATCTCGTGTCGGTGAACGATCGTAAACGACGGGAGTTGGCCGAAGCCTTCCAACCTCGTCATCCCAGGGCGAAGCAGGAGCGAAGCTCCGTCGCGGAGACCCAGGGATCCATTCCGTGACCTCGGACATAGGGCGCAGCGCAGCAGAATTCTGCACCGTCGCGACGCTTAGAAGTCACGGAATGGATCCTCGGGTCTGCGCTGCGTCGCTGCGCTCCTTGCTCCGCCCGTGGATGACGAATCGACGGGCGTTTCGGCCAATCTCCACCTATGCAGCGGCCGGTCACACGCCTCGGCGGCCGCCATGCCGGCCTCTCAAATCGTCTTCACATAGTCCGTCAACTGGTCGGCCACCGTGCCCCAGCCGTCGAAGAAACCCATCTCCTCGTGGCTGTTGCGGGTCGCCTCGTCGCGGTGGATGGCGGTGGCGGTGTAGCGCGTGCCTTTGCCTTCGCGCGTGAGCCCAATGACCGCGGTGATGAACGGCTCGCCGGCCGGCCGGTATCCCGGCAGCAGCGCGTCGGTCCACACCAGGCGTTCGTTCGGCACGATCTCGAGATAGCAGCAATGACGGTCGCTCACCTCCTTGCCGTCGGGCGACTGCATGCGCGTGCGGAACAGCCCGCCCGGCCTGAGGTCGATCTCGCAGTTTGTGATGATCCATGGCTTCGGCGTGAACCATTGCTTGACATGCTCCGGCGTCGTCCAGGCGCGCCACAGCAACTCGCGCGGCGCGTCGAGGAAGCGCTCCAGCGTCAGGTCCAGTTTCGGGTTCGGCTTGAACGGATAGCTCACTTTTCTGTCTCCTTGAGGCTCATCACATAGGCGTCGAACTGGTCGAGGCGGCGCTCCCACAGCGCGCGCTGTTCGGCGAGCCAGTTTTCCGCCAGCTTCAACGGCTCGGGCGAAAGGCTGTAGGTTCTGACGCGCCCAGCCTTTCGCGAACGCACCAGCCCGCAGCCTTCCAGAATTTTGAGGTGCTCGACGAAGGAGGGCAGCGCCATGCCGAAGGGCTCTGCCAACTCGCTGACCGAAGCCGGGCTTCTGTTCAGCCGCTCCACCACACGCCGGCGTGTCGGATCTGCCAGCGCGCGAAAAATGCCGTCGACGGGCGGCGGGTTCTGGCTGGCGGTTTGCAGGCCGATCATGGGCGTTGGTTCCTTAGGGTTCGACGATACTTAGGGAAAAACCTCAGTATTAGCAAGTGCCAAAATCCAGCTACCGCAAAGCGCTGGCAAAGCAGGCAGGGCGGGCCTAGGCTTCGGCCGGATTCGCAACCCCATCCGACAGAGGCCTGAATTGACCATCACCATGTACGGCATCACCACCTGCGACACGATCAAGAAGGCTCGCGTCTGGCTGGAGAGCCATGACGTGCCGTATCGTTTTCACGATTACCGGGCCGAAGGGATCGAGGCGGGGAGGCTGAACGGCTGGGTCGGCAAGGTCGGCTGGGAAAAGCTGCTCAACAAGGGCAGCACCACGTTTCGCGAGCTGCCGGACAAGGACAAGGAAGCGCTCGACGAGAGGAAGGCGAAGAAGCTGATGCTGGCCAAGCCGACGATGATCAAGCGCCCGGTGCTGGAGGTGGGCGAACGGGTATTGGTCGGGTTCAAGCCGGAGGCTTATGAAGAGGCGGTTGGCGGGAAGTAGGCTCGACTACTTACGCCGCGTTCCCTCGCCCCCTCCCTGTCCTGCCGGACAGAGAGGGGGCGAGGGAACTCGACATCTCAACAATTATGCATGGGCTCGCAAATACCCCGCCAGCGCCACGGCATTGTTGTGCGCCTCGTCATGCGCGCCGTAGAGCAGCGTCACCTTGCCTTCGCGCAACAGGCCGCGCAGTTGCGCCACCGCTTCGCCATTTGCATCAAGCTCGGCGCGGTACCGTTTCTGGAATTCCGCCCAGCGCTCCGGCTCGTGCCCGAACCATTTGCGCAGCGCGTCGGTCGGCGCGATCTCCTTCAGCCACAGCGTCAGTTCGGCGTCCTTCTTGCTGACGCCGCGCGGCCAGAGGCGGTCGACGAGTACCCGCTGGCCGTCGGCTTTCGCCGGCGGCTCATAGACGCGCTTCACAGCTATGTCGAAGGCCATCGCAACCTCCTACGAGGGAGCTGCTACGCCCACTCGCCCTTGCGCATCACCGGCACGCGGCCGCCGTCCTTGGCGACGCCGTCGATGTCGATCTTGTTCGAGCCGATCATCCAGTCGATGTGGATGAAGCTCTTGTTGCCGCCGCGCTCGGCGATCTCGTCCTGGCTGAGCGAGGCGCCGTTGACGAAGCACTTCGAATAGCACTGCCCGAGCGCGATGTGGCAGGCGGCGTTCTCGTCGAACAGCGTGTTGAAGAACAGAAGCCCACTCTTCGAGATCGGCGAGGAATGCGGCACCAGCGCCACCTCGCCGAGACGCCGCGCGCCCTCATCGGTGTCGAGCACCTTCTTCAAGACGTCCTCGCCCTTCGAGGCCTTGGCCTCGACGATCCGCCCGCCCTCGAACCGCACGGAAATCTCGTCGATCAGCGTGCCTTGGTAGGAGAGCGGCTTGGTCGAGGAGACATGGCCTTCGACGCGCCTTGCATGCGGCGTGGTGAAGACTTCCTCGGTCGGAATATTCGGGTTGCAGGTGATGCCGTTCTTCGCCGTCGAGGCGCCGCCCATCCATTCATGGCCTTCCGCTAGCCCGACCGTCAGGTCGGTGCCCGGCCCGGTGAAATGCAGCGCGTGGAAATTGTGCCCGTTCAGCCATTTCGTGCGCTCGGCCAAGGCGGCGTTGTGCGCCTTCCAGTTGCCGATCGGATCCTCGACGTCGACGCGCGAGGCCGAGAAGATCGCGTCGGCGAGCTTCACCACCGCGACGTCGTCGGGCTCGCCCGGAAAAACCTGCTTGGCCCAGGCAAGATCGGGATAGGCGACGATGTTCCAATTGATGTCGAAGCCGGTGATCTTCTCCAGCGCCGGCTGGTAGGCCATCGAGTTGGCCTTGTTGGCGCGCGCTACCTTGGCCGGATCCTGCGCGGAAAGCAGCGAGGGATCTTCGCCGCGCACCGCAAGCCGCGCCGCATTGTTCGAGAAGGCCTTCGCCATGCCTTCATAGAGCCAGCCGGCGGCGCGGTCGAAACCGGCATCGGCGCCGTAGCGGAAACGCGCCAGCGTGATCTCGTCGTCGTTGAAGATCGGCGTCACCAGCCCGGCGCCGGCCTTGTAGGCGTGCTCGACGATGCGGCGCGTCAGCGGCAGTGCCGCGATCGAGGAGGTCAGTACCAGATCCTGGCCGGGCTGCAGCTGCAGCCCGACCTTGATGGCGACTTCCGCCAGCCTGTCGAGCTTCACCGGGTCGATGCTTGCCGAAACGCCGCGCGAATGTGTGGTCATGGTCCTGCCTGCCGTTTGTTGGGGTTCTGGTTCTTACATAGACCGGCGAGCTTGGCCTTTCCACCGCGATCGACTGGGCCTGATTTCAAGCTCGATCCCGAAAACGGGCGTCAAGCCGCGCTGTCCAGCGCCCCAAACTGCGCCATGGTCGCTTCGATCTCCTCGCGGATCCAGGCCTTGAAGTCGCGCACCTTGCGGCTTTCGCTCTTGGCCGCCGAGGTCACCAGCCAGTAACCCAGCCCGCTTTCGGCTCGCACACCAAAGGGCGCGACGAGCCGGCCGTCGGCCAGCGCGTCGGCGGTGAGCAACTGCCAGGCGAGCATCACGCCGTGGCCGGCGATCGCCGATTCCAGGCAAAGCATCGGATCGGTGAAGCGCGCGCCCTTCTGGAAGGTGACCGGCTCGACGCCGGCCGCCTCGAACCAACCGTCCCAACTGAACATCGCCCGTTCGTCGGTGATGGCGCAGGTCTGCGCCAGATCGCCGATCGACTTCAGCTTGGCCGCTATCACGGGCGCGCAGACCGGGAACACTTCCTGGGCAAGCAGAAGCTCGGCGCGGTCGCCCGGCCATTTGCCGTCGCCAAGCCGGATGGCGATATCGATGTCGGACCGGTCGAGATCGGCGACCCTGGCCGAGGCGTCGATGCGCAAAAGCACGTTCGGATGGCGCGCGAAGTGCCGCGACAGCCTGGGCAGCAGCCATTTCGAGGCGAAGGCCGGCGCCACCGAGACGACCAGCGTGCACTCGTTGGCCTCGTCGGCCAGCGCCACCGCTTGCGTGAGCTCGCGGAAGCCGGCGCTGAGCCGCGTGGTGAAGGCGGCGCCGAATTCGGTCGGCACGAGTCCGCCCGGCGTGCGTTCGAACAGCGCCTGTCCCAGCTGCTTTTCCGTGCGCTTGACCTGCTGGCTGACGGCGCTGACCGAGACGTTCAGCTCCGCCGCCGCTGCCGCCAGCGATCCCAGCCGGGCGACGGTTTCGACGGCGCGCAGGCCGTTGAGATGGACGCGATTGAGCATAGCCATTCAGTTTTTCTAAAGTGGATGGATCGAAATCTCAATTGAAATCCGGCGGGGAATAGGCAGACTTTAACAGGAATAGCCTTGAGCCATGAGGTGGTCCGATGAAGATTTTATCCTTGCTGAAAGGGCTTTCCGGCGCCGAGGCGAGGCCGCGCGATGACAACGAGATCGCTCGCTGGATTACCGATCCGCTGTCGCATCCGGTGCTCGACACCATGTCGGAGCGCGAGCTCGGCGACATGCCCTTCCGGCTGACTGCCCGCCGCACCGCATACGAAGCGGGCTGCCGCTCAACGAGGACCTAAAACCGAGCAAACCGGCCGCGCTGGCCCAACGCAAGCGCATTGTTTCGCGGACGCACATTCTTATTGTGCGCCGCAATGAACGCCACGCCATCTCCTTTGCGTCTTGCTCTCGCCGGCATGGTCGCGCTTGCCGTCGCCCAGGGCATCGGCCGCTTCGTCTACACGCCGATCCTGCCGGGGATGATGGAGGGGCTGCACCTGACGCCGGCCGATGCCGGCTGGATCGCTTCCGCCAACTATCTCGGCTACCTCATCGGCGCGCTTGCCGCGGCCGGCGACTGGGCGCATGGCCGCGAGCGCCTGCTGATGTTCTCCGGCCTCGCCGCCACCGCCGTGCTCGCGGGCCTCATGGGGCTCAACGAGACGATGGCCGCCTTCCTCGTCATCCGTTTCCTGGCCGGCCTCGCCAGCGCCTTCGTCATGGTGTTCATGGCCTCGATCGTCTTCAGCCATCTGGCCGTTGCTCGCCGCGGCGATTTGCAGGCGCTGCATTTCGGCGGCGTCGGCCTGGGCATTGCTGCGTCCTCCGCGCTGCTGGCGATCCTCGTCGCCGAACAGGCCGATTGGGCCGCTGGCTGGCTCTGGTCCGGAGCGCTTTCGGCGGTTGGCCTCATCGTCGTCGTGCTGCTTGCCGGCTCGACCACGCCGGCCAATGTCGCCGACGGCCGCGAGCCGGCGCTGCCGAAGGGCCGGTCCCTGGTGAAGATGATCGTCGCCTACGGGCTGTTCGGCTTCGGCTATGTGGTGACGGCCACCTTCCTGGTCGCCATCGTGCGCCAGGGCGGTGGCGGGCGCGTCTTCGAGGCCACCGTCTGGATGGTCGCCGGCCTTGCCGGCTTTCCCTCGACTTGGGCGTGGCAGAAGCTCGCCGGTCGGATCGGGCTCTATGCCGCTTATGCCGCCAGCTGCCTGATCGAGGTGGTCGGCGTCACCGCCAGCGTCGTCGTCAAAGGCGCCGCCGGGCCGCTGATCGCCGGTGTCCTGCTCGGCGGCACCTTCATCGCCCTGACGGCGCTTGGCATACAGATGGGCAGACAGCTCGCGCCGCGTGCGCCGCGCCGCATCTTCGCGGTGATGACGGCGGCCTTCGGCCTCGGCCAGATCGTCGGCCCGATCGCCGCCGGCCTGCTCGCCCAGGCCTCGGGCAATTATACCCTTGCCTCGATCATGGCGGCGGTTGCCCTGCTCGCCTCCGGCGTCATTGCCTGGTCGGCCGCGCCAAAATCGCCATGATTTGCGGCCTTGTTCGATGCCAGGCATCGGGCTGGGCATTTTCTTTCCCACTAATGTGTGACCTTATGCCCGCCAAACAGCAACGCCGCTGATTTGCGGTCAGACCGAGGAAACCCGCCACAGTGTTCGTATCTTTCTTCCCGCAGCCGAAGCTGTTCTTCACCTCGGCCGCCGTCTGGAGCCTTGCCGCGATCCTGTTCTGGTTTTTTGGTGGTGAACAGCTGGGCGCCATCTTCGGCCTGCCGGCCGCAGCGGCGGGCACGCCGCCGATCATCGGCATCGCCGTGTTATGGTCGAAACCCTTCCTGTGGTTCTACATCTATTTCGCGGCCTGCGTGGTGATCTTCTACGCGTTCTGGAGCTGGTACGCGCCGCACCCGTGGCAGAACTGGTCGATCCTGATGACCGCCGTCATCCTGTTCTTCATCTATTTCAACGTGCAGATCTCGGTCGCGGTCAACAACTGGTACGGTCCTTTCTTCGACTACGTTCAGGGCCTGATGTCGGGAACGACTCCCTCGACAAACACCGAATTCTATAAGGGATTGGCCGACTTCTCCTGGCTGGCGTTGGTCGGCATGAATGTCCAGGTGGTCAACGCCTTCATCGTCAGTCATTGGATCTTCCGCTGGCGCACCGCCATGAACAATTACTTCATGGCCAACTGGGGCCGGCTGCGCCACATCGAGGGCGCTTCGCAGCGTATCCAGGAAGACACGATGCGCTTCTCACAGATCATGGAAGATCTCGGCTCGACTTTCGTCCAGTCGATCATGACCCTGATCGCTTTTTTGCCGGTCTTGATTCAACTGCAGGCCCACATCACCGAATTGCCGATCATCGGTGCGGTCCCGCAGCCACTGGTCATTGCCGCATTGGGCTGGTGTCTGTTCGGAACGATTTCCGTCATGGTGGCGGGTCTCAAGCTTCCGGGTCTGCAGTTCCGCAACCAGCGTGTCGAGGCGGCCTATCGTAAGGAGCTCGTCTACGGCGAAGATCATGCCGACCGGGCTCAGCCGGCGACGACGACACAATTGTTCACCAATGTCCGCCGCAATTATTTCAAGCTCTATTTCCACTACATCTATTTCAACGTTGTTCGCTACACCTACTTGCAGGCCGACAACATCTTCTCGCTGCTGATCCTTGGGCCTTCGCTGGTCGCGCACAAGATCACCTTCGGCGCGCTGAACCAGATCTCGAACGCGTTCGGCAAGGTGACGAATTCACTGCAGTTCCTGTTGAATTCCTGGTCGACGATTGTCGAACTGCAATCTGTGCACAAACGTTTGCGCGCCTTCGAGGCGACGCTGCAAGGCGAACAACTGCCGGTTATCGATCAGCATTATCTAGAACGCGAGCGGGCCGGCATGCGCCCCGAAGATCAACCGGTAAGTTAGGGCGCGGCTGTGTCCAGTCAGCCGCCCACTGTCGCCTGTGCCTGGCCGGCGCGCTGCCGCGCCACATAGTCGCGGAAACTGATGCACTCGACATCCGCTTTGACGCAGACCTCGCCGGCGAAGCGCTCGAGTGCGTTCCAGTAGGCGCCGCCGTTCATCAGCGTGAAGTGGAAGCCGATCTCCAGCGGCAGGCGCTTGCCTACGTACTGGGCCTCGAAGGCGGCGCGGAGAGCCTCGTAGGCGCGCTCGGCGAATGCGTCCGCCATCGCCGGCTTCTCGGTGCCGTCCGAGTGGCGGACATAAAGATTGTAGTCCATGGCGACCACCGGCTTCGCCTTCGGCCCTTCCGGTATCAGTGGCAGGGCAAAGCGGGTTGTGCCGTTCAGGATCGGCGGCACGGTCGGGCCGCTCGAAACGCCACTGGCGTCATACTGGAAGCCGGCCTCGGGCAGGGCCTCGTAAAGCGCCTTGCCGGTCGAGAGATAGGGCGCGCGGAACCCGACCAGCGCATGGTGCGCGAAATCGTGCCAGTCGGCCGGCTCCGGGATGCCGTTGATCGCGTAGGCGTTCTCGAAGATGCGCCGTACAGACGCGAATTCGGCCAGCCAGTCCGCCTTGCTCCAGGCCTTGCCGTCGAAGTGGCCGCAGGCATGGCTGCCGATGTCGTGGCCCTCAGCGGCGGCCAGCCGGACCTGCTCCAGCCGCTCGGCCACGTCCTGTTTCGAAGCGCCGAAGCCGACATTGGATTTGCCAGCGGCCTTGCCGGGGCCGGCATAATCCTGCCGCGTCTCGGGCGAGAGCAGGAACACGCAGGACAGGAAATAGGTGAAATGCGCGCCCGTGCGCTTTGCCAGCGCCCGGCTGCGTTCCCACTGCGAGATCTCGCGGGCGGCGTCGAACGAGATCAGCACCACCTGCTTGGGCCTGGCAGGCGAAGCGGCTGGCGATTTCGGCGGATCGGCGAAGGCGGTATTGACACAGGAAAGCGAGGCGAGACTGAATGCAAGGACGCGGTACGAACGAAGCATTGGCAACCTTCTGGCGGGAACGTCTCCGGCTGATTGGAAGCCGGCTATCGCGCAAATGTGGCACGGATGCGTTCGGGCAAGCCCTGTGGTCGCTCGGCATTTCCAGCCGATTTTCCGGCCCGCCCCCTTCCATGCCGACAAAATTTCGCTAAAACGCGGGGCTCAAGAGGCGCCCCATCTCGGGGCAGCAATGGTTTTGATTGATGTCGGACGACAGTTTTATCCGCGAAGTCAACGAAGAGATTCGTCGCGAGCAGGCGCAGGCGCTGTGGGATCGTTTTGGTCCGGCCATTCTGGGCATTGCCATCCTGATCGTGCTGGGCACCGCCGCGGTCGTGGGCTACCGTTACTGGGACGAGACCCGCGCCAACCGCTCGGGCGACGCCTTCTCGGCTGCCCTCAAGCTCGCCAATGACGGCAAGAACGACGAGGCGATCGCCGCGCTCGACCAATTGGAGAAGGACGGCTACGGCGCCTACCCGCTGCTCGCCCGCATGCGCGCCGCGACCGTCAAGGCCGACAAGGGCGACGTCGACGGCGCGGTCAAGGATTTCGACGAGGTCGCCGCCGACAACGCCATTCCGGGCGGCATCCGCGACATCGCGCGGCTGAGGGCCGCACTGCTGCTCGTCGACCACGGCTCTTACGCCGATGTCTCCAGCCGCATCGAGGCGCTCACCGCCGACACCAATCCGCTGCGCCATTCGGCGCGCGAGGCGCTCGGCCTTGCCGCCTGGAAGGACGGCAAGTCGGCCGATGCGCTCAAACTGTTCGACCAGATCTCTTCGGATGACGCGGCCCCGCGCAATGTGCGCCAGCGGGCGCAGTTGATGTCCGAGCTGATCCGCGGGTCGAGCAACGCGTCGTGATCCTGGATGGGCTTCAAAGTCGCCATCATCGGTCGGCCTAACGTCGGCAAATCGACTCTTTTCAATCGGCTGGTCGGAAAGAAGCTGGCGCTTGTCGACGACACGCCGGGCGTCACGCGCGACCGGCGCGTGCATGCGGCAAAACTCTACGATCTCTATTTCGATGTCATCGACACCGCCGGCTTCGAGGATGCGGCCGCGTCGACGCTGCCCGGCCGCATGCGTCAGCAGACCGAGATCGCGATCCGCGAGGCCGACCTGATCTTCTTCACCGTCGACGCCAAATCCGGCCTGATGCCGGACGACCGCACCTTCGCCGACGTCGTGCGCAAATCCGGCAAGCCGGTGGTGCTCGTCGCCAACAAGGCTGAGGCGCGCGGCGCGCAAGGGGGGCTGCTGGAGGCCTGGGAGCTCGGCCTCGGTGAACCGATCCCGGTTTCGGCCGAGCACGGCCAGGGCATGCCCGACCTGCGCGACGCGGTGGTCGAAGCCTTGGGCGAAGAGCGCGCGCTCGGTGAGGACGAGGAAGACGATGGCGACGAGATCGCCGCCAGCGAGGTGCTGATCGGTGAGGACATTGCCGACCCCGATGCCGAGTCGGCGTATGACGACACCAAGCCGCTGCGCATCGCCGTCGTCGGCCGCCCGAACGCCGGCAAGTCGACGCTGATCAATGCGCTGATCGGTGAGGAGCGGCTGCTGACCGGTCCGGAAGCCGGCATCACCCGCGATTCCATCTCGGTCGACTGGGACTGGCGCGGCCGCCGCATAAAACTCCACGACACCGCCGGCATGCGGCGCAAGGCCAAGGTGCAGGAAAAGCTCGAAAAGCTTTCCGTGCAGGACGGCTTGCGCGCCATCCGCTTCGCCGAGATCGTCATCATCGTGCTCGACGCCACCATCCCGTTCGAGAAACAGGACCTGCAGATCGCCGACCTGATCATCCGCGAGGGCAGGGCGCCGGTGATCGCCTTCAACAAATGGGACCTGATCGACAATCCGCAGGAATTGCTGGCCGAACTGCGCGAAAAGACCGGGCGCTTGCTGCCGCAGGTGCGCGGCATCCAGGCGGTGACGGTCTCGGGCGAGACCGGGCGCGGCCTCGACAAGCTGATGGAAAGCGTCATCAAGACGCATAAGGTTTGGAACAGCCGCGTCTCGACCGGCAAGCTCAACCGCTGGCTGGAAGGCATCCTCGCCCATCATCCGCCGCCCGCCGTCGCCGGCCGCCGGCTGAAGATCAAATATGTCACCCAGGCCAAGACCCGCCCGCCGGGCTTCGTCGTCTCCTGCTCGCGGCCGGACGCGATGCCGCAATCCTATGTCCGCTATCTGACCAACAGCCTGCGCGAGGCTTTCGACATGCCCGGCGTGCCGATCCGCATGGCGCTCCGCACCTCGGACAATCCGTTCGCGGGTCGGGCGAAGAAGCGGTGACTTCTGGGGAGAAGCGCCAACGCTGATCCCTCGTCATCCACGGGCGGAGCAAGGAGCGAAGCGACGCGCAGACCCTAGAATGATGGGTGGACGGCCCCTTGCGGCATCGAATGTGCCAAACTGGTCGTGTTGAAACCCCAGCGGAAGGAGACCGTCCGTCATGCAAGCTATCAGATTTGGAATCGATTTGGCCAAGAATGTGTTTCAGGTGCACGGCGTGGA
>NZ_VFUA01000097.1 GCF_006440735.1 Mesorhizobium sp. B2-7-1 | reverse complement strand
ACCTGTTCGACCCGCTACAGTGCAGAAACTTCTTCAAAGCTGCCGGATATGAGGCCAATTAAACGCGACGTGCTTTAACTCTTTTTACGCAATTCCGGACGGAAAACCGCTACGCACTTTTCCTGGAATTGCTCTGGCGGGAAAATTCAAAAAGATGCCGGTCAGTTCTCGGTCGGCTCCGTCGGCGCCGGGCCGGGCGTCGGGGTCGAGATCGACGTCGGGTGCGGCTTTGGCGCTTCCCCCGGACATTCGTCCTTGATCCTGGTCCAGGACGTGTTGTTGAGGACCATATCGCAACGGGCGAGGTGGCTTTCGCCGTCCAGCGTCAGGCACGCCGTCTGGCCGACATTGAAGGAGTTGCCGTTGGCAAGACAGGTTGGCGCCGCCAGCGATGACGTCGGCGCGGCAAGCGCCAAAGCAAGGCCGAGCGGCCAGATAAGATAACGGATCGCCATTCAACCCCCACAGCAATCCGTATCAAAGACCGGATTTGTGGCGATATCTGGTCCAGAAACGTCTCAGGCCGGCTGCAGGCTGAGCTCGATCGCGACCGGCACGTGGTCGGAAGGTTTTTCCCAGGCGCGGACGTGCTTTTCCACCGAGGCCGACGAGAAACGGTTGGCGGCTTCCGGCGAGAGCAGCAGGTGGTCGATGCGGATGCCGTTGTTCTTCTGCCAGGCGCCAGCCTGATAATCCCAGAAGGTGTAGACGCCGGCCGAGTCGGTCACCGTACGCACCGCCTCGGTGAAGCCGAGATTCTTCAGCCGGCGGAAGGCTTGCCTTGTCTGCGGCTGGAACAGCGCGTCGCCCAGCCAGTTTTCGGGAAACCGGGCATCGGCGGGTTCGGGGATGACGTTATAGTCGCCGGCCAGCACCAGTGCCTCTTCCAGGCGCAACCGCTCCTGCGCCCAGCGCTCCAGCCGCGCCATCCAGGCCAGCTTATAGGGAAATTTCCGCTCATCGTCGATCGGGTTGCCGTTAGGCAGATAGAGCGAGACGACGCGCAGGGCGCCCTGGTCGGTGGAAAAGACGCCTTGTATGATTCGGGTATGTGAGTCAGCGTTGTAGCCCGGCAAGCCGCGGTTGACCTCGTCGAAAGGAAGCTTCGACAGGATCGCGACGCCGTTGAAGCTCTTCTGGCCGTTGGTTTCGACATTATAGCCCAGCGCCTCGATCTCGGCGCGCGGGAACTGCTCGTCTACCGTCTTGATCTCCTGCAGGCAGACGATGTCGGGCGCGCTCTCGGTCAGCCAGTGGGTGAGGTTGCCGATGCGGGCGCGAACGCCGTTGATGTTCCAGGTGACGATCTTCATGCAGGCCTCGATGCTATTCGGACGGAAGACGTTCGACGAAGCGGATCGTATTGCCTGCGCGAGTCTTTAGAAAGGCCGTCCGGTCGCATTCCTGCCAATAGCCATGCGCCACCCGGCTCGCACCGGTCAGAGGCTTGCGAAGTTTCGGTCGGTCAGATGGAGAAGCTGGTGCCGCAGCCGCACGAGGCGACCGCGTTCGGGTTCCTGATCTGGAAGGACTGGCCCATCAAATCGTCGACGAAGTCGATCACCGAGCCGCCCATATAGACCAGCGACAGGTCGTCGATCAGGACGGTCGCGCCATCCTTCTCGATGGCGACGTCGTCGTCGTTGCGCGTCTCGACCAAATCGAATTTGTAGGAAAAGCCGGAGCAGCCGCCGCCTTCGACGGAAACGCGCAAGGCCGTCTTGCCCGGTTCGCCGGCCACGATCCTGGCGATCCGCTTTGCCGCGGCGTCGGTCATTTCGACCTTCATGGCAGTCTTGGCATCCGCGCCCATAGGCGTCACCTTGCTTTCGGTTTCACATGATAGGTATGAAGCGGGCAGGCCTGAGTCAACTGGTGGGTCAATGGACGAGCGGCAGGGCAAGGATGCGCTCAGCGACATCGGATTCGGCTATCGGCCGCGCGCCGCCTATGCGAGCGACCCGGAGCGCTCGCGCGGGCGCCTGTTCGACGAGCCCGAAAGCCCGACGCGCACGCCGTTCCAGCGCGATCGCGACCGCATCATCCACTCCACCGCCTTCCGCCGGCTGAAGCACAAGACCCAGGTCTTCGTCGCGCATGAGGGCGACCATTTCCGTACGCGGCTGACGCATTCGATCGAGGTGGCGCAGATCGCCCGCGCGCTGGCGCGGGCATTGCGTGGCGACGAGGATCTCGCCGAGGCGGTCGCCCTGGTGCATGATTTCGGCCACACGCCCTTCGGCCACACAGGCGAGGATGCGCTCAACGAGAAGATGGCCGCCTGGGGCGGCTTCGATCACAACGCGCAGTCGCTGCGCGTGGTCACGCGGCTGGAGCGGCGCTATGCCGAATTCGACGGGCTGAACCTCACCTGGGAAACGCTGGAGGGGCTCGTCAAGCACAACGGCCCGTTGACCGACGCAAGCGGGAAGGGGCTCAAGGGTACGGTGCCGCAAGCGATCCGCGACTACTCGGAACTGCACGATCTCGAGCTCGATCGCTTCGCCGGCATCGAGGCGCAGTGCGCCGCGATCGCCGACGACATCGCCTACAACACCCATGACATCGACGACGGCCTGCGCGCCGGCCTGCTGACGCTGGACATGCTGCAAGGCGTAGGCCTGCCGGGCTCGATCCTGAGGGGCGTGCGCGCCAAATATCCTCAGCTAGACGATGTCCGCACCGGACACGAGCTGATGCGCCGGCAGATCACGCTGATGGTCGAGGATGTCATCGCATCGACCGCCGCCAATATCGAGCGTCTGAAACCGGACAGCGCCGATGCGGTGCGCGCAGCCGGCGAGACCCTGGTGACGTTTTCAGCCGACATGGCCGCGGCCGAAAAGGAACTGAAGGCTTTCCTCTACAAGCATCTCTACCGGCACCCGGAAGTGATGCGGGTGCGAGCCGAGGCCGAGCGGATCGTGCGCGAACTGTTCGACGTCTATTTCGCCGATCCGCGCGCCATGCCGGATGGCTGGCGCGAGGGGCTCGACCGGGCCGAGGATCGCATCAAGGCGCGCAGCGTCGCCGACTTCCTGGCCGGCATGACCGACACCTATGCGCTCAAGGAACATCGGCGTCTGTTTGACCATACGCCCGATTTGAGCTAGGGCGAGCCTCGATTTTGCCGGCCATCGAGCCGGTTGCCTCTTAAAGCCCAGAGCACTTCCAATGAATATCTTCGCCGATTTCAACGCGCGGATCGTAAAGGCCGTCGAAGCCCTTGATCTCAAGGACAAGGAGGGGGCCGCGCTCGACTTGTCGCGTATCGCGGTCGAGCCGCCGCGCGATGCAAGCCACGGCGACCTCGCCACCAATGCGGCGATGGTGCTGGCCAAGCCCACCGGACAGAACCCGCGCGCGCTTGCCGAAAAACTCGCGGAAGCGCTGCGGAGCGACGCTGATATTGCCTCGGCCGAGATCGCCGGGCCAGGGTTCGTCAATCTCAGGCTCAAGGACGCGTTCTGGCATGCGCATCTGGCGGCGTTGCTCGGCGAGGGGCGCAACTATGGCCGTTCGACCATCGGCGGCGGCCGCAAGGCCAATGTCGAATATGTCTCGGCCAACCCGACCGGCCCCATGCATGTCGGCCATTGCCGCGGCGCCGTCGTCGGCGACGCCTTGGCCAATCTGATGGCCTTCGCCGGCTACGACGTGACCAAGGAATATGTCATCAACGACGCCGGTTCGCAGATCGACGTGCTCGGCCGCTCGGCGTTCCTGCGCTATCGCGAGGCGCTCGGCGACGACATCGGCGAGATCCCGTCCGGTCTCTATCCGGGCGACTACCTGGTCCCCGTCGGCCAGGCGCTGGCCAAGGAATTCGGCCGCGGCCTGCTGCAAATGCCGGAAGATGAAGCGCTGGCGATCGTCAAGGACCGCACCGTCGATGCGATGATGGCGATGATCCGCGAGGACCTGGCGCTGCTCAACGTGCATCACGACGTGTTCTTCTCGGAGCGCACGCTGCATGCCGACAACGCCAAGAAGATCCGGGCGGCGATTGCCGACCTGACGCTGAAGGGGCACATCTACAAGGGCAAGCTGCCGCCGCCCAAGGGCGAGAAGCCGGATGACTGGGAAGATCGCGAGCAGACGCTGTTCCGGTCGACCGCTGTCGGCGACGACATGGATCGGGCGCTGGTCAAGTCCGACGGCTCGTTCACCTATTTCGCCGCCGATGTCGCCTATCTGAAGGACAAGGTCGGGCGCGGCTTCGTCGACCTGATCTATGTGCTCGGCGCCGACCACGGCGGCTACGTGAAGCGGCTGGAAGCGCTGGCGCGGGCGGTTGCCGGCGACAAGGTCAAGCTGACGGTGCTGCTTTGCCAGCTGGTCAAACTGTTCCGCGACGGCGAGCCCGTCAGGATGTCGAAACGGTCGGGCGATTTCATCACCTTGCGCGAAGTGGTGGAGGAGGTTGGTCGCGACCCGATCCGCTTCATGATGCTTTACCGCAAGAACGACGCGCCGCTCGATTTCGACTTCGCCAAGGTCACGGAGCAGTCGAAGGACAATCCGGTGTTTTACGTGCAGTACGCCTCGGCGCGCTGCCATTCCGTCTTCAGGCAGGCGAGCGAGCAGCTCGGCGAGGCGAATTTCGACCGCAACCGGCTCGCGGCTTCCGTGGCTGCGCTGACCGACGAAGGCGAAATCGCGCTGATCCGGAAGCTGGCCGAATATCCCCGGCTGATCGAATCCGCGGCGCTTTCGCTGGAGCCGCACCGGCTCGCATTCTACCTCTACGATCTGGCTTCCGGCTTCCATGCACAGTGGAATCGCGGCCATGACAACCAGGACTTACGTTTTGTTAAGGTTAACGACCGAGAATCGACCTATGCCAGACTAGGGCTGGTGCAGGCTGTTTCGGATGTTTTGACCTCCGGCCTGACGCTGATCGGGGCAGACGCGCCCACGGAAATGCGTTAGGTTTAACTAAAAAACCTGTCACCTTTTGCCCACATTGCGCTGGTAAGGGCCAACCCTGCGCGACGTCCATGGCGTCCGACTGTGTGCGAGTTCGGGAACAATAATGGCAGACAGAACCCCGCTGAAAGTAGCCGACCACAACGATATCGCCGCCGATGATCCGTTCGCGGAACTGACCCGGATCATGGGTTTCGACCCGCGCCAGCCGGTGAGGCAGCCGGCTCCCGCGGTCGAGAAGGCCATGCCGGCCAATCAGGCCGTGGAGGAGGGCGATTTCGACATCGACCTCGAGAAGGAGTTGATGGGCGAGCTCGACTCCGTCGAGGAAAGCGAGCCGGTCGCTCAGCGGGCTGCCATACACCAGATCAGCCATGAGCCGGCCTTCGAGGCCGCCAGCGTCGCCGCAAACGACGATGAGCTCACCGCTTCCTTCGAGCAGGATTTCGTGTTCGACGACGCGGCGGATCATGCCGACTTCGCAATGGCCCGTGCGTCGGAGCCGGATTTTGCGCCGGAGCCGGATTTCGCCCCAGCGCCGTATGTCGAGCCGGAGCCAGAACTGGCGCCAGAGGCGCATTTTGCGCCCGAGCCGCATTTCGCGCCCGAGCCGCAAGAAGCTCCTGAGCCGGAAGTCGCTTTCGACGATGATTTCGACAAGGCGGTCGCCACTTCGCTCGATGTCTCGCCGCTCGAGGACGAGCTTCCGATCGATCAAGAAATGGCGGCTTCGCTGGACCAGGATTTCCAGCTCGACCATCATGAACCCGCCAACCTCGACTATCACGAGCCGGCTGACGCCCGTCAGGGTGCCGTCGAAGCCATGCAGGCAGCGAGCGAAGGGGCGTTCGACGCCGATTTCGACAACGCGGTCCAGATGTCGCTCGAAGACGAACTGTCGTTCGAGAGCCACGAGCCGGAGCAACACGCGCAGGCCGCCGAGCCGGCCGAAACTCAAGCGGCTGCTCCGCTGATTTCCGAGGACGATTTTGCCGGTCATTTCGACCAGGCGATAAGCGATGCCGATATGAATCTCGGCCAGGATCAGGACTTTCAGGAGCCGGAGCTGTCGCTTGACGACGAGCCGGCGCCGATGGTCGAGGTGCCGGTGGAGGCAGCCCATTTTGCCGCTGAGCCAGAACCCGTCGTGCCCGATCCTTCCGCTGCGCTGACGCTCGATGACGATTTCGAGCTGAGCTTTCGCGATGCGCTGAACGAGGAGCCGCAAGCTCCGGCCGTCGAGCCCGCCGCCGTGTTGCGGCCGGTCGTCGCCGAGCCGGTTCCGGTCGTTGCTGCTCCGGTGCCACCGGTCGCGGCTGTGGAACCGGCAAAGCCGGCTGCCAGCGAGCGCAGCCTGGAAGACGAGCTCAATGCGCTGCTCGGCGCCATGGCCGCGCGGCCGATGCCGGCGGTCAAGGAGCCTGCTCCCGCGCCACGGCTGGTTGCGGAACCCGAGAGCCACACGAGCGGGAAGGCGGCAGCCGACGATCTTGACTGGGATATCGACGAGCATCAGCCGGTGCAGAACGGGCAGGGCGTTCAGCCGGTCGACAGCGACCTGGACGACCTGCTCGCCAACGAGCTCGACCGTCAGGATTTTGCTGCCCCGGCCAAGACCGAGCCTTCCAGGGCCCAACCGGGCGTTGATTTCGACGACGACGCCTTCGGCGCCGCTTTCGCCCGGAGCATCGAGGCCGAGCAGGAGGCCGCGGCCAGGGCGAGCTCGACCCACGCCGAGTCGGCAAGGTCTTGGAGCCGTTCGACCCCAACCGCGCCGGCGGTGCAAGCTTCGTTCGCCGCGCAGCCGGCGCCCTCGGCGCCGGTGCAGATGGCTGCGCCTTCAGCGCCAGCGCAGATGGCGGCGCCTGCCTACCGCAGCGAACCGGCCATGGATTATGCCGCCTACGCCAAGCCGGCGCAGTCGCCGGTGTCTCCGCCGCAGCCCCGCCAGCATGACGACGTGCCGGATGTCGAGACGGTGGATGTGCCGGAGCGCGTCGTCGCGCTCGCGGATGACCTCGACATTCCGGAGCTGAGCTTCGAGGAGGATCAGCCGGCGGCACCCGCTTACGACGATCTCGATGCGGAATTCGCCAGCCTGCTCACCGATATGAACGCGACGGAGATCGCGTCGGCGCCCACGCAGAACCGGGGTTATGACGACGAATCCTACAATGCCGGCTTCAATGGCTACGACCGTCGCGATTTGCGTGCCGAGGCTCCGGCGGCTCCGGTGGCCCCGGCTTCGTTTGCCGCCGCGAACGATTACGACGCCGACGACCTGCCCGGCAGCCGACCGGTTTCGCAGGCGGACGATTTCACCACCGATGAGCTCGACTATGATCCCGAGCTCGAAGAAGCGATGGCGATCCCCGGGCTTGCCGAGCGCGAGGCGGCGCAGCCGCGCCGGCGCAGCATGACGATCGCGGCGCTCGTCGGCGCCGTGGTGGTTCTCGGCGGCCTCGGCGCGCTGGCCTTCTCCTTCGGCGGGAAGGGCGGCAGCGAGGCCCCGGTGATCGTCAAGGCCGATAATTCGCCGATCAAGGTGAAGCCTGAAAATCCGGGCGGCGCGGTGGTGCCGAACCAGGACAACAAGGTTTATGACGCGGTGGCCAAGGGCGGCGGCGCGGCCAAGCCCAACGAGCCGGTGCAGCAGAAGCTGGTGAACACCACCGAACAGCCCGTGGACCTGGCCTCGAAGGAACCGCCGCAGAGCCGCGTGGTCGATCTTTCGCCCAACGACAACGACGCCGCGGCCGGCGCTGACGCCGCCGACGATCCAGCCACGACGTTGCCCGGCGTCGCGCAAGCGGCTGTGCCTGAAAGCGCGCAGCCTGCCGCGCCGGCAAGCACGCAGCCGGCAGCACCGGCGCCCAAGTCGGAGGACCGCATCGCCCAGGTGCTGCAGCAGGATGCCGACAACACCGCCAGCAACGATGTCGTCGCCGTCGCGCCGCGCAAGGTGAAGACCATGATGGTGAAGCCTGACGGCTCGCTGGTGCCGCGTGAGGATCCGGCCCTGGCCGTGTCGAAGGTCGCCGCGGCTGAGCCGAGCGATCCGGCGCCGCAGCATGTCGCGCCGACCTCCGACGGCCAGCAGACGGGAACCGTATCTTCCGATACGGACCAGGCCGATGCGCAGACCCCAAAGCCGGTGAAACCCGCGAAGAAGGCCGAAGCCAAGGCGCAGTCGACCAACACGCCGGCAACGGTGCCGGTGGCGCCGGCGCGTCCGTCCGACCAGCCGGTCGACATCGTCGGCGAGGTCAAGCCGGACCAGGTCGCTTCCATCGATCCGGCGGCGGCTGCCAGCGGCGGCTCGTGGTCGATGCAGATCGCCTCGCAGCCGACGGTTGAAAGCGCGCAGTCGACCTATCAGGATCTGCAGCGCCGCTATGGCAGCGTGCTCTCGGGCCGCACGGCCAACATCGTCAAGGCCGAGGTCGCGGGCAAGGGCACCTTCTACCGCGTCCGCGTCCCGGCCCAGTCGCGCAACGATGCGATCAACCTTTGCACCAGCTACAAGGCGGCCGGCGGCAATTGCTTCGTATCGCGCTAACCCGCTTAACCTTTCAAGCCGGCGCCGCCGAAAGGCCGCGCCGGCTTTTCGTTGTGGACGGTTGTGGGCTTTGGCCGGTCGGAGGGCAGGGGTGATTCCCTTTGCCCGCCCAAAGCCTTAAGCTTCCGTGCATGAGCGAATCAAAATCCATGATCCTCGGCTGCGCCGGGAAATCCCTCACCGAAGACGAAATCCGCTTCTATCGCGATGAACGTCCCTGGGGTTTCATCCTGTTTGCGCGCAATATCGGCGATGCCGGGCAGATCCGCGACCTTGTCGCCTCGATGCGCGACAGCGTCGGCCGGCCGGACGCTCCGATCTTCATCGACCAGGAAGGCGGCCGGGTGCAGCGGCTGCGCCCGCCGCTGGCGCCGAACTACCCGGCTGGCGGCGCGCTTGGCGCATTGTGGCGCGAAAACAAGGAAGCAGGCCGCCGCGCCGCCTGGCTGATGGCGCGGCTGCATGCCTTCGATCTCGCCCGCCTGGGCATAACGGCCGACTGCCTGCCGGTGCTCGACGTTCCGGTCGAGGGCGCCAGCGACGTCATCGGCGCGCGCGCCTATGGCAAGGAGCCCAACGCCGCGATTGAGCTTGGCCGGGCTTCTGCCGAGGGGCTGATGTCGGGCGGCGTGCTGCCGGTGATGAAGCATATTCCCGGCCACGGCCGCGCCTTTGCCGACACGCATTTCGCGCTGCCGACCGTCGATACGCCGCTCGATGAGCTCCGCCGGCATGATTTCGCCCCGTTCATGGCGCTCAGAGAACTGCCGATGGCGATGACGGCGCATGTCGTCTACAGCGCCGTCGATCCCGACAACCCTGCGACGACGTCCGCCAAGGTCGTCAGTCAGGTGATCCGCGGCGAGATCGGCTTCGACGGGCTGCTGATGAGCGACGACACCTCGATGAAGGCACTTTCTGGGGATTTCCCGACAAAGGCGGCCTCGATCCTTGCGGCCGGCTGCGATCTCGTCCTTCACTGCAACGGCGTTTTCGAGGAGATGTCGGGGATCGCGTCGCGCACGACGGCGCTGTCAGGCAAGTCCTTGCAACGCGCGGAGCGGGCGCTGACCTATATAAGGAACCGCGACGTCGCCGACGAAACGGCGATACGCGCAGAATTTGCCACCTATTTCGAAGCGGTGGCCTGAACCGAAGGGACGAAAGGCAAGTGGCGGAGACATTGGAAGGCAAGGCCGCGAAGGCCGCACCGATGGACCGTCTGTGGGCCGAGAACGACGATTCACGCCTGACCGGCGACCCGTCGCTGGTCGTCGACGTGGCGGGTTTCGAAGGCCCGCTCGATCTGCTCTTGCATCTTGCACGGAACCAGAAGGTCGATCTGGCGCGCATTTCGATCCTGGCGCTCGCCGAGCAATATCTGGCCTTCATTGAGAAGGTGCGGGCGCTGAGGCTCGAGCTTGCCGCCGACTATCTGGTGATGGCGGCGTGGCTCGCCTTCCTGAAATCGAAGCTCTTGATCCCGAAGCAGCCGGGCGAAGAGGGCGAAAGCGGCGAGGAACTGGCGGCGGTGCTGCAATTCCGGCTGAAGCGGCTGGAAGCCATGCGCGACGCCGCGGCGCGTCTGGTCAACCGCAATCGTCTCGGCCGTGATGTCTTTTCGCGCGGCATGCCGGAAATGGTGATCATCGAGAAGCGCAACAGCTTTTCGGCCTCGCTTTACGATCTGCTCACCGCCTATGCGCAGCAGCGCCAGAAGCAGGCCATCAACAGTGTGACGATCGCCAGGCGCGCCGTATGGTCGCTGAAGGATGCGCGCGAGGTGCTGGCGCGCCTGATCGGCTCGGTCGGCGACTGGACGGCGCTCGACAGCTTCCTGATCGAATATCTGGCGACGCCGGAAGAGAAGCGCACGGCAATGGCCAGTTCCTTCGCGGCGACGCTTGAGATGGTGCGCGAGGGCAAACTGGAGGTGCGGCAGGAACAGGTGTTCGCGCCGATCTATCTGCGCGGCCGCGCGCAAGGGGTAAGGGCAGTCGAGGTGGTATCATGAGCGAACGCGCCAACGCTTCGGTCATCCCGTTCAAGGTCGAGGACGAGCCGGAAGACGATATGGCCGAGCAGGGTTCCATCGAAAACCCAGCCGAGCGGCTGCAATTGTCGGAAGCCGTGCGCATGGCCGAGGCGATCGTTTTCGCCAGCACCGAGCCGGTCAGCGAAAAGCAGCTTGCCGCGCGCCTGCCGGAAGGCGTCAACATCGCCGCTGCGATGGCGGATCTGCAGGAAATCTATGCCAAGCGCGGCGTCAACCTTGTGCGGGTCGGCGATGCCTGGGCTTTCCGCACCGCGGGCGACCTGGCTTTCCTGATGAGCCGGGACTCCGTCCAGCAGAGAAAGCTGTCGCGCGCGGCGCTCGAAGTGCTGGCGATCATCGCCTATCACCAGCCGGTCACGCGCGCCGAGATCGAGGACATCAGAGGCGTCGAAACGTCCAAAGGTACGCTCGACACGCTGCTCGAAACGGAATGGGTCAGGATGCGCGGCCGCCGCCGCACGCCCGGGCGGCCGGTGACCTATGGCACCACGGACGCTTTCCTCGACCATTTCGCGCTGGAGGAGATCCGCGATCTGCCGGGCATGGAAGAGTTGAAGGGCGCAGGCCTGCTCTCGACGCGCATGCCTGCCAATTTCTCGATGCCGGTGCCGCCGGCCGATCCGGATGCGCTCGCCGAGGACGAGGACGCGCTGACCGATATCGACCTCGAGGAGCTCGGGCTGCTGACGCCGCGCGTCACGGAAGAGTGAGCGCGAAACCGGCGCGGATGGTCTATTAGCAAGGCCTGCGCGGATTCGTAGCAAGGCGCTCGCGCCGAAAGTGCGTGACATCCGCTAGCCATTTTATCAACTTCATTGCGGTTGTGTTTGAATCCCCGAGCGAAAACGCATAGATCATCGCCAGGGAAAACATTCGAGAGAGATTAGCAATGGGTTCATTTTCGATTTGGCACTGGATGATCGTGCTGGTCATCGTGCTTCTGGTGTTCGGCCGCGGCAAGATCCCGGAACTGATGGGCGACATGGCCAAGGGCATCAAGAGCTTCAAGAAGGGCATGGCTGACGACGACACCGCCGACGACAAGCGTACCGTCGAGCATCGTGCCGACGAGACTGTTTCGCCGGCCAAGGAAAAGGTCAGCAAGAGCTGATCCCGGTTGTTGGTTTGAGCATGCCGTTGTCCCAAAACCGCTTCGCGCGGTTGAGCGGCAGGCACCCGTCGGAATAGATTGCCATGTTCGAAGTCGGTTGGAGCGAGCTGCTGGTGATCGCGGTCGTCATGATCGTGGTCGTCGGGCCTAAGGATTTGCCCAACATGCTGCGCACCTTCGGTCGCACCGCGGCGAAATTGCGCGCCATGGCCGGCGATTTCCAGAAGCAATTCAACGAAGCGCTGAAGGAAGCCGAACTCGACGACGTGAAGAGTTCGATCGACAGTCTTCGCGGCCTCAATCCGATGAACGAGGTGCGCAAGCAGCTCAATCCGTTCGAGCAGGCTGCGGCCGATGTGCGCGCCGGCGTCGATACGATGATGAAGCCCAAGCCGGCCGCCGATCCGGCCGCGCCGGCAGCGGAAACGCCGCAGGCCGCCGAGCCGTTGAAGAACGGCGCCACGGATATGCCCGGCGCCAGCGGAACCGAGGCCACGCCGGCAGCGCCGATCTTCCCCGCCATGACCGACGCCTCCGTCACGGAATCGGTTTCAGAGGCCCCCGCAGCGGCCAAGCCCGCGAAAAAGGCCACGACCCCCAAGGCCAGCGTCGCGGCGAATACGGCAGCGGCGTCAAAGGTGTCGGCGACGAAGGCACCGGACGCAAAAGCGCCGGCTAAAGCCGCAGCGACTGCCGGAAAGGCCGCGCCCGAGGCCGAGGCAAAGCCCGCCACGGCGAAGAAGCCGGCCGCCAAGAAGACAACTGACGCCAAGAAGACGGCGGGAGCCGCCAAGTGAGCGTTTCGGACAAGGAAAAGGAAGAAATCGAGAAATCGTCCGCGCCCCTGATCGAGCATCTCATCGAACTGCGCCGCCGGCTGATCTGGTCGCTGGGCGGCTTTTTCGTCGCCTTCCTCGTCTGCTTCTTCTTCGCCAAGCGCCTGTTCAACCTTCTGGTCATCCCGTTCAAATGGGCGACGCAATGGGCAGGGCTCGACCCGCACAAGGTCGAGCTCATCTATACCGCGCCGCAGGAGTTCTTCTTCACCCAGGTGAAGCTCGCCATGTTTGGCGGCATGGTGATCGCCTTCCCGCTGATCGCCACGCAGATCTACAAGTTCATCGCGCCTGGGCTCTACAAGAACGAGCGCAGCGCCTTCCTGCCGTTCCTGATCGCTTCGCCGATCCTGTTCCTGATGGGTGCCTCGCTGGTCTATTTCTTCTTCACCCCGATGGTGATGTGGTTCTTCCTGGCCATGCAGCAGACCGGCACCAACGACCAAGTGCAGATATCGCTGCTGCCGAAGGTGTCGGAATATCTCAGCCTGATCATGACGCTGATCTTCTCCTTCGGCCTGGTGTTCCAGCTGCCGGTGGTGACCAGCCTTTTGACGCGTGTCGGCATATTGTCGTCGCAGGCGCTGGCCGAGAAGCGCAAATGGGCGATCGTCCTTTCCTTCGTGGTTGCCGCGGTGCTGACGCCGCCGGATCCGATGAGCCAGTGCGGCCTCGCCATCCCGACCATCATTCTCTACGAGGTGGCCATCTGGTCGTCGCGCATGATCGAGCGCAGCCAGGCGCGCGACCGCCTGGCGCGCGAGCAGCAGCAAGAGGCGGAGAGCAGTTCGGTTTCGAGCAACACACCGGACGCCTCCTCGACCTAGCCAGCCATTCAAGCCGGGAAAATCGCGGCGGTCGGCTCGGCCGCCGTCTTGCATCGATGACGGATGCGGTTTACGCCCTCGATCCTTACCTTGAGGATCGACCATGCTTGACATCAAATGGATTCGCGACAACCCGAAGGCTCTTGTCGAGGCGCTGGTGAAGCGCTCGTGGTCGGCGGGCGAGGCGCAGTCCACGGTCGACGATCTGGTCGCGAAGGACGAGGCGCGGCGCGAGCATCTGACCGAGTTGCAGGTCAAGCAGGAGCGCCGCAACGCCGCCTCGAAGGAGATCGGCAATGCGATGCGTTCGGGCGATTCAGCGCTTGCCGAGAAGCTCAAGGGCGAAGTCAGCGACATCAAGGCGTTCATCCAGGACGGCGAGGCGCGCGAGCGCGAGCTCGACAAGGCGCTGAACGACGCGCTCGCGGTGCTGCCCAATGTGCCGCTGGAGGACGTGCCGGTCGGCAAGGACGAGCACGATAATGTCGTCAAGCGCATCGTTGGCGAGGTGCCGACGCGCCCGAACTGGGTGAAGGAGCATTTCGAGATCGGCGAAGCGCTCGGCATGATGGATTTCGAGCGCGCGGCGAAACTGTCCGGCGCCCGCTTCACCGTGCTGAAGAGCCAGCTGGCGCGGCTGGAGCGCGCGCTCGGCCAGTTCATGATCGACCTGCACACCACCGAGCACGGCTATGAAGAGATCATCCCGCCTCTGATGGTGCGCGACGAGGTGCTGTTCGGCACCAACCAGCTGCCGAAATTCGAGCTCGACCTATTCTTCACGCCGCATGGCGACGGTCGTCTCGGTTTGATCCCCACGGCGGAAGTGCCGCTGACCAACCTGGTGCGCGAAGAGATCACCGCGCATGAAAAGCTGCCGCTGCGCTACACGGCGCTGACACCATGCTTCCGCTCGGAAGCGGGCTCGGCCGGCCGCGACACGCGCGGCATGCTGCGCCAGCACCAGTTCTACAAGGTCGAGCTGGTCTCGATCACCGACCAGGAGAACTCGATCAAAGAACATGAGCGCATGACGGAGTGCGCCGAGGCCGTTTTGAAAAAACTGGACCTGCCGTTCCGCACGATGACGCTCTGCACCGGCGACATGGGTTTCGGCGCGCGCAAGACCTACGACATCGAGGTCTGGCTGCCAGGGCAGAACGCCTATCGCGAAATCTCGTCCTGCTCGGTCTGCGGCGATTTCCAGGCCAGGCGCATGGATGCCCGCTACAAGGACAAGGACGGCAAGGGCAATCGCTTCGTCCATACGTTGAACGGCTCGGGCACCGCGGTCGGCCGCGCTCTCATAGCCGTCATCGAAAACTACCAGAATGAGGATGGCGGCGTAACCATTCCTGAAGTGCTGCGGCCTTACATGGGTGGTCTCGCCAAGATCGAAGCGAAGTGACTCGATGCGCATTCTCCTGACCAATGACGACGGCATCCACGCCGAAGGGCTGGCGTCGCTCGAACGCATCGCGCGCACGCTGTCGGACGATGTCTGGGTGGTGGCGCCCGAGCAGGACCAGTCCGGCTACGCGCATTCGCTGTCGATCTCGGAGCCGCTCAGGCTGCGCAAGATCGGCGAGAAGCATTACGCCGTGCGCGGCACGCCGACCGACTGCGTCATCATGGGCACGAAGAAGATCCTGCCCGGACCGCCGGACCTGATCCTGTCCGGCGTCAATTCCGGCGCCAACATCGCCGACGACGTCACCTATTCCGGTACCGTGGCGGGCGCCATGGAAGGCGCGCTGCTCGGCGTGCGCTCCATCGCGGTGAGCCAGGCCTATTCCTATGTCGGCGAGGACCGCGTCGTTCCCTACGAGACGACCGAGGCGCTGGCACCGGCGCTGCTCAAGCGGCTGGTGGAAACGCCGCTGCCGGAAGGCGTGCTGCTCAACGTCAATTTCCCGAACTGCGCTCCCGACGAGGTGGAGGGCACCGTCGTCACCTCGCAGGGCAAGCTGGTGCATAGCCTGTGGGTCGACGAGCGGCGCGACGGGCGCGGCCTGCCTTACTACTGGCTGCGCTTCGGCCGCGAGCCGGTCGAGGGCAAAAAGGGCACGGACCTTTATGCGATGCGCAACCGGCTGGTGTCGGTGACGCCGCTGCAGCTCGACCTTACCGCCCATGAACTCCGCGACCAACTGACCAAGGCGTTGTCATGAATAAGGTTTTGGCATGAACACGGCTATCGACGACCGCGAGGGGTTTGCCGCTTTCCTGCTCAGGCTGCGGGGCAGGGGCACGGCGCCGAAGGCGCTGGTCGCGGCCTTCGAGGCGACGCCGCGGCGTGGTTTCCTGTCGGCCCAGTTCCACCCGATCGCATGGTCGGACGGCATGTTGCCGATCGAGTGCGGCGAAGCGATCGAGGGCGCCGATCTGCAGGCTGCCGTGATTGCCGCGCTCCACATCGAGCCGGGCAACCGCGTGCTCGAGATCGGCACCGGCTCGGGCTACACGGCCGCGGTCATGTCGAGGCTCGCGGCGCGCGTCATCACCATCGACCGCTACAAGACGCTCACCGAGCAGGCCAAGCAGCGTTTCGAGGCGCTCGCCATCAGCAACGTCATCGTCCGCCAGGCCGACGGTTCCAACGGCCTGCCCAATGAGGGGCCGTTCGACCGCATCGTCGCCTGGGCGGCTTTCGACAACCTGCCGCGCTTCCTGCTCGACCAGCTGTCGAGCGGCGGCGTCGTCATCGCGCCGATCGGCCCGGAGGAAGGCGAGCAGGTGCTGGCCAAGCTCACCAAGGTCGGCAGCCGCTTCGAGCGCGAGGACATCGGCATGGTCAGGCTGCAGCCGATCCTGCGCAGCGTCGCCGCGGTGATCTAGCTTTTCTCAACCGTTCCAGCGGAAGTTCAGCCGCAAGCCGATTAGGTCGACGTCCTGGCTGATGCGATCCGTGCCGAACGGGAAGGGCAGCCCGACGGTTGCGAAAGTAGTGGTTTTGTCGGGCATGAACAGGTGATCGTATTCGATTGCGAGCGACCAATTCGGGGCGAAGCCGTATTCAAGGCCCGCGCCCAGCACGCCACCCCACCGGGTCTGATCGCCGGTCTTGCCAGCAGGGATGTCTGGAGGAAAGAGGACCTCAAAACGGTCGTGAGTTATGGCCGCACCGCCCTTGACGTAAAAGAGTGCGTTATCGACGCTGTATCCCACCTGGGCCGTCAGCAATCCAAACCAGTCGACGCGGGAACGATCTATAAAAGGGGGAATGAATTCGCTGACATTGGAACCCTTTAGATCGGCCCAGTTACCCTGCGCTTCGAGCCCGAACACCCAGTCGTTGCGCTGCCAGCGATAGCCAAGCTGTGCGCCGACGGTGCCGCCGGTGGCGTTGTGACAGCCCTCGTTGAAAGACAGGCCGGCAAGTTGAGCGTCCCAGCATGAGTGGCTCGATCCCCAGCCGCCATTGGCGCCGATGTAGAAACCGCTCCAGTCGTAGCTCGCGGCAACGGGTGTTTCGGTGAGATCGGCGGCGGATACGGGCGCAGTCGCGCCCAAAGCAGCGGCAAACGCCGCGGCGGTGAGAAAACATTTCATTGAAGGACCCTCCCAAGTTCCCTGACGGTATCGGAACTCGCCCCGGAAATCTCGTTACCTGGAAGCAACACCCGGGAATATTTGAATCCAAACTATACTTGGATAGGAAACTGCGGCGTCCGGACCGATCACTTCGATGTTCGGCGATTGAACTTTGTTCCCGGCCTGCAATGAAGCGAAGCCCGCGGTCCCGAGAACCAGCCGCGAATGCGCCGGAAAGCCGGGATGTCCGCGTCGCCGTCGCCCGGATTTTGGCCGCGCCAAAATTTCCGCCAATGTTTTAAGAAAATTTTCGCCGGATTCTAATGGGTTAACCGGCCAGTAACATTAACGCGCTTTAATCATGGCCAGTTTGTACCGGGTCTGTGCGGGTTAGTGCGATGCAATTCAATCACTTGAAGGCAAACAGACGCAATCTGACGCGCGGTTGCGCTGTGCTGATGATTGCCGGCGCGGCGGCCGGGTGCAGTTCCCAGTCGATGCGCTTCAACGGTGTCGACGATGTCTTCACATCATCCACCAACAATCAGCGTGCCATCATCAACAAGCAGAATGTCGACCAGCCCTATCCGGGCGATACGGTCGCGCCTGCGCCGGTCGACGGCACCCACACCCAGTCGGTGAGCCGCTCCAGCCTCGAGCCGGTCACCGCCCAGCAACTGCCGCCTCCGTCGGCGCCGGCTGCGGCAAAGCCGATGCGTACCGCTTCGGCGCCCGCCCTCGCGCCGGCTCCTGCCCTCGCGCCTGCGCCGCATCTCGACAGGACGGCCACCGGCACGGTTGCCGCGGCCAAGCCGTTTAAGACCGCCGAGCCCGACGCCGTGCGCAATGCGAGCGCCGCGCCGCATGCGACGGAAATCGTGGTGCGCGACGGCGAGACGCTTTCGGGCCTTGCGGCGCATTACCATGTGCCGGCCGATGCCATCGCCAAGGTCAACGGGATCGATCCGAAGAAGGGCATCCGCAGCGGTCAGAAGATCGTCATCCCCGCCTATGCCTATTCGAGCAAGGCGGAGCCGAAGGTCGCCGAAGGCAAGCCGACGAACACGCCGAAGCAGCCTGCTCCCGAAAAGGTCGCTGTGCTGCCGCAGCAACCCAAGGTCAAGGACGGCAAATCTGCCGCTCAGGTCGATGCGTCGGCCGCGGCCGCCGGTTCCAAGAACCCGAAGCCCGCGCCGCAAATGGCCGAGGCCAAGCCGGCCGGCGCCGGTGGCACCTACACCGTGCAGCAGGGCGACACGCTGTCGTCGATCGCCAGGAAGACCGGTGTAGGCACCACGGCGCTGAAGCAGGCTAACGGCATGAAGGACGGCCTGCTCAAGATCGGCCAGACGCTCAAGGTTCCGGCCGGCGGCACCGTTCAGGTGGCAGCCGCCAAGCCCGCCGCCGCCAAGCCTGGCGTCGATCCCGTGACGACCGCGACCACGACGCCGCCGGCGAAGACCACGCCGTCGCAAACGCTCGCCTCCTATACGCCGCCGAAGAAGGACGCCAAGGTCATCCAGCAGGCCGAGGACGACGATGCGGTGGCGCCCGACGCGACCGGCATCGGCAAGATGCGCTGGCCGGTGCGCGGCCGCGTGATCTCCGGCTTCGGTTCCGGCAAGGACGGCGTCGACATCGCGGTGCCGGAAGGAACGCCGATCAAGGCGGCCGAGAACGGCGTCGTCATCTATGCCGGCGACGGCCTCAAGGAGTTCGGCAACACCGTTCTGGTGCGGCACGAGAACGGCCTGGTGACCGTCTATGGCCATGCGAGCTCGATCGAGGTTCAGCGCGGCCAGAAGGTCAAGCGCGGCCAGGAGATCGCGCTGTCCGGCATGAGCGGCACGACCGACTCGCCCAAGCTGCACTTCGAAGTGCGCAAGAACTCGGCCCCGGTCGATCCGACCGGCTATCTCGAATAGAACAAGAACATTTGCGGGCCGCCTGACCTCCAGTCCGGGCCGCCGTCTTCAGCCCGCTCCGCAAGGGGCGGGCCTTTTCAGTTGCGGGCGAGGGTGGCCGGTCAGTCCTTCAACGGCTTGCCAAGCCGGCCGGCGAGGTCCTGCGTGAACTGCCAGGCGACGCGGCCGGAACGGCTGCCGCGGGTGGTTGCCCATTCCAGCGCCTCGGCGCGCAGCTGCTCGGGATCGATCGTCAGGCCGTGATAGCGGACATAGCCGTCGATCATGTCGAGATATTCGTCCTGCGAGCATTTGTGGAAGCCGAGCCACAGGCCGAAGCGGTCGGAAAGCGAGACTTTCTCCTCCACCGCTTCCGAAGGGTTGATCGCGGTCGAGCGCTCATTGTCGATCATGTCGCGTGGCAGCAGGTGCCGCCTGTTGGATGTGGCGTAGAAGATGACGTTGGTGGGCCGGCCCTCGACGCCGCCTTCCAGCGCCGCCTTCAGTGACTTGTATGACGTATCGTCATGGTCGAAGGAGAGGTCGTCGCAAAACAGGATGAAGCGGTATAGAGCCGCCTTCAGGAGACCCATCAGCTTGGGCAGCGTGTCGATGTCCTCGCGGTGGATTTCGATCAGCTTCAGCGGCCGGTCGAGCTTGTCGGAGGCGTTGACGGTGGCGTGCACGGCCTTGACCAGGGAGGATTTGCCCATGCCGCGCGCGCCCCACAAGAGCACGTTGTTCGCCGCATAGCCGGACGCGAAGCGCTCGGTGTTGTCGAGCAGGATGTCGCGGACACGGTCGACGCCGCGGATCAGGCCGATGTCGACGCGGTTGACCTTGCGCACCGGTTCCAGAAAACCCGGATCCGCCTGCCACACGAAGCAGTCGGCGACGCCGAGGTCGGTCTGCGGAACCGGCGGCGGGGCGAGGCGGGAAACCGCCTCGATCAGGCGGTCGAGTTTCTTGTTCAAGGCATCCAGGCTGTCGGTCATGTCAGGTCTTTTTGTTGTGGCATGTCGAGATGTGGGAGCAGCTTCCATGGCGTCGCTGCTAGAACCAGGCCCAAGCTTTTGTTGGAGCATGATCTTTTCGGTGGCCTCGAAGCGGCTTCCGCTGCGACGCTCTAGCACGCCGCAAACGGCTGGAAAAGCAACGGATTGGTCCCGCAGCGGAGTTGCATTGGTAAGTTTACCGACTATATTCCGGCCAAATTTTCGCGGGGCCGCCCCGGCGGTATTTCACCATCCAGGAGTTTCTTGATGTTCGTTACACCGGCATACGCCCAGGGCGTCGGCGCCTCGCCAGACATGCTCATCTCGATTTTGCCGTTTGTCCTGATTTTCGTGATCATGTATTTTCTGATCATCCGGCCGCAGCGCGCGCAGCTGAAGAAGCGCCAGGAAATGCTGTCGGCGGTGCGCCGCGGCGACACGGTGGTGACCGGCGGCGGCTTCGTCGGCAAGGTAACCAAGGTGATCGACGACAATGAGCTGGAGATCGACCTTGGCGGCGGCACCAAAGTGACGGCGCTTCGCTCGACGATCTCGGACGTGCGCGTCAAGGGCGAGCCGGTGGCGAACCAGAACGCCAAGAAGTAAGCGAAATCCTGGCGGCGATAGCCGCGGGCAGGCTCTGACGAACGGCGGCATATGGTCTATCTTTCGCGCCTGAGGGTCATTTTGATCGGGCTTGCCCTGATCTCGATGGTCTTCGGCGCGTCGCATGCTTTCGCCTCGGTGCCCGGTGCGCATATTTTATTTCGCCTGGATACGGACGAGGTAAAAGGCCGCCGGCTCGAAGCAATGCGCGACCAGATCAGGACGCTGCTTCACGACGCCGAACCCAGGATCAGCTACAGCGGCCTTGCCGTATCGAGCCTCACGGTTCAACTGCGCATTGACGATCCTGGGCAAGTCGAGGCCGCCAAAGTGGCGCTTAAGGCGGTGGTCGAGCCCATTGCCGGCAAGGACGGTCCGGTCCAGGAGTTTGCGCTGGACGATAGCGAGCGCGGCCTGCTGAAGTTCGCCATGACCGATGCCGGCGCAAAGTACCGAACCTCCGAGGCGCTCACACAGTCGATCGAGGTCATCAAAAATCGCCTCAACGAACTTGGCGTAGCCGATCCCTCGGTCCAGTTGACGGATGACGGCTTGCTGGTTCAGGCGCCAGGCGTCGCGGACTTGCACAGCCTGGCGCAAATCCTTGCGCGGCAGGGCCGGCTGAGCTTCCAATTGGTCGATACTTCGATGCCTGTGGACGATGCGGTCAATGGCCAGCCGCCTGTCGGTTCAACGGTGCTTTACACGCAGAACGATCCGCCAGTGCCCTATCTGGTCGAGGACCGGGTGCTTGTCTCGGGCGACAGTGTGCTGGACGCGGAAGCGACCCACGACAGCTCGACAGAACAGTTTGTCGTCGCATTCCGGCTCGATTCCAAGGGTACGCAACGTTTCAAGTGGGCGACCACGCGGAATATCGGCAAGCCATTTGCAGTGATTTTGGACGATCAGGTGATTTCGGCGCCTATCATCCGGGAACCCATCGAGCATGGCACGGTGCAGATATCGGGCAATTTCACGGCCCAAAGCGCCAAGGAACTGGCCCTGTTATTCCGCACCGGCGCGCTGCCGGCGAGATTGACAATCGTCGAGGAAGCACGATAGGGCCGGCCATGGCCGGAATGACAACCATAGCTGACAACGAGCCGATGGCGGAACGCTGCCGCTTGTACGCCTGAACGGATAAGAACGAATGCTCTATTTCTCGCGCCTGAAGATGATCCTGATCTGGCTCGCCGTGGCCATCACAGTGATCCTCGCCGCGCCCAATCTCTTCCCGGCAAGCACGCTGGCGCAACTGCCAAGTTGGGTGCCGAAGCGGCAGATGACGCTCGGCCTCGACCTTCAGGGCGGCTCGCACATCCTGCTCCAGATGGACCAGAACGATCTGGTCAAGGATCAACTGGAGACGACACGCGACGAGATCAGGACGCTGCTGCGCGATGCCAAGATCCAATATACCGGACTTGGTGGAACGGGCCGCACCGTGCAGGTGCGTATCAACGATCCGAGCCAGGTCGAAGCCGCAAAGACGGCGTTGAAGCCGATAACCAATCCAGTCACGGCCGGGCTCTTTAGCGGCGGTTCCGTCCAGTCGATGACCCTGGACGATTCCGAGCCCGGATTGCTGAAGTTCACCGTCACGGATGCGGGCATCAAGTACCGCACATCGACGGCGCTGTCGCAGGCGATCGAGGTCGTGGAGCGGCGCGTCAACGCGCTCGGCACGACGGAACCGATCGTGCAGCGGCAGGGTGACGATCGCATTCTGGTCCAGGTGCCCGGACTGCAAAACCCGCAAAGGCTCAAGGACATCATCGGCCAGACCGCCAAGCTGACGTTCCAGATGGTCGATACGTCGGTGCCGGTCCAGGACGCGATGAAAAATCGACCGCCGCCCGGCGACTCCGTCCTTTACTCGCAGGACGATCCGCCAGTTCCTTACCTGGTCGAGAACCGCGTCATCGTGTCGGGCGAAGACCTGTCGAACGCGACGCCGACTTATAACTCGCAGACCAATGAGCCGGTCGTTTCGTTCACCTTCAATTCCCGTGGGGCGACGCGGTTCGGCCAGGCAACCCAGCAGAATGTAGGCAAGCCATTCGCCATCGTGCTCGACAATCAGGTGATTTCGGCGCCGGTGATCCGCGAACCTATCCTTGGCGGCAGCGGCCAGATCTCCGGCAATTTCACTGCCGACAGCGCCAACGACCTCGCCGTCTTGCTGCGCGCCGGCGCCTTGCCGGCGAAATTGACCATTATCGAAGAACGCACGGTTGGACCGGGCCTCGGCCAGGATTCCATCCACGCCGGTAAAGTGGCGGGCGTGATCGGCTCGATCCTCGTCGTCGGCTTCATGTTCGTCGCCTATGGCTTCCTTGGCTTCCTCGCCAACATCGCTTTGGCCGTCCATGTCGCGATGATTGTCGGGGCGCTGTCGCTGCTCGGCGCCACGCTGACCTTGCCGGGTATCGCGGGTATCGTGCTCACCATCGGCATGGCGGTGGACTCGAACGTTCTGATCTATGAGCGTATTCGCGAAGAGCGGCGAGCCGGCCGCTCCGTCATCCAGGCGATCGACACCGGCTTCTCCAAGGCGCTGGCGACCATCGTCGACTCCAACGTCACCTCGCTGATCGCCACCGTGGTGCTGTTCTGGCTGGGTACCGGTCCGGTCAAGGGCTTCGCCATCACTTATGCCATCGGTATTTTGACCACGGTCTTCACCGCATTCACCTTCACCCGCATGCTGGTGGCGATCTGGCTGCGCCGTGCCCGGCCGAAGGAGCTGCCGCGGGCGCCCGTGACCTTTATTCGGCCTGGCACAAAGATCCCGTTCATGGGCATCCGTCGCTGGACCTTTGCGCTTTCAAGCACGTTGTCCATCCTCTCGGTTGTCGGATTCCTGACCCTCGGCATCAACTACGGCATCGACTTCAGGGGCGGTTCGCTGATCGAGGTGCAGTCCAAGCAGGGCGACGCGAATCTTGGTGACATCCGCTCGCGACTTTCGGACCTCAACATCGGCGAGATCCAGGTGCAGCAGTTCGGCGCGCCGAACGACGTGCTGATCCGCGTCGGAACGCAGGACGCCGGCGAGAATGCCGAGCAGACCGTTATCGACAAGGTGCGGGGCGAATTGCAGGACCAGTACGACTTCCGTCGCGTTGAAGTCGTGGGGCCGACGGTTTCCGGCGAGTTGGCCAAGCAGGGCACGATCGCCATGCTGATCGCGTTGGCCGGCATCCTGCTCTATGTCTGGTTCCGTTTCGAATGGCAGTTCGCGGTCGGCGCCATCGTGGCGACGGTCCACGACGTGGTGATGACGATCGGCTTCTTTGTCCTGACGGGGTTGGAGTTCAACCAGTCGTCGCTGGCGGCGATCCTCACCATCATCGGCTACTCGCTGAACGATACGATCGTGGTCTATGACCGTGTCCGCGAGGATCTACGAAAATACAAGAAGATGCCGCTGCCGCAGCTCTTGAACAACGCCATCAACGAGACGTTGTCTCGAACCACACTCACCTCAGTGACGACATCGCTCGCGCTGTTGGCGCTGGTGCTGTTCGGCGGCGAGGTCATCCGCTCCTTCACGATGGCCATGCTGTTCGGCGTGGTGTTCGGCACCTACTCGTCGATCTTCATCGCCGCGCCGCTGCTGATCCTGTTCCGGTTGCGGCCGCAGGCCTCGACCGCCGACGAGGAAAAGCCGGTGAACGGCAAGGCCGTGACGACCTGACGTCGCCAGGGCCGGATGGTAAAGAGATAGAGCATGATGTCGTCCGAAAACCGCTTCACACTTTTCGGCATCATGCTCTAGACCCATGGCCAAAGGCATCATCATCCGCGAGGCGCATTTCCCCGGCAAGGCGCCGATCGAAGCCTATGGCAATGGCGGCTTCCGCTTTGCCGACATGTCGCATCGCGGCTCGCTGCTCGTCCTGCCGTCGGGCATCCATGGCTGGGAGCCGGCCGATCCGCTGGCGCTGAAGGCCTCGGATTTCGACAGACTATTCGCCGAGGCCGGCAGGGTGGAGATCCTGCTGGTCGGCATGGGCAAGGAATTGCGGCCGCTGCCGGCGGCACTGCGCGCCGCGCTCAAGGAGGCCGGCATCTCGGCCGACCCGATGTCGACCGGGGCGGCGGTGCGGACCTACAATGTGTTGCTCGCCGAAGACCGCGCCGTGGCCGCGGCGCTGATCGCCGTCGATTGAATGGCCGGCACGTCCAACATCAAAAATGGCGACATCGTCATGGATGCGGTGCGCGCCGCCGACCATGACCGGTACCTGTCGGCACTCTACGCGCCGGCCGACAAGCGCGGCGCGCTGCTTGCGCTCTATGCCTTCAACGCCGAAATCGCCGGGGTGCGCGACCGCATCCACGAGCCGTTGCCGGGCGAGGTCAGGCTGCAATGGTGGCGCGACGTCATCGCGGCCGATGGAGATGCCGAGACAGGCCACCCGACCGCCGATGCGCTGCGCGCGACGATCGCCGCCCACCATTTGCCGAAGACTGCTTTCGACAACATGCTCGAGGCCCGCATCTTCGATCTCTATGACGATCCGATGCCGTCGAGGACCGACCTCGAGGGCTATTGCGGCGAAACGGCCGCAGCCCTTATCCAGCTTGCGGCGATGGTGCTCGATCCGGTCGCGGCGCCGGGTTTCGCCGAGTTGGCGGGCAGGGCCGGTTGCGCCCAGGCCATCACCGGCCTGCTGCTTCTATTGCCGCTGCATCGCCGGCGCGGCCAGTGTTTCATGCCCGCGGACATCCTGGCGGCCGCCGGCACGACGCCGGAAGAGTTCGTCAAAGGAGAGGGCGGGCCCGCCGCGGAACGCACGGTCGCTGCGATGATCGCGCTGGCGCGGGAGCATCTCAGCGCCTTCGAGAAAGGCGCGCCAAGGCTTCCCGTTGCGTTGCGGCCGGCTTTCCTGCCGTTGGCGCTGACCCGCGCCTATCTCGACAGGACGGAGAAGACGGGCAGGTCGCCGCTCGCTGCGACAGCGACGCTTTCCATCCTGCGCAGGCACTGGCTGCTCCTGCGTCACGCGATGCGAGGCTGGACACCCCTTTGACGTAAACGTCAATCGTGCTAGGGGTTCCGTCGCGTGGACTCGCATCAAAGAAATGCGGGCCACCGGAGGAGCCGCCTTTCCATGAGCCTGCCAGTCCTGGTCGTCCTAGTCGTGTTCGGCATCGCGCTGTCGGTCGCCGCCGTGCATTTCACAGGCGGCACGACCACGGCGACGCTTGCCGGCGAGGATCAGGCGCTGGCTCGTTTCGCCGAGGATTTTCCCGACGAAAAGCCCGGCGCTGTGCGGCTGACGGCCGACAGCCATGCCGCGTTTCTCGAGCTCGGTTCGAAGCGCTGTGGCATCGTCCAGAGCATAGGCGATTGCTTTCTGACGCGTATCGTCACGCCGCACGACATTCTGGCGCTGACCAGGGAAGGCAATGCGGTGTCGCTGCGGCTCAACGATTTCACCTGGAAAGGCGGCAATTTCGTCTTTGCCGACGAAGCAGGCGCGCTGGCCATGGCGGCGGCATTGCATGGCCATGATCGGATCCGGGAGGCGGCGTGATGGATCAGTATAATTTCCCGCAGGTCACCCAGCTTGCGATCCCGTTCTTCGTCGCGGCGATATTGATCGAGCTTTGGCTGGTGCGCACCGGCCGCGCCAAGGGATCGTTCGAAACGCGCGACACGCTGACCAGCCTGATGATGGGGACCGGCAATGTCGTTGCAGGCC
>NZ_VFUA01000096.1 GCF_006440735.1 Mesorhizobium sp. B2-7-1 | reverse complement strand
TATGATCAGCCCGAACAGGAAAGGCGACAGCCGCTCGGCGCGATCGACGTCGTCCATGTTCGGCTTCAGCGCGAAATAGAGCGCGATCGCGATCAGGAGCAGCGGCAGCAAAGCGCGCAGGAAATCGCCGGGAACGACGGTCGCCAAAAGCGCACCGATCGCGCCGCCGACAAGCGCCAGCAGGGCCGACGGCAATTGGCGGCGCAGGTCGACCTGGCCATTGGCGGCATAATGGATGGTGGCCGAGCCGGAACCGAACATGCCTTGCAATTTGTTCGTGCCGAGGGCTGCGACCGGCGAAAAACCGGCGAGCAGCAGCGCCGGGATAGTGATCAGCCCGCCGCCGCCGGCGATCGAGTCGACGAAGCCGGCGGCAAAGGCGGCGGCAACGAGTATGAGGACGGTCTGCAGCGTAAGGTCGATCATCGGGGGAGGGGCGCCTGGAAGGAAGCCGCAGCTTCCATCACGCTCGCCCCGTTTGCGCAAGAGCGATTCCACGCCAGATCGGTTCGCCGCTACACGCCGAACCGCTCTGTTCTTTGGCTTGGCGCAATTGCGGACGGAAAACCGCTTCACACTTTTCCTGGAATTGCTCTAACAATCAGGTGGAATCGCAAAGGGGAGCTTGGTGGCGATGGCGCTGCTCGACCAGATACGTTCGATCTTCGACGGTGACCCGGGTGTTCGCAAGGTGGCGGACGACCCGGTGCTGTCGGCGGAACTTCTGATGCTGTTTCGCATGATCCTGGCCGACGGCTCGGTCTCGGAGAGCGAGATGGTCGTCTTCCGGCGCATCTGCAAGGAAGCCTTCGGCATCCCCGAGGCCTCCATCGACAGCGTCATCGAATATCTCAACGATTATGGCTACGAGACCAATGGCTCGCAGGCGATCGCGCTGTTCCGCGACCTCGATGTCGAGCGCCGGAAACTGCTTGCGCGCCACATGGCCGAGATCGCCAAGGCCGATGCCAAGCTGGCGGAAAGCGAGGTGAAGCTCCTGCGCCGCACGCTCGACCTGCTCGATATCAGCCCCGTCGATTTGGTGAAGCCGGAAAACTGAAGCAATTCCAGGAAAAGTGTGAAGCGGTTTTCCGTCCGGAATTGCATCAAACAAATAGGCTGGCTCACCCCTGTTCCTGCATCTTGCGCGCGATGGCGCGGTGGAGGTCGGGCGCCGCCGCGACCAGCGCCTGGGCTGCTTCCGAGCGCGGATGGTCGAGCACGTCGGCGGCGCGGCCGCGTTCGACGATCCTGCCTTCATGCATGACCAGCACCTCGTCCGCCATGGCGCGGGCGACCGTCAGGTCATGCGTGATGAAGAGATAGGCGATGCCGAGCTTCTGGTTCAGCTCGGCGAAAAGGTCGAGGATCTGGGCGCGGATCGAGACGTCCAGCGCCGAGACCGGCTCGTCGGCGACCACCAGCTTCGGACGCGTGATGATGGCGCGGGCGATCGACAGGCGCTGGCGCTGGCCGCCAGAGAATTCATGCGGGTATTTGTCCATGTCGCGCGGCCCGAGCCCGACTTCATGCAGCGCATGCGCGACCATCTCGCGGCGCTCGGGCTTTGCGGGCTGCTTTTCCAGAAGATGCAGCGGCTCGGCCACCAGCTTCTCCACCTTCTGGCGCGGGTCGAAAGAGCCATAAGGATCCTGGAACACCACCTGCATGTCGCGCCGGGCCGGCCTTAGCGCCGCTTCCGGCCTGCCCGTGATGGCCTCGCCGCGAAAGCGGATCGTGCCGGCCGTCGGCTTGTCCAGCGCCAGGATCATGCGGGCAAGCGTGGACTTGCCGCAGCCCGAGCGGCCGACCAGCGCCACCGATTGCGCGGGCTCGATGGTGAGCGAGACATCGTCGACGGCGCGGATCGGCTGCGCCGGCCGGAACAGGGATGTGCGCCGGCCCGGATAGGCCCGGCCGACATTTTCGACTTCGAGCAAGGGCTTTGCCGATCCGGCAAGGTGCGGTTTCGGGCGAGCCGGCACATGCATCGATGCCAGCGCCAACTCGCGCGTGTAGGGATGCTGCTGCTCCGACAGCGTGCGGGCGGTGTCGCCGGCTTCCGTCACTTCGCCGCGGCGCAGGATGGTCAGGCGATCCGCCATCTCGGTCACAACTGCGAGGTCGTGCGAGATGAGCAACAGGCCCATGCGGTTCTCGCTGACCAGATCGCGCAACAAGTCGAGGATCTGCGCCTGCAGTACCACGTCGAGCGCCGTCGTCGGTTCGTCGGCGATCAACAATTTAGGTTTAAGTGCGCAGGCGATGGCAATGATGACGCGCTGGCGCTGGCCGCCCGACAATTCGTGCGGGTAGCGCGACAGCGGGAATTTTGCTTCGGGCAAACCGACGCGGTCGAGGATTTTTCGCGCGCGGTCCTCGGCTTCGGCGCGGCCCGCCTTGGTGTGCCAGCGTATGCCTTCGGCGACCTGCTCGCCGATGGTCTTGACCGGGTTCAGCGCCGTCATCGGCTCCTGGAAGACCATGCCGATATCGTCGCCGCGCAAGGCGCACATCTGGTCTTCGGTCGCGGCGAGGATGTCGATGCCGTCGAAGGCGACGCGGCCGTCGGCGCGCGCCAGATGCGGCAAAAGCCGCATGATCGTCAGCGCCGTCATCGACTTGCCGGAGCCGGATTCGCCGACCAGGCCGACCACTTCGCCTGGCGCGATCGTCAGCTCGACGCCTTTCAGGATCGGCGTGGCGCCGATCGCCAGCGACAGGTTCTCGATCTCCAGCAGGCTCATCGGCGCCGCCGCGATTTCGGATCGAGGATGTCGGCGATGCCGTCGCCGAGCAGGTTCAGCCCAAGCACGGTGATGACGATCGCCATGCCGGGGAAGATCGCCATCCAGGGCGCGGTCACCATGCGCGTCTGCGCGTCGAACAGCATGCGGCCCCAACTCGGCATTGGCGGCTGCGCGCCGAGGCCGACATAGGAAAGCCCGGCTTCGGCGAGAATGCCGAGCGCAAACTGGATCGTGCCCTGGACCAAGAGCAGCGTGGCGATGTTGGGCAGGATGTGCTCGATGCTGATGCGCGTCATGCCCTTGCCGGCGGCGCGCGCGGCGAGGATGAACTCGCGCGGCCAGATGGCTAAAGCGCCGGCGCGCGTCACGCGGGCGAAAACCGGGATGTTGAAGATGCCGATGGCGATGATGGCGTTGACCGCGCCCGGGCCGAAGGTCGCGGTGATCATGATCGCCGAGAGCAGCGCCGGAAAGGCGAAGACGAGGTCGTTGACGCGCATCAGCGCCTCGTCGGCCAGGCCGCCGCGCGCGGCGGCGAAAGCGCCGAGCGGCACGCCGATGCCCATGCCGATGCCGACCGCGACCAGCGCGACGGCGATCGAGTTGCGGGCGCCGATCATGATCATCGACAGGATGTCACGGCCGAAATGGTCGGTGCCGAACCAGTGCGCCCAAGAGGGCGCCTGCGTCTTGTCGGCGATCACCAGCTTTGTGACGTCGTAGGGCGTCCAGATGAAGGACAGCAACGCGACGGCCACGATCAGCAGCGTGATGACGAGCCCAATCAGGAAGGAGCGGTTGCCGAAGGCTTTGGCCAGCACGCCGGCGATGGTTTCCTCGGGCGGGTCGACGCGCATGGTCATTGCCGGCCTCTGAGGCGCGGGTCGACGATGGCGTAGGAGAAATCGACGACGAGGTTGATCAGGATCACGGCGGCGACCAAAAGCATGACGATGCTCTCGACCACGATCAGGTCGCGCTGGGTGATGGCCTGGAAGATCAGTCGGCCCAACCCAGGTAGGTAGAAAACATTCTCGATGATGATGGTGCCGGCAAGCAGGAAGGCGAATTGCAGGCCCAGGATTGTGAGCACGGGAATCATGGCGTTGCGCAGCGCATGGCGCCACAGCACGGCGCGGTAGGGCAGGCCCTTGGCGCGCGCGGTACGGATATAGTCCTCGTTGAGCACCTCGATCAGCGCCGAGCGGGCGACGCGGCCCAGGATCGCCGCCTGCGGGAGCGCCAATGCAATGGCCGGCAAGATCAGGGATTTTAGTGCAATCCAGATGCCCGCGCCCCAGCCGGGAAAACCGCCGGCGGGAACCAGATGCAGCCAGACGGCAAACAGATAGATCAGCATCAGCGCGAACCAGAAATTCGGCACGGCGACGCCGAGCTGCGCGGCACCCATGGTGAGCGTGTCGCCCGCGCGGCCCTGGCGGCTGGCGGAGAAGACGCCGACCGGAATGGCGATGATGGTCGAGAGCGCCAGCGCGATCAGCGCCAGCGGCAGGGAGACGACGACGCGTTCCCGCACGAGGTCGATGACGGGCACCGAATAGGTGTAGGAACGGCCGAAATCGAGGCTGAGCAAGCCGCCTGCCCAACGCAGATAGCGCAACACCAGCGGCGCATTCAGCCCCATCTGGTCGCGCAGCACTTCGACCTGCTCGGCGCTGGCATTCATGCCCAGCATCAAGCGCGCCGGGTCTCCAGGCAGGATCTCCATGACCGCGAACACCACCATCGAGGCCAACACCAGGGTGAGGGCCGCGATGATGAGGCGTTTGAGGAGGTAGGCGGTCATGGAAAGCGATCAGGCGATCGCGCCGGCCTCAGTCGGTCCATTTCACCTTGGTCAGGTCATCCGCCTCGATCGGCCAGTTCGTCCACATGCCCTGCAGCTTGGCGTCCCAGACGCCAATCTTCGGCAGCTCGAACAGGTAGACGGCGGGCACGTCGTGCGCGAGAATCTTCTGCGCCTCGCCCAGCAGTTCCAGCCTCTTGTCCTTGTCGACCGTGGTGCCGAGCTCCTTGATCACATCGTTGAACTTCGGATTGTCGTACTGGAAATAGTAGCCGGGCCGCGAATAGATATCGATGTCGTTTGGCTCGACATGGGAAACGATCGTCAGGTCGTAGTCCTTGTTGGTGAAGACCTGGCTGAGCCACTCCGCCCATTCGACCGGAATGATCTGCAGATTGACCCCGATCTCCCTCAGTTGGGACTGAATCACCTGGCCGCCGTCGCGCGCGTAGGGCACGGGCGGCAGCTTGATCGTGGCCGAAAAGCCATTTTCCAGCCCCGCTTCCTTCAGATACTCCTTGGCCTTGGCGATGTCGTGCGGGTAGACGCCGGTGAGATCGACATAGCCCGCATCGCCTGGCGAAAAATGAGAGCCGATCGGCTTTCCAAGACCGTTCGAGGCCGCGTCGATGATGGCGCTGCGATCGATCGCAGAGGCGAGCGCCTGCCGCACCGCAAGCTTGTCGAAGGGTGGCTTCTTGTTGTTGATCGACAGGATCGTCTCGCCCTCGGTCGAGCCGATCACGACGCTGAAGCGCGGATCGGACTGGAGCTGCCCGAGCGCGTCTTGCGCGGGCATGTTGGCGAAAGCCTGGATGTCGCCCGAGAGCAATGCGGGGACAGCCGCGGCGGCGTCGGGCACGATACGGAATGTCGCCTTGTCGAGCGCGGCGGGTGTGCCCCAGTAATCCGGGTTCTTGACGAGCTTGATCTCGGAACCCTTGGCCCAGTGATCGAGCTTGAATGGACCGGTGCCGATCGGCTTGTCCTTATTGCCATCAGCCGACCCCTTCGCCACGATCACCGCCGCAACCTGGCCCATGTCGTAGAGGAAACTGCCCTGCGGCCCGTCGAGAGCGACCTTGACGGTCGCCGGATCGGCCGCCGTGACATCGGTGATGTGCGCAAAGAGCTGCTTTTGCGGATTGAGCGAATCCTTGGCACGCGCTCGGTCGAGCGAGAATTTCACGTCGTCGGCGCTGAAGGCCGAGCCATCGTGGAACTTCACGCCGGAATGCAGCTTGAACGTGTAGACCTTGCCGTCGTCGGAGACGGTCCAGCTCTCGGCGAGACCGGGTTGAACCTGGCCGTTGTCGTCGATGCGCGTCAGCCCTTCAAAGACATTGGCATAGGTGACTTCGCCGATGGCCGCGGCCGCCCCGGCGGTCGGATCGAGATGCGGCGGCTCGAGCACGATGCCGAGCGTGAGGTCGGTGCGCGCGGCAAAGGCCGACGTGGCGGCGGCAAGCGACAGCACAGCCGCGGCCAGGATGGTCTTCCACAGTTTCATCGCTGAACTCCCATTGCTCAAACGTGCTCAAGCTGGCGGATAGAAGCGTGATTTCGCGCGCGAGTAAATTGCGTTTCGTGCTGCCCGGCGGCGCCAGGCGGAATGTTTTTACCTGTCATCCGGTCGTGCCACGCAAGAGCACATTGAGGCCGATCGCCATCACCTTGGCCGATTCCACCATGTCGGCGATGCCCACCCATTCGTCCGGCCTGTGCGCGAGATCGAGAATGCCCGGACCATAGGCGATGCAGTCATAGAGATGGCCGAGGCGCGCGACATGCTTCTGGTCGTAGGTGCCGGGCGAGATCACGTAGTCGGGCTCGCGGTCGAACACCTCCATGATGCCTTTCGCGACGGCTTTCACCACCGGCGCGTCGCGCTCGGTCATGAGCGGCAGCACCTCCATCAGGTCACGGATCTCGTAATCGAATTTCCTGCGCTCGCGTTTCAGCCGCTCGAGGATGTCGGTGACCTCGCCTTTGACGGTGGCGATGTCCTCTTCGAGCAGAAACCGCCGGTCGATGGTGAGCCGGCAGGAATCCGGCACGTTGGGCGAGGGGAGCCCCGGCCGGAAATCCTCGGTCTGGCCGCCATGGATGGAATTGATGTTCATGGTCGAGCGCTTGGCGCCTTCCGGCACCACCGGCATGCGCGTCATCTTGCGGTCGAGCGCCGGGAACAGCTCGTCCTCGAAGGCCTGCAGGACGGCGCCCATATGGCGCACTGCATTGTCGCCGAGGAACGGCATCGAGCCATGCGCGATCTCGCCCTTGGTCTCGATCTCGGCCCACCAGACGCCGCGATGGCCAAGGCAGATGCGATCCTTGTTCAGCGGCTCGGGGATGATGACGTGGTCGACCTTCGGCTTCGAGAAATAGCCAAGCCTGGCCAGATGGGCGACGCCGCCGAAACCGCCGGATTCCTCGTCCGCCGTGCCCGATATCTCGATGGCGCCGGGAAAGTCCGGATAGACTGCCATGAAGGCTTCGACGGCGATGACGGAAGCGGCCAGACCGCCTTTCATGTCGCAGGCGCCGCGGCCATAGACCCTGCCGTCCTTCACGACGCCGGCAAAGGGATCGACAGTCCAGCCGTCGCCGGCCTCGACCACGTCGATATGCGAGTTGAAATGCACGCAGGGGCCGGGCGAGCGGCCGTCGAAGCGCGCCACGACATTGACGCGGGGGTAGCGGTCGCTGTCGCCGGGGGCGCCTTCGGCACGGATGAATTCGGTTTCGAAGCCGCGTTTCCTGAGGCGCGCGCCAAGGAACTCGGCGCATGGCCGGTAGGCTTCGCCTGGCGGATTGACGGTCGGGAAACGGATCAGGTCCGCGGTCAGAGCAACGAGATCGTCGACCCGGTCCTCGACCGCCTTGAAAAGTCGTTCATTCATCCGATCGATTGAAGAAGGAACGCAGCACTTTTGCAAGCAACCAGTCGCGCATTGCCACACGACGATCCGGGCATGGCCCAACGCCCGCGCCTAAACTTCAGAGGGTGCGTGTCGCGGCGGCAACTATACCGGGAAAATCGTTCAAATTCGCCGCATTGGATTGGCGGATTCGTCAACGAGTGTGTGGTACTTAACGCATCTGCCGGCAAAAAGATGGAAAAACCGCGCGAATGGCAGGGGCAATCAAAGGGGTTTGATCGCATGAAAAAGTTCGTTCTCATGGCAACCGTGCTGGCAACCGCGTTGTTCGGCATGTCCATCGCGAGCCGGGCAGCCAATCTGGTCGCCAATATCGACGTCTCGTCGCAGACCATGACCGTCAGCAAATACGGCCAGGTGGTTTATCGCTGGAGCGTGTCGACCGCGCGCAAGGGCTACTTCACGCCGCGCGGCAGCTACCGGCCGCAATGGACCGCCCGGATGTGGTATTCGCGCAAGTACGACAACTCGCCGATGCCTTATTCGGTGTTCTTCCACGGCGGCTACGCCATCCACGGCACCGGGTCGGTGAGAAATCTCGGGCGCCCGGCCTCGCATGGCTGCGTTCGCCTGCATCCGGCCAACGCCGCGACCTTCTATGCGATGGTCAAGGAAGCCGGTTTCGGCAACACGCGGATCGTCGTCACCAACTGATCCGGGGCGGCAAAGCCGGCCGGTTATTGGCCGGCCGTCGCCTTCGCCTGTCCGCGCTTGCGGCGGCGGCCGCTGATTTCCCAGCGCTTGTGGAACCACATCCACTGGCCAGGGTCCTCGCGCACCCAGCGCTCGACCACGTCGGTGAGCAGCTGGGTGGTGGCGCTGACGTCGACGCTGCCGCCCTCGGTACGCGGCAAGGTCAGTTTGTCCTCGATTTCCAGACGGAAGCGGTTGTCCGGCAGCCTGACGCAGCGGGCAGGGTAGACGTCGCAGTCGTAGTGGCGGGCCAGCATGCCGAGCATCGGATTGCTTTGGCATGGGCGGCCGAAGAACGTCGTGTCGACGCCGCCCGAGAATTTCTGATCGACCAGAACACCGATATTGCCGCCCTTTTCCAGGATGGCGGCAAGGGCGAAGGACGCGCCGGTGGAGGAGGGCAGCAAGGCCCCCATCGAGGAGCGGCGCGTCGAGTGGATGTAGTCGGCGAGATAGGGGTTGTTCGGCGGGCGGAACAGCGCCGTGATGTTCATGCCGAACGTGGCGGCGGCGACCGGCAGCAGCTCGAAATTGCCGAGATGGCCGGTGAACAGGATGTGCGGTTTCTTCTCTGCGGCGATCTCGACGAAATGCTCGATGCCGCGCACCTCGACCCGGCCGGGCTTCGAAGCGTTCGGATCGAAGTCGAACAGCGCGTCGAGGAAGATGTATTCGGCCGCGAGGCGCGCCATGTTGCCCCACATGTCGCGCGCGATGGCTTCGATCTCGGCGTCGCTCTTTTGCGGGTAGGCAAGGCGCAGATTGTCGACCGCAACGCGATGGCGCCCGACCAGCGGGCCGATGCGGCGGGCGACACGGTCGGCGAAGTTGAGCGCGCTGTCCGGCGGCAGAAGGCGCAGCAGCGAGAGCAACACGATGGCGAGCTTGGCGACCAGCCAGTGCTCCAGCTGGCGCAGCCGCCGGCCGTAGCGGAACATGAAGTCCCGGCGGGCTTTCCTGAACACCTTGCCGACCATCCTGTTTTAGGAAACGCGAAGGATGATCTTGCCGAAGACGTCGCGGCCTTCCATGCGCTTCAGCGCGGCGTCGATGTCGTCGAAGCCGACCTCGGTATCGATCACCGGGGCAACGAGGCCGGCGGCCATCTTCTGCATGGCGTTGGCCATGTTCTCAATGCGGCAGCCGAAGGAGCCGAGCAGCTTCAGCTGCTGCTGGAAGAGCTGCATCAGATTTACCTGCGTCGACACGCCCGAGGTCGAGCCGCAGGTGACGAGGCGGCCGCCGCGCTTCAGGCACAGCATCGAGCCAGCGAAGGTGTCGGCGCCGACATGCTCGAACACGACGTCGACGCCTTTCTTCTTCGTCAGCTTGCGCACGACGCCTTCGAAGCGGTCCTCGCGGTAGTTGATGACGTGGTCGGCGCCAAGCGCCTTGGCCTTGTCGATCTTGTCGTTCGAGCCGACCGTGGTGATCACCGTGCAGCCCATCTTCTTGGCGAGCTGGATGGCTGCGGAGCCGATGCCGGAGCCGCCGGCATGGACCAGGATGGTTTCGCCGGGTTCCAGCCTGGCATTGTCGAACAGCATGTGCTCGACCGTACCGAAAGTGACGGGCGCGACCGCCGCGCCGATCTCCGTGACGCCGGGAGGGGCGGGCACCAGGAGGCGCGCCGGCAGGTTGATCTTTTCCTGGGCGAAGCCGTCGAGGTGGAAGCCATGGACGCCGGACACATGCTCGCAGAGATTGTCGCGGCCTTCGCGGCAGGCGCGGCAGAGCCCGCAGGTGCGCGCGCCGTAGATCGATACCAATTGTCCCGGCAGCAGGTTGGAGACGCCCGGCCCGACCGCCTCGACCTCGCCGGCGGCCTCGGCGCCGACGACCAGCGGCAGCTTGCGCTTGGCAAACGCCATGCCGCGCCAGCCCCAGACGTCGATATGGTTGAGCGCCACCGCCTTGATGCGGAGGGTCACTTCGCCCAGCGAAGGCGGCGGGGGAGGCGGCAGGTCCACCGTTTCAAGGCGGCGGTCCTCGATAAGTTGCAATGCGCGCATAGGGCCTGTCGGGTTCTATAGGAGCGGAAAAAGTCCGCTTAGACCGGTTCCCGCGCCATGACAAGGCAAGTGTTCTGGCCGCCGAAGCCGAAGGAATTCGACAAAACCGTGCCAACCTCGGCGTTGCGCTTCTTGTTTGGCACGACGTCGAGGACAATGGCCGGATCGGGATTGTCGTAATTGATCGTCGGCGGGATGACGCTTTCGCGCATGGTCATCAGCGAGAAGGCGGCTTCCACCGCGCCGGCGGCCGACAGCGTGTGGCCGATCATCGACTTGTTCGACGAGATCGGCATCGAGCCGATGCGCTCGCCGAAGACGGTGGACAGCGACAGATGCTCCATCTTGTCGTTTTCGGGCGTCGAGGTGCCGTGCGCGTTGACGTAGTCGATCTCGTCTTCGCCGAGGCCCGCATCGGCAAGAGCGGCACGCACGGCCGCGATCGCGGGCGAAGCGTCGGGCTTGGAACGGGTGCGGTGGAAGTCGTCGGCCTTTTCGCCGCAGCCGCGCATGATGCCGAGGATCGTCGCGCCGCGCGCAAGCGCTGCTTCCAGAGATTCCAGCACCAGCGCGCCCGAACCTTCCGCCAGCACGAAGCCGTCGCGGTCCTTGGAGAAGGGCTTCGAGGCCTTCTCGGGGATATCGTTGTGGGTGGAAAGCGCCGACAGCAGCGAGAAGCGGATCAGCGCCTCGGCTGTGGCGGATCCGTCGGCGCCGATCGACAGCGCCTTGTCGCACTCGCCGCGCCGGATCGCCTCGACGCCGAGCTGGATAGCGGTGGCGCCGGATGCGCAAGCTGTGGACAGGGTGATCGGCAGGCCCCGCGTGCCGAAGCGGTCGGCCAGCCTGTCGGCAATCGAGCCGAACTGCGTGGTCTCGAAGATGTCGAGTTCCTTCAGCCCGCGCGCGACCCTCAGCAGCCTTTCGGCGCCGATATCCTGCTTGTCGGAATTGTAGAGCGAGAAACGGTCGGCCCAGTCGAGCTCGACGGGTGGCGAAGCGAGGAACAGCGGTCCGCTGAAATCGCCGGAATCGAGGCCTGCTTCCGACACTGCCTCCTGCGCCGCTGTCTCGGCCATCTCGTAGGTGAGGGGGCTGGCTCCCTTGGAGCTCGACGGCAGGAAATCGACCATGCCGGAGATGCGGGTGTTCAACTGATCGACCGGGAAGCGGCTGATCGGATGGATGCCGGACTTGCCCGAGGTTAGCGCCGCCCAGTTATCGGCCTTGCCGACGCCGAGCGAGGTCACCACGCCGATGCCGGTAACGGCGACGATCGGCCTGCCCATGTGATCGCGAAGATTGGCCATGCTTTGTCTGCCTCGTTATCGAGCAATTCCAAGAAAATCGTATAGCGGTTTCCACCCGGAATTGCGTAAAAACCGATCTAAGCGGCTTTAACCAGCCCCAGGCCCTCGAATTGGTGATAGCCGATCGCGGTTGCAAGGACGGAATTGGGGGCGCCTTCGAACGGGCGCTCCACTGTGGCATCGAAGACAGGATAACCGGCCTTGCGGTCGACAGCCATCGCCGCGAGCGCAACCGCAAAGGGGAATTGAGCCTCTTTCATATGGCCGGTCAGCGTCGAGAAGGCACGCACGGCCAAGGCCGGGTTGGCGTCGAATACTGCCTTTTCGGCAGCTGTTGCGGCATGGGCGCCGGAGGCGGCGGAAATCGTCAGCAGGTCGCCATCGGGAAGGGCGGCTTGCTTCAGCAGCGTGGCGATTTCGGCATTCAGTTCACCACGCCGGCGTCTGGCGCGGCCGGAGACGACGGGGCCAAGCTCGGCGTAGATCTTGCGGCCCCGGCTTTTCGCGTGCTCGCGCTGTTCCAGCACCAGGAAGGCGCCGCCGGAGCCCGTCACCACGCCGCCGCCTTCGGCGCCCTGGCGCTGCCAGACCGGCTTCCATGGGCCGCGATGCAGGTAACCGGCGAGCTCGTAGCCGAGCAGCATGTCGGAATGCTCGGTCTGGAAGGCGCCGCCGACCAGAACATGGGTCGACTGTCCCGAGCGGATGCGCGCGGCCGCCGTCTCGACAGCCGAGACGCCGGCGCCTTCCTCGCCCATGAAGGTGCGCGAGGAACCGGTGACCTTGTGGACGATCGAGATGTTGCCGGCGAGCAGGTTGGAGAGTTGGGCGAGGAACAAAGTCGGCCGCAGTTCCGTGGTCAGCTTCTCGTTGAGCAGCACGTCGCGATCGTTGCGGCTCTCGGAAGCCGCAAGGATCGCGGCATCGACGGCCTCGTCGCGCTCGCCGCCACCGGCCGCCACCACCATGTCCATGGTGGTGCAAAGCTCGTCATTGCCCTTGATGCCGGCGTCGTCCAGCGCAAGGCCGGCGGCATAGGTGCCGAGACGCTGCCAGGTTTCCATCTGGCGCTGGTCGCCGCGCTTGGCGATCTGCAGGTTCCAGTCGACCTCGGGCAGGGGATGGATCGTATAGGGCGCGAAACGCGCCGCATCGAGCACCGGCTGCAAGCCAGGCTGCGTCAGCTTCTGCCAATGCGCGTCGGGGCCTTCTCCCAATGAGGAGACAAGGCCGATGCCGGTGATGACGACGTCGTGGGAACTCATGGGTGGCTGTTGTGGGTCAGGCGACTTTTTGATCTTGCGCATGATCCTTTCCGAAAATCGATGCCGATTTCGGGGTCATGCGCCGAGCGCGTCAAGTTCGCGCGCTCTGTGGACATTAGGCGTTCTTGGCCGCGACCAGGGCATCGATCTTGGCGCACAGGTTCTTCATGACGAAGTAATCGTCGGTCGAAGCCTTGCCGTCATTGACCTCCTGCGTCCACTTCTCGAGCGGCACCTTGATGCCGAATTCCTTGTCGATGGCAAAGACGATGTCGAGGAAATCGAGGCTGTCGATGCCGAGATCGTCGATCGTGTGGCTCTCTGGCGTGATGGTGTCGATGTCGATCTCGCTGGTGTCGGCAATGATCTTGGCGACTTTCTCGAAAGTGGTGGACAAGGGCTCTTCCTTCGGGTTGCGGGCGGAATCTGTCCGCATCTTGTTTTGGCGCTGTCTAATCGGTTTTTCCCGGCAGGAAAAGGCCTGATGCGCCGGGGGCAGATGGGTAAGGGGTCGGGGAAACGCAAGAAGGGCCACCGGTCGAACCGGCGGCCCTTCCCACTTTACGTTGCGTCAGCTTCTATTTCGATGCGTGCCGTTGTCCCAAAACCGGAACCACTTTTGGGGCGACATGCATCAGTCGCGGAGCTTGACCAGGTCGTTGAGCAGCCCGCCCGTACCGTTATGGACGGTGAGGCGCTCGACCTTGCCGGCGATGGCTTCGAGAGCCTCGAGCTCCTTCAGCCGCAGCATCACCGGGTTCTCGGCCATCACCTTGGCGGTGTTGAGCAGCGAACGCGTGGCGTTCGTCTCCTCGCGGCGCCTGATGACGTTGGCCTCGGCCTGCTTCTCGGCCGCGACCACCTGGTTGAGGATCTCGCGCATATCGCCCGGCAGGATCACATCCTTGAGAGCGATATCGCTGACCTCGACGCCGATCGCGGCCATGTCTTCGCGCACCTTGGCCGCCGCGTCCTCGTCGACCGTGACCTTCTTGTCGAGGATCTGGTCGAGCGTGAGCGTGCCAAGCGTCTTGCGGAAGGCATACTGCAGAGCGCGGTAGAGCGCTTCCGAGAAGTCCTTCACCGTGCTCACCGCCTTGACCGGATCGACGACCCGGTATTCGGCGGCGATGTTGACGCGGATCGTCACGCGATCCCTGGTCAGCATTTCCTGCCCGGCGACATCGAGCGACTGGCGCTTGACGTCGACGACCTTCACCTGGACCATGCGGCCGACATTCCAGAAGGCGTGCACGCCCGCGGCAAGTGTGCGGGTGTAGACGCCATCCACGAACAGCAACCCGACCTGGCCGTCCACGACCGGATGCAGGAACACATGTTCCGTCTTCCGGGCCTGGCCGATCCGGCGCATCAAGCCCGGATCGACGGCGAGATCGGCCGCCGTGTCGACAGACGTCACCTTCCACGGACCGGCGTCGGTCCACAGCACGAGCTTGCGGTCCGGCGACAGCACAGAATGCAGCGCGCCGTCGCGCTCGATGACCGCGACATCCGTGCGCCCGGTGCGGACGACGGTGAAGTGACGCGCGGCCACGTCCGGGAGCTTGTCGAACAACGCCTTCTCGTAAGCCGAAACGAATTCCGGGTTCGTCAGGTCGTGCCTGGAGGTTTCCAGGTTTCCGCGCCGGTTGGCGAGCCAATGTTCGCCCGGCATCAGGATCGCCTGGATCTCACCCTTGTAGAGGGCGACGGCACGTTCATTTTCCTTCACGAGGACGCGCTGGCGTCCAAGAAGCTTTTCGAGAATGGTCTTCATTGTCTTACTCCTGTCGGGCATGGCCCCATGCGAGGCGTCACGTCATGCGTCGATCGTCCTTTCATTTCACGTTTCACGTCGTCTTCCGGGCACGAATGATCCGGGGACCGGTGGCACCGCCAAGCAACGGGCCCTCGGGAGCGGATCGCGGGGCGGCAGAGCGGGCGCCGAAGGCCGAAGCCTTCCTTGCCGGCACTGCCGCGCCTTGATCGTCACCGCGGGCCTGGCCGCGAGCCGATGGCGCAAAACTTCGCCGCCCGGCGCGGCCGAAGCCTTGCCGTCCGTGAAGTCCTGGCATTCCGGTCCCCGGACCGTTTTTCGAATAACACCGTGCAGGGTGCTGGCTTTCGAGGCCAATGGAGAAGGATTCGAACCTTCGACCGTCAGATTATGAGTCTGATGCTCTACCCAACCTGAGCTATCCGTGGTGCTGATGAAGGGACTCGAACCCCCGACCTCCGGACCCAAATCCGGCGCTCTCCCTCTGAGCTACATCCGCGATCCCAATCCACGAAACGGCGCCGTATACAGGGCGGCAAAGCCGCCTGCACGGGCGGAGACGGAAGCTCCAACCGTTGTGCTCGCTTCGGTTTTCGTGACCGGGAGCGCGCCTATAGACCCTGCGACGGGTTGTCGCAAGCGGCATTGTCGCGGCGGATTTGCGGCTTCTTCCGGGAGTTGTATTTCGGCAACACTGGTCGGCACCTTAAAAGGTGACCCGTCCCAGCACCTTGAGGCCGTCGCCATCCGGCGCCACCACCACGGCTTCGCCCTCGCGCGGTGCAACGCCTGTGAGCGCCTGGATGTTTTCCAGATGCGTGACCAGCACCAGGTTGTCGGAACCGGAATAGCCGCTTATTTCCTTCATGATCGCGGCCACCTGGGCGGCCTTTTCGGCCGGGTCGGTTTTGAGCAGGTCGAGCGGCGCGAAGGGCTGCGGCTCGGCTTCGAAAGCGATACGGGCGGTATCGAGCCAACGGCAGTAGCGGCTGGAGAGCACATGATCGATCGGGGCCGCGCGGGCCGCGAACAGCGCGCCGATGCGGCTCGCCTGCTGCTTGCCGCGCTCCGACAGATTGAGCTGCGTGGCGCAATTGCCGATGTCGAAATTGGCCGGGTCGGTCGCCCCGGTGACGAAGGCATGGCGAAGCAGCACGACATGGCCGCCGTCGCGCAGCAGCGCCCAGCCGGCATCGGTCGCGTGGGCAAGGCTCGGAGCAGACAGGAGAAAAAGCGCCAGAACAAGTCGCAGCATTGGAAGTCCTTTGGCGGCCCAGGCGAGGCCAGGGCCGTGATTGGCATATAGGGACCGCAAAGCCGGCCGGAAAACAAGCAGAGGCCCGGAGATAGGCGCGCCGCGCCGATTGCACCGCGCTCAGGGCTCGCCTATCACGGGAAAAATGTCTCCGCCCAGAAAATGACTCCGCTCACCGAAACCGTCCTCTTCGTGTTCAGCCTCGTGGCGCTCGGTTATCTGGCCGGGCTCACCGGCTATCTGAAGCCGGCGAGCGGGGAGGGCATTTCCGAATTCGCCGTCAACGTGGCGATGCCGCTGCTGCTCTTCCAGACCATGGTCAAATCGGATTTCCACGGCGTCACGCCCTGGTCGCTGTGGGGCGCCTATTTTGCCGCCGTCGCCATCACCTGGGCCGCTGGCCATCTGGTGATGACGCGGCTGTTCGGGCGAGATGCGCGCGCGGGTATCGTCGGCGGCGTGTCCTCGGCCTATTCCAATGTCGTGCTGCTCGGCGCGCCCTTCATCCTCGGCATATTCGGCGCCAGCGGCTTCGAGGTGCTGTCGCTGCTGGTCTCGGTCCACCTGCCGATCATGATGATGGCCTCGATCGTGCTGTTCGAGATGTTCGGGCGTGGCAGCGGCGAGACTGTGCATCCGCTGCGTGTCATCAAAAGCTTCCTCAGGCGGCTGTTCATCAATCCGCTGATCATCGGCATCCTGGCGGGGCTCGGCTGGCGCCTCACCGGCGCGGCGCTGCCGGATCTCATCGAGCGGCTGGTCGACACGCTGGCGGATACGGCAGGCCCGGTGGCGCTGTTCGCCATGGGGCTCAGCCTGCGCCGCTTCGGCATCTCCGGCAACATCCGGCCGGCGCTGGCGCTGTCGGGCCTGAAACTGTTCCTGATGCCGGCGCTGGTGCTGGCCTTCGTATGGCTGCTCGGCCTGCCGCCGCTGACGGCCAAGGTCGCGGTGGTCGTTGCAGCGCTGCCTTCGGGCATCAACTCCTATCTGATCGCCGTCCAGTTCAACACCGGCCAGGCGCTGGCCTCGAACCAGATGACCCTTGCCACCGCGAGCGCGGTGGTGACCACGTCGTTCTGGCTGACGGTGGTGGTGCATATTTTCGGATAGGCTTCAGCGGCTCGCCTTTGCTGGCCCAACCCCTATATGCCATCTTATGATTGCCTGCCCGCCTTTCCCTAGGTAAGAGCAATGCGCCAGTGTGCGGCTTAAGCACGCTTCAACGGATAATCCAGAAAAACGGCCCGATCAGCGCGCCGAACGGAGGCCAGACCATGCTTCAGAAAACCAGCCATTTCATGCGCCAGGCCAATCTCATCAATGGTGAATGGGTGCAGGCCGACAGCGGCCATACCATCGACGTCAACAATCCGGCGACGGGCCTCAAGATCGGCACCGTGCCGAAGGCCGGCAAGGCCGAGACCCGCCGGGCCATCGAAGCCGCCGAGGAAGCTTTCAAGAGCTGGCGCAAGACCACCGCGCTCGAGCGTTCGAAGCTGTTGCGCAAGCTGCATGACGCGATGATGGACAATCAGGACGTGCTGGCCGAACTGCTCACCATCGAGCAGGGCAAGTCGCTCACCGAATCCAAGGGCGAGATCGGCTCGGCCGCGGCCTATATCCTGTGGTTCGCCGAGGAAGGCCGCCGCGTCTATGGCGACATCGTGCCCTCGCCGTGGGGCGACCGCCGCATCCTGGTGACCAAGGAGCCGGTCGGCGTCATCGCCGCCATCACGCCGTGGAACTTCCCGTCCTCCATGCTTGCCCGCAAGATCGGTCCGGCCCTGGCGGCGGGCTGCACGGCGGTGGTCAAGCCTGCCTCGCAGACGCCTTATTCGGGCCTCGCCTGGGGCGCGCTCGTCGAGGAAGTCGGCTTCCCGAAGGGCGTCGTCAATGTCGTCACCGGCTCGGCCGGTGAGATCGGCGACGAGATCTGCGCCAATCCGTTGGTCAAGAAGATCACCTTCACCGGCTCGACCGAGGTCGGCAAGATCCTGATCCAGAAATCGGCCTCGACTGTCAAGAAAGTGTCGATGGAGCTTGGCGGCAACGCGCCGTTCCTGGTCTTCGACGACGCCGATGTGGACCGTGCGGTGGCGGGCGCCATCACCGCGAAATACCGCAATTCCGGCCAGACCTGCGTCTGCACCAACCGCTTCCTCGTGCAGGCCGGCATCTATGACAAGTTCGTCGAGAAGCTCGCCGCCGCCAGCAACAACCTCAAGGTCGGCTCGGGCCTCGAGGAAGGCGTGCAGCAGGGACCGCTGATCGACGAAAAGGCGGTCGAGAAGGTCGAAGAATTCATCGCCGACGCAACGTCCAAGGGCGGCAAGGTCGTCGCCGGCGGCAAGCGCCATGCGCTGGGCGGCTCGTTCTTCCAGCCGACGGTGATCTCCGGCGCCACGCCGAACATGCGCTTCATGAAGGAAGAGATCTTTGGGCCGATCGCGCCCGTGTTCAAGTTCGAGACCGAGGAAGAGGCGGTCGCCTTGGCCAATGACACCGAGTTCGGCCTCGCCGCCTATTTCTACACCAGCGATCTCGGTCGTGCTTTCCGCGTCATGGAAGGCCTGAAATACGGCATGGTCGGCGTCAATGAGGGCCTGATCACCACGCCCGAGGCGCCGTTCGGCGGGGTCAAGGAATCCGGTCTGGGCCGCGAGGGCGGACATCAGGGCATCGAGGACTATCTCGACACCAAATATGCCTGCTTCGGCGGCCTGGGACTCTAACGCCAATTCATGGGCAAGGGCGGCCTAAATCCACCGATCGGAAATGACATTTCGGGCATGGCGATGAAAGACGGCGAGGTCTTCGGCACGACACAGGCGGGCGAGGCCGTGCGCCGGTTCACGATCCGGGGAGGCGGCCTCACCGCCAACATCATCGGGCTGGGCGCCATCGTCCAGGACCTGCGCCTTGCCGGCCACGATGCGCCGCTGGTGCTGGGCTACGACCGCTTCGAACCTTACGAGACCGACCGCGCCTTCTTCGGCGCCGTGGTCGGCCGCTTCGCCAACCGCATCGGCGGCGGCCGCTTCACCATTGCCGGCAACCGCTACCAGACGGAGCGCAACTTTCTCGGCAAGCACACGCTGCATGGCGGCTCGGAAGGGTTTTTCCACCGGCCATGGAGCGTCTCGCTGCATGGCCGCGATTTCGTGACGCTGACCTTGCACGACCCGGACGGCGCCATGGGATTCCCGGGGGCGCTCGACGTCACTTGCACCTACCGGCTGAAGATCCCCGGCACGCTCAGCATGGAACTGACCGCGACCTGCGAGGAGCCGACGCTCTGCAACCTCGCGCAGCACTCCTATTTCAATCTCGACGATGGCGGGGCCGGCGACATTCTCGACCACCGGCTGATGCTCAACGCCGGCGCCTACACGCCCGTCGATGACGAGATGATCCCGACCGGCGTGGTGAAGCCGGTCGACGGCACGCCTTTCGATTTCCGGCAGGCGCGGGCGCTGCGCATGGAAATGGAAGGCGAGCAGCTTCGCTACGACCTGAATTACTGCCTGGCCTCCAGCCGCGGGCCGCTGCACCAGGCCGCCTGGGTGCAAGGCGCCAATTCCGGCGTCGAGATGGAAGTGTGGACCACCGAACCGGGACTGCAGCTCTATAGCGGTCAGTTCGTCGCGCCGACATCGCCGGGGCTCGATGGCAGCCGCTACAAGGCGTTTTCAGGCCTCTGCCTCGAAGCGCAGACCTGGCCGGATGCGCCCAACCGGCCCTATTTCCCGCAGGCCACGCTGTGGCCGGGGCAGATCTATCATCAGGTGACGGAATATCGGTTCCGGCTGCCTTAAGGTTCTCTGATATTGAAGTGATGTCCGCATAAGCTTCGACGGCGCTTAACTGTCGAACGCGATCCGCAACGTCTCGAATGGCGCCAGCGCGCCGCGAACCTGGACGACCGCGGCGGCGACTTTGTGCGCACGGCGCGCCGCGTCGGCGGGTGCGTGGCCGGCTAACCGCGCGGCGAGATAGCCGCCATTGAAGGAATCGCCGGCGCCCGTAGTGTCGACAGGAGCGGCCACATGCACCGCGTCAACAGTTTGTGAAGCGCCGTTCAGCGTGATCAAGGCCGGCTGCTCGCCATTCTTGACCACGACTTCGCCGGTCAGCCTGCCAAGGCGCTTGGCCGTGATCTCGGGTGTCTCGTCGCCGAACAACATCTGCTCGTCCGGAAAAGTCGGCAGCGCGATGTCGGCCACCGCAAGGGCCTCCAGGATCGCGGCCTGGGCCATCTCGCGGCTCGGCCACAGACGCGGCCGGTAGTTCGGGTCGAAGGCGATGAGCGAGCCGGCCTTGCGGGCGGTCGCGATGGCGGTCAGCAAAGTTTTCCGCGCGGCCTCGTCCAGAATTGCCAGGGTGATTCCGGAAAAATAGACAAGCGCCTGGTTTTCAAGGCTTTTCGCCAGCGCCGCCGGATCGGATGCGAGCCGGCGCGCGGCCGCATCGTTTCGCCAGTAGGTGAAAGCGCGTTCGGCCCCGGTGAGCGTTATGGCGTAAAGTCCGGGGCGCGCGCCGGCAATGACCGGACTGTTGCCTATGCCGATGCCGTTCTGGCCGAAGAAGGCGATCTGGTCGCGCGAGAAGGGGTCGTCGCCGAAGGCCGACACGTAGGTCGCGGACCGCTCCGGGCTCAAGGCGTGCAACGCCCAGAGCGTGTTAAAGGTATCGCCGGCAAAACCCATGCGCCAGTCCGGGCCGCTCTGGCCCGACAGTTCCAGCATGCATTCGCCGATCGACGCGATACCATTGGCCATGCGGACGTATCCCTTCCTAAGATGTTGTTGCTGTAGCTTTTCGCGGCCGGCAGCGCCATGCTTGGCGAGCGGCGAATTTTGCGCCAGAAGCGATTTCCCACGGGCAGGGCGGGACGCGACAAGCGGCCCGCGACGTTAGCAGCCGAAGAGGAACGGGTTTGGCATCGATATGGCGTTACATTCTTGCGGGTCTCGGCCTGGCCGCCCTGCTGGCCGGCATCGTGGCCGCGGTCTATCTGACGCTGCCGCAGTCGGCCTCCGGTCCGGACATTTCGCGCACCAAGAAGACAGCGAATGGCCTGTTCGTCGCCAGCTTCGAGCCGGAGCGCGGCGTCGTCCGGCAGGGCGAGCTGCAATCCTGGCTGCTGACGCTGAAGACCGCGGCTGGCGCGCCGGTGGAAGGGGCCGCCATCACCGTCTCCGGCGGAATGCCGCAGCACGACCACGGCCTGCCGACCAGTCCGCAGGCGACCGATTACCTGGGCGATGGACGCTACCGCATCGATGGCATCAAGTTCACGATGAGCGGCTGGTGGCAATTGCGCTTTGCCATCTCCGCGGGCGCCGGCTCCGGGGTGGTCGTCTTCAACATCGTGTTGTGAGCGGGCAATGAGGCTGACCAGCGTTGCGGGTTTGCTGGCCTTGGCGGCCTTGGCAGGGTTGGGCGGCTGCGGCAAGCCGCAGTTGAGCGACGCCGAAAAGAAGACCATCGCGTCGCTGGCGCTGAACACGCTGCCGTCCCTGAAACCCGACACCACGAACCAATATGGTGATGCGCCGGCGGCCGCAGCGCTCGGCTCGACGCTGTTTTTCGATGGCGGCATAAGCCGTGACGGCACGGTGTCCTGCTCGACCTGTCACAAGATCGACCGCCAGTTCCAGGACGACCTGCCGCAGGCGGTCGGCGTCGGCCACACCAACCGCCGCACCATGCCGCTGGCGGGCGTGGCGCGCAATCCGTGGTTCTTCTGGGACGGAAGGCGCGACAGCCTGTGGGCTCAGGCGCTGACGCCGCTCGAAAATCCACTGGAGCAGGCCGGCAACCGGGCGGCTTTCGCACATTACATCAAGAAGCGGTTCGGCGAGCGCTATGAGCGCATCTTCGGGCCACTGCCGGACCTTTCGACCGTGCCGGCCAATGCCAGCCCGCTCGGCACGGATGCCGAGAAGGCGGCGTGGAACGCCATGCCCGCCGGCGAGCAAGACGACGTCAACCGCGTCTATGCCAATATCGGCAAGGCGATCGCCGCCTTCGAGCGCTCGATCGAGCCGCAGCAGACGCGTTTCGACCGCTTTGCCATCGATCTGGCAACCGGCGCCAAGGCGGAAGGGGACGCGGCGTTCTCGCCGGAGGAGATCCTCGGGCTGAAGCTGTTCATCGGCAAGGCCAATTGCGTGACCTGCCACAACGGCCCGCGCTTCACCGACAACTCCTTCCACAACACCGGCGTGCCGCCGGTCGACGGCCTGCCGCCGGACCGCGGGCGCGTCGATGCGGTGGCGCAGGTCGAGGCCGACCCCTTCAACTGTCTCGGCAAATTCCGCGACGGCGACGAAAGCGCCTGCCGCGAGCTGCGCTTCATGGTGAAGGACGGTCCGCAGATCGTGCGCGCCTACAAGACACCGTCGCTCAGGGGCGCCGCAAGCCGGCCGCCTTACATGCATGCCGGCCAGTTCGCGACGCTCGACGAGGTGGTGGCGCATTATTCGAAGGCGCCACTCGCCGCTGAAGGCGTGTCGGAGGTCCATCCGCTCGATCTGTCCGACCGCGAGCGCGCGGCGCTGGTGGCGTTTCTCAAGACGCTGTCAGACTAGCGGTCCTTGACCGTCTCCATCGCCACGAAGGTCGACGTCTGGGCGACGTGGGGCAGGGCTGAGATGCGCTCGCCGAGCACGCGACGATAGGCGGCGATGTCGGTGGTGCGGACCTTCAACAGATAATCGAAGCTCGACGCCATCATGTGGCACTGCTCGATTTCGGGCACGGCTTGCACCGCGCGGTTGAAGGCGTCGAGCGCCGCCGAGCGCGTGTCCGACAGCTTCACCTGGACGAAGGCGACATGGCCTTCGCCCATGCGCTCGCGGTCGATGACGGCGCGGTAGCCTCTGATGTAGCCGTCCTTCTCAAGCCGCTTCACGCGCGCCTGCACGGGTGTCTTCGACAGGCCGACCTTCAAAGCCAGCTCAGACATCGAAAGCCGGCCGTCGCGCCCGAGCGCGGACAGGATGTTGCGGTCGATGCGGTCCAATTGGTCTTCGGTCATCGATTTGACAGTCAAAACGCTGGGAAAGAAGCTCATATGATAGATTGAATGGACTGGCTTGTCGATTTCTTTGGACCGACTGAAATTCGCAGCTGTGCTAGCTTGCGCCATTCGGTCCGGCGACCGCCAGACCGTTCGCCCACGCTTTCATGGATCCGACATGCCGCTCGACGCCATCCGCCAGCAGATCCGCGCCAATTATTTGCCCGACGAAGACGAGGCGGTGAAGCGCCTGTCGGCGGCGGGGGGCTTGTCAGCCGAGGAGCGCAAGGCGATCTCGGCCCGCGCGGCCGATCTGGTGCGCGCGGTGCGCGGTTCGACCGATCCCAGGCTGATGGAGGTCTTCCTCTCGGCCTACGGCCTGTCGACCAAGGAAGGCGTGGCGCTGATGTGCCTGGCCGAAGCGCTGCTGCGCGTGCCCGACACCGAGACGATGGACGATTTGATCGCCGACAAGATCGCGCCGCATGACTGGTCCGCGCATTCGGGCGGCTCCAGCTCGATCTTCGTCAACGCCTCGACCTGGGCGCTGATGCTGACCGGCCGTGTGCTCGACGAAGGCGAGGGCGGTATCGAAGGCACGCTGCGCGCCATGGTACGAAGGCTGGGCGAGCCGGTGATCCGCAAGGCGGTCGCGGCAGCGATGCGCGAGATGGGCGAGCAGTTCGTGCTCGGGCGCACCATCGCCGAGGCGATCAAGCGCGGCCGGCCGATGACGCAGAAAGGTTATCTCTACTCCTTCGATATGCTGGGCGAAGCGGCCCGCACCGAGGCCGATGCGCTGCGATACCACCGCGCCTATGCGGATGCGATCTCGTCGCTGGATTCCGGGTCGAACGGCCCCGACATCCGCTACAATCATGGCATTTCGGTCAAGCTCTCGGCGCTCCATCCGCGCTACGAGGAGGCGCAGAAGGAAAAGATGCTGCCGGTGATGGCCGAGCGGCTCTTGTCGCTGGCGCTTGCCGCGCGGCATTCGCGCATGGGCCTCAACATCGATGCCGAGGAGGCGGACCGGCTCGACCTGTCGCTCGACGTCATCGAACGGGTGCTGGCCGAGCCGGAGCTTGCCGGCTGGGACGGTTTCGGCGTCGTCGTCCAGGCCTATGGTCCGCGCGCGGCCTTCGCCATCGACTGGCTCTATGCGCTGGCGAAGAAATACGACCGCCGGATCATGGTGCGGCTGGTCAAGGGCGCCTATTGGGACACGGAGATCAAGCGGGCGCAGACGCTCGGGCTCACCAGCTATCCGGTCTTCACCCGCAAGGCCAACACCGACGTTTCCTACATGGCCTGCGCGAAGAAGCTTTTGTCGATGACCGACCGCATCTATCCGCAGTTCGCCACGCATAACGCGCACACGGTGGCCGCCATCCTGTCGATGGCGAAGGACCGCGAATCCTTCGAATTCCAGCGCCTGCACGGCATGGGCGAGGCCCTGCACGAGACGGTGCGCCAGGCCGAGGGCACGCGCTGCCGCATCTATGCGCCTGTCGGCGCGCATTCGGACCTGCTCGCCTATCTGGTGCGGCGTCTGCTGGAGAACGGCGCCAACTCCTCCTTCGTCCATCAGTTGACCGACGAGGAGGTCGAGCCGGAGGAGATCGCGCAAGATCCGCTCAAAACTGTCGAAAGCCAGGGTCCGGCCGCCAATCCGGCGATTGCCCGCCCAGCGGCAATCTTCGGCGCAGGCCGCCGCAACTCGAAGGGCTTCGACATCACCGATCCGGTGACGCTCGCGGCCCTGGATGAAGCGAGGGCCGCGTTTGCCGGAGCGGATCGTTGGCACGCTAAGCCTGTCACCCGCGCGGCCGGCTACGGCAAGCCGCGCCAGATCGTCAATCCGGCCAAGCCGGACGAAGTGGTCGGCACCGTGCATGAGGCTGCGGCCAAGCAGGTGGCGACCGCTGTGCGCATCGCCGTCGACGCGCAGTCGGCCTGGGCCAAGCGTCCGGTTGCCGAGCGTGCCGCGATCCTCAACCGCGCCGCCGATCTCTACGAGGCCAATGCACCCGAGTTCTTCGCTCTCGCCACGCGCGAGGCCGGCAAGTCTCTGGCCGACGGTGTTGCCGAGGTGCGCGAGGCGGTCGACTTCCTGCGCTACTACGCGGCCGAGGCGGCGAATGCCGAGGCGGGCACGCAGGCGCGCGGCGCGATCGTCTGCATCTCGCCATGGAATTTTCCGCTGGCGATCTTCACCGGCCAGATCGCGGCGGCTTTGGTTACCGGCAATTCGGTCATCGCCAAGCCCGCCGAGCAGACGCCGCTGATCGCCTTCCGCGCCGTCGAAATGCTGCGCGAGGCCGGCGTGCCGGAGGATGTCATCCAGCTGCTGCCGGGCGACGGCCCCTCGGTTGGCGGGCCGCTCACCGCCGATCCGCGCATCGCCGGTGTCTGCTTCACCGGCTCGACCGAGGTCGCCAAGCTGATCGAAAAGCAACTGGCCGAGACGGCTGCGCCCGACGCCATGCTGATTGCCGAGACCGGCGGCTTGAATGCGATGATCGTCGATTCCACCGCGCTCCCGGAACAGGCGGTGCGCGACATCCTCGCCTCGGCCTTCCAGAGCGCCGGCCAGCGCTGCTCGGCGCTGCGCGTGCTCTATGTGCAGAAGGATGTCGAGAAGAAGATGCTGGAGATGCTGAAGGGCGCGATGGAAGCGCTCACCATCGGCAATCCCTGGGCCATCTCGACCGATGTCGGCCCGGTCATCGACGACGAGGCGCAAGCGTCGATCAGCGATTACTGCAAGAAGAAGGGTCTGGAAGGCCGGCTGATCGCGAAATTGGAAGCGCCGGCCACCGGCCGGTTCGTCGCGCCGCATGTCTTCCGCGTCAAGGGCATCGAGGAGATGGAACGCGAGGTGTTCGGCCCGGTGCTGCATGTCGCGACCTTCGATGCCGACGAGATCGACGCGGTGATCGCCGCCATCAACCGCAAGGGCTACGGCCTGACCTTCGGCCTGCACACCCGCATCGAAGGCCGCGTCCAGCATTTCGTCGACGGCATTCATGCCGGCAACATCTATGTCAACCGCAACCAGATCGGCGCCGTCGTCGGCTCGCAGCCATTCGGCGGCGAGGGGCTGTCGGGTACCGGCCCGAAGGCCGGCGGGCCGCATTACCTGCGTCGCTTCCGCAAGGGGCCCGAGGCCGGCACCGAGCTTGGCGAGGGCCACAAGGTGACCGCGACCGAGCTCGCCGACAACCTGCCGGATCCGACGCTGGGTGGCTGGTCGACGCGGCCGGATCGTGTGGCGATCCTGAGGAAGCATTTGCGCGGCAAGGGCGCGTCGGCAATCGCCGCCGCGGCAAGTCTCGATTTCGGCCAGGTCGACTTGCCCGGGCCGACGGGCGAGGCCAACACGCTGTCGCTGTCGCCGCGCGGCCGGGTGCTCTGCCTCGGCCCGGATGGCGAGACGCTGCTGTCCCAGACGATCCAGGCGCTCGCGGCTGGGAACGCCGTGCTGGCGGTGGCGCCAGGCGCGCCGGCGGCGCTGTCGGCGCTGACCGGCAAGGGCCTGCCGTTGGCGGCGATCGATGGCCGTCCCGACCCGGTCGAGGCGCGTTCGTTGAAGGTCGATGTCGTCGCCTTCTCCGGCGCACCGGAGGCGGCGCGCATCGTGCGCAAGGTGATTGCCGAGCGGACCGGGCCGATCGTGCCGCTGGTCAGCGAGGTGCTCAACCCGGCGGCCTATGCGCATGAGCGCGCGGTCTGCGTCGACACGACGGCGGCAGGCGGCAATGCCAGCCTGCTCGCCGCCGCATAGGGCGTATCGATATTCAGGTGATGCCGGTCTGCAAACGATGGCGTCCTGCGCTTCCGGTGCTCACGTACTTCAAGTACGCTCCGCTCCGGTTCTCGGAAGCCACCTTGTTTGGTCGCTTCGCGCCCGTCTACGACTCCGACTCGGCCTGATCTGAATCTCAACACGCCCTTACCGGTCAGCGGAGATAGACTATGCGCCTTCGACGACCGAAAAGCCCTCGAATTGCGGATGGCCGAGATAGTGGACCTTCGAGCCGCCGGCATTGCGATGGGCGGCGCGGAAGTTTTCCGATTTCGTCCAGGCGACGAAATCCTCCTGGCTTGCCCAGACCGTGTGCGAGGCAAACAGCGTATAGCCCTCGGTCTCGTTGACCGGGCCGCGCAGCAGGTGGAATTCCCTGAAACCCTGCATTTCGGAAAGGCTGGAATCGCGGTTCTTCCAGACGTCCTCGAAGGCTTCCTCGGAGCCGTTCTGGACCTTGAAGCGGTTCATGGCGATGTACATTGGTTTCCTTTCATGGCGATGAGCGGGATTGATGGTCTGAAGGCGGCGGCTCTCAAAACGGGCCGATCGCGCCGGTGAACTCCAGGCGGTTTCCGACCTTCGCTGGGATGGGAGGGAAGGGCGCCGCCTTGCGCACGAAGCCAAGGACGATCTGATCGAAAGTCTCCGAGCCCGAGCTTTCGACGACACGCAGTTCGTCGATGGTGCCCCGCCTGCCGATGACGAAGGTGACGACCGTGTTGCTGCGCGCCGCCGCCTGCAGCGAAGGGGGCACGGCCCGATAGACGCGACCGAGCTTGCGGATCACATCGCTGCGGTAATTGTCTTCCGCCTTGGTGCCCGCCTCGTTCTGCCTCTTGCCCTGGCTGATTGCTGGCTCGGGCCGGGTTTGACCATCCGCTGCGCCGCTCTTTTCAGC
>NZ_VFUA01000095.1 GCF_006440735.1 Mesorhizobium sp. B2-7-1 | reverse complement strand
CTCTGCCCTGCCGGGCATCTCCCCCGCAAGGGAGGAGATCGGCTGTACATCACGCGCCGCATGACCACCCCGCTCGACCACATCCGCAATTTCTCCATCGTCGCCCACATCGACCATGGCAAATCCACGCTTGCCGACCGGCTGATCCAGCTCACCGGCGCGCTGGAGGAGCGCGACATGAAGGAGCAGGTGCTGGACTCGATGGATATCGAGCGCGAGCGCGGCATCACCATCAAGGCCCAGACCGTGAGGCTGAACTATCGCGCCAGGAACGGCGAGGACTATGTCCTGAACCTCATCGACACGCCCGGACATGTCGACTTCGCATATGAGGTGTCGCGTTCGCTCGCCGCCTGCGAAGGCTCGCTGCTGGTGGTCGACGCCTCGCAGGGCGTCGAGGCGCAGACCTTGGCCAATGTCTACCAGGCCATCGACAACAACCACGAGATCGTCGTGGTGCTGAACAAGGTCGACCTGCCGGCGGCCGAGCCCGAGCGCATCCGCGAGCAGGTGGAGGAGGTGATCGGCCTCGACGCCTCAAACGCCGTCATGATCTCGGCCAAGACCGGCCTTGGCGTGCCGGATGTGCTGGAGGCGATCGTCCACCAGCTGCCGCCGCCGCGCGAGGGCGACATCAACGCGCCGCTGAAGGCGATGCTGGTCGACAGCTGGTACGACGCCTATCTCGGCGTCATCGTTCTGGTGCGCATCATCGACGGCGTGCTGAAGAAGGGCCAGACCATCCGCATGATGGGCACCGGCGCGAAATATCTCGTCGAGCGTACAGGCGTCTTCAAGCCGGCCCGCGTCAATGTCGACGAGCTCGGCCCCGGCGAGTTCGGCTTCTTCACCGGCTCGATCAAGGAAGTGGCCGACACCCGCGTCGGCGACACCATCACCGAGGACCGCCGCCAGACGGCCAAGGCGCTGCCCGGCTTCAAGCCGGCGCAGCCGGTGGTGTTCTGCGGCCTGTTCCCGGTCGACGCCGCCGATTTCGAGGACCTGCGCGCCGCCGTCGGCAAGCTGCGCCTCAACGACGCGAGCTTCTCCTACGAAATGGAAACCTCCGCCGCGCTCGGCTTCGGCTATCGCTGCGGCTTCCTCGGCCTGCTGCACCTGGAGATCATCCAGGAGCGGCTGGAGCGCGAGTTCAACCTCGACCTCATCGCCACGGCGCCTTCCGTCGTCTACCGGCTGCTGTTGAACGACGGCACGGTGAAGGAGCTGCACAACCCGGCCGACATGCCCGACGTGGTGAAGATCCAGGCGATCGAGGAGCCGTGGATCCGCGCCACCATCCTCACCCCCGACGATTATCTCGGCGGCATCCTGAAGCTTTGCCAGGACAGGCGCGGCATCCAGGCCGACCTCTCCTATGTCGGCAAGCGCGCCATGCTCACCTACGACCTGCCGCTCAACGAGGTCGTCTTCGACTTCTACGATCGCCTGAAGTCGATCTCCAAGGGCTACGCCTCCTTCGACTATCACCTGACCGACTATCGCGAGGGCGACCTGGTCAAGATGTCGATCCTGGTCAACGAGGAGCCGGTCGACGCGCTGTCCATGCTGGTGCACCGCACGGCGGCCGAAAAGCGCGGCCGCGCCATGTGCGAGAAGCTGAAGGAGCTGATCCCGCACCATCTGTTCAAGATCCCGATCCAGGCCGCGATCGGCGGCAAGGTCATCGCCCGCGAAACCATCTCGGCGCTGCGCAAGGACGTCACCGCCAAATGCTACGGTGGCGACGTGACCCGCAAGCGCAAGCTGCTCGACAAGCAGAAAGAGGGCAAGAAGCGGATGCGCCAGTTCGGCAAGGTGGATATCCCGCAGGAGGCGTTTATCCAGGCGCTGAAGATGGGCGATTGAACTATTCTTTGATAAAACTCAAAATGGTTTCGGTTCTCATTCGCTTCGAAAGGGCACCGTTGGACAGAGGAAGATAGCGGCTCCGAGTCGGAAGCTCTCGATCGAAGCGCTTTACCTCTTTCAATCCCGAATAAGTCGCGGCAGTCGCGACGCTATTTGCGTTGCTTATGAAGACGCCCTTAAGGCACGAATTGCCGACGACAAATGTCGCCACTGCACCTGCTCGAAGAACCCTCGCGGTTTCGGCCGTCATGCCGATTAGATCGACGACGTAGCGGTCAATCATACGGTCATAACTCGAAGGTAGCGCGCTCACGTCTCCAGCCGCCTTTTTGATTTTCACGAACGCATCATCTTCCGCGGAAATCTGAAGGCCACGCTCCGTCCCAATACTCCCCGCTCGGATGGTTCGAATTTCTGAGCATGTCAAACCAAACCAAACCAAAGCAAGGCGATGGCCGCGCAGATAGTCGATGGCATTCAAATAAGGAGGAGACGTAAGCACCGCATCGATTGATGAATCGTTGACGCTAGTTAGCGTACGCGCGTCACCCATTTGCACTGTTGCTTTTCTCTTTGGCGGAAAATCATGTAGACGCTTCCTAAGTATACGGAAAGAGCGATCAAACCCAGCGAAGACATTGTAGTCGGAGCTTTCAGATACCTTATGAGGCCGGCTATGGGATGTATCTCTAGCGAGCGACGCGCACATTTCCTTTGTTATTATTATTCTGCTCAGGCTTACACGAAGAACGTCCAGTTCAGCTTGCTCATACGCATCGTCTTTTTCCTGGTCAATCGATCTGAAAACGTAGGCGATAGCCCTCAGAGCCTTTCGCTGTTCGATGCCAAACCAGTATTCGATGAACCGCGCAGTCTCCTGATCGTTATCAATCCAAGGTAACAAGATTTCTTCGTCCACAAGTGCCTTAGCCTCGCGCAGGGTTCGCTCGAAAAGGCTATCCAGCTTGGCCAGGTCGACCGGGGTCGTCCACACGCCCGCTATCAGAACCGCCAGCGGGTCAACATCGAATCCTATCCCCTGGAGCCCTAAGTCGGTAGCTTGCCGAAGGACGGTGCCCGATCCAACCATCGGGTCCAATACGACACTATTCGGCTTCAAAGTCTGAAGACTCAGTAAGGCCAGTTCCGGAGCCATTCTGGCGGGGAAAGGATGAATTGTTTTGTTCACGGTGCCGCGCTCTCACGGTAGGGCGTTGCAGACAATTCGGACAGCAACGCGCCCACGCCATTCGATTTGGCAAATTGAAGCGGCGATTCGTTTCCGAAAACGCGATACATGGTCCTTGGAGCGCGATCAACTCGTAGTGATGCTACGCCACCGGGTCGTGAAGCTGTGATGCTGGCGAATTCAGCCAGGGTGATGCCAACTACGCCGTCCAAACCACAAACCAAAACGATCCAAACTGACGCGAAGCGAGTCCTCAGTTCGACTAGCTCCTTCAGATGATCGACGGTGAAGCTGAAAGCCCAAGGTGCAAGGCGCTTGGTGGAATGTTTCAAGTATATCGCGATTCTCTCATTCAAGGAATAGCTATTGAGACGGCCATGCGTGTCGCACTTGCCAATGACGATTGGTTGCTCAGAGCCTGCTATTATAAGTCGCAGGGCGACACCGTGATAGCGATCAACCTCAGCTATCATTTCGTATTCTTGATAAACTGGATCGAGCCGGCGAATTTGTAGAAAAGCCGCCCCTTGCCGGCGCTGTTGGTAAAGACCTTAAGATGATGAAGCGCGTTGGGGAATTGGCCAGTCTGAGACTGGCCCATAAGCCCGCGCCGCCGCTCGATCGCCGCTTTGTCGAGCCCCTCAGCATCCTTGTATCCTTCGATGCTCGACGACGGATGCACGGCTACTGTACGCTCGACGCTGGGGCTCGCTGTCCGAAGTATGTAGCGTTTAAGATATTCGGGGAATGCCGATTCCCCCAACTCCTTTTGGAGGGCTTCCAGCTTGGCGCTGACGGAGTTTAGGGATTGTATTCTTTGATCGACCCCCGGGTCGAACTCAAATAGCCTGAATCCCATCTCCCCCTTATTCATGTCAACGGTTGATTGGTCAATGCTGGAGGACGAGACGGCAGATATTCGACCATCGCTTAGCCAAACTGGAGAGCCTTTCCCTTCCCTGATTGCTTCAAGTGCCAGCTTATGGAATACGAAACATCTGTGCCAATCTGCATACAGAGCGTTCGGTATAGTTAGTTCGAAGAACTTAAGGTATTTCCCTCTCGCACCGAACATCCTAGCTCGCTGTATGTAGGTGTCTTGCTGAATCTTGTGTTTAACATCACGTGTAAAAAACATGGAAAGAAGGTTTTCAAACGTGACGCCGCGAGACACGATATTTCCGCCAATCACAATCGTAAACAGCGAGGCCGGGCGCGTGGCAGATCGACCTTTTCGCGTAAGGTCACGATCGCTATTTAATATTATGACAGCATTTCGGCTTATATTCCTTACTACATATGAGGTGAGTCTGTCTGGATCGACGTCCGGATAGCGTTCACCCGCGAGAGTCCATATCTCTTTTATATAGCTGTCGAACTTCTTGCTCTGACTGTTGGTTAAAGAGGCCAACGTGTCCTGCATGACTGACCAGTCACTCTTATGGTCGATCCTCTTTCCGCTTGTATGGACTAGAAGAGAGTAATTAGCCTCTATTTGGTTCACATACTGGTTGAGGTAAGAGACGTTTACTAAGAATCCGAAGAGTGCTCGCCTAGCATACTTCGGATCGTCGCCGCGATTGGGAAGCAATTCAAGCTGAAACGGAAGTGACAAATTCTTACTAGGCCACTCAACCGGAAAGAAAATGTCTTGGCCGGTGTACATAGGATGTGGCGGAAAATTCACCCAAAGACGGCTATCGTTGTCAAACGTGTTGTTCAGATCAAGGCGAGCTGGAGTGGCTGTAACTCCAATATAATCTCCGGTCGAGCCGAGGATGTCATGTATAAGCTGATTTATCCGCGTTCTCTGCGCGCTGTTGATCTTTGAATTGGGTGAAGCGAAATCTGCCTCGTCATCAATTACAACGATATCTTTGAACTGACCGATCTTTTCGAGAAGCTTCTCCAGGTCACCTGCATTCTTCTTTGAGAAGACGACATATCGTCGAGACTTGACGTCTATCGAAGGGTCAAGAATCTCCGTGTAATTTTGGGCAGATGGGGCTAAGCCGGAATCTTGGAAGCGGCCAAGATTTTGACCCAATAAATCTACGCTATCATTTAACAAATGAACAATGAAGCGCCTGCCTTCATCCAGTAATTTTGCTGTAAGGCATATCATCATCTCCGTTTTTCCGCTCTGGGGTTCGCCGTAAATTACAAAAGCGCGACGACCATCGCCGGAGAGGTTCTTTAAGGCACCCTGGACGGCCTTCTCAATACACGTAACGTCTGCGCCGTCATCGATCAGCCGCCGAAGCTGCCGTTCGTACTGGTCAGCGGCAGGGTCTATTGCCTTGAAACGGCCAAGGTTAAAGGACTTTTCCATTGCTCCCCCCGAAGCACGTTGCTGACGCAGCCTATATCCTCTATTTCGAATTGCAACCCCGCAGTGATCAGAGTGTATGTTACCGCAAGTGCAGGTTTGGGCCAGCTATAATCGGTAGTCACTCGAACGACCAGGCCGGCAGCGCTTAGGAAGTGTCGCCACTCTTGAGTTGCGTCCACCTTGGCGTATCCTCTCCTCAGCTTGGGGAGACATCGCATGCGCTCCACCTCGGATACCGTCGCCGCGATCGGCCTCGCCATTGGCGGCGCGCTGGGCATGGCGGGCACTTTCGTTGCCAGCGACGCGCTGCGCGAAACATTGTGGACCATCGACGGCGTGGGCGTTGTCGTCGCGGCGGCACTGCTCACCATGAAATACCAGCGGCTGGGCAATGATCTCGTCGCGGCCGGCTTCCTCACTTTCCTGGCCGGCGAGAGCCTGCTTCTGGCCGGCAATGCGGCCGGCCTGCAGGCCAGCGTGCCGTCCTATGCCGGCGGCATTGCGCTGTGGGCGGCGGGGCTGGTCATGGTCAGCGCCCAAGCCACCTTCGCGCTCTGGATGAGGCTCACCGCTTTCGTCTCGGCGCTGCTGTTCACCGTCTCGGTGGCGATGATCCTGTGGGGCGCGCCGCTTCTGCCCACCTCGGCGCCGCTGCCGGCGCTCGGCTATCCGTTCCTGGTCCTCACCTTCATCGGCTGGATCTGGACGCTGCTTAAAGCCGAACGGTGAGCCAAGAAGGCGATGCCCGCCCCGCTCGAAATCCGCAACAGCCCTTCGGGAAAGATCCTGCCCGCGCTCGGGCCGTTCCTGATCGGCGGCATTTTCGGCTTCGGCGCGCTGCAGGGCGTGGCTGCGGGCGCGGATGGCGGGCATGTGCTGTGGATCGCGCTCCTCGGCGCCGCCTGCCTGGGGCTCGGCGTCTTCATCGCGCGCGGCGCCTTCGACACTTCGGTCAAGGTCGTGCTGAACAGCCAAGGGTTCCGCGATGCTCGCGCCGGCGACGTGCTGGTGCCGTGGAGCAAGGTGCGCAGCGCGCGGCTTGCCGCCGGCGGCAAGGGCGCGGCGATGCTCAATTTCGAGCTCACCGAGGAGCCGCCCGACGCAATCCGATATTCCTCCGCCAACGCCTTCGGCCTGATGCCCTTCGGCCGGAACACCGTGCACATGGAAATCTCCTCGCTCGGCGTGCGCGGCGAGGACCTGGTGGACGCGGTGAAGAAGTTCGCGCCGCATGTGGTGGTGAGGCGGTAGGCGCGCGCAAATCGCCGACGTTGCGGAACTGGCGAGGCGCCGAAAGCAGCTGGTCTCCCCCTTGTGCGGAAGATGTCCGGCAGGACAGAGGGGGGCGCGAGGGAACGCCACTTTGCAGGATCGAGGTTCCTCGCCCCGCACAGCGGGGAGAGGTGGCTCGGCGAAGCCGAGACGGAGAGGGGAGCGCCCTACGAGGCCCCCGCTCCGACCGCTTCGCGGCCACCTCTCCCCCGCCTCTGGCGGGGGTGAGGAACCCAAGCATTGAGACGCCGGCGATCTCCTCTCCCCTCGGGGAGAGGCCGAATTGCCCCGAATTGCCCTTCGCAATTCGGTTGGCAATCCGGGTGAGGGTGCTTCCAGATGCCACCCGTGCTCTACTCCACCGGGGGACCTCGCCATGATTCGCGCTCTGCTCGCCGCACTTCTCTTCACCTCGCCGGCCTTCGCCGCCGACATGTCGGTCTTCGTGCGCAACCAGCGCTCGGACGGCGTCGCGGTGGAGCTGTTCAGCCGCGACAGCCAGAAAGTCTGGCCGGGCGACGACAAGGTTTTCCTCATCCGCCCGAAGGCGCGCAAATCCGTGCCGATCTCGTGCGAGCCGGGCGAGCACATCTGCTGGGGCGCCTGGGTGGTCGGCAACGACCAGGTCTCCGCCGGCGTCGGCCCCGACAACGACCAGCCCTGCGACACCTGCTGCTTCATCTGCGCCGAGCATTCGACCGAGACGGTGGACCTGGCGGAGTAGCGCGGTCTTCCCTTCTCCCCTTGTGGGAGAAGGTGGCTCGGCGCGCAGCGCCGAGACGGATGAGGGGTGTTCCAGCGGAGTGCGACGCCGGATATTTGAGCAATCAGAAAGACCGGCTAATCTTCGGCATGCCGCACCAGCCCGTAACCCCGGCCAAACGCAATTTCGCCCGGTCGATGCGCCGCGAGCCGACAGAGGCAGAAGACCGTCTGTGGCGGGAGTTGCGTGGCCGCCGTCTGGACGACATCAAGTTCCGGCGTCAGGTGCCGATGGGCCGATACGTGGCCGACTTTGTCTGCGCGGAGGCTCGGCTCATCGTCGAAATCGACGGCAGCCAGCATGCGGAGTCGCGCCATGACCAGGAACGCGACGCCGAATTGAAGGCGAGGGGCTTTCGCGTGCTTCGTTTCTGGAACGACGATGTTCTGAAAGAGCTCGATGCGGTGTGCGATACCATCATCGCTTATGTGCGGGATCAAAGTCTGCAGCCCTGGCGGTAGCGAGGCTCAGGCGTCTTCGCCAAGCTGGAACACCCCTCATCCGTCTCGGCGCTGCGCGCCGAGCCACCTTCTCCCACAAGGGGAGAAGGGGGAGCTTGTCGCTTGACGCCCCTCACGCCCGCGCCCTAGCCTTGCCTCTACCCACCAGAGGAGAGCCCCATGGCAGGCACGGTCGAAGGCGAGAAGATCGACGTTTCTTTCAGCGGCAAGCGCTGCATCCACTCGCGCAATTGCGTGCTCGGCAACCCGCATGTCTTCGTGCCCAACGCGCCGGGCGAGTGGATCCACCCGGAAGCCGCTGATGTCGAGCAGGTCGTGGCGCTGGCGCAGAACTGCCCGTCGGGGGCCATCACCTACACCCGCAAGGATGGCGGGCCGCAGGAGAAGCCGCCGGTGGTCAACACCGTGCGGGTGCGCGAGAACGGCCCGCTGGCGGTGCATGCCGAGATCGTGCTCGGCGAGGACACCTTCTTGCGCGCCACGCTCTGCCGCTGCGGCCTGTCGCAGAACAAGCCGTTCTGCGACAACAGCCACATCAAGGCCGGCTTCACCGCCACCGGCGAGCCGCCGCTGAAGGAAGCGCAGGTGCTGGAGGCGCGGGATGGTCCGCTCAACGTGACGCCGACCAGCAACGGCCCGCTCAAGGTCGAAGGCAATCTCGAGATCGTCACCGGCACGGGGCATACCATCGCCCGCACCACCAAGGTGTTCCTCTGCCGCTGCGGCCATTCGGCCAACAAGCCGTTTTGTGACGGGAGCCATAAGAGGGTGGGCTTTGAGGGGTAATTACGGAGGTCGGCGCGAGGCCCCCCTCTCTTAGCGCCAACGCCGCGCCCTTGGCCCATCCCTCCCTTCTTTATCCGCCAGCGCGTATCGGCTAAGGGCTTCGCAACAAAGCTCTCGACCCCGGAATGCCTGCAAAAATGACCGCCAAGCCCAAACCTCTCTTCCTCGGCATCGACACCGGCGGCACCTATACCGACGCGGTGCTGTGGTCCGAGGAGGGCGGGCCGAAGGGAAAGGTCCTGGCCAAGGCCAAGTCGCTGACCACGCGCCACGACCTCGCCGTCGGCATTTCCGGCGCGGTGGATGCGGTGCTGGAGAAATCCGCCACTAACCCGGCCGCGATAAAGTTGGTCTCGATGTCCACCACCTTGGCCACCAACGCGCTGGTCGAGGGCCAGGGCGGGCGTGTGGCGCTGGTCATGATCGGCTTTTCCGAGGCCGATCTTGCCCGCGACGGGTTGAAGACGGCTTTAGGCACCGACCCGGTGGTGTTCTGCCCCGGCGGCCATGATGTGCATGGCAACGCCGCGAAACTCGACCTGTCCGGCCTCGAGGCGGCGCTTCCCGAGCTGGGCGGCTCGGTGTCGGGCTTCGCCGTCTGCGCCTATTTCGCCACCCGCAATCCGGCGCATGAGCTTGTGGCCCGCGACCTGATCCGCGAGAAGACCGGCCTGCCGGTCACCGCCAGCCATGAATTGTCGGCCAAGCTCGGCGGCCCGCGCCGCGCCCTGACCACGCTGCTCAACGCAAGGCTGATCTCGATGATCGACCGGCTGGTCGCGGCGACCGAAGGGTTCCTGGCCAAGCGCGGCATCGCCGCCCCCTTGATGGTGGTGCGCGGCGACGGCGCGCTGGTGTCGGCGGCCTTCGCCCGCCAGCGGCCGATCGAGACGATCCTGTCCGGCCCCGCCGCCAGCCTTGTCGGCGCCCGCCACATGACCGGCCTCGACGACGCCATGGTCTCGGACATCGGCGGCACCACCACCGACGTCGCCGTGCTCGATGGCGGCCGCCCGCGGCTCGATCCGGAAGGCGCCACCGTCGGCGGCTTCCGCACCATGGTCGAGGCTGTCGCCATGCGCACCTTCGGCCTCGGCGGCGACTCGGAAGTCACGCTGGAAGACGGCGCGCTCGATCCGAAGATCCTGCTTGGCCCACGCCGGCTGGTGCCGCTGGCGCTGTCCGGCATGGTGCATGGCGAGGCGGTGACGTCGGAGCTCGAGCGCCAGCTGCGCGCGCCGAACCCCGGCCGCATGGACGGCCGCTTTGCTATGCGCACCGGCGTGCCGGACCGGCTCGCCGCCGGCCTCACCGGGCCGGAAACGAAACTCTACGAGACCATCGGCGCGACCCCGTTGGCGCTCGACCGGCTGCTCGCTTCCAACGCGCAGAACGCCACGCTGAACCGGCTGGTCGCGCGCGGTCTCGTCCATATCTCAGGCTTCACGCCGTCCGACGCCGCCCATGTGCTCGGCAAGCAATCCAATTGGGACGCCGCCGCCGCCCGGCTTGGCGCCGAGCTGTTCGCCCGCCGCCGCGACGGCCGCGGCCAGACGATCGCGGCGACGCCGGAAGCCATCGCCGAGCGCGTGCTCGTCACGCTCACCCGCTGGTCGGCCGAATACATCCTCGAAACCGCCTTCGCCGAGGACGGGCTGGACGGCGCCGCCACCGTCGCGCACGCGCTGGTGCAGCGCGCCGTCGACGCCCATCCCGGCATCGCCCGCTTCACCGTCGCGCTCGACCGCCCGGTCATCGGCCTCGGCGCGTCGGCGCCGCTGCATTATGCCGGCCTGCCACCGCTTATCGGCAATGGCTGCATCGTGCCGGAAGACACCGATGTCGCCAACGCGCTGGGCGCCGTGGTCGGCCAGGTGCGCGTCTCCGCCGAGGCCCGCGTCAGCCAGCCCAAGGAAGGCCTGTTCCGCCTCGCCTCCGGCCAGACGGTGCGCGACTTCACCGAGGAGGACAAGGCGATCGCCGCCGCCGAAGCCGACGTGCGCGCGATCGCGGCCGAGCGCGCCAAGGACGCCGGCACCGACAGCGCCGAGATCGCCGTCGCCACCGAGTTCAAGGTCTCGACCATCGAAGGCCAGCGCATGTTCATCGAGGCGCATGTGGTCGCCGTGGCGTCGGGAAGGCCGAGGATTGCGGTGTGAGGCGGATAATCTCCCCCTCGAGGGGGAGATGTCGCCAAAGGCGACAGAGGGGGTCGCCGCGCGTGAAGCGCCGACGTGATCTGCGCCGAAACGACGTTGGCGCTTCATGCGCTAGGACCCCTCTGGCCTGCCGGCCATCTCCCCCCTCGAGGGGGGAGATTCGCTGGCCCGCACCCTCCTACACCCTAAGCCGAATTGACCCCGCAACCCCAAACATGCCAAAGGCCCGGCAAAGCCTACAGTTGGAGAAGCCCTGATGACCGACCGCATCGAGATCGCCGGGTTGCAGATCGCCCGGGAGCTCCATGACTTCGTGGCCGAAGAGGCGGCAGTCGGCACCGGCATCGAGCCGGGGAAATTCTGGGAAGGCTTTTCGGCCATCGTCCACGACCTCGCGCCGAAAAACCGGGCGCTGCTGGCCAAACGCGACGCCATGCAGGAAAAGCTCGACGGCTGGTACCGCGAAAACGGCGCGCCGATCGACATGGAGGGCTACAGGACTTTCCTGAAGGATATCGGCTATCTGGTGCCGGAAGGGCTCGCCTTCAGCGTCTCGACCGATCATGTCGATCCCGAGATCGCAATCGTCGCCGGGCCGCAGCTCGTCGTGCCGGTGATGAACGCGCGCTATGCGCTGAACGCCGCCAATGCGCGCTGGGGTTCGCTCTATGACGCGCTCTACGGCACCGACGCCATTCCCGAGACCGGCGGCGCCGAGAAGGGCAAGGGCTTCAACCCGAAGCGCGGCGCCAAGGTGATTGCCTGGGCCAGGGATTTCCTCGACCAGTCGGTGCCGCTCACCACGGGCAAATGGGCCGGCGTCAACGGGCTTTCGGTCGAGAACGGCGCGCTGAAGGTCGGCGAGGGCGCCGGCGCCACGACGCTTGCCGACCCGAAACAGTTCGCCGGCTATCGCGGCGATGCCGCCAATCCCGAAGCCGTGCTTCTGGTCAAGAGCGGCCTGCATATCGAGATCGTGATCGACCGCGCCAACCAGATCGGCAGGACCGATCCGGCCGGCATCGCCGACGTTATCCTGGAATCGGCTCTGACCACCATCCAGGACTGCGAGGATTCGGTCGCCGCCGTCGATGCCGAGGACAAGGTCGTCGTCTACCGCAACTGGCTCGGCCTGATGAAGGGCGATCTCGCCGAAGAGATCACCAAGGGCGGCAAGACTTTTGTCCGCACGCTCAATCCCGACCGCCGCTACACGGCGCCGAACGGCGGCCAGCTGCTTTTGCCGGGGCGCTCGTTGATGCTGGTGCGCAATGTCGGCCACCTGATGACCAATCCGGCGATCCTGGACCACGACGGCCGCGAGGTGCCGGAAGGCATCATGGACGCGGCCCTCACCGCGCTGATCGCGCTGCACGATGTCGGCGAGAACGGCCGCCGCGCCAATTCCCGCGCCGGCTCGATGTATGTGGTGAAGCCGAAGATGCACGGGCCCGAAGAGGTCGCCTTCGCCGTCGAGATCTTCGACCGCGTCGAAGCGCTGCTTGGCATGGCCAGGAACACCATCAAGATGGGCATCATGGACGAGGAGCGGCGCACCACCGTCAACCTCAAGGAGGCGATCCGCGCGGCACGCGAGCGCGTCGTGTTCATCAACACCGGCTTCCTCGACCGCACCGGCGACGAAATCCACACCTCGATGGAAGCCGGTCCGATGATCCGCAAGGGCGACATGAAGCAGGCCGCCTGGATTTCCGCCTATGAGGCCTGGAACGTCGATACGGGCCTCGAATGCGGGCTCGCCGGCCATGCCCAGATCGGCAAGGGCATGTGGGCGATGCCGGACCTGATGGCGGCGATGCTGGAGCAGAAGATCGCGCATCCGAAGGCCGGCGCCAACACCGCCTGGGTGCCGTCACCGACGGCCGCGACGCTGCACGCCACGCATTATCACAAGGTCGACGTGCACGCCGTGCAGGCGGCGCTGAAGAGCCGGCCGAAGGCCAAGCTCGACGACATCCTGTCGGTGCCGGTCGCGGTGCGGCCGAACTGGACGCCGGACGAGATCCAGCGCGAGCTCGACAACAATTCGCAAGGCATCCTCGGCTATGTCGTGCGCTGGATCGACCAGGGCGTCGGCTGCTCGAAGGTGCCCGATATCAACGATGTCGGCCTGATGGAGGACCGCGCCACGCTGCGCATCTCCTCGCAGCACATCACCAACTGGCTGCGCCACAAGGTGTGCTCGGAAATCCAGGTCCGGGATTCGCTGCAGCGCATGGCGGCGATCGTCGACCGCCAGAATGTCGGCGACTCGCTCTACCGCCCGATGGCGCCGGATTTCGACAATTCCATCGCCTTCCAGGCCGCCTGCGATCTGGTGTTCAAGGGAACGGTGCAGCCCAACGGCTACACCGAGCCTGTGCTGCACGCGCGGCGGCTGGAGCTGAAGGCGAAGGGCTGAACAGTCCGAAGGGCGTCGCGCTCAGTCGCCACGATCACTTTCCATCCGTCAGTGCTGCCCCCTCTCCGTCCGCGCAGCGGACGGAGAGGGGGCAGCACCATATGCCTCAATTCAGCCCGAGCGTGCCCCTGAGCTTCGACAAATCCTCCGCCAGCGCCGTGACCGGACCGGCCAGCGCCTTGCGGTCGGCGTCCGACAGCTTGTCGTAGGTTTCGAAGCCGTCGGCCGTCTTGTACTTGGCCAGGATGCCGTCCACGGTGGCGAAATTGTCATTGACGGTCTTGATCAGCGCCGGGTCCTCCTTCGTGACCAGCGGCTCGACCAGCGCCACGATCTTCTGCGCGCCGTCGATATTGGCCTGGAAATCCCAAAGGTCGGTGTGGCTGTAGCGGTCCTCCTCGCCGGAGATTTTTGACGAGGCTACCTCCTCGAGCAGCCCGGCGGCGCCGTCGACCGCCTTTTCCGGCGGCACGGTCAGTCCGGCGACGCGCTTCTGCAGATCGAGCACGTCGGCGTCGAGCTTGTCGGCGAGCGGTCCGAGGCCCTCGGTCGTGTTCTGGCTGAAGAGCGTGTATTCGATGCGATGGAAGCCGGTGAAGTCGGTCGACTTCTCCTTCTGCTCATGGTCGTCGGCGCGCGAGTCGATGGCGCCGTCGAGGTCGGAGAACAGCTCCGCGATCGGCTCGATCGTCTCGTAATTGACGCGCGCCGGCGCGTAGAGCGTCTTGGCCTTGGCGAGGTCGCCGGCTTTCACCGCGTCGGTGAATTCCTTGGTGTCCTTGACCAGCGTGTCGATCTTGCCCTGGACATAGATCTTGTAGTCGGCGATCGGCTGCACCAGGTCGAGCGGCGACACGGCTGCGTATGCCGGCGCGAGGCTGGCTGACAGCGCAATCAGCGATGCGGCGGTTGCACGGCGGAACTTCATGGGATGTCCTCTCTCCTTGTTGGAAAAATGGTCAGCTGTGGGTGCCGGAAGATGCGGCCGCCCCGAGCAGCGCGCGGCCGAGAAAGTCGTTCTCGTCCTTGACGCCGGGCAGCGCGAAGAAATAGCCGCCGCCGAACGGCTTGATGTATTCCTCCAGCGGCTCGCCGCTCAGCCGTGTCTGGACGGCGATGAAGCCGCGTTCGAGGTCGGCCTGATAGGCGATGAACAAGAGCCCCATATCCATCTGGTTGGCCTTGCTGACGCCGTTCGAATAGTTGAACGGGCGGCGCAGGATCAGGTGCTTTTGCGCTTCCGCGTCGCGCGGGTTGGCAAGGCGGATATGCGCGTCGAGCGGCGTTACCTTGCCATGCGGGTCGCCGGCATAGTTCGGCAAATCGGCTTCGGCGGCGCCGCCGAAAGGCGCGCCGCTCGCTTTCTGGCGGCCGATGATCGTCTGCTGCTCCTGCAGCGGCGTGCGGTCCCAGCGCTCGACGAAATTTCTTATAAGCCGCACCGCCTGGTAGGAGCCGCCGGCCGTCCAGCCGGGCTCGTCGGCGCTTGGCCGCACCCAGACGATTTGGTTCATCAGCTCAGCATCGCCGGCATCCGGATTGGCGGAGCCATCGCGAAAACCGAGGAAGTTGCGCGCGCTTTCCTTCGGCTTGCCCAGGCTTGGCGGCCGCACCGGCACCGAGCCCTCCTGCTTCCAGCGCAAGAGCAGCGAATCCGGCGTGTTCCTCACGATGTCGCGCAGCGCGTGGATGTTGGTGTCGGGCGTGTTCGAGCAGAATTGCAGCAAAAGGTCGCCGTGGCAGAATTCTTCCTCCAGCGCGTCGTTGGAGAAGGATGTCATGCGCGACAGCCGTCTCGGTTTTTGCGGCGCGAGACCAAAACGCTCGTCGAACAGCGAGGCGCCGAGCGACGTGGTGATCGTCAGATTGTCCGGCGTCACCACCGGGCCGAGGATGCCGGAATCGGCGGCGGGAAATTTCGAATCGAGCCGAGGCGGCGTGCCGCCCTGCATCAGGAAGGCGGTGCGTTCGGTCAGCGTCTCGAACAGCCGCTGGAGCCCGGCGCGGTTCTGCGCCAGCACGTCGAAGGACGCGACCAGGCCGGCCGCCGGCCGTGGCGTCACGATGCCGGGCTGGTGCTCGCCATGAAAGGGCTGCCGCTGATGCACGCTGTCGCTCTCCGGCGCGTCGGTTACGCCAGCGCTACCGCCAGAGGCGGCAGTCGCCATCGTTGGCGCCAGCGCGCCGGCCACCGCGCCGATCAGGATCGAGCGGCGTGTCGCATTCGGCAGCTTGGGCTTGTCCTTGGCCGTCATTGGCTGAGATCCATCATGTCGCGAAGCCTGGAAAGATCGGCGGCCAAAGCGGTTGCCGCTTTGCCGAGCTCGGCCTTGGCCGGATCGGCGAGCGCCTCGGTGACCTCGGCCCGGCGGGCCGCGATCGACTTGTCGAGGGCCGCGAAATCCGCGTCGATCGATGCGGCGATAGCGGGCGCGCTCCTGGCCGCCACGGGGCGCAAGAGGTCGAAGACCTTGCGCACGCCCGACACGGTCGCTTCGAACGAAGCAAGGTCGGCATGCGCATAAGGGCTGTCGCCGAAGCCGGGCCCAGCCGCCGCGACGCGCTCTAGGATCGCCGCCGCGCCGCCCACCATGCTTTCGGGCATGATGCGCAGATCGTGGATGCGCGCCTTGAGCGTTGCGGCATCGGCGGCCAGCCTGTCGGCGACCGGCGCCAAGCCCTCTAGACTGCCCTGGCGGAACAGCCCGTATTCCAGGCGATGCAGCCCGCCAAAGGCCGGATCGGCCTCGCGTTGGCCGAAGCCGTCCGCGCGTCCGTCGATTGCCGTGTCGAGATCGGAAAAGAGCGGCGACACCGGCGCGATACGGGCATAGGCGGTTTCGGCCGGCAGATAGGCTGCTTTCGCCGCCGCGAGGTCGCCAGATTTCACGGCGTTGGCGAAAGCAGTGGCGGCATCGACGAAGGCGTCGGTCTCGGTCGCGAGAAACACCTTGTATTCGGCGAGCGCGCCGATGAAAGCGGTGAGGTTCGGCTTCGCGGCCGGCCCGGCATTGGCCGCGGGCTGGACGTGCAGTTTGCCGCGCGGGTTGGAGATGAGCCCGCAGGTGATGGCGTAATCGCCAGGTTCGAGCCGCGTCGTCAGCGCCTGCGTGAACCCGGGCGCGATGTTCTCGCGCTCCTCAAGCACCATCACCCCGTCGAGGATTTCCCACTCCACCGCCCGGTCGGACCGGTTGGCGATCCGGAAAATGTTGCGTCCGGCTGAGACAGTTATTTCGTTGGGCTCGCAGGCCTGGCCGGTGATCGTCACATTGACCGATGCCGCGGCCTCGCGGCGGCCTTTCTGCACGGCCAGCGTCGCGTAGTAGAAGGCAACTGCCGACGCGATCAGAAGCAGCAGCGACAGCACAAAGCCGATGCGCACGGCGGTGCGCGGCAGGGCTTGGCTTTGCTTGGATGCGTTCATGCCACCGGTCGCTCGGATGTCTTCGGGCGTCGCCGGCCGGCCGGCTGGTCCGCCAGGAACAGCCACAGCGACGGCGCGAGGAAGCCGAGATAGACGACGAGCTCGCTCACCGTCGGCGCGTCGATATAGCCGAAAATGCCGGAGAGCACCGAGCCGAGCGGGCTGTCCGCCGGCAGCACGCCGCTGATGTCGAAGACGATCTGCTGCCCGTAATTCCACAGGCCGGCCTCGTGCAGCGCGTTGACCGAGTTGGCGACCAGCCCGGCGGCGACGATCAGGATGAAGGCGCCGGTCCAGCGGAAGAAGCGCCGAAGGTCGAGCCGCACACTGCCGGCATAGACGCCGTAGCCGACGAAGCCCGCCAGCACGACGCCGGCGAGCGCCGCGAGCGGCGCATAGGCATCGGCCTGTTGGAAGGCGGCGAGCAGGAAGAAGACCGACTCGACGCCCTCGCGCGCCACGGCGAGGAACACCATGGCGATCAGCCCGAACCCCTTGTGGCTGGGCGCCGCGAAGGCGGCATCGATGGAGGAATGCAGCTCGGCCTTGATCGAACGCGCCGCCTTGCGCATCCAGAACACCATCGAGGCGAGCACCGACACCGCGACGAGGCCGATCACGGCCTCGAACAGCTCCTGTGCCTTCTGCGGGAATTCGATCGCGGCAAGCTGAAGGATCGCGCCTACAATGAGCGAGAAGGCGAGCGCGAGAAAAATCCCGATCCACACCAGCGGCATCCAGGCGTCGCGGCCGGTGCGGCTGAGGTAGCTGGCGATGATGCCGACGATCAGCGCCGCCTCGACGCCCTCGCGAAACATGATCAGGAACGGTACCAGCATTTGGAGTTCAGCCGCGCCGGGGAGATGACCGCGCCCGCCCCAAGAGGCTCGCCCCTTCAAGGCAAGCCACAAAACCTGTCTAAAGCAGTCATCTTTTATGGTCGGCGGCCCCGCGGGCGCAAGCAGGCGCCGATCACATAAGCGAGATGACGAGGTGATCGCGTCGCGAGCGGCTTCTATGGCGCCTTTATCGTCTTAAGCAGCCCGGCTTGGCCGCGATAGGAAGACGTCCGTATGCCTGACATGCGCCGGGGTATCGCGAAAGCGCGCGCAGGGCCTGAAGCCGAACGCCTCGTATACGGCAATGGCACTGCTCATATAGAAGCTCGTGTGGATCAGCACAGTGCGGGCGGGACTCTTCTCGATTTGCGCCAGCGTGGCGCCTATCAGCGCACGACCTATGCCTTGTCCGCGGAAGGACGCGTCAACAAAGAACTTATGAAGTTCCACCACCCCTTCGCCGAATGGGCCGAAGCCGAGGCAACCCGCCGGCAGGCCTCCGGAACGGGCGATGAAGGCCATGGCATCCGGTGCGCCGAATTGCGCGGCCAGTTGAGCGCCGCTTTTTTCGGGTTGAAAGAGAGCCCTCACATCTGCCGCCGAGATGCCATGCGGCGCCGAAGCGTCGACATCCCATTGCGCGAGCTCGCGGCAGAGCCCTGCCAGGGTTTCAAAATCCTCGGCGCTGCGCGCCGGCAAAACTGAAATCATCCCTCGCCCCCGCGCGGATCCGCCTCACCATATCACGCACAATTCCCGGGCGCGATTGGGCGTTCAAAGAAGCGTGAACGCCCACGCGTCCACCTCGCAAATGCTTGACGGATACCTACCTACCTTCTAGTAGGTAGGTAATCAGAATCAAAGGAAGTTATCGTCATGTCTGCACAAACAAGCGGTCAAAATCGCGCCCGGTTCTCAAATGGCTGGCTCAAAACCTATTATTATCTACGCTTTGCCGTGTCGGCCGGCTGGGTCCTGGCGGCCGTCACCGTCGCCAAGACCGTTCCGCCGCTCGCCGCGGTCATGCTGGTGGCCTACCCCATCTGGGACGCGCTCGCGAACTATGTCGATGCGCAGCGCAGTGGCGGACTGAGCCGCAACAGGTCGCAGCTGCTCAATTTCGTCGTCAGTATCCTCACCGCGATTGCGGTCGCCATCGCGCTTGGCCACAGCATGAACGCGGTGCTCGCGGTCTATGGTGTCTGGGCCGTCGTCTCCGGCGGATTCCAGTTGCTGACCGCCCTGCGTCGCTGGAAGACCAACGGCGCGCAATGGGCGATGATCCTGAGCGGCGCCCAGTCGGCGCTGGCCGGCCTCTTCTTCGTCAAGATGGCGGGCGGCGCGGAGGCCATCGGCATCGCCAACGTCGCGCCCTATGCCGCGTTCGGCGCCTTCTACTTCCTGGTGTCCGCCGTGTGGCTTTCCGTCAGCGACATGCTCGCAAGTCGCCGCAGGCCGCGCGTTGAGATTTCCTCCGCTGGAGGTTAGAGCAACTCCAGGAAAAGTGTGAGCGGTTTTCCGTCAGGAATTGCGTCAAAACAAGGAGATAGAGCGTTTCACCGTTTCCGTGAAACGGCGAAACGCTCCAAGTATGTCTATGGATAAGCCCTCGAACACCGCCGATGACATCCTGGCCGCCGCGCGAAGCTTCATCGTCGCCGGCGGCTATAACGGGTTCAGCTATGCCGATATCGCCGAGGTGGTCGGTATCCGCAAGGCCAGCATCCACCATCATTTCCCAAGCAAGGTCGACTTGGTGCAAACCCTGGTCAGGCGCTACCTCGAGGACGCCGTCACGGGCATGGCCGAACTCGAGCGCAACGTGCCTGAGCCGCCCGAGCTGCTTCGAACCTATGCCGGCTTCTGGGCACAATGCATCGAGGACGCGAGCAGGCCGTTCTGCGTCTGCGCATTGCTTGCCAGCGAGCTTCCGGCCCTTCCGCCTGAAATTGCCTTGGAGGTCCGGGCGTATTTTCGGTTTCTCTCCAGCTGGCTGACCGGCGTCATCGAGCGTGGCGCCGCGCAAGGCACATTGACCATCGCCGCCGCGCCGCGCGCCGAGGCCGAGGCTTTCATGGCGACCGTGCACGGGGCGATGCTTTCCGCGCGGGCCTATGGCGACGTCTTGACCTTCGGCGTGATCCTGGCGCCGACGCTGCAGAAGCTGATCCCGGCGCGCGATTGAGCCAATTGAATGATCAGCCAGTATCGCAGCGGCTAGCGGCGCGAAGACCGAGTGTATTGCTAGCGGCTACCGAGGTATGCGTTTTCCACCTAGAGCCGCAGCCTCGACACGCGTTCGGCGCCTCCCAATCTGCTTCAATCGATTTCCTCAAATCTGACTAAATCAGTTGGCGGATTCTCATCGTCCTCTATGTCTTTGTCGGCGAGATTAGAAAAAATTTCCGCCTGAGAAGAGTAAACCGATATATAAATAGCACTATGCAAAGTCATTAATCTGTTAATATCAAGTGTCGCGTTTGGCTTCGTGTAGCGAAAGGTCCTATAATATTTTGACTCCTTCCTAGGAAGTTTAAACTTTCTAACATTGCCGAGGACAGAGTATCTGAATAGCATGTTCAAAATCATGTGCGGCTTTAGGCCAAAGTCCTCCACGTTTCCGTCGCCAACCTCTCTCTCAAGAGTCTCTACGAACTGCTCATAAGTAAAATGTCTACTGTATGGCATCTTGTCAAATAAAGAAAGAAGCTCCTTAAGTCTGGGGAAGACCAACATCAGTTCGTCGCACAGTTCTTGCTGAAACCGCTTTGCGTAATTAAACTCGCTCCGCACCACTGTTTCCGGGTTTATCCGATCATAGGACTTGTTATGCTGCTTAGTGACCATCGCGCAGATTTGCAGATACCGGATAAAATCTCGGGGACGTAGAAAAGTTCTAAGGCGAATATACTGCAAGACGTCGATTTCATAACTCGATCCGTCGGTTCTCTCGATGGTAATATGCGTTCTTCTGTCAAATAAAGCCGACCATGCCCTGTTAAAAGACAATATATCGACGTCTTGGTCTATAGATCTTGTAATTCGATAAGCAAGCATCTGCCTTATCTGATCTATACGCCAAGTTAACTCATAAGTGTGGTCGCTCCATTTTTCTTTGTCGCTGTCAGAGGTAAGCTCAAAAATATCATCTCTAACGAAAACAATAGGAATAACGTTAATTTGACTGCTCCGGAAAAGGTTCCTGACTTCAAGAGCGGCCTTAAACAAAGATGTTATGATATAGTCATACTTCTCCCAGCCGTCATGTATGTTTTCGGTCTTTGGGACTTCGGAATCAAGGCCGTCAAAAAGGATAAAATAACTTGATCCGTCGATATACTTGAATATGAAATCCTCCATGGCGGCAACTTGTTCAGCCAGAGTTGCGGCCTTGCGGGCTAGTGGCTGAGAGCTCGTCGAGAAGGATAAGCCACCTACCAAGGGGTTATTCCCCACTCCAGCGGAAAACGATCGAGCCTTCCATCGCCCCATGGTATCACTAAACCGCCGCTCTGGTGTTGTTGGCTTTCGATCTTCCAGCGCCGACCGAGCCTCTGCTGGCAGTGCGTCATTCTTGGCCATATGATCCAATACGGAATTGTAAATCGTGTACTTCCAAGCTGTTGCGAATGCATTTGACTTAAGGAAGTCTTTACTTAAGTATTCAGAAAATTCTTCAAACGGAAAAGCACCAAAGGTAATCTTGTTGGCAAATAAATCATGACCAGTAAGAGATTCTATATAACTTATAATAGCAGTTTTCCCGCATCCTTTTCGTCCAACGACGAATGATACATTTCCACTAAGTATATTGCTAAATCCGTTAAACTCAAAGAAATAGCGGTTCATGTCCTCGGAAGAGGCATCAACCTTCCAATTTGCGACAATGTCTAATATATCAACCTCGGAGACGCGAATGTCTTTGCTCATGGTTCGTGAGTCCTCTCTTCCCCCTATGAAGAGCAGGACTTTTGCACGCTTTAAATTAAGACGGAAGTCTAATTCGTCTCAGCAGATGGACTAGAATTGCAAATCGAACTCAGAAGCCCGCAACGCCTAAACCTTCGCCTACTGAGGTCAAAACACTATCCATATGATGTAACTGAATAAGCTAGGCGGCACTTCCGATCATTGCAAAATGGCTTGAAGTGATACCGAAGGTAGTCATTACGCCGCCTGCGCCATCCGCTCGGCATTCATCCGATAGGAAATCGCCTCGGCGAGATGGATGCGGCCGACCGTTTCGCTGGCGTCGAGGTCGGCCAGCGTGCGCGCCACCTTGAGCACGCGGTGATAGGCCCGCGCCGAAAAGCCGAGTTTCTCGCTGGCGTCCTTGAGCAGGGTCAAGCCGGCCGTATCGGGCTTGGCGATCACCTCGATGATCGAAGGCGGGCAATGCGCGTTGGTGGTGGCGCCGGTGCCCAGCCTTTCCAGTCGTTCGCGCTGCATGGTGCGTGCACGCGCCACGCGTTGCGCTACCGCCGCGCTCGTCTCGGCCTTGTGGGGCCGGATCAGGTCGCTTGCCGAGACCGCCGGCACCTCGATCCGAAGGTCGATACGGTCGAGCATCGGGCCGGAAATGCGCGCCTGGTATTCGGTGCGGCAGCGATCGCCGCGCAGGCAGCGATAGCCGGGCTCGCCCGACATGCCGCAGCGGCACGGATTCATCGCCGCCACCAGCTGGATGCGCGCCGGATAGGTGACACGGTGGTTGGCGCGCGCGATCATACAGTCGCCTGTCTCCAACGGCTGGCGCAGCGCGTCCAGCGTCTGCGGCGTGAACTCCGGCAACTCGTCGAGGAAGAGAACGCCATGATGGGCGAGCGAGACCTCGCCCGGCCTTGCGCGCAGCCCACCGCCCACCATCGCCGCCATCGAGGCCGAATGATGCGGCGCGCGGAACGGCCGCCGGTCGGTCAGCTTGCCCTCGCCGAGCTCGCCGGCGACGGAGGCGATCATCGAGACTTCGAGCAGCTCTTTCGGCGCCAGAGGCGGCAAGATCGAGGGCAGGCGCTGTGCCAGCATCGACTTGCCCGAACCCGGCGGCCCCACCATCAGCAAATTGTGGCCGCCGGCGGCCGCCACTTCCAACGCCCGTTTGGCGCTCTCCTGGCCCTTGATGTCGGCGAGGTCCGGCAGGTCGCGCGCCGCGAGCTGGATGCCGGCTTCGGGGCGCGACAGCACCTGCGTGCCGCGAAAATGGTTGGCGACCGCGATCAGGCTGCGCGGCGCCAATATGTCGAAATCCTTGCCCGCCCAGGCCGCTTCCGGCCCGCAGGCGAAGGGGCAGATCAGGCCCTTGCCCTCGGCATTGGCGCCGATCGCCGCCGGCAGCGCGCCGGCGACGCCGGTTATCGTGCCGTCGAGCGACAACTCGCCCAGAACCACATAGCCGGCCAGCATGTCGCCCGGGATGGCGCCGAGCGCCGCCATCAGGCCGAGCGCGATCGGCAGGTCGTAATGGCTGCCTTCCTTGGGCAGATCGGCCGGCGCAAGGTTCACCGTCACCTTCTTCGACGGCATCGACAGGCCCGATGCATGCAGTGCCGCCTGCACGCGCTCGCGGCTCTCGGCCACCGCCTTGTCCGGCAGGCCGACGATCTGCATGCCGACCTTGCCCGGCCCGACCATCACCTGGACATCGACCGGCAAAGCCTCGATGCCCTGGAAAGCGACCGTGCGAACCCGCGCCACCATGTTTTCCGCGCCCCCGGCGTGACCGCGCTTGTGATCCACCATCAGGCGGCGAGCGCATGCAATCCAGACAACCACAGATTTTCGAAGCGCGCAAGAACATTACGGGAACATCTATCCGCGAAGACGATGGATTTCGGTTGAGGCTCCCTCTGGAGGCCGATGCGTCGCCCTCGGCGGCGAGCTCTCGAATGCCGTTTTCCGCTCGGCGCCATTCGGCTAGAATGGATCGCACGCAAGATCGGACCTGGAGAGGCCACGGGGGAATTCGTCATGCGGACTGGCTGCGCAATCTTGATAGGGTTTGCCCTCGTCACGCCTGCCGCCGCCGAGGATGCGAGATGCCCGAAAGGACCAGCGCCTGTTCAAGTGGAGGACATCGAGGCCGCGCCCGGTTGCCTGGCGGCACACAAGCTGCATCAGGCCTGCGCTTGGGGATCGAGCGGCGACGAATTCATGTCGGAGGCCGTCATCGACAAATGCAAGGCGGGGTTTTTCGACCGACTGACCCGCAAGCAAAGGCGCCAGTATGAAAAGCGCCTTGACGCCTGCGGCGAACGCTATCCTATCACGCAGGATGGCGGATCGATCCAGATATACCTGTCGTCGATGTGTGCCGAGGATCTCGCCGCGACCTATTTCAAGGTTGCAAGGCATGGGCGAATTGCCACGACGCCACACTGGAAGGTACCTGACATAGCCGAGTGAACGGATGATCCGTACCGGGGGAGTTGACGCATCCGGGAACCGGTGCGCCTCGGTTCTCCTGCCTACCGGTCCAGCCACACCTTCTCGAAATGCTGCTCGAGATTGGGGTGCGCCGGATTGTCCTTCACCGCCGCCACCGAATGGGTGAACAGCGAGCGCCAATAGGGCTGGATGAGGATGCCTGAATCCTGCAGGATCTGCTCGACATCCTTCATGATCTCCTTGCGCCTCCCGGTGTCCGGCACGGCAAGCGCCGCGTCGAGCTTCTTGTCGAATTCGGGGTTGGCGTAGCCCGATTCGTTCCAGGCCTCGCCGCTGCGATAGGCGAGCGCGAGGTTCTGGACACCCAGCGGCCGCATGCCCCACGACGTCATCGAGAAGGGATATTTGGTCCAGTTGTTCCAGAAGGTCGAGCCCGGCAGCACGGTGCGCTTCACCTTGAAGCCGGCCTCGCGCAGCTGCGCGGCGATGGTGTCGCCGGTGCTGCGGTGCCAGTCTTCGTCGCCGGTGATCAGCTCATGCTCGAAATCGAGCTGCCCGGCCTCCGCCATCAGCTTCTTGGCGCCGACGAGGTCACGCGTCTTCTTCGGCAGCGCGTAATATTCCGGGTGCAGCGGGCTGACATGGTGGTTCTCGGCGACCGTGCCCTTGCCGCCATAGCCGAGCGTCAGCACGGCCTGGTTGTCGGTCGCCATCTGCAGGGCGCGGCGCACGCGCTCGTCGTCATAGGGCTTGTTGGTCACATTGGCGCGGGCAAGGATCGTGGCCGCCGTCACCACTTCCGACTTCACCAGCCCGAGCCCGTCCATGATCTCGACATAGTCGGCGGTGGTCTCGAAATTGGTGTCGATCTCGCCGGCCTCGAAGGCGCTCACCCAGGCAGCCGGATCGGTGCCGTAGTCGATGAACTCGATGCCGTCGAGATAGGCCTCGCCGCCCCACCACTTGCCGTTCTGGCGCCGCTTGACGACGGCCTTGGTGCCGACATCATAGGAGACGAGCTCGAACGCCCCGGTGCCGACCGGATGCGCGATGAGGTTGGCGCCGGCCTTCTCGTAGCCGCGATGCACGATCAGCGCCGAATATTCCGTCATCGACGGGATGATCGAAATGTCGGACGAGGACAGTTTCAACACCACCGTGTGGTCGTCGGTTCTGGTGACGGCGCCGTCGCGCGCCTTGCCGGTCTTGGCGTCGATCAGCGCGGTCATGCGGCCGGCCATGGAGTTGCCTTCGGCAGCCTTGTCGCACCAGCGCTCGAGGTTGAAGACCACGTCCTCGGCGGTGAAGTCGTCGCCATTGTTCCAGGTCACGCCGCGCCTCAGCTTCAGCGTGTATCCGGTGGCGTCGTCATTGACCGTCCAGCTTTCCAGCAGCGAAGGCTTGAACGTGTAGTCGGTGTCGTAGCGCACCAGCGTGTCGAGGAACTGGCGCGCGATGTTGGCCATTTCCGGCCAGTCATAGGCGCGCGGGTCCTTCTGCTCCTTGACGAAGGTGGAAACGCGCAGCACCCCGCCCTTCTTCGGCGCGGCGGCCCTCGCCGGCGTCGGCGCGGCGAGCCCGACCAGGCCATAGGCGACAGCCGCGGATGCGCCGAAAATGCTTGCCATCGCCAGGAATTCACGCCGGTCGAGGCGTCCGTCCCGGACCTCCGCCGCCAGGCCCTCGACCAGCGCGTGATGGCGGTCGAATTCGCAATGCTCGCAATCCTGTCCCATTATTTCCCAGCTCCGAAAAGATCGACGAACCAGTCCCAGAAGCCGTCGGCGTCGATATCGACGGCCACAACCGCGTTTGGCGGCCTCTTTGATACATTGTTGAAGTCGGCGATGGTCATGCCACGGGTGACCTCGCCGCCGGTTTCCAGATGCACGTAATAGCTTTCGAACGTGAACAGCGACGGTTTCACGATCGCTGCGAGCGCGATCACGTCGTGCAGGTTGGGGTCGTCGGCGCCGAATTCGTCCTTGCGCCGCATCATGAAGTCCAGCACGCGCGCCACCACGTCCGCCTGCGGACCCGGTGCGGCCCTTATCCGGTCGAAGATATGGCGCGGCAGCTCCGGCTTCAGCGTGACGTCGAGGCCGACCATCGTCAGCGCGCATCCGGATTCGAAGACGATGCGCGCCGCCTCCGGATCGCAATAGAGATTGAACTCCGAGGCCAAGGTCATGTTGCCGCCGCGGATGGCGCCGCCCATGATGGTGATGCGTTTGATCAGCGCCAGCAGTTCGGGGCATTCGGTCAGCGCGGTGGCGATGTTGGTCAGCGGCCCTACGGCCAGGATCTCGAGCCCGCCCGGGTGCCGCTTCGCCGCTCCGTGGATCAATTCCGTCACGCCGCCTTCGGCGAAGCCGCGTCGCGCGGCGGGCAGCGCCACGTCACCCAGCCCCGTCGTGCCGTGGCTGACGGCCGTGCACAACGGCCTGGCGAGCGGGCGCGAAGCGCCGATATGCACAGGCGCCTCGCAGCCGAGAAAATCGATCAGGTCGAGCGTGTTCCTCGCCGTCTTCTCGATCTCGACATTGCCGCAGACGGCGCCGATCCCGAGCAGCTCGATCCTATCCGTGCAGAGCGTCGCCGCGGCGATGCAGACGGCGTCGTCGGTGCCGGTGTCGACATCCATCACCAGCGGGATCCTGGAAAGCAAGGTCACGTCGCGATCTCTCCCGTTGCCGGGCTTGCACTGTGGGACGGCGGAACGAGCATTATGATCGGAAAGGTCCATAAATCGAAATAGTTAAACGTTTACCTAAAAGAATATCGGCCGGTTGTCAACACGGTCGACCTGCCGAAGCGCCGCCGCGCCGCCGGGGCCTGTCGACTTTGCCGACGTAAGAGGCTACGGGATCAGGGCGACGGTGCTTGGCAAGCGATGCGAGGACATGTGGCGGCGACCATCAAGGATATTGCGAGAGGTGCCGGCGTATCTATCGCCACCGTCTCCAAGGTCCTCAACCGCAAGGACGCCTTCATCAGCGAGGAAACGCGCAGCCGCATCTGGTCGCTGGCGCGCGAACTCAACTACACGCCCAACTCCATCGCCCGCTCGCTGGTCACCCGTCGCTCGCAAGTCCTCGGCATCATCGTTCCGGATATCCTCAATCCCTATTTCACCGAGCTCGTTCGCGCCTGCGACGACGCTGCCCGCCTGCGCGGTTATACAACCATCCTGTGCAACTCGGACGGCGTTCCGGAAAAGGAGGAGGCGCATCTCGCCTTCCTTGCCGGCCATGGCGTGGACGGCATCGTGCTGGCCGCGAGCGGCGTGATCCCGAATGCCGGCCTGCTGCGGGGCCTGAACATCCCCTTCGTGTCGATGGACCGCGAGGTGCCGGAGCTCGACTGCCTGGCGGCGACCGTCGATACCGACTATCGCAACGGCGCCTTTCAGTCGGCCGGCTACCTGATCGCCAAGGGTCACACCCGCATCGCCTTCCTCAGCGGATCGGCGGAAAGCGCGAACACCAGGATCAGGCTCGCCGGGTTCGAGGAGGCGCACCGCCAGGCCGGCATTGCCGTCGACCGGGATCTCATCCGCTGCGGCGAATTCCAGCACAGCTTCGGGCGCCAGGCGACGCGGGAGCTGCTGGAGAGCACCCGGTTTTCGGCCATCTGCTGCATGAGCGACATGCTGGCGATCGGCGCCACGGTCGCCTTGCGCGAAAAAGGGCTGCGGGTGCCCGACGATTGCGCCGTCATGGGCTTCGACAACATCTATCTGGCGCCCCTGCTCGAACGCCCGCTGTCGACGATCGACCGCCGCATCTTCGAAGCCGGCACCATCGCCATCGACGCGCTGATCGACTTCCTCGAAGCCCCCGACCGCCGCCGTTCGACGATCGTGATGGAGCCCAGCGTGGTCGAGCGCAAGACGGCGTAATTGGCGCAGTGGGACGACGCCCGGAGCGCTACCTAATGCATGTCGCCCAGAAGTGTGCTCGGTTCTGGGACAACGACATGCATCAAAACAAAGACTTAAAGCGCGTCGC
>NZ_VFUA01000094.1 GCF_006440735.1 Mesorhizobium sp. B2-7-1 | reverse complement strand
GCGGCCAGGAACAGTCGGTACGCACGCTCGCCAGCGCCACGACGCTCGAGGCGCTGGCGGATACCCGCATCGCGCTGCGCGGCGCCGGCGCCGGGGCGGATCGTCAGAGGCGAGCCCACGGAGGCAAGCAGCCGCAGCATCATCAGGGCTTCCCACATCATAATGCGTTCCATGCTTGCTGGCGGACGCGCGGGGGCGTCCGCCAATTCGCAAAATAAGTACCGGCCGGCCCTTGAAGGGGTGGGTCAGGGGAGCCGGCCGGCGCAGCCGGTCAGAGTTGCTCGCCATTCCAGGGTAGGGGTGGGGGGAGCTGTCCGCCGTGATCAGGCAGACCTCTGGGGCCGGCTGCATCCGGCGGATCACCCTATGGACCGGGGGGCGGGCCGTGCGGCCGATCCGCCGAAGCAAGTATTTCGAGCTGCTCGGGCGTCAGCTTGGCGCGCAGCGCCTCGATGGCGTCCTTGAGCTTGGCGGCGGAGGCGGCGCGCTTGGTCACCTCGTCGGCCAGCCTTTCCTGGAAGGCGAAAGGGTCGCGCGTTGCCTGGTCCGGCTTGCCGCCGGCAGCATCGTCCGGCCCGGGGCCGGCCTGTCCGAAATCGGGCCGCGGCGGCGGCGCCAGCACCGCTTGCAGCGTGCTGGTATAGTCGCGCCAGGCGTCAAGCTGCTCGGAGCGGATGCCGATCCGGGTCTCGAGCAACGAAAGGTGCGCCGCGAGCATTTCGGGCCGCGGGCCGAAATCCTCCGCTCCATGCCACATCGCCCAGTGCTGACCATGCGACGGCTTCATCGGGCCGGGACCTGCATCGTCCTGCCGGCCGATTGCCGGCGGCTCGTCCCCGGGTGCTGCGCCCGGTTCCGGTTGCGCGGCGAACACGGGGTGGATGGCCGCGACCGAGAAGAGGCCAAGCGCCAGAAATCTGCTTCGCATGACATGATCCTTTCCTGCATGCTTCGGATGCCAGGGAGGATAGGAAGCGTCTTTTGCCGCATTGCTTCGGCGCGTTGCCGAAGGTTTCCGGAAAAAGGAGATTTGTTTCCGAATGTTTCCGGCGTCGTCGTGGAAACGTTCCGTTGCAATTTTCCATGCCGCTTGGCGGCGTCGCTCCCTATAATCACGGACGAAAAGGCAAGCGGGCGAAGAATGCAGGCACAACCCCACATCCTAGTCGTCGACGACGATCGCGAGATCAGGACGCTGCTCGGGCGCTATCTCGACGGGCAAGGCTTTCGCGTGTCGGTGGCGGCGGACAGGCGCGAATGCGAGCAGAAGCTCGGCTCAGGCCAGTTCGACCTGATCGTGCTCGATGTCATGCTGCCGGACGGCTCCGGTCTCGACATCTGCCGGAGCTTGCGCGATCGCAAGCCGCACATTCCCGTCATCCTGCTGACGGCGCTGAAGGAAGATGTCGACCGCATCATCGGCCTGGAGCTCGGCGCCGACGATTATCTCGGCAAGCCGTTCAATCCGCGCGAGCTCTCGGCCCGCATCCGCGCCGTGCTCAGGCGTTCGGCGCCCGAGGAGGCCGCCCCGCCCAAGGTTCGCGTCTATCGTTTCGCCGGTTACCGGCTGGAGCCGGATACGCGCAAGGTGATCGACGCCGATGGCGCCCTGATCGACCTGACCGGCGCCGAGTTCGACCTGCTGCAGGTTTTTCTCGACCGGCCCGGCCGGCTGCTGTCACGCGACCAGCTGCTCGACCTGACGCAAGGGCGTGAACGCGATCCGCTCGAGCGTTCCGTCGATGTGCTGATGAGCCGGCTGCGAAAGAAGTTTACCGAAGCGGGCGAGGCGGCTCTGTTCAAGACCGTGCGCAATGGCGGCTATCAACTGACCGCGCGCGTCGAGACGACTGAGTACCGGGTCCCGGCAGCGGGGACCGAAACATGACTTCGCTGCGCCGGCGGCTGATCATCCTGCTCGTCGTGTCGATCCTCGGCGTGGTCGGGCTCGCCACCTTCGTCGCGGTCAAGGTGCTCGGCGGACCATCGCCCGAACTGATCATGAGCCCGCTTGCCCACCAGATCCAGTACATGGTGCAACTGGCTCCCGGCCATGCGCCGAATTCAAGCGATGCGCCCGTCATCGTAAAGGATCGCCCGGCCGACGGCTTCGAGGATCGCAAGCACACTAGGGTGTTGAACGAGATCCTGCGCCATGACGGGCTGAATGTTTCGGCCGTGGTCAGCCGCAACGCGGGCAGGCCGGGAATGGTCGCTTCGGTCGAGCTGCCCGACCACCGCTGGATGATCGTCGACGTTCCCGATCTCGGCCCGCCGCGCGATGTCTGGTACGGGCTGGCGGGCTGGATGGCGTTGATCGTGCTCGGGGCGACGCCGGTGTCGATCTATTTCACCGGTGTGCTGGTGCGGCCGCTCGAAATGCTCGAAGCCGCTGTCAGCAAGATCGGCTCGGACGGCATGCTGGCGACTTTGCCGGAGAAAGGCTCGGCCGAGGTGAGGGCCACCGCCCATGCGCTCAACGAGCTGTCGGCAAGACTGAAGACGGCGATGGAAAGCCGCATGCGGCTGGTGGCGGCGGCCGGCCACGATCTCAGGACCCCGATGACCAGGATGCGGCTCCGTGCCGAGTTCCTCGAGGAGGACCGCGAGAAATGGCTGAGCGACCTGGATGAACTCGACCGTATCGCCGACAGCGCCATCCGCCTGGTGCGCGAGGAGGTCAACCAGGACGCGGTCGAGGCGCTGGAACTGGACAGGCTGGTCCGCGATATCGAGGTCGAGATGATCTCGCTCGGCCATGCGGTGACGATCGACCATCTCGATCCTGTGTCGGTCACAGCCGGCGCGCTTGGCCTGCGCCGGGCGCTGCGCAACCTGATCGTCAACGCCGCCACGCATGGCAAGAGCTGCAGCGTCGCGCTTGCGGGGCGGGGCGGCCAAGCGGTCCTCACCATCGCCGACCGCGGCCCCGGCATTCCGCCGGACCTGTTGAACAAGGCCTTCGAGCCGTTCTTCCGGGTCGATCCGGCGCGCACGCAATTCATTCCGGGCGCTGGGCTGGGGCTTGCGATCGCGAAGGAGATCATCGAGCGCTACGGCGGCACGATCACGCTGGAGAACAGGCCGGGAGGAGGTCTGCTGCAGACGGTGGTGTTTGCAACCGCCTGACGTCGGACGCCGTTCGTCCTCGGGCAATTCCAGGCCGTTGGCGCGGGCTTTCAAACGCTTTTAAGGCTATGCTCGCTGCATCGTGACCGCGCTGCTGTTGCGGAGCTGCGTCGCAAGATGCGAATTTGGCGATACGATGTTTTGCGAGGATGCCACCATGCCCATACGCAGGATTGCGTTTTGCGCGGCAGCGATGATCGTTGCCGTCACAAATTTCGCCGATGCGCGGCCCGACACACGCAAAATGACCTGCACGCAGACCCAGGCGCTGATCCAGAGCCGGCATGCGGTGGTGCTGACCACCGGGGCGAACACATATGAGCGCTATGTCCGCCAGTTCGGCAATGAGTGCGATGCGCCTTTCGTGCCGATGGTCGACTATGTGCAGGCGAGCGACGGTCGGTGCATGGTTTATCGGTGCGAAGAACCGGCGCCGATGGTGCCGGATTGATCGGCGCTCGGCGCTTCTCTCCGCTGGATGGCCGCTGGCTTTTCTGATCGTCAACCCGCGCTAGTCTGGCTCGAGCAACGGCATGCCGTTCGCCACAGTGCGCGGCTGCCGCTCACTTGACCTTCTTGATCTCCGGGCCTGCCGGCTGGTCGGTCGCTGGAGCCGGCGTGCAATCCTGCCCCGTGCATTCCAGGGCGGGGTCGTCCTTCGGCGGCAGGCAATTCTGCCCCTCGCAGTGAACGGCCGGCTGCTGTTGCGCCGCATCGCCATTCGACTGGGCAGGCTGATCCTCCGCGCGGGCGGGCTGCATCCCGGCCAGACCGGTCATCGCCACGCACAACAGCGCTGTCCGAAGCACGTTCATCCTCGTCTCCACGCCTGGGAGCCGACAGAACCTTACACTTTCGAGCCGAGGCCGGCTCCCGCCGTCCGCGAACGGCGTTAACGGTGCGTTTCCGCCCCGAGCGCGGCCGTTGCGGGTGTGCGCTGAATGCTCTCGACGGTGAGGTGAGGGCGGGCTACGACTGAAGCACAGGCAAACGCGCTGTCGGCATCACCGATAGAGCTGCACCTCATTGCGCAGCGCCTTGTCGAGCGTTCCGTTGCCGAGCGGGCCGTCAACATCGACGATCTCCAGGCTGATGGCCTTTTCTGCCCCGGTGCCTTCCGGATCGTCCTCATCCTTGGCGTTCTGCTTCTGGATCGGAGCGATCAGGAACACGCTTGCGTAGCCGTCGGGCCTTACCTGGGTGTGGCCGTTGAGCTTCGCCTGGTTCGCTTTGCAGTCAATAATGGCCAAGTTCATCAGTCGACGGCTCGGATCAGCTTTGGAGAGGTCGCCCTTGTAGCACGAAGGCGTGCCCTTTTCCTTCGATGGATTCGGCGACTGGTCTTTGACCTTGTCGTTGGCGATCTCGTACATGTAGACATCGTATCGAGAGGCCGGTTTGGTCGTGTCCCCGGTCGGGTATGTCAGGCTTTTGACCGCCGTGCCGGGGTAGGTCGTGCCGTGATTAACGCTCCAGTAGGAGCTCCAGAAACTATTGGCACTTATCGGCGCGGTCATGCCTTTCAGCGAATCGTAGCCTGTGCCCGGAGGCAGCGGCAGAGCTGAACCATCCGTCGCGAGATCGTACTTGTTGCAGTTGCTCTTTTGGCTGGCGCCCTTGCGAACATTGCTCGCCGGTCGATAGTCAAGATCCCTGTTGTTCTTCAACGACCCCTGATAGATGTCGAAACGGACATTCAGGCCGGTATTGACCTGACCGAAGGTGACGCCGGTTTTGGTGGTCAGGGAGTTGCGATCATAGCAAATGCCCGCGGTGCCTTTGGCCATCCCTTCCTGTATCGATGTCAGGCCGTTGCTGAGCAGTCCGTAGTTGCCTGGGCCGGGATTGCTGTCGACCTTGAGGACACGAAACTCTCGGCTGTAGGTATCACCCGACGCGAAAGCCTGCTGGATCGTCTTGCTGGTCGCCGGGGTGTCGGTCTCGAACGGGTTGCACATGAAAAGCGGCACGGTTTCGCAAATCGACTGGCTGAAACCGGCGACAGCTGTTGCACCGAGAGTGAAGGAGCCAGATCCGCCCCCCTGCAGGATCGAAACCGGGAAGATGGCGTCGAAACCGACGGGCGTGACCGTGATCTCGACGAATATGGCGCTCTTCGCATCGCCCACCTCGTCGGTGATGACATCCGCGGCGCGAATGGCAGTGTCGTCGGAGGCCGGCAGCGAGCGCAGGTAGCGGCGGCTGACACCAGCGCTTGAAAGGACAGTGGCGACCTCGGCACCGCTGGCAAACTGATACTTGTTGCCGATGATCAGTGTCGCCAACGCTCGATCGGCCCGCGTGATGCTATCCGACCTACCGTCGAGCTCACCGGCCGTCGCCAGCGCGAAGGCATCGGCTCCCTTCTGCAGATCGTTATGAAGCGCGTTCGCCCTGGTAAGATCGACTGCCAGGACAGCAAAACCGATCAGCACGGGCAACATGATCGCCACGAGAATCATGGCAACACCGCGCTGATCGTTCCAAAAAGCACGTATCCCCCGAAACATCGCGCAGCTCCCCCTTATCCCCTAGGCCGCTGACATTCCTCGTTCTATTAGAATAGGCTGATATTTAGGACTTCCGCAACCCTATTCGTAAGACCTATGTCTCAATAGTCGGGACCTTGGCGCCAAATTGCCGAACACTTAGGTCGCAATGCCTTGTGTGCGGAGGTGCGTCTACCAGGAGAATCTTCGTTGAGACGCGCGGCATAGCTGCAAGATGAATTAGGTATCGCCAATGGATGCATGCCCTCGGCCTGCAACCTTGGGCAAGTAGCCGGGTTGGAACCCTGCGTCGCTCCCTAGAGGCATCGCAGCCCGGCCCAATACTTTAAGCGACTCAGGTTTCCCCGGCTCGGCTGGCGCAGCACCATGGATCAGCCTGAGGTTTGAACGCACCGCTGTTGAACTTGCCACGTCGAGCGTGCTCGATTCCGAGCCCGATTTGCCGGAAATCGGACAAATCCGTTCTGATGTCCGCTAAACGTTTGAAAAAAGCTGGTACGCCCAAGGGGAATCGAACCCCTGTTACCGCCGTGAAAGGGCGGTGTCCTAACCGCTAGACGATGGGCGCGCTCAGACGAAGCGGCTTATAATTGCGTTGTTGCCAACCGGCAACCCATCTGCCGCCACATGCGACAACTTTTTTCACGGCGCCGTGAAACGTGCGGCTTTAGACGGAAAAAGTGCGTTACGTGCATGCGGATGCGGCCGAAGGGCGGGCAGGCTCAGCCGTCCTCGCCACCGCCGCTGCGCCTGCGGCAGCGCCAGTTCCAGTCGCGCTCGGGGCCGACGTCGACATGGACGGATTCGGTGTGGCAATAGGTGCCGACGCCGCCGCGGCCCGGCATCGTGCGGACGTAGTTCGCCAGCTCCCACTTCGACACGCCCGGCACCTGGATGTCGGCGGCGGCGCAGTACATGTGCAGCGAGTTCTTGGCGCCGTTGGCGCGGCGGTTGCGCGAGGGATCGCGATAGCCGGAGGTGACGACCATCTTGCGGCCGAAATGGCCCTCGATCGTCTTCAGCACCCGCACCAGCGACGGCTTCAGGCAGGCGACGTCGACGCTTTCGTTCTGCTTCAGAAGGCCGTTGGGCGCGAGCCTTGCCATGCCGGCGGCCGAGGCCACCTGGTAGGAGCCACCGCCGCCCTCATCCTCGTTGAGGTCGACGTCGCTCTCGTCGTCGATGCCGGACTTGCGCTTGATCTCGAACAGCGCGGTCTGGCGAACACCGGGGAGGGCATCGGCGCCGGTGATGTGATTGGCCGGGTCGTCGATCGAGGCCAGTTGCACCCGCTTCTCGGCCGGAGTCGCCGAGGCCAGCGTCACGATCGGCTTGGCCGGCGGTGGCGTGGTCTTGGCCTGCGCGGCGGACTGGTCGCCGGAGCGCGTGATCAGGGGGGCTGGCGCTGCCGAAGCCGGGGTGGTGCTGAACAGCGAAGCGAACAGGCCCTTCTTCGGCGCGGCGATCTGCGGCTGCGCCGGCTCGCCCGCGGTCACATAAACGCCGTTGCTCATGGCCTGCGTGGTCGCCTGCGCCTTCGATGCAATGGCGGCGGCATCGCCGGCGGCGACCTGCTGGGCGACGCCTTGCGTCTGATCCGCCGTTTGCGCCTGCTGAACCAGCGGTTGCGGCGTGCTGCCGGCGATCGTGGCGGAGCCGGCCGGCACGGCGACGGCCGGGAAGGCGGCGGCTTGCGGCCGCGTCTCCGGCACATAGGCGACCTTCTCGGGCAAAGGCGTGTCGCCTTCGCTCATCACGGTCGATGCCGGGTCAGCAGGCGCCGATGCCTGCAGCGACGAATCGGCCGCGGTCGCGGTCTTGGCGCTGGATGTCGCGCTCATTTCGGTCGCGGTTGAATTGTAGGCGGGCGAAACGACCGACATCGTCGGGTCGCCGGTCGATGTGCAGGAGGCTAAAAGCACGGAAAAAAGCGCTGCCGCAATGCTGCGACTTTCCCTTCGTGCAAGACGCCAACCTGCTGATTTCAAAATAAATTCCCCCTCGGTATCCGGTCGGTTCGTTATCGCCACGCCACTCCAGCACCGTGCCGCGATAACCCTCCTGTTCCCAACCGGAAGCGGGACGTGTGTCGAATCTGCAAGCCTCGAAATTATTCTGCGTCGGAAGGTGATTTGATGCCGCCGAACGATTGACGCCACCATTTCGTCCTGTTTTGGCGGCCCGTCAACTCACCAGACATTACAGTCCGTTACACACGCACCTTGACGTAGCTGCCCGGCGCATCTCCCAAGGTTTTCATACGCTTGCCGGGTTTGCGGGCGGGTACGTGGATGTTGTCCTGGTCCTCGATCCAGTGCTGCCAGTGGGTCCACCAGGAGCCAGGATGCTCGTGCGCCGCGGCAAGCCACGCGTTGAAGTCGCCCACCGGCTTGCCGCCGGTCCAGTACTGGTATTTCTTGGCGGCAGGCGGATTGACGACGCCGGCGATGTGGCCGGAACCCGCCATCACATACTCGACGTTGCCGCCGAAAAACTGCGAGCCCAGGAACACCGAAAGCGCCGGCGCGATGTGGTCCTCTTTCGTGGCAAGGTTGTAGACGGGGATCGTGATGTCGGCCAGCGAGACCGTGCGCCCGGCAAGCTCCATCCCGCCGCGCGAGAGATTGTTCTCGAGATAGCAGTTGCGCAGGTAGAAGGAGTGGTTGGCCGCCGCCATGCGCGTCGAATCGGAATTCCAGTAGAGCAGATCGAAGGGCAGGGGTTCCTTGCCGCGCATGTAGTTGTTGATGACATAGGGCCAGATCAGGTCGCCCGAACGCAGCATGTTGAAGGCGGTCGCCATCTTGGTGCCTTCGAGATAGCCTTTCTCGCTCATCGAGCGCTCGACGGCTGCGACCTGGTCCTCGTCAACGAACACCTTGAGGTCGCCGGCATAAGTGAAATCGACCTGGGTGGTGAAGAAAGTCGCCGATTTGATGCGGTGGTCGCCTTCCTGCGCCAAGAGGGCAAGGGCCGCGCCAAGCAGCGTGCCGCCGACGCAATAGCCGATGGCGTTGACTTCTTTTTCGCCGGTGGCCTTCTCCACTATGTCGAGGCCGAATTGCAGGCCTTCGCGGATATAAGCTTCCCAGCCCTTGGCGCCGTGGCGCTCGTCCGGATTGATCCAGGAGATGACGAAGACGGTGTGGCCCTGCTCGATCGCCCAGCGGATGAAGGATTTCTGCGGGTTGAGGTCGAGAATATAGAATTTGTTGATCCATGGCGGGCAGATCAGCAACGGGCGCTTTAGCACCGTTTCCGTCACCGGATCGTACTGGATGATCTCGGCGACGTCGCTGCGGCCGACGACCTTGCCGGGCGTGGTGGCGATGTTCTTGCCGATTTCGAAGGGCGTGTAGTCCGCCTGGCGCAGCTTCAGGTCGCCGCGGCCGGCGGCGATGTCCTCGGCCAGCATCTTCATGCCGCGCACGAGGTTCTCGCCATTCGAGGCGACGGTCTCGCGGAAGAGTTCGGGACTGGTCAGGATGAAATTCGACGGCGCGATCGCGTTCGACACCTGCTTGACGTAGAAGCTCGCCTTGTGGCGGGTGTGCTCGTCCAGGCCCTCGGCATGCTCGACCAGCTCGTTCGCCCAGCGCGACGTGACGAGATAGGCCTGCTTGAGGAAATCGAAGAAGGCATTGCGGCCCCATTCCGGGTCCTGGAAGCGCTTGTCGCCGCGCTCGGGCTGAACCGCGTCCTGTGGCGTCTCGGCGTTGGGGTTGACCTTCTGGATGGCGTTCGCCCAGACGGTCATATAGCCGGCGAAGAGCCGCGTCTGCGCTTCGAGCGCGCGTTGCGGATCGCCCAGCCAGTATTCCGAGAGCTTGGAGAAGGTCTTGACCATGTCGACGACGGGCTCGGCGACATGATCGCGCACCTCACCCTTCTCGCGCGGCTCGGCCCAGGCGGAAGCCGCCTTGCCGGCCTGCTCGACCATGCGCGCCATGTTCAAGGCGAAGCGCTCGGGATCCTTCACCAGATATTGCTCAATGGCCGAAGGTCCGCCATTTTCCGCTTTGTCCGAATCGTCAGGTTTGGACATGGTTCGCGGGGTTCCTCCCGGAGCGTTTTCTTGACATATTACCATGGGACATCTGACCGGGTCCAATTCGCTGTAACCCGGCTGCCAGGAAAACAATATGACGATTAATGTTGGCGGGACTTTTTTTCTCAGGCCGGGTTCGATTTGCCGCACGGCGGTCGTGGCGGGGCTGGTCGGCGTGCTGCTGCCCGCCGGCGGCTGCACGAGCGCCGGCACGAACAATGCGGCGCCGACGACCTTGAGCGAAGGTCCGAAGGATACCGGCTCCTATCCCAACCTCAATGTTGCGCCGCCGGTGGCCGCCAAGCAATTCACCAAGGAGGAGACCGCCGCGAACCTCGCCCAGCTCAAGGCCGAGGAGCAGGCGCAGGTCGCCAAGGGCGGCAAAGTCAAAGCACCGGCGAATGCGGCGGCGCTCAACACGCTTGCCAAGACGCATGGCGCCGACACGCTGAAGCAGATCGAGGGCAAATGCGACCCCGCCCTCGACCCTAGCTGCAATTAGGTTTATATCGCGCGCCGAAAGCGCCCCTTCGATCGTCTGGAACTCCAATGGAAGAATTTCACAAGGTCCGCCGGCTTCCCCCCTACGTGTTCGAGCAGGTCAATCGGCTGAAGGCCAGCGCCCGTTCGCATGGCGCCGACATCATCGATCTTGGCATGGGCAATCCGGACCTGCCGACGCCGAAAGCCATTGTCGACAAATTGTGCGAAGTGGTGCGCGATCCGCGCACGCATCGCTACTCCTCCTCGCGCGGCATTCCGGGCCTGCGCCGCGCCCAGGCGAATTACTACCAGCGCCGCTTCGGCGTGAAGCTCAATCCCGACACGCAAGTGGTGGCGACGCTCGGCTCGAAGGAGGGCTTCGCCAATATGGCGCAGGCGATCACCGCGCCTGGCGACGTCATCCTGTGCCCCAATCCGACCTATCCGATCCATGCCTTCGGCTTCATCATGTCGGGCGGGGTGATCCGCTCGCTCCAGGTCGAGCCCGATGACGGCTTCATCCCGGCGGTCGAGCGCGGCATCCGCCATTCGATCCCGAAGCCGCTGGCGCTGATCCTCAACTATCCGTCGAACCCGACGGCGCTTGTCGCCTCGCTCGACTTCTACAAGGACGTGGTCGCCTTCGCGAAGAAGAACGACATCATCATCCTGTCCGATCTCGCCTATTCCGAGATCTATTTCGACGGCAACCCGCCGCCTTCGGTGCTGCAGGTGCCGGGCGCGATGGATGTCTGCGTCGAGTTCACTTCGATGTCGAAGACCTTTTCCATGCCTGGATGGCGCATGGGCTTCGCGGTCGGCAACGAGCGGCTGATTTCGGCGCTGACGCGGGTGAAATCATACCTCGACTATGGCGCGTTCACACCGATCCAGGTTGCGGCGGCGCATGCGCTGAACGGCGACGGCGCCGACATCGAGGAGGTGCGCGACGTCTACCACAAGCGGCGCGACGTGATGGTCGATTCCTTCGGCCGCGCCGGCTGGACCATTCCGGCGCCCGCGGCTTCGATGTTCGCCTGGGCGCCCATCCCCGAGCCGTTCCGCCATCTCGGATCGCTCGAATTCTCCAAGCTGCTCATCGAGCATGCGGATGTCGCGGTGGCGCCGGGCGTCGGCTTCGGCGAGCATGGCGACGACTATGTGCGCGTGGCGCTGGTCGAGAACGAGCACCGGATCCGCCAGGCGGCGCGCAACATCAAGAAGTTCCTCGCGACCACCGCCAAGCAGCCCAACAATGTGGTGCCTTTAGCTGCCCATCGTTGACTTTGCCGCACATCACATCGAACAATCCTTGAGGGGCGTCGCCGGACATGGCTGAAGCGTTGCGTGTTGGAATTGCTGGCCTTGGCACGGTTGGCGCCTCGGTGGCGCGCGTGCTGCGCGACAAGGCGGCCGAGCTTACCCGCCAATGCGGCCGCGACATCGTCGTGACGGCCGTTTCGGCGCGCGATCAAAAGCGCGACCGCGGCATCGACCTCAGCGCCGCGAAATGGTTCGACGACCCGGTCAAGCTGGCCGAGAAGGCCGATATCGATGTCTTCGTCGAGCTGATCGGCGGCGACGAGGGGCCGGCCCGGCAGTCGGTGAAGGCGGCGCTCGAGGCTGGCCGCCATGTGGTGACCGCCAACAAGGCGCTGCTTGCCAAGCATGGCGTGGCGCTTGCCGAGATCGCCGAGAAGAAGGGCGTGCTGCTCAACTACGAGGCGGCGGTGGCCGGCGGCATCCCGGTCATCAAGACGATGCGCGAGGCGATGGCCGGCAACGCGGTGACGCGTGTCTTCGGCATCCTCAACGGCACCTGCAACTACATCCTGACCCGCATGGAAGCCGAAGGCATCTCCTTCGACGCCTGCCTGAAGGACGCGCAGCGGCTCGGCTACGCCGAGGCCGATCCGACCTTCGACATCGAGGGCCACGACACGGCGCACAAGCTGTCGATCCTGACCAGCCTTGCCTTCGGGACTAAGATCGCCGCCGGCGACATCTATATGGAAGGCATCTCCAACATCACCCAGGCCGACATCCGCGCGGCGGGCGATCTCGGCTACCGCATCAAGCTGCTCGGCGTCGCGCAGCGCACCGACAGCGGCATAGAGCAGCGTGTCCACCCTACCATGGTGCCGACGGCCTCGGTCATCGCGCAGGTGCATGGCGTCATCAACGCGGTGGCGATCGAGACCGATATCCTGGGCGAGCTCCTGCTCTCGGGTCCGGGCGCGGGCGGCAATGCCACCGCTTCGGCGGTCGTCGGCGACATTGCCGACATCGCCAAGAGCCGGCCGGGCTTCCAGCACGCGCCGGTGTTCGGCTGGCCGGCGAAGGAGCTGAAGCCCTACAAGAAGGCGCGGATGCGCAGCCATGCCGGCGGCTACTTCATCCGCCTTACCGTGCATGACCGCACCGGTGTCTTCGCAGCCATCGCCAAGCGCATGGCCGACAACGACATCTCGCTGGAATCGATCGTACAGCAGGCGGCCGGCGCGGAAACGCAGGCTCAGAAGACAGTCATCCTCGTCACCCACGAGACGACGGAAGCAGCGGTGCGCAAGGCTGTCGAAGGCATCACCAAGGACGGTCACCTGACCGATAAGCCACAGGTGATCCGCATCGAGCGGGCCGAATAGAGCCTGTTTGATCGACGCATGTCTTCCGCCCGAAACCGGGTCCCATTTTCGGGAGCCACGCTCGGTCGTATTCCGCCTTCAATCGATTGATTTTGCTGTCGTTTCAAAAATTGACGGGGCAAGTCTTGCCGTTGTCATGGAGCTTTGCCAGAAGAAGCGCGCCTCTGGCGGGAGGCTGAGTTTCACGAGGAAAGCCTGTTCATGAATATAGCCCAGAACATTGCCGCCGGCCTCGACCGGATCCTGACCATGGAGATCGTGCGCGTCACCGAGCGGGCCGCCGTCGCGGCCGCCAGGCTGCGCGGGCGTGGCGATGAGAAGGCCGCCGACCAGGCCGCGGTCGACGCCATGCGCCAGGAGCTCAACCGGCTGGCGATCAAGGGCACGGTGGTGATAGGCGAGGGCGAGCGCGACGAGGCGCCGATGCTCTATATCGGCGAGGAGGTCGGCAGCGGCAAAGGCCCGGCCGTCGACATCGCGCTCGATCCGCTCGAAGGCACGACGATTTGCGCCAAGAACCTGCCCAACGCGCTGGCCGTGATCGCCATTGCCGAGAAGGGCAGCCTGCTGTTCGCTCCGGACGTCTATATGGACAAGATCGCCATCGGTCCCGGCTATGCGGAAGGCCTGATCGACATCGACGCCTCGCCGGCCGAAAATATTGCCAATCTGGCCAAGGCCAAGGGCGTGGCCGTTTCCGACATCACCGCCTGCATCCTCGACCGGCCGCGTCACGCCAAGCTGATCGACGCCGTGCGCGCCACGGGCGCTGCCATCCGGCTGATCGGCGACGGCGATGTCGCCGGCGTCATCCACACCACCGATCCGGACGAGACCGGCATCGACATCTATCTCGGCACCGGCGGCGCGCCGGAGGGCGTGCTGGCGGCGGCTGCACTGCGCTGCACCGGCGGGCAGATGCTGGGCCGGCTGATCCTCGACACGCCGGAGAAGGTGGCGCGGGCGCAGAAGATGGGCATTTCCGATCCGAAGCGCGTCTACCGCGCCCAGGACATGGCGCGCGGCGACGTGCTGTTCGCGGCGACCGGCGTCACCGACGGCAATTTGCTCGACGGAGTGAAGTTCGGCCGCACCTTCATCACCACCCACACCATCGTGCTGCGCTCGTCCTCGCGCACGGTGCGCGAGATCAAGGCGCGCCACCAGGATCTGGATAAATTTTAAACCTGCTTGCAGCGCCGGATCGCAATTGTTAGCCATCCCTGTCGCCGATGCTGGCGGCAGGGATCTGACGATGAAGGCGTTCGATTGGCACGCGGATCCGATTTCGCGCACCACTCCAATCACCAAATCCTATCGCAACACCCAGAATGTGCGCCGCTTTCTCACGCACGAATGCGGCAGTGCATTCCGGTTCGACCGCCCTTTCATGACCTGGCTCAAGGATGATACGGAAAAGACCATGGGTGATGCGGCGGACGAATGGCGGCGCCGCCAGGCTGAAAAGCGGAAAGCGTAGTTGAGCGGCGAAAAGCGCCCCTTCCTCGATGTCAGGCAGTCGGCGACGGGTGTTTCCTGGGAACACCGGCTCACCGAGCGGCAGGACATGGCCGCCTTGGCCATCGCCCAGGGCCATGGCGTGCCCGACATCGTGGCGCGGGTGCTTGCCGGGCGCGGCGTCGGCGTCGAGCAGACCGAGCGCTTCCTTGACCCGACCATTCGCGAGCTTCTGCCAAATCCGGCATCGCTGACCGATATGGAGAAAGCGGCGGCGCGGCTGGCCGACGCGGTCGTCGCCCATGAAAAAGTGGCGATCTTCGGCGACTACGATGTCGACGGCGCGGCCTCGTCGGCGCTTATCAAGCGCTTTCTCACGCATTTTTCAGTGCCGTCGGAAATCTATATCCCGGACCGCATCTTCGAAGGCTACGGGCCCAATCCGGAAGCGATGCGGGAGCTGATCTCGCGCGGCGCGAAGCTGATCGTCACCGTCGATTGCGGCACCAACAGCGCACCCTCGGTCGACGCGGCCAGAGAAGCCGGTGCCGATGTCGTGGTGCTCGACCATCACCAGGTCGGCGGCCCGCTGCCGGCGGCGGAAGCTGTCGTCAATCCCAATCGCGAGGACGACCTGTCGGGGCAGGGACATCTGTGCGCCGCCGGCGTCGTTTTCCTGTGCCTTGTCCAGACCGCCAAGGTGCTGCGCGAAAGGCTGCCGAATGCGGCGCCGGTCGATCTGCTTTCAATGCTCGATCTGGTGGCGCTGGCAACGGTCTGCGACGTGGTGCCGCTCACCGGGGTCAACCGCGCCTTCGTGGTCAAGGGGCTGCAGGTGGCGCGCCAGCAGAAGAATGAGGGGCTGGCGGCGCTGGCGCGGGTTTCGCGCATCGGCGAGCCGATCAACACCTTCCATCTCTCCTTCCTGATCGGCCCGCGCATCAATGCCGGCGGCCGTATCGGCGATGCCGCGCTCGGCAGCCGGCTTTTGGCCACCGACGATCCCGTCGAGGCGGCAAGCATCGCCGAGACGCTCGACCGGCTGAACCAGGAACGGCAGCAAATGGAGCAGGAGATGCTGGCGCAGGCGCGCGCGGAGGCCGACGCGGAGCTTGCCGGCGGCAGCGGCCCGGCAGTCATCGTCACCGCCAGCAACACCTGGCATCCGGGCATCGTCGGGCTGATCGCTTCGCGGCTCAAGGATTATGCGCGCCGGCCGGCCTTCGCCATCGCCTTCAATTCGACCGGCATCGGCACCGGCTCGGGACGTTCGGTGACCGGCTTCGATCTCGGCCGGCTGGTCCGCGAGGCGGCCGAGGCCGGGCTGATCGTCAAAGGCGGCGGCCACGCGATGGCCGCCGGCATCACCGTCGAACGCGCCAAGCTTGGCGAACTGCGCGCCTTCTTCGAGGAACGCGCCGCGGCCGACGTGTTCCGGCTGCAGAACGAGGAAAGCCTGGCGATCGATGGTGCCTTGGCCGCCGAGGGCGCCACACTCCAGCTGCTCGATGCGCTGGAGAAAGCCGGCCCGTTCGGCGCCGGGCATATAGCGCCGGTCTTCGTGCTGCCCCGTCACAAGCTCGCCGATGCGCGGGCGGTCGGCACCAACCACATCCGCGTGGACCTGCAGTCGCAGAGTGGTGGCAAGCTTCAGGCTATCGCCTTTCGTGCCGTGGATACGGATCTGGGCGAATTCCTGTTCAAGAACCGCGGCAGGACCGTGCACGTCGCCGGCTCGCTGTCGGGCAATTACTGGAACGGCAACCGCACAGTGCAGTTCCGCATCAGCGATGCGGCACTGGCCTAGCAACAATATCGGGAATTCAGACCAGAACGGACTGCAGCCGGGTTAGTTCGCTGATCTGCGACTTCGTCGCCTGATAACCGAGGCTGATCGCCTCGTCGGCGCGGTGGAATTCCGTCAGGCCGATATGGCTGAGCTTGGGCTGTAGCGACATATCCGGCGGATCGCCGGCCAGCCTGGCGCGCGAGATCCGGTCCTGGATGATGTTGAAGGCCTCGACCATGACGCCGGTGATGCCGAGGCGCGTCTGGTGCGACTGGGGATTGACCTGGCCAGATCGCGGCGCGTCGTTTTCGACGAGAAGCTCGCCGGCGCTGTGCTTGATGACGGCGGCGCGACCGAACAGGTCGTAGTGCAGGTTGACCGCCACGACGAGCGGCTGCTCATAGGCGCGGCAGACCGAGACCGGCACCGGATTGACCAGCGCGCCGTCGACCAGCATGCGGCCGTTGCAGGCAACCGGCTCGAAGACGCCCGGCAGAGCATAGGAGGCGCGCATAGCGGTGACGAGCGAGCCGCTCGACAGCCAGATCTCATGGCCGGTACGGATTTCGGAAGCGACGGCGACGAAAGGCTTCGACAGGTCCTCGAAGCGGGCGCCGTCGAGGTGCTCGCGCAGGCGTTGGTCGAGTTTCATGCCGCCGAACAGGCCGCTGCCGCGCAGGTTGAGATCGAGAAGGCCGAAGATGCGCCTTTTGGTCAGGCTTCTGGCGAATTCCTCCAATTCGTCGAGCTTGCCGGCCAGGTAGCAGCCGCCGACCAGCGCGCCAACCGAGGTGCCGGCGATCATGGATACTTCGATGCCGGCCTCGTCGAGCGCGCGCAGCACGCCGATATGGGCCCAACCACGGGCGCAGCCGCCGCCGAGCGCCAGCGAGATGCCTGCTTTCCTGCCTGGCTTCGGATCGGGCACGCCGCCGGACGATGCGGGGCCGTTGGCCTCCCGAACGTCAGGTTTGCTGCGCAATGACGCCCATTCGAGCATCACGATCTCCCATGTCCCATATCCCTTGTACCACAAGGACGTTCGAGAATAGTGAATATGAGTGGTTTGTGAATATTGAACGGTTCACAGAGGCTTCCGATACGTTTGGTCCGCATCGAACAGCGGCCTGCTGCCGTCGTCGGCAAGCGTCGCCTTGCCGTCGTTCAGCCCCACCGTCCGATAAAAGCAGGAACGTCTGCCGGTGTGACAGGTTGCGTCGTGGCCCAACACTTTGACGCGCAACCATATAGCGTCCTGGTCACAATCCGTGCGCATCTCGACGACGTGCTGGAAATTGCCGGACGTCTCCCCCTTCTTCCACAGCGCGTTGCGCGAGCGCGACCAGTAATGGGCGATGCCGGTCTCCAGCGTCAGCGCCAGCGCCTCGGCATTCATATGCGCGACCATCAACAGCATGCCGTCGCCGGCATCGGTGACGACGACGGTGACGAGGCCCGCGGCATCGAAGCGCGGAGAAAGGACAGAACCTTCCTCCAGCGCTTTCTTGTCTGATGAGGCTTTCGGAAATTTTAGTGCCGACATCGCCGGTCCTTATGTGTTTGGGCCGGCGAGGGCCGGCAAATCAGCCGCCGGCGCGCACCATGGTGACGAAGCGGACCTGCTCTTCGGGCGTATCCTTGAAGACGCCGGTGAAGGTCGAGGTCAGCGTGGTCGAGCCCTGCTTGCGGATGCCGCGCATGGCCATGCACATATGCTCGGCCTCGAGCATGACGGCGACGCCGCGCGGGTTGAGCACGTCCTGGATGACGCCGGCGATCTGCGCGGTCATCGCTTCCTGCGTCTGCAGGCGATGCGCGAAGATGTCGACGACGCGCGCGATCTTCGACAGGCCGACGACCTTGCCGTCCGGCAGATAGCCGACATGCGCCTTGCCGATGATCGGCACCATGTGGTGCTCGCAATGCGAATGGAACTTTATGTCCTTGACGATGACGAGATCGTCATAGCCGGCGACTTCCTCGAAGGTGCGACCAAGCTCGTCGGCCGGGCACATGTCATAGCCATTGAACATTTCGCGGAAGGCTTTGGTGACACGCTTGGGCGTATCGATCAGACCCTCGCGCTCGGGGTTGTCGCCCGTCCAGCGCAAGAGCGTGCGCACGGCGGCTTCGACCTCGGCCTCGGTCGGCCGGTCGGTGACAGGCTTTTCCATATAATCGGACGGGGGCATGATTTTCTTGATGACGGCATCCATAAAGGCGTCTCCCGTAGTCCCACTCAAAGGTGGGACGAGTTGAACGGACCACGACCTTTTGGGTGAAAATCGCCCATTTCCATCCCGCAAGCGGCGTGAACATTGGAGCAGGGACAATGGCTTGTCTTCGCCTTGTCGATGCCCGACTGCCACCATTATATATGGTTCCAGCAAAGCGAAAGGAAGACGCGAGAGCGGCAAAGCCTGTTCGCTGGGCGGCGACGGATTGGAAAAATATGATCGACGACGTCTACAATGCGAAAATTCTCGGCTTCGCCGGAAACATAGGGCGGATCGGCCGGCTCGACGATGCCGACGCGACGGCCAGGGCGCATTCCAAATTGTGCGGCTCGACCGTCACCGTCGACCTCAAGATGGACGGCGACGTGGTGACCGATTTCGCCCATGACGTGAAGGCCTGCGCGCTTGGCCAGGCCTCGTCGTCGATCATGGCCCAGCATGTGGTTGGCGCCAGCGCCGACGAATTGCGCGCCGTGCGCGAAACCATGCTGAAGATGCTCAAGGAGAACGGCGCCCCGCCGGAAGGCCGCTTCGCCGACCTCAAATATCTGGAACCGGTGCGCGACTACAAGGCACGCCATGCCTCGACCATGCTGACCTTCGACGCGGTGGTCGATGCGATCGGCCAAATCGAGAAGAAGCGCGCCGGACAGGCGGCTTGAAGGTAGCGGCTAGTCCGCTCCCCGGGTCACGGCGAACTCGCTTCGGACCCAGTCGGCGAACGCCCTAGCGGGTTCCGGCAGGTCCGCCAAGCTCCTGGCCACCAGCCAGTAGGCGCCGGAAGCGACATCGATATCGAACGGTTTGATCAAAGTGCCTGACGCGAGCTCCTCGCCGATCTGCAGGAGGTCGCCGAGCGCCACGCCATGGCCGAGGAGTGCCGCCTGTTTCGAAAGCGAGATATCGGCCAGCATCGGGCCACGCGCGGGGACCGCGTCGGCGGGCACGCCGGCCGCCTGGAACCAGCGCGCCCAACCCTGGCGGTTTTCCTCATGCAGCAGCGTGTAATGGCGAAGGTCGATCGGCTTTTCCAGGGGAGGGCCAGAGGCCAGCAGCGCCGGCGACAGAACCGGAGAATCGACGGTCGAGGCCAGGCGCTCGGCCTCTGTGCGCGGCCATGAGGTGGCGTGCGCGCTGAAACGCAAGGCGAGCTCGGGCTGATCGCTGCGGAACTCGATCGGCCGTAGATCGACTTCGAGGGACACGTCGATGTCGGGTCGCAATTGGCGAAAGCGGTTGAGCCGCGGCACCAGCCATACGGCTGCCAGCGACGGCTCGACGCTGATGCGGACCACCGATTGCGCCGGCGAGGCCGTCAGCTCGGAAAGCACGCGGTCGATCTCGTCGAAGCTTCTGACCAATCGGTCGAGCAGCCTTTGTCCCGCATCCGTCAGTTCGACGCGGCGATGGAGGCGAACAAACAGCGGTCTTCCAAGGAAGGTCTCCAACTCGCGTATCTGCCGGCTGATCGCAGCCTGCGAGACATAAAGCTCCTCGGCCGCCCGGCTGAAGCTCAAATGCCGGCCAGCCGTCTCGAAGCTCCTGAGCGCCGTCAGCGGCAGCCGTCCTCGCTTCATTTCGCATAACCTCAAGTTATCCGATGCGGAAATTATACTCGTTTGAGGAGGAAGGCCAGCGGCAGTCTAATCCGTTTCAAAGGAGATCTGCCATGAACGAGTTCCTGGCCATTTTCAGCGACGTGATACGGATAGCGACCTTCCAATGGCACGGCGAAGTCGTGCGCGGCGGCCACCATAACTATCGCGATCTTCCCTCCCATCATCGCCCATGGAACGGCAGCCATGCCGCGCACCGCTCCAGACCGTGAGGGCATTGCGTTTTCGGCGCCGAAGCCCACATCTATCGCGCAGTGAAACAGGCTGTGGAGCGATGGGCGACCATCACGGGCATACACATGGCGTCCGGCCGGTGCAGCGCGGGCGCAACTGGCCTGGGCCATGGCGTAAGACGCCCGGGCGCATCCTGGGCACGTCGCTCGTGCGCCTCTATCAACTGACGCTCTCAGGCTTCGTCGGCAACAGCTGCCGGCACCTGCCGACCTGCTCCGAATATGCGTATGAGGCGATCGCCCGCCACGGCCTGTGGGCCGGCGGGTGGATGGGGCTGTTCCGAATCTTGCGTTGCGGGCCGTTCGGAACGCATGGCATCGACCGCGTGCCGGAGACGCTTGCGGCTCGCTATGCCTGGTTCATGCCCTGGCGCTACTGGCAGATCGGCAAAAGGCACCGCGAGCCCGAAATCTGATCGCTTTGGCCGTCACGCGCGACCCGGATTTAACGATCCGGTAGGGTTAACGCGAAGCTGCACAAACACTGCGAATTTGAGACAAAATCGAGACAAGCCGCCTCGCTAAGCCGCTCCCGTAATCTCATTCCGGAGTGACTTCGCCATGCGCCAGATGGACCGCTATCCCTTCATTTTCGCCATCGTCCTTTTCCTTCTGGCCTGGATGCTGGGCCTGCCGGTGCGGGCGCAATCGGCGCCGCTCGACGACATCCACTGCACGCTCATCCAGGATGCGCAAAGCGGCGCGACACTTTACCAGGACGGCGTCTGCGACCAGCGCGTCAGCCCGGCATCGACATTCAAGGTGCCGCTCGCGCTGATCGGCTACGATGCCGGCATATTGAGCGACCAGCACACGCCGAGCTGGGACTACAAGCCGGACTTCAAGGCGGCCAAGCGTGACCAGAAGACCGTCGATCCGACGATCTGGGAGCGCGATTCCATCGTCTGGTATTCGCGCGAGATCACGCGGCGTCTCGGGGCGGAGAAGTTCGCCTCCTATGTGTCGAAATTCGGCTATGGCAACAAGGACGTCTCGGGCGACGCCGGCAAGGACAACGGGCTGACGCAATCCTGGATCAATTCCTCGCTCGAAATATCGCCGGTCGAGCAGACGGCCTTCCTGCGTCAGCTGCTTGCCGGCAAGATGCCGGTATCGGCGAAGGCGCATGAGATGACCCAGGCGATCCTGCCGACCTTCGCGGCGGGGGACTGGACGGTGCAAGGCAAGACGGGCAGCACGAAGCTTGGCCAGGACGGCAAGCGCTCGCTCGGCTGGTTCGTTGGCTGGGCCGCGAAGGACGGCCGCCGCATCGTCTTTGCCAGGCTGGTCGTCGATGCCAAGCGCACCGACCAGCCGAAGGGCCTCGCGACGCGAGCGGCGTTCCTCAAGGATTTGCCGCAACTGGTGAAATGAGTCTCGCCCGACGCAAACCAGTTGCGGCTGATCGGGCGGCGCGCCAGCCACGCTCGAGCGGTCGCGCTCAGATCAGCGTGCGGACATGGGCTTCGCGGCCGTAGATCGAGACCAGTGCGAGAATGACGATCCCCAGCGCGGCCTGTACCGTGGAGGGCGCGAGCCCGAGACCAATCAGGAACGTGTTGAGCTCGATCAGCACCGCCGAGCCGGCAATCGTGCCGACCAGGCTGCCGCGCCCGCCGACGAGCGCGGTGCCGCCGATCACCACCGCGGCAATGGTCTGGAACAGGTAGGGCTGGCCGACATCGCCATAGGCCGAGCCGGTGAAGCCAAGCAGCAGGATGCCCGCGAGCGCGGCGAACAGGGCGCTCAGCGCGTAGCTGACGATGACGATCCGATGCGGATCGATCAGCGCCAGCGGCGCTGCCGTCGGGTTGCTGCCGAGCGCATAGACCTGCCGGCCGAATGGCGTGCGCGCAAGCATCACGTGGACAAAGATCGCCATCACCGCGAAGCACGGCACGACCCATGGGACGGGCAGTGGGCCGATCGTTCCGCCGATCGACACGAACTCGCTCAGATAGGCTGGAGCCGAGCCGGTCGGCAGCCCGCCCGTCCACATCAGTACGATGCCCTGTACCGTCGTGCCGACGCCGAGCGTCACGATCAACGGATGGATCCTGAGGAAAGAGGACAGCGCGCCGTTGAGGGCTCCGATGGCCATCGACAGCAACGCCACGACGAAGCAGACCAGCCAGAACGCCATCCCGTCGCCATAAAGCGAGGCGGCAACGACATTGGCGAAGCCGATGACGAAGGGGATCGACAGGTCGATTCCGCCAAGCAGGACAACCAGTGTCTGGCCGATGGACGCCACGGCTATGAATGTCGCCAGAACGAGCATCGAGCGGATGGCGAACGGTGCGCCGAAACCCTCGATCGCCAGCGAGCCGAGGAGGAGCAGCACCAGAGCCATGGCAATGGCGCCAAGGGTGCGGCGGGTGTTGGCGCCGAGGCCGGAAAGGACGTTCATCTCGATCCTCCCGCGATGCGGCCGGTCAGCGCGTTCAACGACACGGATGCGACCAGGATGACGCCGTAGAGCGTATGCAGCAGGAAGCTCGAGACGTTGAAATAGGTGAGCGTGCTCTGCAGCAGGAAAATCACCGCCGCGCCCAGCGCCGCGGCCGCGAAGCCGCCGCGCCCTCCAGCGAGGCTCACGCCGCCGAGCGCCACGCCGGAGATGGCGACCAGCGTGAAGGTGGGACCGACATTGGGGTCGGCCGAGCCGAGCAGCGCGCTAAGCAAAAGCCCTCCGGCGCCGGCAAAAAGGCCGCCGAGCGTGTAGGCGAAGACACGCACGCCGGTCACGGGAACGCCGGCGGTGAAGCAGGCACGGTCGTCGCTGCCGCACGCCATCAGCCAATCATAGACGGTCAGACGCTTCGCCAGCAGCCAGATTGCCGCCATGCCGGCGAGCGGAACGATGGAGTAGGGGCCGGCAAGGGTCTTCAGCCAGGCGGGTGCCGCGCCCTCCGGCGCAGGCAGAAGGCTCAGCGTCACACCGCTGAGCACCAGATAGGTGCCGAGCGTGGCCACGATCGGCTGGATGCGCAGCACCGCGGAGAGCAGTCCGTTGAGCAGCCCGACAAGCGCGCCGATCGCAAGGGCGACCGGCACCAGCACCCAGGGTTGGTCGATGCCCAGATCGCCCGCCAATACCTTGACCAGGATGATGTTGATGAACCCCATCAACGGACCGATCGACACGTCGATGCCGCCGCGCCCGGCCATGATCGCCGGCATGGAGGCGATGGCGGCGGCCATCGTCGGGCCGGCCAGGCCAATGATCGTGCCCCAGGAGTCGGGCAGCATCCAGGCGCGGTTCAACCACAGGTCGACGATGAGCAGAACGACAAGGATGACCAGGGCCGGCGCCGACTCCCGACGACCGGCCAGGAGCGCTCCGATGCCATGGGATCGCGCTGGCGTGCTGCCCGCAATTGGTGCGGCGGCCGTCATGCGACGCGCCCGAACATTGCCGCGATCACTGTGCTGCTGTTCATATCGGCCCCCGAAAAGGTAGCGACGAGGCTCTGCTCGCGGAACACCAGAAGGCGGTCGCAGAGGCGGAAGATTTCCTCGAGTTCCGAGGACAACACGACGAGCGCCATGCCCTCCTGTCGCGCGAGATCGCGGAAGGCCTGGTAGAGCGTTTCACGGGTCCGCTGATCGACACCGCGAGTGGGGTCGTTGAGGAGAAGGATCCTCGGCTCGCGCGCCAGCCAGCGCGCCAGCAGCACCTTCTGCTGATTGCCGCCCGAAAGGGCGGTGATCGGCTTGTTGCCGCCGGGCGCGACGATCGACAGCCGCTCGCGGTAGCGCTCGAAGCGCTCACGCCTGGCGCGCGTGCTGATCAATCCGAAGCGACGATCGCGCCCCAGCGTCACCATGCTGAAATTGTCGAGGATCGACAGCGAGGGGAAGATGCCGTTGGCTCTGCGGTCACGGGCAAGATAAGCGATGCCCAGCCGTGTCGCGTGTCGGAAATCGTCGATTTCGACATAGCCGGCGCTGCCATGACGGACAAGGACGCGACCGTCGACCGGCGCACGCAAGCCGGCAAGCGTTTCGAGGAAGGCGTCCTGGCCATGTCCGTCGAGACCGGCGAGGCCGACGATCTCTCCCGCATGGACGAGTTCGTCCAGCCCTGGCAAGTTGTGAGCAAGCGATACGCCTTCCACACGCAGGGCCGGCTCAGACGGCATGATCGAGCTCCCTGGCGGCGGCGGGCGCCATCAATTGCAGCAGCCGCTCGGCGGAGACCGACGCGGTTTCCAGCGTATCGACCAGTTGCCCATTGCGCAGCACGGTGACCCGATGGGCCAGACGCATCACCTCGTCCATCCGGTGCGAGATGAACAGCACCAGCCCGCCCGCCCGGGCATGGTCCTCGATCATCTCGAACACCGCGTTGCGGTCGCCGAGATCGAGCGCGGCGGTGACCTCGTCAAGCACAAGGACTTTTGGGCGGCGGACCAGGGCCCGCGCAAGCACGACCAATTGGCCCACCGCCAGCGACAGCGACCCGGCCGGCGCATCGAGATCGATCGGCAGGCTGGTGATCCGCGAGAGAGCCGCCGCCGCGATGCCGTGACGCGCCGAGCGGCTGGCGCGCCAGCCGAAGGCCGAGCCGGTGCCGAGCACGATGTTGTCGGCCACCGAGCGCTCGGGGGCGAGCAGCACCTCCTGGAAGACGGTCGCCAGGCCGAGTTGCTGGATGCGCGCCGGATTGGAACCGGTGACCGGCCGGCCAAGCATGCGGATACTCCCGGAGGAGGGCGCGACGATCCCCGAAAGCAATTTGACCAGCGTGCTCTTGCCGCAGCCGTTCTCGCCGAGGATGGCGTGGACCGAGCCTGGCTGGAAAGCCAGATCGACGTTCGACAGCGCCACGGTCTCGCCATAGCGCTTCGACAGACCGCACGCTTCGAGCATCGGGGCGCGCTCGCCGGTCATCTCACTGGCCGTCCGCGCCGACGCCGTTGCTGCCGGCGCCGCAGATAAGCGTCGCGACCTTTGCGCGCGGCGGCAAACGGAGCCTGCCCGAGCGCAGGGCCGCGATGCCGGCAGCGCCGCTCAGGTCGGCCGCGATGCCGAATTCGAACCACAGCCAGCGCGCAGCCGCCAGCATGTCCTCGTCGGTCACCAGGACGATCTCGTCGACATGATCGTGCACGATGCCGAAGATGCGCTCGTCCGTTCGTCCGCAAGCCATGGTGGCGATGCGGGTGGTGACGGCTGGCAGGGTGACCACATGGCCGGCGGCAAGAGAGGCCTGGAGCGTCGGCGAACCGGTGGGCTCGATGCCAATGATACGGATCGAAGGTTTCAGCGCCTTGAGGGCTACCGAAATGCCGGAGATCAATCCGCCGCCCCCGATAGCGACCAGCACGACGTCGAGCTCCGGCAGCGCGTCTATGAGCTCAAGCCCGATCGTGCCCTGGCCAGCCACGACCTGGGGATCGGCAAAGGGGTGGAAATAGGCTGCGTCGCGCTCCTTGGCGAACGCCAGGGCCGCACGGTTGGTGGCGTCCCAGATGGCGCCCTCGACGCGGACCTCGGCGCCCCACGCACGGAGCTTTTCGATCTTCGCCTGCTCGGCCGTCTCGGGCACGAACACCGTCGCCCGCACTCCGGCGATCGTCGCCGCTCGCGCCGTCGCGAGGCCGTGATTGCCCCCCGAAGCGGTCACGATGCCGGTGGCGAGCTCTTGCCGGGGCGTGGTCAGCAGGCGGTTGGTCGCCCCCCTGGCCTTGAAGGAACCGGTCGGCTGCAGCGACTCGAGCTTCATCCAGACTTCGGCATCCGCCAATGGCTGCCGGGTCGCCGTCGCTTTCACGACCGGCGTGCTTCTGATGTATGGGGCTATGCGTTCGGCCGCCGCTTGCACATCGTCGAGGCCGATCACGGCAGTTGCCCGCGATAGGGCGTCGCCACGACCATGCACACGTTGCCGGGCCGGACCTGGCCCGGCTGGCGACGGACGTAAACGATGCCGTTGGCCCGGTAATAGAGCGTTTCGGGGGCGCGGCCGGGATTGGCAAGGAAATGAATGCGCCCGGCCGGCTCGCCGGCATGCACCTCGACGCCGTTGAGATGCAGCGGTTCGAACACGCCTGTCTCGGTGGCGAGCACATAGGCATCGGGAGTGATCTCATAGATGTCAGGCCGCGTCATGGAGGGCGGCCCATCTTTTCCGGGCGGCAGCACGCCAAAATGCGCCAGCAGGTTGCGCAGGCCTCGCCGGACGACCGCCAGCGCTTCGATGGACACCCCGCCGCCGCCGGCGAGTTCTGTGCCGACCACCGTCAGTCCCGCACGCACCGCCGTGGCCGTCGAGGTTCGTGGATCGCCGCGGTTGGAGATGATCACGACCATGGGCGCGCCGAACGCCACGACCGCATCGATGTTGCGCTTGAAATGCGCCGGATCGGCGGCCGGCTCGATGGCGGCGCTCGGCACGTTCACCGATGATGAACCGCCGGAATGGAGGTCGACGAAAACATCGGCCATCGGGAACAGGACATCGCTGATGTAGGCGGCGATCTGGGCGGTGATGGTGCCGCCGTGGTCGCCCGGGAACAGGCGATTGAGATTGAGGTCGTCGACCGGCGAGGTCCGCCGACCCGCCACGACCGCGGGCAGATTGATCGCCGGCACGATGATCAGCCGGCCCGAGATCGAGGCCGGATCGAGATCGCGGATCAGCTCGCCGAGCGCGATCGGCCCCTCATATTCGTCGCCGTGGTTGCCGCCCTGCAGCAGGATGGTCGGCCCCTTGCCGTTCTTGATGACGGTGAGCGGGATCGGCACGACGCCCCAGGCATCCTCATGAACGGAAAGCGGGAGGTTGACGAAGCCGATCTGCTTTCCGTCCTTTTCGAAATCGATATCCGTGCTGGCCGTGCTGACGAGCTTCATGGTGGTTCTGCCAAAAATGTCTGGAAGTGAGGAAGGGCCCTCCGAAGAGGGCCCTTGGGAGGTCTCGGCGGGCGTTACTGGGCGCAGGGATCCGGCGTCTTGGCGTAGTCGAATTCCGGCGTCGGCGCCGGCTTCTTGAAATACCCGTTCATCAGGTCCTCCGGCATCGGATCCTGCGGCGCGACCGGGAAGACCGACACGGCGTCGGCCGTCATGCATGAGCGGTACCATGAACCGAGGTCGCCGATCTTGACGTCGGGTACGGGGATTTCCACGAGGCTCACCTTGGGCTCCTGGCCCAGCAGCATCCGCACGCCGACGCGCACGGCCGTCTGCGCGGTCCATGACGGCAACAGCGCGCCGCCGGTGAACTTGAAGTCCGGGTGCGCTTTCCAGTAGCCGAGCGCATCGCCTGAAACGCTGCCGGTAATGACGGGCGCCGGCCGGCCCGCCTGCGCGAAAGCCTCGGCCACGACGCGCGCTTCGCTGCCCGAGGTCCACACCGCGTCGACCGGACCCGGATGGGTGGCGAGCGCCTGCAGCACCACCGTCTTGGTCACCGCCGCGGTCCAGTTGCCGTTGACGTCGCGCACGACCTTCACGCCGGGCGATTCCGCGAACGCCTTGTCGGCTCCGGTGCGCTGCTCGGCAACGAGCGGGCTGCCGGCAATGCCCTCGACCCTCAGCACATTGCCTTTGCCGTTAAGCGCCGTGGTGATGTCCTTGGCCATGTCATAGCCGAACTTGATGTAGTTGGAATCCACGCTGACCGCGTAGGGGGTGGTGACAAGGCCCACCGAGACCACCGGAATGCCCGCCTTATAGGCCGCCTCGATGGCGTCGTTCAGCGCGGTCGACGATCCGGCCACGACGGTGATGATGCTGCATTTCTTGTCGATGAAGGCGCGGAGCTGGGCGATCTGCTGGCTGGTGTCACCGTTGGAGTCCGAAAGCTCGAAGCTGCTGACGCTGCCGTCGGCCTGGAAAGCGCCGACGAGTCTCTTGAAG
>NZ_VFUA01000093.1 GCF_006440735.1 Mesorhizobium sp. B2-7-1 | reverse complement strand
TCTGGGACAACGACATGCATCAAAACAAAGACTTAAAGCGCGTCGCCTGAATCCGGTTCAGCGCGACGCGCTTTAAGAAAACCCAGGGTTCCCTGCCCCGGGCAAAAGCGCCGCCTCCAGCGGCGCTTTTCTTTTTGCCGGCAAGGTCAGGTCAGGAAAGGATTGGTCCGCCGCTCGTCGCCAAAACGGCTACCCGGGCCATGGCCGCAGATGAAACCTATGTCGTCGCCAAGCGGCAGAAGCTTGTCCTTGATCGAGGCGATCAGCGCGGCATGGTCGCCGCCAGGCAGATCGGTGCGCCCGACCGAACCGCGGAACAGCACGTCGCCGACATGCGCGAATTTGGCCGCGCGGTTGTAGTAGACGACATGGCCCGGCGCATGCCCAGGGCAATGCAGCACCTCGAATACATGATTGCCGAACGACACCGTTTCGCCTTCGGTGAGGAAGCGGTCCGGCACGCAGTTGCGCACGCCGGCGATGCCGTAGCGCCTGCCCTGGTTCTCGAGATTGTCGAGCAGCATCTTGTCGGCCGCATGCGGACCGACAATGTCGATGCCCAGCGCTTCCTTCAGCTCCATCGCGCCGCCGGCATGGTCGATATGACCATGCGTGATCCAGATCGCGTCGGCGGTGATGGCATTGTCCTTCAGCACCGACAGTATCTTGTCGACATCGCCGCCGGGATCGACGACGACGCCGGTCTTGTCGTCCATATCGAACAAAATGGTGCAGTTTTGCTGGAACGGCGTGACCGGCACGATGCAGGCATTGAGCTGACCCATGGCTTTCCTTCCTCGAGCAATTCCACGAAACGCGGGACACGGTCAGGCTCGGGTCTTCGCCGTAGCCCCCGTCCGGAATTGCGCCAAAAGAGATGGAGCGGTTTGCCGTCTCCGTGAAACGGTGAACCACTCCAAGTGTCGCCCTGATGTAGAGGCCATGGCCAGCCGCGTCCACCATCGGCGCCGCCTCTCTAAAAGAAATGGGCGGCCGAAGCCGCCCATGCCGAGGCCCGAGGGGATAATCCGGGGCCTATTTCTTCATGGCGCCCATGACCGCGCCGATGATGGCGGTCAGGATGGCGCCGCCGCCGGCGCCGCCGACGATATTCTGAATGTTCAGCGCGCTGCCCACCCCACCGGCCGCCGCCGCGGCCGCTGCCGGATCGACCGCGCCGCCGCCAAGCAGGCTGCCCAGGATGGCCGCGCCACCGACGCCGCCGATCGCGCCGCCAAGGATTTTAGGAAGCTGACCCAACGCCGCTTGCTTCAGCGCCGCGCCGACTGCCTGACCGCCGATAACACCCGTAATCACCTGAATAACGATCGCAACGAGCGTGTTCGTATCCATGTACCTAGTCCCTCCATAGCCGCCAGCCTCCTCGGGCCGACGACATCATGAGACGCCGAATTGTTCGAAAGTCAAATGCACAGGCGCTTAAATAAAAAGGGCGGCTCGAAAACCGCCCCTATTGCACAAAAAAGCTGTGACTATCGCTATTCTGCGGCAATCGCATGCTTAGGCTGCACCGCAGCCGAATAGTCGTTCATCAACGTCTTGGCTATCTCGCCGACTTCGAATCGGTACGGGCCGATCTCCGAAACCGGCGTGACCTCAGCCGCCGTCCCGGTGAGGAAGCACTGCTCGAAACCTTCGAGCTCCTCAGGCATGATGGCGCGCTCGATCAATTCGAAACCGCGATCCTTCGCCAAGCCGATCACCGTGCGGCGGGTTATGCCGTCGAGGAAACAGTCCGGCGTGGGCGTATGGATCTTGCCGTCCTTGACGAAGAAGATGTTGGCGCCGGTGGCTTCCGCCACCTGGCCGCGCCAATCGAGCATCATGGCGTCGGCGTAGCCCTTGGCCTCGGCGGCGTGCTTGGACAGCGTGCAGATCATGTAGAGGCCGGCGGCCTTGGACTTCGACGGCGCGGTGCGTGGATCGGGCCGGCGCCATTCGGCGACATCGAGGCGAATGCCCTTGAGCTTCTGCGCGGGGTCGAAATAGCTCGGCCACTGCCAGATGGCGATGGCGCAGTTGATGCGGTTGTTCTGCGCCGAAACGCCCATCTGCTCGCTGCCGCGCCAGGCGATCGGGCGCACATAGGCGTCCTGGAAACCCTGTTTCTTCAAAAGCGTCCGGCAGGCCTCGTCGATCTCGGCGACCGGATAGGGAATCTTGAAGCCGAGCAGGCGTGCCGATTCATGCAGGCGCTCATTATGCTCGGTCAGCTTGAAGATCTCGCCGCCATAGGCGCGCTCGCCCTCGAAGACGGCGCTGGCATAGTGCAGACCATGGGTCAGCACATGGACCTTGGCGTCGGCCCATTTGACGAACTCGCCGTTCATCCAGATGAAGCCGTCCAATTGATCGAAGGGAACGGATGCCATGGAAACCTCCCGCGGGCGGGCGCCCGCAAATCGTTGTGTTTTAAAGCCTTTCGTACCGGCCTCGCCACAGGGTCCGAAACGCTGGCCAATGCTTGAAAGCGTAGGCGGATATTCAATCCGTGGCAAACTCAGGAAGTTCCGGAAAAACGGCTTCCGCTTGCCTTTTCGTTCGCAATCCGCCGAAAAGCTTGTCAAAAATTATCATTGCTCGGAAATTACGTCAATAGTACTGACATAATTCCCGCCTTGCATGGAGAAATGATGACGGATCCAAGCCCCGCAGCCGGAAAACCGATCAGGACGGCGATCGCCGACGAGGACGGCATCGACTTCGCCATCATCGAACTGTTTTTCTTCGCCTACCGCGATTTCACCTCCGACCCGGACCAGATCCTTGCCGAATACGGCTTCGGCCGCGCCCATCATCGCGTGCTGCATTTCGTCAACCGCAGGCCGGGGCTCACCGTCGCCGAACTGCTCGATGTGCTGAAGATCACCAAGCAGAGCCTCGCGCGGGTTTTGAAGCAGTTGATCGACACCGACCATATCGTCCAGGTGCAGGGTCCGCGCGACCGCCGGCAGCGCGAACTCTACCCGACCGCCAAGGGTCGCGCGCTGGCCTTGGCGCTGGCGCGGCCACAGTCGCGCCGCATCCGTGCGGCATTGGAGGATTCCGGAGCCACCGAACGCGTCACGATCGAACGATTCCTGGAAGCGATGGTCAATCCGGAACTAAGAGCGCAGATCGACATTGTGCCTGCGCAAACATCGGGGAAGAACCATGGAGACCATTGAGAAGGTCGATCATCCGGCCGCGCCCGACGATGACGCGCCGCATCTTCTGGTTGTCGACGACGACACGCGTATCCGCAACCTGCTCAAGCAGTATCTGTCCGAGAACGGTTTTCGCGTCACCGTCGCCGGCAATTCCGGCGAGGCCAGGCGCAAGCTCGCCGGCCTCGACTTCGACCTTCTGGTGCTCGATGTCATGATGCCGGGCGAGACCGGCGTCGACCTTACCAAGGCGCTGCGGGCCGAGAAGAATGTGCCGATCCTGATGCTGACGGCGTTGTCCGAGACCGACAGTCGCATCACCGGGCTGGAGGCCGGCGCCGATGATTACCTGCCGAAACCGTTCGATCCGCGCGAGCTGATCCTGCGCATCAACAACATCCTGCGCCGTGGCGGCCCGGCGGCGACGCCGAAGGTGGAGCAGTTGGTCTTCGGGCCCTACACGTTCCAGATCGCCAAGCGCGAATTGAAGCGCGGCGGCGAGGCGCTTAAGCTGACCGACCGCGAGCAGGAAATACTCGCGATCTTCGCCGCGCGGGCGGGCGAGACCATTCCGCGCCATGAGCTGGTGGGCGATGAATCGGATGTCGGCGAGCGCACCATCGACGTGCAGATCAACCGGCTGCGCCGCAAGATCGAGCGCGATCCGTCCAATCCGGTGTGGTTGCAGACGGTGCGCGGTATTGGGTATCGGCTCAGCGTCGAATAGGTTACCGTCGAAGGCCCTTTGCTGAACGGCCATCGACGAGCGGAAGGGCGAATGGCGACCACGCAACTGGACAAGCCGAAAGCAGGCGGCCCCGGCGATCTCGCGCTGCGGACGCTGAAGGCGATGCCGCGCGCCTGGAACCGGTTCTGGCGCCTGGTCGCGCTCTATATGCCGAAGCGGCTCTACGCCCGCTCGCTGATCATCGTGATCGCGCCGATGATCCTCTTGCAGTCGGTGGTCGCCTTCGTCTTCATGGAACGGCACTGGCAGACGGTCACCCAGCGCCTGTCGCAGGCGACCATCTCGGACATAGCGGCCGTCATCGACATGATGGAGACCTATCCGCACGACGCCGACTACGCCAACATCATCCGCATCGCCCAGGACCGCATGCAGTTGAAGGTGGATCTGCTGCCGCCCGATCCGCTGCCGCCACCCGGCCCGAAGCCGTTCTTCTCGATCCTCGACGAGGCCTTGTCCTCGGAGATCACGAAACAGATCAATCGTCCGTTCTGGATCGACACGGTCGGCAACTCCAACGTCGTCGAGGTTCGCGTCCAGCTTGAAGGCAAGGTGCTGCGCGTCTTCGTGCGGCGCAGCCAGGCTTATGCCTCGAACACCCACATCTTCCTGATCTGGATGGTCGGCACCTCGCTGGTTTTGTTGATGATCGCCATTCCCTTCCTGCGCAATCAGATCAGGCCGATCCTGACGCTCGCCGAGGCCGCCGAGAGTTTCGGCAAGGGGCGACCGATGCCGCGCGATTTCCGCCCGCGCGGCGCCGAGGAAGTCCGTCGCGCCGGCTTCGCCTTCATCCAGATGCGTGAGCGTATCGAGCGCCAGATCGAGCAGCGCACCGCCATGCTGACCGGCGTCAGCCACGATCTTCGAACAATCCTCACCCGATTCAAGTTGCAGCTGGCGCTGGCCGGCGGCAAGTCCGAGACCAAGGCCGCGCTCAACCAGGACATCGATGACATGCAGTCGATGCTGGAAGGCTATCTTTCCTTTGCCCGTGGCGAGGCTGCGGAGGACACCGGCCGTTTCGACCTCAAGGCCTATTTCCAGAAGCTTGGCGAGGAAGCGCAATTGCGAGGCTGCAAGCTTACGACGGCGCTGACCGGCGATCCGGCCGTGCATGTGCGGCCGAACGCCTTTGCTCGGCTGCTGTCGAACGTCATCGGCAATGCTTTCCGCTATGCCAAGACCGTCGAGGTACACGCCAATCACGGTCGCGGCTCGCTCACCGTCACCATCGACGACAACGGGCCGGGCATCGCGCCCGACAAGCGCGAAGAGGTGTTCAAGCCCTTCCTGCGGCTCGACGAGGCGCGCAACCTCGATGCCAGCGGCACGGGACTTGGCCTGTCGATCGCCCGCGACATCGCCCGCAGCCACGGCGGCGACATCAGCCTCGAGGACAGCCCGCTCGGCGGCCTGCGCGCCGTCATCAAGGTCCCCGCCTAGCCAGAGCATGATCCCGAAAAGGTCAGCGTAGCAATAAGTGGAAGCCGGTTTTTGCTTCGCTGACCTTCGGTTCGGACAAGATCATGCTCAATCAAAAAACAGCTTCATCCGCCCGTCATGAAATCATGGTCAAGAGCGCGCATGAAGCGCGCGACCTTTGTTGATTCGGCCCTGCCGCCCCGCTTCGATCCCGTGCCCGCCCGGGTGCGCTGGAGCGAGGCGCGGGCTGCTGCCTGGCTGCCGTTCCGGCACTGCGCCGGCAGGAACTATCGCGGCAAAGGACCGTCATACATATCGGGATCGCCATGCGTATCCTGATGGTCACCGACGCATGGCGGCCGCAGGTCAATGGCGTGGTGCACACGCTGGAACGCCTCACCGAGGCGCTGAAACCCTTCGACGTCGAGCTCGATTTCCTGACGCCGAACCTCTTTCGCACCTTGCCCATGCCGACCTACCCGGACATCCGCTTGGCGCTGATCACGCCCGGCCATGTCGCACGCATGATCGAGGCCGCCAAGACCGAGCATATCCACATCGTCACCGAGGGTCCGCTCGGCATCATGGCGCGCCGCCATTGCCGAAAGGTAGGCCGCCCCTTCACCACCAGCTATCACACGCGCTTTCCCGAATATCTCAGCGCCCGCCTGCCGGTACCGGAGAGCTGGGCCTATAACTGGCTGCGCGATTTCCACAATTCCGGACAGGGCACGCTTGTCGCGACGCAATCGCTGGCGGACGATCTCGCGGCACGCGGCTTCAACAAGCTGAGGCCCTGGACGCGCGGCGTCGACACCGACCATTTCCGGCCCGACAAGCGCAAGGAGACCGGATTCCCTCGCCCGGTTTTCCTATGTGTCGGCCGCGTCGCGATCGAAAAGAACCTGGCCGCCTTCCTCGATCTCGACTTGCCCGGCAGCAAGGTTATCGTCGGCGAAGGGCCGGAATTGGCAAAGCTCAAGGCGCGCTATCCCAAGGCGCATTTCCTCGGCCATCGCCCGAACGACGAGCTGGCCGAGATCTACGCGTCGGCCGACGTCTTTGTCTTCCCGAGCCGCACCGACACGTTCGGCAACGTCATCGTCGAGGCTCTGGCCAGCGGAACGCCCGTCGCGGCCTATCCGGTGACCGGACCGATCGACATTGTCGGCGATGGCGTCGGGGGAGCCGTATCGAACGATCTCGGCGAAGCGGCGATGAAGGCGCTTCACGTGGATCGCGCAGAGGCACGCCAGCGCGCGATGCGCTACAGCTGGCAGGCCTGCGCCGAAATGTTCCTCGACGTGGTCGACGAAGCGCTGGGGATGCCAGGCAAGCGCGCCGATCAGGATCGGCTGGCTCCAGGTCGCCCCAGGCTCGTCCTAGAATAAACGCCCGCCGTCCGGCACCTTGCGCTCGATGGCGCCGAGCACGACCGCGCCTTCTTCATCGGGAAAGCCGAGCGTCAGCACTTCCGACATGAACGGGCCGATCTGGCGCGGCGGGAAATTGACCACCGCGAAGACCTGGCGGCCGACCAGCGTTTCGGGCGCGTAGTATTTGGTGATCTGCGCCGACGATTTTTTGATTCCGATCGCCGGGCCGAAATCGATCTTCAGCTTGAACGCCGGCTTGCGCGCTTCCGGAAACGGCTCGGCCTCGACGATCGTGCCGGCGCGGATATCGACACGGTCGAAATCGGCAAAGCTGATCTCGGGTTTGCGCTCGCTGCTGGAACTCATCGGCGATGTCGGCTTGGCTCAGGCGTTTCCATGGGTCTCGAAGAGCACGCTGGACAGCGCGTCCTTGGCCGATGTACCCGACCAGACGACGAACTGGAAGGCCTGGAAATAGCACTCGCAGGCCTCTAGCGCCGACGACAGAAGCACCTCGACCTGCTGGCTCGAAGGCTCGACCCCGCCGGCAAGCAGCAGCGACTGCCTGAACATGATAGCGCCTTCCTGTTCCCACAGATCGAAATGCCCGAACAGCATTTGCTCGTTGATCAGCGAAAGCAGCCGCATCACTTCCAGCGCGCGCGTTTCCGGCACCTTGATGTCGAAAGCGCAGGCCAGATGCAGGGCCTCGAAATCCTCCATCCAGGAAAAGGAGACATGGTAGTCGGTCCAGCTGCCGGCCACCGAAATCGAAATCTCGTCGTCGCCGGCGCGCTCGAAGGACCAGTCGTTGTTGTGGGCCACCTGCTCGATGACATCCACCGGGTGGATTTCGCGAGAGAATTCGAGTTCGAGGAGTTCCATGAATGCTTCCTGTGTTCAGGGGAGCGCCACACGCTCCGCGGGGCACACACGACGAACAATCTTGTCTAGAACTCGGACGGTCAGGACTTTCCAACGCAAAGACCCCAACCGGACCCCACCGCCCGGCGCATGACCCTGCTTCGAATCATGCAACAAATTCAGTCTATTGATCGGGAGTCGCGTGAACAGCCCAATTTTTCGCACTGCGTCATCCGCATGTGGAAAGGTGGCTGTCACAAAGATTCATGCAATGCCGGTAAGCGATTCACGGCAAAGCGATTTTTCGGATCGCGCTATGTGGAAAAGTTTAACGATTATTTTTTTGCGCGGGGCTTCGTAGCACCCGCAGGTGCGGCCTGTCCGGTCAGTTCGGCGAGCCTGGCCTCGAGCGCCTCGACGCGTGTCGCCAACTGGATGTTGTCTTCCCTCGCCTTGACCGCCATCTCGCGCACCGCCTCGAATTCTTCGCGCTGCACGATATCCATGGAGTTCAGCATGCGCTCGGCCTGGGCCCGGAACGCCGTCTCCACTTCGCGCCGCACGCCCTGCGCGGCACCCGCGGCATCGGTCATGATCTTTGCGAATTCGTCGAGAATGCGGTTCGGTCCGGTCGCCATGGCAGATCCTCGCTTGCTTGATTTGACGTAGTGGGGCGCGACGCGGAATGCAAGAACGTTGAGGTTTGATGCCTCCTCTGCGTTGCTATGGCGCATGGCGGCGCCATGCCGCAACACAGCTATCACATCGCCCAGACCTGTACTTGAAGACGCCAGATCGCCTATTGTGCCGTGTATTGTTCCAGCACTCAGTCAGGATCGACCAATGGCAACGCCCCCGCGCCGACCGACAAACCCGATGGCCGCCGCGGAAGCCGCCTTCAAGCCGGTCAAAAAACCAGCTGTCCCAATTCGCGAGGCGGCAGCGGCGCCAAACGTCAGAGAGCTTGTTTCGATAAGGATCGATCGCGCAGTGCTGGACTATTTCCAGGAAGATGGTCCCGGCTGGCAGGACAGGATCAACGACGCGCTGAAGCAAATTGTCGCCGGCAAACCTCAGGTCTGAAACCGCCCGCCGTAGCGTTCAGAACATCAATCGCCTTGCCTTGACCGCGCCAAAACCCTGCCGCATGGTCCGCGCCCAATCGTGACCGTCACCGGGGACCCCGTTTTGAGCGAATATTTCCTGCTGCCGCTGGCCTCCCTGCCCTTCCCCAACATCGACCCGGTCATCGTCCAAATCGGGCCGCTCGCGGTGCATTGGTACGGCGTCGGCTACATCGTCGGCATTCTCTTTGCCTGGTGGTACGCCAAGCGCCTCGTCACCAGCCCGCGCCTTTGGCCCGACGGCAAGCTGCCGATGAAGCCGGAAGACCTCGACGACTTCATCGTATGGGCGGCGATCGGCGTCGTGCTCGGCGGACGCACCGGCTACGTGCTGTTTTATGACCTGCCGCGCTACATCGCGCATCCGCTCGACATCTTCGCCGTCTGGCAGGGCGGCATGTCGTTCCATGGTGGCCTGCTCGGCGTCATCCTCGCCATGACACTGTTTTCGCTCAAGCGCCGCATCTACACCTGGACGCTGTTCGATGTGGTGTCGGCCGGCGTCCCGGTCGGGCTCGGCCTTGTTCGTGTCGCCAACTTCATCAATTCCGAGCTCTGGGGCCGGCCGTCGGACGTGCCCTGGGCCATCGAATTTCCCAATGGCGGCCCGTTCACCCGCCATCCCAGCCAGCTCTACGAGGCGTTGCTCGAAGGCCTGGTGCTGTTTCTGGTGCTGCGTTTCCTCACCCATTCGCGGCTCAAGCTGAAGACGCCGCGCTTCGTCGGCGGCGCCTTCATCTGCGGCTACGGCTTGTCGCGCATCTTCGTCGAATTCTTCCGCGAGCCTGACCAGCAGCTCGGCTATCTGCTCGGCACCAACTGGCTGACCATGGGCATGATCCTGTCCACCCCGATGGTGCTCGCCGGCATCTGGGCCATGGTGACGGCGAAGCCGGCGCCACAGCCGCAGGCGGCATGACCCGGCTGAAGGAGCGCGTCATAGACCTGATCGGCGCGACGGGGCCGATCCCGGTCAGCGAATATATGGCGCTTTGCCTGTTCGATCCCGACGCGGGCTATTACACCACGCGCGAGCCCTTCGGCGCCGCCGGCGACTTCACCACCGCGCCCGAGATCAGCCAGATGTTCGGCGAGCTTGTCGCCGTCTGGCTCTACCAGGCCTGGCAGAGCGCCGGCCGGCCGTTGCCTGCGACCTTCGCCGAGATCGGTCCCGGTCGCGGCACGCTGATGAAGGACATGCTGCGGACGTGGTCGCGGCTCGACCCGGAGCTCGTGGCCGGCGCTTCCTTTGCCATGATCGAGACCAGTCCGCGCCTGGCTGACATCCAGAAGCAGACGCTTGCAGGTCAGCACGCGCCGCTTGCCTGGCACCAGGCCATCGACACGCTGCCACGGCAGCCGCTCTTCATCGTCGGCAACGAATTGTTCGACGCCGTGCCGATCCGGCAGTTCGTCCATGTCGGCGCGGGCTGGCGCGAGCGTGTTGTCGGCCTCGATGGCGCCGATGAACTGCATTTCTTCGCCGGCGCGGGGTCCGTCGATCCGGCACTGCTGCCCGCCGCCGCGGCCGATGCGCCGCAAGGCGCCATCGCCGAGGTGGCGCCCGCCCGGTCGGCGTTGATGGCGGCGATCGCCGCGCGCATAGCCGGCCAGGGCGGCGTCGGCCTCTTCATCGACTACGGCCATCTGCAGCCGGGCATCGGCGACACTTTCCAGGCGCTGCGCCGGCACCAGCGCGAAGACGTTTTGGCCAATCCGGGAGAAGCCGACCTCACCGCCCATGTCGATTTCGCCCCCCTTGCCGACATGGCGCGCGCGCACGGTCTCGATGCGCAATTGTCGACCCAAGGCGAATTCCTGCTTGGAATGGGCCTGCTCGAGCGCGCCGGCACGCTCGGCGCCGATGCCGATCCCGAGACACGTCAAGCCATTTCGGACGCGGTCGAACGCCTGGCCGGCCCCGACGCAATGGGCGAGCTGTTCAAGGTCATGAAGGTCCTGCCGGTGGCGAAAGCCGCCTGAGATCGGCGAGCGGCCTCGCCGGCTGGTCCGCTTCGTTCTCCGAACTTCGCCTTGACGAACCCGCCTCGCACGGACGACAACCCCAACCATGCTGAATCAGACCAGACCCGATCCAGTACGCTCGCCGCTGCTTGAAAAGGCGCAAGGCATGCGCCACGGCTACTTCACCCGCATCGGCGGCGTCTCCGACGGCATCTATCGGGGGCTCAACATCGGCACGGGCTCCAGCGACGATCAGACACTGGTCGCCGAGAACCGGCGGCGCGTTGCCGACTGGATGGGCGTGCCGGGGGATCATCTGCTGACCGCGCATCAGATCCACTCGCCGGATGTCATTGTGGCCAGGGAACCCTTCGCGGGGCCTCGCCCGAAGGCCGACGCCATCGTCACCGACCGTCCGGGCATCGCCATCGGCGCCTCGACCGCCGATTGCGGGCCGGTGTTGTTCGCCGATGCCGAGGCGCGCATCATCGGCGCCGCCCATGCGGGCTGGAAGGGCGCCTTCACCGGCGTGCTCGAAAACACCATTATTGCCATGGAAGGTCTCGGCGCCCGCCGCGAGCGCATCGTCGCCGTGCTTGGCCCCTCGATCGGCCCCGACAATTACGAGGTCGGGCCGGAATTCGTCGCCCGCTTCGTCGAGGCCGACGCCGGCAACCATCGCTATTTCAGACCGTCGAAGGCGGCCGGCCACTCGATGTTCGATCTCAACCAATATACGGTCGACCGGCTGGGCAAGGCCGGCGTGACCGCCGAGGGCCTTGGTCGCTGCACTTACGCGGAAGAAGACCTCTTCTATTCCTACCGGCGCACCACACACCGCAAGGAAGCGGATTACGGGCGCCAGGTTTCAGCAATCGTTCTGGAGAAAGAGTAATGGCGCTGCATTTCGAACGTTCGGAATTCGACGCGCGGCGCGACCGGCTGCTGATCGAGATGGCCGACAAGAAGCTCGACGCCGTGCTTTTGTTCGCGCAGGAGAGCATGTACTGGCTGACTGGTTACGACACGTTCGGCTTCTGCTTCTTCCAATGCCTGGTGGTGAAGGCCGACGGCTCGATGGTGCTGCTCACCCGTTCGGCCGATCTGAGACAGGCGCGCCATACCTCGACCATCGAAAACATCGTGCTGTGGACCGATCGCCAGGGCGCCAATCCGGCAATCGACCTGCGCAACCTGCTCAACGACCTCGACTTGCTCGGCGCCCGCATCGGCGTCGAATACGATACCCATGGCCTGACCGCCTACAACGGCCGCCGCGTGGACGAACAGCTGCAGACCTTCGGCCAGATCGCCGATGCTTCCGGCATCGTCGGCCGGCTGCGCCTGTTCAAGAGCCCGGCCGAGATCGCCAAGGCCGAAAGGGCCGCCAATCTTTCCGACGACGCGCTGGACGCCGCCTTGCCCTTGATCAAGCAGGGCGGCGACGAGGGGCTCATCCTCGCCGCCATGCAGGGCGCGGTGTTTGCCGGCGGCGGCGACTATCCCGCCAACGAGTACATCATCGGCTCCGGTGCCGATGCCTTGCTCTGCCGCTACAAGGCCGGCCGCCGCAAGCTCACCAAGAACGACCAGCTGACGCTCGAATGGGCCGGCGTCTTCCACCACTATCATGCCCCCATGATGCGCACCGTTTTGACCGGCAAGGTGTCGAAACGTCACCAGGAATTGTTCGACGCCTCCCGTGCCGCTCTGCTCGCGGTCGAAAAGGCGATGATGCCAGGCAACACGTTCGGCGATGTCTTCGACGCGCATGCCCGCACGCTCGAAGCGCACAATCTGACCAAGCACCGGCTGAATGCCTGCGGCTATTCGGTCGGCGCCCGCTTCACGCCGTCCTGGATGGACATGCCGATGTTCTACCAGGGCAATACCGAACCGATCGCGCCCAATATGACGCTGTTCGCGCATATGATCATCATGGACTCCGAGACCGAGACCGCGATGACGCTTGGCCGCACCTACCTCACCACGGAATCGGCGCCGAAGCCGCTGTCGCGCCATGATCTCGACTTGATCGTGCAGTGAATCCATAATGGTTGGTCCACGCGGGGGCGTTCGCCAGTAGGGAGTTTTCAAGCAGATGAGACGATCGCAGGTGACGACCGTGTCATTGCTTGCGGCGCTGGCGCTTGGCGCCTGCACCAACGCCAAGGACGTCCTGGAACCTTCGGCGATCACCCCGCCGGCGAGCTCGGCCCAATCTTCGGCCACCCCGCAGGGCACATCGACAACGGCCACCTCTCCGACCACGACCGCGCCTGCTCCTTCGCCCGCGCCCTCCACCACGGCGTCGCCCGCGACGCGCGCAACGCCAGCGCAAACCGCAGCCCTCGCAAAGACGCGGCTGCAGGTGGCGCCGATCGTCGGCGCATCGGTGGACGCGGCAGCGCCCTTGACGGCGGAGCTGCAGACCCGTGCCCGGCAACGCGGCCTGACGCTTGTCGGCAGCACCGACCAGACGGCGACGCATGTGCTGAAAGGCTATTTTTCGACGATGTCCGAGGGCAAGGACACGACCGTCATCTATGTCTGGGACATTTACGACCCCTCTGGCAATCGCCTGCACCGCATCAATGGCCAGCAGAAGGCGCCTGCGGCCGGCAGCGGCGAAGGCTGGCCCACCGTGGCGCCCGCGACCATGCAGGCCATTGCCGACCAGACGATCGACCAGTTCGCCGCCTGGCTCGGCAGCGGCGGCGCCGGTTGACCGGACCGGCCCGAGTGTTGCCAGCCAAACTGTTGCCAGCCAAACTGTTGCCGGCCGAACTGTTGCCGGCTTGCGATGTTTTCCGTGTTTGTTGCGGTGACCGGAAGGATTCCCCACAACGAGGCTTGCAATACCGGCACGGCCCGCTAAAAGCCCGCATAAAAGGCTCATGAGAGTCTCTCCGGCCTCTCCATCCTTCACCAGGAACGGTGCATGAAGCTTTTCGCGGGCAATTCCAACCGGGTGCTGGCCGAAGCGGTCGCTCGCTATCTCAACGTCCCGCTAGGGAAGGCCAGCGTCAGACGCTTCGCCGACCAGGAAATCTTCGTCGAGATCCAGGAAAACGTGCGCGGCGAGGATGTCTTCATCCTGCAGTCGACCTCTTATCCGACCAACGACCATCTGATGGAACTGCTCATCATGATGGACGCCTTCATGCGCTCCTCGGCGCGGCGCATCACGGCGGTCATCCCCTATTTCGGCTATGCAAGGCAGGATCGCCGCGCGTCGGGCCGCACGCCGATCTCGGCCAAGCTGGTCGCCAACATGATCACCCGCGCCGGCGCCAACCGCGTGCTGACGCTCGATCTGCATGCCGGCCAGATCCAGGGCTTCTTCGACATTCCGACCGACAATCTGTTCTCGGTGCCGGTGATGGCCCGCGACGTGAAGGCCAAGTACAAGCAGCTCGGCAATGTCGTCGTCGTGTCGCCCGACATCGGCGGCGTGGTGCGGGCGCGCGCGCTTGCCAAGCGTTTCGACGCGCAGCTGGCCATCGTCGACAAGCGCCGCGAGCGTCCCGGCGAATCGGAAGTCATGAACATCATCGGCGCGGTCGCCGGCAAGGATTGCCTGCTGATCGACGACATCGTCGATTCCGGCGGCACGCTTTGCAACGCGGCCGATGCGCTGCTTGCCAATGGCGCGACCTCCGTCACCGCCTACATCACCCATGGCGTGCTCTCGGGCGGCGCCGTCGCCCGTATCGCCGGCTCGAAGCTGCAGGAATTGGTGATCACCGATTCCATCCAGCCGACGCAGGGCGTGCTCGATGCCCCGAACATCCGCGTCATTTCGATCGCCGACCTGATGGGCGAGGCGATCTCGCGCACGGCGACGGAAGAATCGGTCTCGAGCCTGTTCGATTGATCAGAAACTGATTGCCGCGGGCGCATAACGCAGCAGCATTACGCCTTGCGTAAACTTTTGCGTGCCGAGTGGCCTCAGCGCCAGCGACAGGCCGGACCGGAAATAAGGCTTGCCACCACCCAGCACGACCGGATGCATGTAAAGCCGGTACTCGTCGATCAGGCCTGCCAGCGCTAGATGCCCGGCAAGATCGGCGCCGGAGACAGAAATCTCGCCGTCCGTATCCGCCTTGAGAGCCCTCGCCACCGCCTCCACGTCACCCTTCGCCAGACGGGCGTTCGGCCCAACTTCTCGAAGCGTGGTCGAAAACACGACCTTCGGCGTATCTCGCCAGGCGTAGGCGAAATCCCGCTCGACGTCTTCGGCGGCGATCTCGCGCTCCGGACGGTCCCAGAAACGCATGGTTTCATACATCCTGCGCCCGCAAAGCGCGATCGACGTCCGCCGCATCTCGTCGTTGAAATGCCGATGCAATTCCTCCTCAGGAACCGGCAGGTCGATCTCTCCGCTCGGCCCGGCGATGTAGCCGTCCAGCGATGTCAGCATGGCATAGACGATCGTCGCCATGAGGGGCCTCCGATTTTGCTTTTCCGAGAAAAGAGCATAACCGATTGCATTTTGCAATCAGTATTAGCCATGAAGCCTTAAGCCGGCTGCCGACGCATCAACTCGCTGGCGCTGCTTCACGCGGCGATCGGACCGCCCGTGCGGCGCAGGCTCGCGCCGGCATCGCGCGCGCCGCGCATGTAACCGCGCGGCGAGGCGCCGAGCATGCGCTTGAACATGGTGATGAACGCCGGCACGCTGTCATAGCCGAGATCGAGCGCCACCCGGGTGATCGGCTCGCCGTCGGCGAGCCTGGGCAGCGCCGCGAACAGGCAGGCCTGCTGGCGCCATGTCGACAGCGACAATCCCGTCTGGCGATGGAAGGCGCGGGTGAAGGAGCGCCGGCTCATACCCGCGGCATCCGCCCATTCGTCGATCGTCGCATGCGGTGAAGGGGCCGCCACGAAGCGCCGGCAGAGCGCCGCCAGCTTTGGATCGGACGGAAAAGGCAGCCCGAGCGGCCGTTCCGGCAGGTTCAGGATCTCGTGCAGCAGAAGCCCCATGACGAGCGCCGCGCGCCCTTCGAACTCGCCGCCTTGCGGCAGCTTCTCCGATTCCACGATCAGGCTGTGCATCAATTCCGTGATGCCGACAACCCGCAGGCCTTCCGGCAGGCCGGCGATGGCGCCCGGCATCACATAGACCGAACGCATCGAGACGTCGCCAAGCATTTCGACGGCGTGCTCGGTGCCGGCCGGTATCCACATCGCATGGTCGGGCGGCACCATCCAGCGCCCGTGCCTGGTCGTCACCAGCACCACGCCGACCAGCGCATGCAGCAGCTGGCTGCGGCTATGGCGGTGCTGCGGCACGTGATAGCCGTCCGGATATTCGGTCGGCAGCGCCACCGCCGGCCCGACCGCCTGTTCCAGCCATTGCCAGCGGCTTTCGTGCAGCCGGCCGAGCTCGGCGGCGTCGCCCCTGAAGATTTCCCGGCTATTCGGCATCGGATGTGGCCCACTTGCGAAACTATTGGACCAAACCACGAAAGAAGTCGCTTGGCAACGGGCCTATAAGGCCGCCTGCGGTTCGCCGCCAAAGACTACGGAGCATTGCCTTGACTGATACGACCGTCACCTCCGTCGCCGCACCGGCGCCGGCAAGCAACATCTCGGCGCAAGCGACGGCCTTCACCGTCATTCTTGCGGTGAGCTTCTGCCATTGTGTCAACGACATCATGCAGTCGCTGCTTTCGGCGATCTATCCGCTGCTCAAGGACAATTACGGTCTCGATTTCTGGCAGATCGGCCTTCTGACCTTCACCTTCCAGGTGACGGCTTCGCTGCTGCAGCCGGTCATCGGCATGATCACCGACAAGAGGCCGATGCCCTACTCCTTGCCTTGGGGCATGGCCTCGTCGCTGGTCGGCCTGGTGGTGCTCGCCCATGCCGGCCATTACTGGCTGCTTTTGATCGGCGCCTCGCTGATCGGCATCGGCTCGGCCATCTTCCATCCGGAATCCTCGCGCATCGCCCGCTTCGCCTCCGGCGGCCGCTTCGGCCTTGCGCAGTCGCTGTTCCAGGTCGGCGGCAATTTCGGCCAGGCCATGGGCCCGCTGCTCGCCGCCTTCATCGTCGTGCCGTTCGGCCAGACCAGCATTTCCTGGTTCGCCGTCGGCTCACTGATCGGCATCGTCGTGCTGTGGCAGGTCGGCGGCTGGTACAGCCGACTGCGCGCCTCGATGGCCACCCGCAAGCAAATTGCCCATGTCTCGCCCTTCGCGCATAAGAAGGTCATGTGGGCGCTGGCCGTGCTGACGCTGCTGGTGCTGACCAAGAACGCCTATATCGCCTCGCTCTCCAGCTACTACACCTTCTACGCCATGCATAAATTCGGCGTTTCGGTGCAGATGAGCCAAGTGATGCTGTTCCTGTTCCTCGGCGCCTCGGCGCTGGGCATCCTGCTCGGCGGACCGTTCGGCGACCGCTACGGACAGAAGGCGATGATCTGGTTCTCGATCGTCGGCGTGCTGCCTTTCACGCTGGCGCTGCCCTACGCCAATCTGGAATGGACGATGGTGCTCACCGTGCTGATCGGCCTGATCCTGTCATCGGCCTTCTCCAACATCGTCGTCTTCGCGCAGGAACTGGTTCCAGGCCGCGTCGGCATGATCGCCGGCATCTTCTTCGGCTTCGCCTTCGGCATGGGTGGCATCGCCGCCGCGGTGCTCGGCATCGTCGCCGACATGAAGGGCATCGACTTCGTCTACCAGATCTGCTCGTACCTGCCCTTCCTCGGCCTGCTGACGGTCTTCCTGCCCAACATGAAGGAAGCGCGGCAGGCCTGATTGCCGGCGAGATCGGCGGCTAACCCGCCGTTCAACCAACGATCGTCGTCGGTTCAGGACCTTGAAGGTCCTGCATCCGGCGGCATCGCGTGGCGCAATGCTTGCATCGCCCGAGACGCCGGTTCTTTCCCCAGCGCCCCCCCGGCACACAAGATCAGCTTTTTCTCAACAAGCCCATGCGTCGCAACAGGCCGGGCAAAAGGCCGCCGGGACCATCGACAGCCATCGCTTGGCGCTGCCGCCTCGGCAGCGCCGCGAACTGCTCGGGAAGCTTTTGGAGCGTCGCGGCCCAAAGCAGCGAATCGAGTTGTGCGACGCCTGCCGACCCCAACTCCTTCGGTTCGCTTCTGAGCGCCTGCACGAGCAAATCCCGAAAATCCTCCGGCTTGTCCGCCAGCCGGACATTCTGCCAATGCCTGAAGTGCTCGTAGCCGCGAAACGCGAAGGATGTCGCCACCACCGGCTTGCGGCTGTACAGCGCTTCCGCCGTCTTGATGTTGGTGCCGCCGCCTTCGACGATCGGAAGCATCACGACATCGGCAAGCTCGATCAGCGCGCTGAGGGTCGCGCCGTCCTGCACGCCGAGCAGCTCGATCCGGGCATTGTCGGCGCCGCGGTAGCGCAGGAATCCGGGATCGTTCCGGATCTGGTCGGCAACGCCGCCGACCACGACGATCCGCTCCGAGGCTGAGAGGAAACCGAGGTCCGGACCCGTCATCTGGAGAAAACCGCGGACGTTGGGCGGATGGCCCGACCCGACGAACAGCGCCATGCGCAGGCCGGCGAACCGCGACGCCCAATGATCGAGGCCGACGGGCACTTCGCGCGGCCAGATGCCGTTGGCGGCGACCGCCACGCTTGGATTGAGCTTGCGAAAATAGGCTGCATCCTGCTCGCTGACGGCGACCACCAGATCCGCCTTCATGGCAAGGTCGGCTTCGATATCCGCCGCAAGTCGAGCGCTCCAGAGATCCGTTTCCGCGCCGGGTATCGCGGCCTCTTGCGCCAGCAATTGCTGTTCGACGTTGTGCGAACTGTACACGATTGAAAAACGTGCCTCGGGCGAGCACATTTCGACATACTCACGCAGAGCCGGCCAAAGCCAGCACTGCTCCAGGGCGATGACATCCGGCCTGAAGTCGTCGAGAAATCTTGCGATCTCGCGGCGGTGGGACTTGCTGCGCGCGATGAATTCGGCGGTGGCGACATCGGAACGCCATTTGCGCCTGGCCATCTTCTTGCGAAAGCTGCGCGGCAGCTCGATGAAAAGATCGCCGGCCTCCATTTCCCGCCTGGCGCCGCGGTGGGGAGTAACGACGACGTGGTGTGTTTCCCACCCGCAATCCCGCAGGACCCTGTGGATGGCATTTGCCCGCAACTGACCACCGTGGATCGGGCGCCGGATCGGATACGTTCCAAGCGAAACGTACCTCATAGGATCGACTTGATGGCCCAGCCACCGGCGCGCGGTGGCCGTCTCGACGTTGCATTCATCTCTCGCCCCCTATTCGGCTGGGACGCTACCATTCGACGCCGAGTCTGGACATGATGTCTGTGGATAGATGCCAGGGCGCGCTTTGCGAGACGATTGAAGCATGCTCCCCATGATTTTATTAGCGCGCGTCTGAGGGGAAAGAAGCGTTGACGCCGGAAAGCGGTCGAGACCCTTCCAAATTGCGAATCCTGACGCTGCTGGCGCGCCATGGCACCGCCAGGTATCCAACCGCGCTCCAGGATTTGAGGGCGATGTTCGCCGCGCAAATGCCAGACGTGTCACACCATATGCTGGTGATCGACAATACCTTGCCGGAAGGCCACCGCGCCGACCTTGATCGCGAGGTCGAATTGATCGGGGGTTCAAACTCCAGTTGGGAATTCTCCGCGTGGGACAGCGGCATTGCCTATCTGGGCAAACGGGTGAATGACCATGATCTGGTCCATCTCGCCACGTCGGCATTCGCCGAATACACGCCGGACCATCTCAAGCTGATCGACCAGAATGTCGTGCGGCATCTGCCGGGTCTGAATGCGGTGCTAGGTCATGTCGATTTCTACAATGAGCCGGTGTCGGTGTTTGGAATTTCCTGGCAGGCATGGCTCCGCAGCTCGTTCATCCTGATGCGGCCCAGGCATTTGCAAGCGCTTGGATCGATGGTCAGCGTGACCGGCGGCACGCCGATTTTCAGCGGAGATCCGCTTGCGCCGTTTCGGAAAGACGCACCAATCTCGCGCTCGTATAGACAGTTTTTGGTTGGATGGCTTACCGGAGCCGGGACCGGGCAAGGACCTGGATGGCATTCCCGGTTCGATCTGACGCTTGAAACGCTGCCTTTTTTCGAGAGCAAGGCAAGGGCGATCCTCAACGAGCAGATGCTGACGAACCGATTGCTCGCAATCGGCAGCGCGATTGTCGATGTCACCTGGCTGGCACGGAAGGCCAAGGCTGCAAACAGCATATCCTTGGGCGACATCCCCGATTGGCGGGCCCAGATCCGACCAAGGGTGGAACGCAAACTCGCGGGCCTCCTCGGCAAACCCGGGCGGGGAGGACAGTCATAGCAGAGGGCAGCAGGCACGATTTCGCGCTTCACCCTCCTTGCAGCACCCGCCCTTGGGCGGGTGCTCTCGCGTTTCGGCAGGCGGGCTCAGGCCTTGAAGAAGGTCAGCAGGTCGGCGTTGATGATATCCGCATGGGTCGTTGCCATGCCGTGCGGAAAGCCCTTGTAGACCTTCAGCTCGCCCTTCTTGAGCAGCTTGATCGAGATGAGCGCGGAGTCCGCGATCGGCACGATCTGGTCGTCGTCGCCATGCATGACCAGCACCGGCACGTCGATTGTCTTCAGGTCCTCGGTGAAGTCGGTTTCCGAGAAGGCTTTGATGCAGTCGTAATGCGCCTTGGCCCCGCCCATCATGCCCTGGCGCCACCAATTGTCGATGACGCCTTCGGAAACCTGGGCGCCGGGACGGTTGAAGCCGTAGAACGGGCCGGCCGGCACGTCGTGGAAGAACTGGGCGCGATTGGCCGCCAGCGCAGCGCGGAAACCGTCGAACACCTCGATCGGCAGGCCGCCGGGATTGGCCGGCGTCTTCAGCATGATCGGCGGCACCGCACCGATCAGCACGGCCTTGGCGACACGACCGCCGCCGCCATGTTGGGCGACATAGCGCGCGACCTCGCCGCCACCGGTCGAATGACCGACATGGATGGCGTCCTTGAGGCCGAGATGCGCGGTAAGCTCGGCCACGTCGGCGGCATAGGTGTCCATCTCGTTGCCGGTGTCGGTCTGGCTGGAACGGCCATGGCCGCGCCGGTCATGGGCTATGACGCGGTAACCCTTCGACAGGAAGAACAGCATCTGGGCGTCCCAGTCGTCGCTGCTCAGCGGCCAGCCATGGTGGAAGACGACCGGCTGGCCCGTTCCCCAATCCTTGTAGAAGATCTGCGTTCCGTCCTTGGTGGTGATCGTGCCGCTGCCCGAACCTGACTTGGTCTGCCCTGACGTGGTCTGCAAGCTCATCTCAATCTCCTTTTGTTGATATCGCAATAAACAATATCGCGATAAATAATTTCGTAGCGGAGATCGAAACCCTTGTCCACAAAAATATGTATCGCGATATCATTTTCCGTGGTACATAATGGATGCTCAGTCGGCAAAAGGAATGCGCCGTGCCTCTCCCGTTGGACAATCAGCTCTGCTTCACGCTCTACGCCACCTCGATGGCGATCAACCGCACCTACAAGCCGATGCTCGACGAGATGGGCATCACCTATCCGCAATATCTGGTGCTCAACGCACTGGGAGAGACGGACGGCATGTCGGTGGGCAGCATCGCGCATCGGCTCGCCCTGGAATCGAGCACCATCACGCCGCTGGTGAAGCGAATGGAGCAGGCCGGCCTTGTCACCCGCCAGCGCAGCCAGACCGACGAGCGCCAGGTACAGGTCGACCTCACCCCCGGTGGACGAGCCTTGCTCGTCCAATGCAATTGCCTGAACGAGACGCTGATCGAGCGCTCAGGCATGAAACTGGCTGAACTCGATGCCTTGAACCGACAGATCCAGGCGTTGCGCGATGCGCTGAACGGCGGCCTGGTGGTCGACGCCGTCTAAGGCCAGCTCGGCTTCCGCGCGGAATTGCGCAAAGCCGATGCCTGTCACGCCTCGGCCTTGACCGGCGGCAGTGGCGGCGCTTCCAGCCCCTGGAACGGATCGCGCCAGGCGTCGATCGCCTCCAGCCGGCCATACCAGCGCCAGATCGCCGGGTAGTCGACGAGCGGCAATCCGGCGACGTCGTTGAAGGGCAGGAACGTCGCCATGCGGAAGTCGGCATAGGAGATCGCATTGCCGACCAGCCAATCCCGTGCGGAAAGCTCGGGCTCGAGGACCGCCGCGGCTCTATGGAACTGCCTCAGCCCCTCCTCGACCAGAGCCCGATCGATGGGACCGAGCCCATAGCGCTGCTTGGTGCCGCGCTCGAAATGCACCATGTCGCAAGCGAAGGCGAACCGTTCCTTGGCCCAGCTGATCCAGCGGATCATGTCCGGCTCGTCCTGCCCGACACGCCAGAAATCCGAATTCGCCTCGCGTGAGAGCCGGCAGGCGATGGCGTCGGCCTCCCACAGGCTCCATGCCGGGCCGACCAGGATCGGCAAGGTCAGGTTGGGGTTGAGCGCGCGGTAGCGCTCGGCCTGCCCCGGCGCCATCGGCGAGGCGAACTCGAACGCGATCTTGGCGTTGAGATGGCGTGCCGTCGCGACCGCGAGGCGAGGATTGGGATTGCGGCTGAACAGGAGTTTCATGTTGATCCCCGTGGGGTTTGGTTGCATGCCGCAGGACGACTGAGAATCGCTGGTTCCTACATTTGCCGCAAATGGGATTTCCGCTTATGCTTTCGGGGCCGGAAACCACCCCGCAAGCCTTCCCGCCCGACCGCTTGCGCCCTCGCCCGCCTTCCGCTATAGAGCCGCCACCCGCGTAGACACCCTTGGAGGCAACGCGGAGGAAGGCCGGCCAGGCCTCGCATGATCCCCAAGAGCATTTGGACAGCCAAAGGCGTTTGGACCGACTGCGCAGGGCCGCGACGGCTTTCGACGTCTATGGGCGGATTTGCCGGCCGTGGGCGCTCCACAACACGCGAAAGGAAATGCCATGAGCCACGATGCTTATGAGCTGAAAGCCGAAGCGCGCGAACAGGTCGGTAAGGGGTCCGCCCGTGCAGTTCGCCGCGATGGTAAAGTGCCTGCAGTCATTTACGGCGACAAGCAGCCTCCCCTGGCTATTGCGCTGAACTACAAGGACCTCTTCTACAAGATCCACGGCGGCGGGTTTCTCACCACGATCGCCACGATCGATGTCGACGGCAAGAAGATCCAGGTCCTGCCGAAGGATTTCCAGCTCGACCCGGTCAAGGATTTTCCTGTCCATGTCGACTTCCTGCGCATCGGCAAGGACACCCAGGTCAATGTCGACGTGCCTGTCCACTTCATCAATGAGGACAAGTCGCCCGGCATCAAGCGCGGCGGCGTGCTCAACATCGTTCGCCACGAAGTCGAGTTCCACTGCCCGGCCAACGCGATCCCGGAATTCATCACCGTCGATCTCACCGGCACCGACATCGGCGATTCGATCCACATCTCGGCGGTCAAGCTGCCGGCCGGCGTCAAGCCGGTCATCTCCGATCGCGACTTCACCATCGCCACCGTTGCCGGCTCGTCGGCGATGAAGCCGGAGACGGAAGCCACCACCGAGCCGGCGGCAGCCGAAACGGCGGCCCCGGCGGCCGAAGAGAAGTAAGCTTTTAAGCGTCCGGAGGCGGCGATGCTTGTCTTTGCAGGCCTCGGCAATCCGGGCGCGAAATACGAGAACAACCGGCACAATGTCGGCTTCATGGCGGCGGACGCGATTGCCCGCCGCCATTCTTTTTCGCCCTGGTCGAGAAAATTCCAGGGCCTGATCTGCGAAGGCACGCTCGGCGGCGAAAAAGTGCTGCTGATCAAGCCGCAGACCTTCATGAACCTCTCCGGGCAGTCGGTCGGCGAAGCGCTGCGCTTCTACAAGCTCGAGCCGGCGGCGCTCACCGTCTTCTACGACGAGATCGACCTTGCCGCCGGCAAGCTCCGGGTCAAGGTCGGCGGCGGTTCCGGCGGCCACAACGGCATCCGTTCGCTCGATCAGCATGTCGGCAACGCCTATCGCCGGGTGCGCATCGGCGTCGGCCATCCCGGCGTCAAGGAGATGGTGCACGGCCATGTGCTTGGCGATTTCGCCAAGGCCGATCGCGAATGGCTCGATGTCCTGCTCGCGGCAATCGCCGACGACGCTGGTCTGCTGGCGAAGGGCGACGACAGCTCGTTCATGAACCGCGTCACGCTCGCCTTGCGCGACAAGCTCGTGCCGACCGGCGATGACGACCGCCCGCCGCCCAAGCCGCCGAAGCAGCAAAGCCATGTCCGCCAGGCGCGCCCGCAGCAGCCGGCGGCAAAACTTCCCGAGAGCGGCCCGATGGCCGCCATGCTGAAGAAGCTGTTCGGAAAAGACTAAAAAGCACGGCGCCGCGCACGGGACCGCCCAATGGAAGATTGCGTCTGGCGGCGCCGGCATCGCGCCCGGGCCACAAGTGAGATCGATATGGCTGACAGCGTTTCGGATCTGGCGCGACGTGCCAGGGAACTCGGCCTCGCCGGGGACTTCGCCGCGGGTCACGCGCTGATCGACCAGACTGAACGTCTGGCCGGCGACGATCCGAGAGCTCTCGCGATCTGCGCTCTCGAACGCGGCCGCCTCTACAATTCCGCCGGCGAACGCGAGAAGGCGCGGCCGCTGTTTGGCGAAGCCTGGCGACTGGCGCGGCAAGCCGGAGCCCATGCGTTGGCCGCGGATGCCGCGCATATGCTGGCGATCGTTGGAACACTTGACGACGCCGTCGAATGGACCGCGACGGCCCTCGCCTATATCGGCGAGCATCCAGAGGCCGAAAACTGGCGCGGAGCGCTGCTCAACAATCTCGGCTGGTCCTATTTCGATGCCGGCCGGTTCGCAGACGCATTGGCGCCGTTCGAGCAGGCGGTCGAACTGCGCCGCTCGGCCGGCGAGAAACGCGAGCTGCGCATTGCGCGCTATGCCGTGATCAGGACGCTGCGCGCGCTGGGTCGCATCGAGGAAGCCCGGCGGCTTGCCGAAGAAACCGCCGCCACGGCAGCCGCCGACGGCGCGCAGGCGCCTTATGTGCTGGAGGAGCTGGCCGAATGCCGCGCCCTTCTCGGCGACATGGATGGTGCCCGCGACAGCGCCAGGCAGGCGCTGGCGGTGCTGGAGCATGACCAGGCCTTCGTGCGCGGCGAACCGGAGCGTCTCGCCAGACTGCGTCAACTTGCGCGATGAGCCAGCGATAGCCAGATTAGCGGCCATGAGGCGGCCCGGCCGATCGGGGCTTGACGTTCGTCACCCCTATCGCCCATAGCCCACAGCAAAATCGAATTCCGACAGGACTGGACGAACATGGGTTTCAAATGTGGCATCGTTGGCTTGCCCAACGTCGGCAAGTCGACGCTGTTCAACGCGCTGACCAGGACGGCGGCAGCGCAGGCCGCCAACTATCCTTTCTGCACCATCGAGCCGAACACCGGCGAGGTGGCGGTGCCGGATCCGCGCCTGCAGAAGATCGCGGCGATCGGCAAATCGAAGGAGATCATTCCGACCCGCATCTCCTTCGTCGACATCGCCGGCCTGGTTCGCGGCGCCTCCAAGGGCGAAGGGCTGGGCAACCAGTTCCTCGCCAACATCCGCGAGGTCGACGCCATCGTGCATGTTCTGCGCTGCTTCGAGGATGACGACATCACCCATGTCGAAGGCCGCATCGACCCTGTCGCCGACGCCGAGACGGTCGAGACCGAGCTGATGCTCGCCGACCTCGAAAGCCTCGAGCGCCGCATCGCCCAGATCCGCAAGCGCGCCGCCGGCAAGGACAAGGAAGCCATGGCCGTCCTGCCGATGATGGAGGCCGCGCTTGAATTGCTGCAGGCCGGCAAGCCGACGCGCTTCCTGCTCAATGGCATCGCGGCGGAAGATCTGCGCATCCTCCAGGGGCTGAACCTGCTGACATCGCATCCCGTGCTCTATGTCTGCAACGTCGCCGAGGCGGACGCCGCCACCGGCAACGAGCACACGCAGGCGGTGGAGACAATGGCTGCGGCGCAGGGGGCCGGCACGGTGGTGATCTCGGCGGCGATCGAGGCGGAAGTCGCCCAGCTTTCCGACGAGGAGGAGATGGAGTTCCTCGCCTCGATCGGCCTCGACGAACCGGGCCTCAACAAGGTGATCCGCGCCGGCTACGAGCTGCTGCATCTGATCACCTACTTTACCGTCGGGCCGAAGGAGACGCGCGCCTGGACGATCCACAAGGGCGATAAGGCGCCGCAGGCGGCCGGCGTCATCCACACCGATTTCGAACGCGGCTTCATCCGCGCCCAGACGATCGCCTACAACGACTTCGTCACGCTGGGCGGCGAAGTGGCGGCCAAGGAAGCCGGCAAGGCGCGCGACGAAGGCAAGGAATATGTCGTCCAGGACGGCGACATCATGCTGTTCAAGTTCAACACCTGATCCTCCAGGAGACCCGGCGATGATAAAAACCTTCGTCGTGGACAATGATCGCCTGCGCCTCACCGACGATCTCACGGCGGACGGCGACAGGATCGTCTGGGCCGATCTCTTCAACCCGACCAAGGAGGAAGAGGCGCGCATCGAGAGCTGGCTGGGCATTGCCATCCCGACCCGCGAGGAGATGGAGGAGATCGAGATTTCGAGCCGCCTCTATATCGAGGACGGCGGCTACTTCATGACCGCCGTGCTGCCGGCGCAGACCGAGGCCGACGATCCGCTGATGTCGCCGGTGACCTTCGCGCTTGCCGGCAACCGGCTGATCACCATCCGCTACCACGAACCCAAGGCCTTCAAGACCTTCCCGCTGCGCGCCGAAAAGGTGGCGACCGGCTGCACCAGCGGCGACACCATACTGATCGGCTTGCTGGAGGCGATCGTCGATCGCCTGGCCGACATCCTCGAGCGCGCCGGCCGCGAGGTGGAAGCGATCTCGCGCGACATTTTCGAGGCGCGCTCGACCAAGGCCTCGAAGCGCAACCGCGATTTCCAGGAACTCCTGAAAGGCATCGGCCGCAAGGAGGACATCGCTTCATCGGTCCGCGACAGCCTGATCTCGCTGCAGCGCCTTGCCGGCTTTCTCGCCCATGTCGCGGCCCAGACCAAGATGAGCAAGGACGTGCGCGCCCGCATCAAGACGCTGTCGCGCGATGTGCTCTCGCTCGCCGACCACGCCACCTTCCTGTCGCAGAAGATCTCCTTCCTGCTCGATGCCACGCTGGGCATGATCTCGATCGAGCAGAACGCCATCATCAAGATCTTCTCGGTCGCCGCCGTCATCTTCCTGCCGCCGACGCTTGTCGCCTCGATCTACGGCATGAATTTCGACATCATCCCCGAGCTCAAATGGGAGTTCGGCTACCCCTTCGCCATCGGCCTGATGGTGGTCTCGGCGATCCTGCCCTTCTGGTATTTCCGCCGCCGCGGCTGGCTCTGACGGCATTGGCCGGCAACGGCTGGCTTACCAGAAATCGCTTGACCAAATTGCCTTCGACCTTCATCCGGGAATGCCCGACTTGGGGATCACGCGTTCGTCAACCGGATAGTCAGCATGACCGGAAAGACCTGGGCCTATGAGGATTTCGTCGAAGGCGCCTCGCTCGACATCGGCAGCAAGGACGTAAGCGCTGCCGAAATCATCGAATTCGCCAGCGAATTCGATGCCCAGCCGATGCATCTCGACGAGGAAGCCGGCAAGGCAAGCATCCTTGGCGGGCTTTCGGCCTCCGGCTGGCACACCTGCGCGATGTTCATGCGCATGCTGTGCGACGCCTTCCTGCTCGACTCGACCTCTCAAGGCTCGCCCGGCATCGAGCATGTGAAATGGAAGAAACCGGTTCTGGCCGGCGATCGGCTGACGGGCACGGTCACCATACTGTCCAAGCGCCAGTCCAAATCGAGGCCGCAACTCGGCTTGATCACCATGCGCAGCGAGCTCGTCAACCAACACGGCGAAAGCGTCTTCGAGTTGGAGAACACCGGTATGTTCCTCGCGCGTGATGCCGCACGAGGCCTATCATGACCCTCGACGAATTCTTCCTGATCGGCCAGACTGTCACGCTCGGCTCGCACAAATTCGAGGCGGACGAGATCAAGGCGTTCGCCAGGAAATACGATCCGCAGGTCTTTCACGTCGACGAGGAGGCGGCGAAGAAGAGCGTGCTCGGCGGGCTCTGCGCCTCGGGCTGGCACACCGCCGCCACCTGGATGAAATACAACCTCGAAAAGCGCATGGAGACCGAGGGCGTGCGCTGGACCGGCCCTGGCCCGCAGCCCGAATTCGGCCCCTCGCCCGGCTTCCGCAACCTCAAATGGCTGAAGCCGGTCTATGCCGGCGAGACGGTGACCTTCACGCGCACCGCGCAAGCGCACCGCCCGCTTGCCGGGCGTCCGGGCTGGAACCTGCTCACGCTGCGCTGCGAGGCCTCCGATTCGACCGGCGACAAGGTGATTGAGTTCGATAGCGCCGTGCTGGTGAAGGTGGAGTAGCGCCACCTCTCCTTCTCCCCTAAAGCACGTCGCCTTTTAAAAGATTCGGGATTCCCTGACTGACGGTTTGATGATTCATTGCGGTGGAAGGGAGAAC
>NZ_VFUA01000092.1 GCF_006440735.1 Mesorhizobium sp. B2-7-1 | reverse complement strand
GTTTCCGATGTGCAGCATATTCTCTCGGCGAAGGCATCCGATCGCGAGAAATGGGTCTCTTGAGCCCCCCTCTCTGGCCTGCCGGCCATCTCCCCCGCAAGGGGGGAGATTGGATGTCGCGCATTCTTTCGCCAATCTCCAGCGTTGGAGAATGGGCGCCGAGCCCAAAGCTGCTGATCTTCCCCCTTGCGGGGGAGATGGCCGGCAGGCCAGAGGGGGGTGCCTCGCGCCCAATCTATCAATGACCACCCGCCCCCCCATCGCCGCCGGCATCGTCAAACTCTTCGCCACCCGCGACACCCACGCGGTCGAAGTCGCCGTGCTGCAGCCGGCCGATCCGTTCCTCGATATGGCGGGCGAGGATCTGCGCCGCCGCATCTTCCTGACCGAAAGCGAGACCGGCAAGGCGCTGTGCCTGCGGCCCGAATTCACCATTCCGGTCTGCCTCGACCACATCGCCAGCCAGGCCGGCACGCCGCGCCGCTATTCTTATCTGGGCGAGGTGTTCCGCCAGCGCCGCGACGGCGGCAACGAGTTCCTCCAGGCCGGCATCGAGGATCTGGGCGACCGCGACACGGCCGCCGCCGACGCCCGCTCGCTGGCCGACGCGCATGCGCTGCTGTCGCTGGTGCTGCCCGGCAAGGCGCTTGCCGTCACGCTCGGCGACCAGACCCTGTTCGAGGCCGTGCTGGCAGCCCTTGGTCTGCCGCGCGGCTGGCGCATGCGGCTCGCGCGCGCCTTCGGCTCGGCGCCGATGCTGGAGGCAGCCCTTGCCGACCTCGCCAACCCGCCGCGCAACAGCCAGCTCTCCGGCCCCGTCGCCTTGCTGGCGCTCGACGGCGATGCGGAAGGCCTTGCCGCGCATATTGCCGAAGGCATGGAGGAGGCGGGGCTGTCGGCATCGTCCGGCCGTGCTCCGGCCGACATTGCGCGGCGGCTGATCGAGAAAGCGCAACTGCGCAGCGTGCGGCTGTCCGATGACGCCTTTTCGGCGCTCAAGGGTTTTCTCGAGATCGACGTCGCGCTCGACAGCGCAACCGCGGCGCTGGAAAAATTCGCCGCCGATGCCGGCCTGTCGCTGGGACCGGCGCTGGAGAACTTCGCCGCCCGCGCCAAGGCGATCGAGGCGCACGGCCTGTCCTCGGCGCAGATCCGCTACGACGCCGCCTTCGGCCGCCCGCTCGATTACTACACCGGCCTCGTCTTCGAGATTGCCGCCGGCGACGGCGACCGCCCGCTGGTCGGCGGCGGCCGTTACGATCGGCTGCTGACGCTGCTTGGCGCGAAGAAGCCGATCCCAGGCGTCGGCTTCTCGGTCTGGCTCGACCGCATCGAAGCCCTGCGGGAGGCCGCGCAATGATCACGCTGGCGATCCCGTCCAAGGGCCGTCTCAAGGAACAGTCCCTCGACGTGCTGGCCAAAGCCGGCCTGGCCGTTACCTTGCCTGAAGACGACCGCAAATACCGTGCCCGTATCGGCGGTCTCGACAATGTCGAGGTGGCCTTTCTGTCCGCGTCCGAGATCGCCGGCGAGATCGGCCAGGGCGCGGTCGATCTCGGCATCACCGGCGAGGACCTTTTGCGCGAGAACCTCGCCGATTGGGAAGCGCGCGCCGAGATCGTCGCCCGCCTCGGCTTCGGCCACGCCGATGTCGTGGTCGCCGTGCCCGACATCTGGCTCGATGTCGACAATATGACCGATCTTGACGACGTCGCCGCCGATTTCCGCCAGCGCCACGGTCGCCGGCTCAGGATCGCCACCAAATACTGGCGGCTGACGCAGCAGTTCTTCTCGCTCAAGCATGGCATCCAGGTCTACCGCATCGTCGAAAGCCTCGGCGCCACCGAAGGCGCCCCGGCTGCCGGCCTGGCGGATGTCATCGTCGACATCACCACCACCGGCTCGACGCTGCGCGCCAACCACCTCAAGGTGCTGGGCGACGGTATGATCCTGAAGTCGCAGGCCTGTCTGGTAGCGTCGAAAAAGTCTCGAGATGCCGCCGATGAGGCGCAGTTGCGCGACATTGCCGCGAAGATGTCAGCAATTACGGGGTAGCGTCGGCGCTGCCCCTCATCCGACCGCTGCGCGGCCACCTTCTCCCCGGTGGGGAGAAGAGGTTGGCGCCGACGCCGACAATCTCCTCTCCCCACCGGGGAGAGGTCAGCCGAGCGAAGCGGAGGCTGGGTGAGGGGCAGTACCTTCGGCGGGTTTCCACCGCCTTTGCAGGCTGATAGGCTCAGTCCATCCCGGGAGGAGACGGCGATGGCGATCAAACTCGACGAGCTCATGAACGCCACCAATCTGCGCCGGCGCGGCGCCAGCGGCAGCTTCATCGCTCCGTTGGGCGGCAAGGCGCATGTATCGGGCGACCGCTCGGTGCCCCTGCTCGACAAGACCATTCCTGAACTGTTTTCCGACACGGTGAGCAGATACGCCACGCTCGACGCCGCCGTCTTCGTCGGTCAGGACAAGCGCTTCACCTGGAGCGAGCTGTCGGACGCGGTCGACGCCTTGGCCGCCGGTTTCCTGGCGCTTGGGCTCGAAAAAGGCGACCGCGTCGGCATCTGGTCGCCGAACCGCTGGGAGTGGCTGGTGACGCAGTTCGCCACCGCGCGCACCGGCCTGATCCTCGTCAACATCAACCCGGCCTACCGGCTGACCGAGCTGGAATACGCGCTGAACAAAGTGGGCTGCAAGGCGCTGGTCACCGCCGCCCAATTCAAGACCTCCGACTATCTCGGCATGATCGAGACGTTGGCGCCGGAGATCGCCAAGGCGGAGCCCGGCAAGCTCAAGGCAAAAAAGCTGCCTTCGCTGAAGATCGTCATCCGTATGGGCGACGACAACTCGCCCGGCATGTTCAATTTCGGCGACGTGCTCGCCATGGCCGGCCGCGACGAGCATGACAGCCTCGACCGCATCTCCGAAGGCCTGAAGCCGGGCGAAGCCATCAACATCCAGTTCACTTCAGGCACGACCGGCGCGCCGAAGGGCGCGACGCTGACGCATTCCAACATCGTCAACAACGGCAATTTCGTCACGTCGGCGATCAGGCTCACCGCTGACGACCGGCTCTGCATCCCGGTGCCGCTCTACCACTGCTTCGGCATGTCGATGGGCACGATGGGCTGCGTCTCCAAGGGCGCGACCATGGTTTTCCCGGGCGAAGGCTTCGATGCCGGCGCGACGCTGAAAGCGGTCGCGCAGGAGCGCTGCACCGGGCTCTATGGCGTGCCGACCATGTTCGTCGCCATGCTCGACCATGCGGATTTTTCCAGCTTCGACCTCTCCAGCCTGCGCACCGGCATCATGGCCGGCTCGCCATGCCCGATCGAGGTGATGAAGAAGGTGGTGTCGCTCATGCACATGTCGCAGGTGACCATCGCCTATGGCATGACGGAGACCAGTCCCGTCTCCTTTCAGAGCAGCATCGACGATCCGCTGGAAAAGCGCGTCTCCACCGTCGGCCGCATCCACCCGCATGTCGAGGTCAAGGCGGTTGGCGCCGACGGCGCTACCGTCGCGGTCGGCGAGCCTGGCGAGCTCTGCACGCGCGGCTATTCGGTGATGAAGGGCTATTGGGACGACGCCGACAAGACCCGCGAGGCGATCGACGCCGACGGCTGGATGCACACCGGCGATCTCGCCACGATCGACGTCGAGGGCTATTGCAACATCGTCGGCCGAGTGAAGGACATGGTCATCCGCGGCGGCGAGAACGTCTATCCGCGCGAGGTCGAGGAATTCCTCTACCGCCATCCCAAGATCAAGGAAGTGCAGGTCTTCGGCATTCCGGACGACAAATATGGCGAGGAGCTCTGCGCCTGGATCGTGCTGAAGCCCGGCCAGATCGCCACCGCCGAGGAGATCAAGGCCTTCTGCGCTGGCCAGATCGCGCATTACAAGGTGCCGCGCTATATCCGCTTCCGCACCGAGCTGCCGATGACGGTGACCGGCAAGCCGCAGAAATTCCTGATGCGCGAGGCGATGGTGGAGGAATTGGGATTGGTGGCGCAGAAGACGGCTTGAAACGGCATTTATGGACAATGAGTTTCCAAATTTCGCGGCGCTGAAAGCCGCCAAAATCGAAAACATAGATTATCGCATAGTCGTCCGGCGTGGAGCGCGAACCGGCAATGCGATCGTCATGGCCCCGCATGGCGGCAAGATCGAGCCGCGCACCTCCCTGATCACCGAGACGATAGCAGGGGGCGATCTCGATATGTATTGCTTTGAAGGGCTGATGCCGGAAAGCAACCGGGAGCTGCACATAACGTCCAGGAACTTCGACGAGGCGACCGCGCTGGAACTGCTGCGGACGAAGTCCACCGTCGTCACGATCCATGGCCGTCAGGATCGGGACGATCCCTCGACAGTCTATCTGGGCGGCAAGGACGCCGCGCTGGTTTCAGAGATAGACTGGCGTCTGCGGGAAACCGGCTTCCAGACGAAGAAGGATGACCATCCGTTTCCAGGTATCCAGGATTCGAACATCGTCAACCGAGGCGTGACGGGGAAAGGAGCACAGTTGGAAGTGCCCTTCTCGCTGCGCCGTCGACTGGGGAACGAGCCGGAACTTCTGGAAAGATTCTGTGGGGCGGTTCGCGAGGCCATCGAGGTATTCGACGCCAGAAATGGCACCCGGTTCTCAACCGTGTTTTGAATGATGCGCTTGGCGGGCAACGATGCCCCAAGGATGTCCAATGAGAGGTGCTCCCCACGCGCTTTTCCGCTAAGTTCGCGAAAACGCGTGGCGTTAGAGCAATTCCAGGAAAAGTGTGAGCGGTTTTCCATCCGGAATTGCGTAAAAACGAAGAGATAGAGCGGTTCGCCGTTTCCGTGAAACGGTGAAACGCTCTAGGGGGCTTGGATGACTGGTTACGGGCGGTCGGTCACTTCCTACACGATGCCGTTGGCCGCGCTGGCGATGGCGCTCGCGGTCAGGGCCAGCGGCCTTTCCGTTGACGAAGGGGCGCTGAACGCCAGGATACTCGTTGGAGCGCTGTCGAGCGTCATCATGTTCGTCACCATTTTCGTGGTGCTCGACCATGCCGAGGCGCTCGCCCGGCGCGTGGGGGAGCCCTACGGAACCTTGGTGCTGACTTTCGCGGTGACGGCGATCGAAGTGTCGATCATCGTCTCCATGATGCTGCATGGAGAAAACAACCCGACGCTGGCGCGCGAGTCCGTCTTCTCGACGGTGATGATCACCTCCACCGGCGTTGTCGGGATCTGTCTCACGCTTGGCGGCTGGCGCTATCGCAAGCAGGCTATCGTCCGGCAAGGCACCAGCGCCTATCTGTCGGTTCTGATCGCGCTGACCGTGATGACGCTTATCCTTCCGACCTACACCCGGGCTACGGATCCCGGCACTTTTTCGGCGGCTCAGCTTGGTTTCGTAAGCGTCCTTTCGGTGCTGCTCTATGCCAGCTTCGTGTTCGCCCAGACCGTCCGGCACCGGGAGGACTTCGTCCAGGGACAGGCGCACGACGTTCCGATGCGAACCGGTTCCTCCGAAAGCACTTCCGTCAGCGCCCTGTTGCTGCTGAGCGGATTGATCGGAATTGTCCTGCTCGCCGAGCAGGTCGCCGCAAGTGTGGAGGATGCGCTCGCCGCCTACCAGGTGACCCAGGCCGACAGCATCGTGGGGGCGTTGATCGCGGCACTGGTTTTGATGCCGGAAGCCATCTCGGCGATCCGCGCCTCGTTCAAGAATGAGCTGCAGCGCAGCCTGAATGTCGCGATGGGCTCGGCCTGCGCCACGATCGGTTTGACGATACCGGCGGTCGCGGCCGCCAGCCTGCTAACGGGCAGGGGGTTGACCCTGGGGCTCCCGGCGTCCGATGCCGTGCTTTTGGCCCTGGCCCTTTTCATATGCAGCGTGAGCTTCAGCACCGAAAGAACGACATTCCTGACGGGAATGGTCCATATCGTGGTGTTTTTTACCTATGTGTTTCTGATCTTCGTGCCGTGAAATTGTTGCGGGCCGGCCATCAGGCGCAGAGCCGCCTCGAAAGGCGCTTCACGCCGCAAGCACCGCCCGATCCAGCCCGCGTATGATCCGCGCCAGTTCCACGCACTCGTCCTGCCGCACCTTGTTCTTCCGCCAGGCCATGCAGATCATGCGCTGCGGCATCGGCTCCTGGAACGGGACGATCCGCAGGTCCGGCATGACGCCGGCGGCACTTGCCGCCATTTCCGGAACCAGTGTCACACCCAGCCCATGCGCCACCATCTGCAAAAGCGTGGTGAGGCTGGTCGCGCCATAGCTTGCCATCGCTACCGGCCGCACATTGCCGCAGACGGCCAGGGCTTGCTCGCGCAGGCAATGGCCTTCCTCCAGCAGCATCAGCCGCTCCAGCGCCGGGCTTTCCGGCGGGACCGGCGGCGAGGCGAAGGCCGGATCGCCGGCGGGAACGGCGAGGAAGAAGCGGTCGGGAAAAAGCCCTTCGGTGACGATCGCCGGCTGGTCGAGCGGCAAGGCAGCGATGAAGGCGTCGAGCCGGCCTGACGTCGCGTCCTCGACCAGGGACGCGGTCACCGCCTCGCGCAGCTCGAGCTGGAGGGAAGGGTAGTGCTTTTTCAGTTCCGGCAGCACATGCGGCAGGAGGTAGGGCGCGACGGTCGGGATGATACCCAGCCGGAAGCGCCCCTCCATGGTCGGGCGGCCGCGCCGGGCAGTCGTCTCGACGTCACGTATGTCGGCCAGAATGCGCTCGATACGCGGCTGCAGGGTAAGCGCCTCGTCGGTCATGCGCACCGTCTTGCCGCCGCGCTCGAACAACAGGCAGTTCAGCCGCTCTTCCATCTCGGCGATCTGCGCGGATAGGGCCGGCTGGCTGACGCCGGCGAGCTTCGCGGCGCGGCCGAAATGCAGCGTCTGCGCCAGCGCGTCGAAATATTGCATCTGCCGGACTGTGAGGCCAATCATAAGAAAATCCTATCAAATGAAACAGGAAAGGCAATTTGTCTTTATCGGCTGGGCAGCCTAGTCTGGATCATTCCAGGTTGGCGCGGCCAGCGGCCGCCCCCGAGAAATTCGGGAAAATCAACCTCGGCAAAATTCAACCTCGGCAAAAAACCTCGGCAGAATCGGAGACTAAGATGGACGCCAAAACCGACGACAACAGCGCTGGCAAATGCCCGGTGGCGCATGGATCCGCCGGACGGACCAACCGTGACTGGTGGCCGAACCAGCTCGACCTTGCGGTCCTGCATCAGCAGTCGAACCTGTCGGACCCGATGGGCGAAGATTTCGACTACGCCAAGGAGTTCGCCAGTCTCGACCTCGATGCGGTGGTCAAGGACCTGCACAAGGTGATGACGGATTCGCAGGATTGGTGGCCGGCCGACTTCGGCCACTACGGGCCGCTCTTCATCCGCATGGCCTGGCACAGCGCCGGCACCTATCGCATCGGCGACGGCCGCGGCGGCGCCGGTGCCGGTCAGCAGCGCTTCGCACCGCTGAACAGCTGGCCGGACAATGCCAATCTAGACAAGGCGCGCCGGCTGTTGTGGCCGGTCAAGCAGAAATACGGCCGCAGGATTTCCTGGGCCGACCTTCTGATCCTCACCGGCAACGTCGCGCTGGAATCGATGGGCTTCAAGACCTTCGGCTTCGCCGGCGGCCGCGCCGATGTGTGGGAGCCGGAGCAGGACGTGGATTGGGGCTCCGAAAGCAAGTGGCTTGGCGATGAGCGCTATTCGGGCGATCGCGAGCTGAGCGGTCACCTCGGCGCTGTGCAGATGGGCCTCATCTACGTCAACCCGGAAGGCCCGAACGGCAAGCCGGACCCGATCGCCGCCGCGCGCGACATCCGCGAGACCTTCGCCCGCATGGCGATGAATGACGAGGAGACTGTGGCGCTGATCGCCGGCGGCCACACTTTCGGCAAGACGCACGGCGCCGGCGATGCCTCGCTGGTGGGCGCCGAGCCGGAAGGCGCCGGTATCGAGGCGCAGGGCCTCGGCTGGTCGAGCAAATATGCGTCCGGCATCGCCGGCGACGCCATCACCTCGGGTCTTGAAGTGACCTGGACGACGACGCCGACCAAATGGAGCAACAATTTCTTCGACAACCTGTTCAATTACGAATGGGAGCTGACGAAGAGCCCGGCAGGCGCGCATCAGTGGACGCCGAAGGCCGGCGCCGGCGCCGGCACGGTTCCGGACGCGCACAACTCTTCGAAGCGCCACGCGCCGGCCATGCTCACCACCGACCTCGCGCTGCGTTTCGATCCGGCCTACGAGAAAATCTCGCGCCGCTTCCACCAGCATCCGGGTGAGTTCGCGGACGCCTTCGCCCGCGCCTGGTTCAAGCTCACCCACCGCGACATGGGCCCGGCTGTCCGCTATCTCGGCCCGCTCGTGCCGAAGGAAGAGCTGATCTGGCAGGATCCGATCCCGGCCATCGACCATGAGCTGGTGAGCGAGGCCGACATCGCTTCGCTCAAGGCGAAGATACTCGCCTCCGGCCTCTCGGTCTCGGAGCTGGTGTCGACCGCCTGGGCTTCGGCCTCGACCTTCCGCGGCTCGGACAAGCGCGGCGGCGCCAATGGCGGCCGTATCCGGCTCAGCCCCCAGAAGGATTGGGAGGTCAACCAGCCGGCCCAGCTCGCCAAGGTGCTCGGCAAGCTGGAAGCGATCCAGAAGGAGTTCAACGCGGCCCAGGCCGGCGGCAAGAAGGTCTCGCTCGCCGACCTCATCGTGCTTGGCGGCGCCGCCGCGGTGGAGAAGGCGGCGAAGGACGGCGGCAATGAGGTCAAGGTGCCCTTCACGCCTGGCCGCATGGATGCCTCGCAGGAGCAGACGGATGTCGATTCCTTCGCTGCGCTGGAACCGAAAGTCGACGGCTTCCGCAACTATGCCCGCGGCAGGTTGCCGATGTCGGTCGAAGCGATGCTGGTCGACCGGGCCCAGCTGCTGACGCTGACCGCGCCGGAACTGGCCGTGCTGGTCGGCGGCCTGCGCGTGCTCGGCGCCAATGCCGGCGGCTCGAAGCACGGCGTCTTCACCGACAGGCCGGGCCAGCTCACCAACGACTTCTTCGTCAACCTGCTCTCGATGGCGGCCATCTGGGATCCGGCGGCCGGCTCCGAGCCCGGCTCGCAAGAAGTCTACGAGGCGCGCGACCGCAAGACCAAGCAGGTGAAATGGACCGGCACCCGCGCCGACCTGATCTTCGGCTCGCACGCGCAATTGCGCGCGCTCTCCGAGGTTTATGGTTCAGGCGATGCCAAGGCGAAGTTCGTCAAGGACTTCGTCAAGGCATGGACGAAGGTGATGAACGCCGACCGCTTCGACATCGCAAAGTAAGGTCGTATCCTCCCAAATGAAAAGGCGCGGGTCATGCCCGCGCCTTTTTACTTTTTGCCGAACTGCGGTCAGTCTTTTTCGAAGATACCGGCCTTGGCGACGACACCGGCAATCGCTCCGCCGATCAGCGGCGCGACGATGAACAGCCAGAGCTGGCTGAGCGCGGCACCCCCTGAAAACAGCGCCGGGCCGATCGAGCGCGCCGGATTGACCGAGGTTCCGGTCACCGGGATCATGGCGAAGTGGATGCCCGCCAGTGTGAGGCCGATGACCAGGCCGGCAAAGGCAGTGGTGTGCTTGGCGTTGGTGACGCCGAGAATCACGGTGACGAAGGTGAAGGTGCCGATCAGCTCCCACAGGAAGGCCGAGCTCATGCCCCATTTCGTTTCGTCCCAGCCATTGGCGCCGAAGCCCCCGGTATGACCCCCGGCCTGGCCGGATACAATGATCCACAGCGCCAGCGAGGCGATGATGGCGCCGATGACCTGTGCGATCCAGTAGGGGACGACATCCTTGGCGGGCATCCGCCCCGCCAGGAACACGCCGAGCGTCACCGCCGGGTTGAGATGCGCGCCCGAGATCGGGCCGATCGCATAGGCCGCGGCGATCAGGCCGATGCCGAACGCCAGGCCGATGCCTTCCTGTCCGAGCGGCAGCGCGCCGCCGAAACCGCCCGTGACCACGGAGGCCGTGCCGATGAACACCAACAAAAACGTGCCGAGAACTTCCGCCAGATAAGTCTTCATTGCCCTCTCCTCATAGGATCCGCCAGACCACGCTTTTGCGCGCCGCGAATCACTGCCGGAAGAGTATTCCGGCGGACAACACTTGGAAAGCCGAGAGGTTAAGCCGGCAGGCTTGCTTGTGCATGCCAGTCAAAGACATTAGAGACCTTTCATATTCTGGTCGATTGTTCCTATTTTCTGGCTGCGTCGCTCGCGATGGAAAAACCGTTCGGCGAAATCGCCCGGTTTTGAAAACGTGGTTTCACAGCCAGCGCGAACAGAACTCTTTCAATCCAGGCCTGAAACGCTTTAAGAGCGGGCTGGAGCCGATTTTGTGGTGTAGACGGAAAACGGGATGCGATTGGGCGGAAGGCTGGCAGCGGCCATAGAAGTTCTGGAAGACATCGGCCGGCGTCACCGGCCGGTGGCCGACGCCTTGCGCGATTGGGGTCTGTCGCATCGCTTTGCCGGCGGCGGCGATCGCGCGGCGATCGGCAACATCGTCTATGACGCGCTGCGCCGCAAACGCTCGGCCGGCTGGCTGTTCGGCGAGGAAACCCCGCGCGCCATCGGCTTCGGCGCGCTTCTGTTGGAATGGGGCCAGACGGCGCAGTCGCTGAACGATGCGCTGGACGGTGACAAATTCGCGCCGCCACTGCTCAGCGCGGGCGAGTTGAAGGCGGCGGCCGAGCGCCGGCTTGGCGAGGCCCCCGATGCTGTGCGGGCGGATGTCCCGGACTGGTGCGCGCCCTTGCTCGAGCAAGCCTATGGCGGCGCCTGGGTCAAGGAAGGCGCGGCGCTCGCCCAGCGTCCGCCGCTGGATCTCAGGGTCAACACGCTCCAGGCGGATCGCGCCAAGGTGCTGGCCGAACTCCAGGGCACGGGTGCCGCGCCTGCAGCGATCGCGCCGCACGGTATCCGCATCCCGCCGATCGACGGCGACGGCAGGCACCCGAACGTGCAGGCGGAGCCCGCCTTCCAGAAAGGCTGGTTCGAGGTGCAGGACGAGGGCTCGCAGCTTGCCGCCGCCCTTGCCGGTGCCGAGCCCGGCATGCAGGTGCTCGACTATTGCGCCGGCGCCGGCGGCAAGACGCTGGCGCTGTCGGCCGAGATGGACAATCGCGGCCAGCTCTTCGCCCATGACGCGGAAAAGGTGCGGCTGGCGCCGATCTTCGAGCGCATCCGCCGCTCGCACAACCGCAACGTCCAGGTCGTCAGCAAGCCCGCGGAGCTCGCGCCGCTCACCAATCACATGGATATCGTGCTGATCGACGCGCCCTGCACCGGCAGTGGCACCTGGCGGCGGCGGCCCGACGCCAAATGGCGGCTGACCGAAAGGCAGCTCGATGCCCGAAAGGGCGAGCAGCAGGCGATCCTCGATACCGCGCAGGCCTTCGTCAAGCCGGGCGGCTTGCTGGTCTACATCACCTGTTCGGTGTTCGACGCCGAGAACGGCGAACAGGTCGCTGCCTTCCGCGAGCGCCATCAAGGCTTTGCGCCGGTCGACCATCGCCAGCTCTGGGATGGCCGATTCCCCGACCATCAGGCGGCTGTACGTGTCGGCGAGGGCGGCGGCATCTCGCTGTCCCCGGCGCTGAGCGGCACCGACGGTTTCTACTTTCATGCCTTGCGCAGGGTCGCTTGAGGACAGTCGGTCTTTTGCTGCGCTGCAACATAAAAGATTGCCTGTCTTGCCGGGCTCTGCAATAAGCTTCGCCAGCAAATATGAGGCGAAGTGCCATGGCAGCAGCCAAGATCGTACCCGCTCCCGACTTCGAGGAACGCGTCAGGACCTCTTTTGCCCGGCAAAAAGCCATGGCCACCATCGGCGCAGAACTGACTTTGGTGACGCCCGGCATCATCGAGATCGAGATGCCTTATTCCGCCTCTCTCACCCAGCAGCACGGCTTCCTGCATGCCGGCGTCATCTCGACCGCGTTGGACTCCGCCTGCGGCTATGCCGCCTTTTCGCTGATGCCGCAGAATTCCAGCGTGCTGACCATCGAGTTCAAGGTCAACCTGCTCGCGCCGGGCCGGGGCGAGCGCTTCCTGTTCCGCGGCTCGGTGACCAAGCCCGGCCGCACCATCATCGTCGCCGACGGGCAGGCCTACGCCTTCGCCGCCGATGGCGAGGCGAAGCTGATCGCCACCATGACCGGCACCATGATGACGGTGGTCGGCCGCGATGGGATCGAGGGGTGATCCGATGAACAATGCGGTTCGGATCGCAGGCAAGTCCGTCCTCTTCGTCATGGCGGTCGAGGCTGAATACGGCCCGCACTTGAAAAACCTGTTCACGCCGCTGATGACCGGCGTCGGTCCGGTCGAAGCGGGTGTCAGGCTGGGCGCCGAGCTTGCGGCGTTGAAGGCCGAGGGGGCGCTTCCAGACCTCATTGTTTCGCTGGGATCGGCCGGCAGCCGCAAGCTGGAACAGGCCGAGATCTACCAGGCCGTGTCGGTGAGCTATCGCGACATGGATGCTTCGCCGCTCGGCTTCGAGAAGGGCGCGACGCCGTTCCTCGACCTGCCGGTGACGGTGCCGCTGCCTTTCGTCATCCCGGGCATCAAGACGGCTGCGCTCTCGACCGGTGGCGCGATCATTTCCGGCACCGCCTATGACGCCATCGATGCCGACATGGTCGACATGGAGACCTTCGCCTGCTTGCGCGCCTGCCAACTGTTCGGCGTGCCGCTGATCGGGCTCCGCGGCATTTCCGACGGCGCGGCCGATCTCAGGCACGTCAACGACTGGACCGAATATCTGCACGTCATCGACGAGAAGCTCGCCGCGGCTATCGGCTCGCTGGAGCAGGCGATCGCCGGCGGCCTGCTTGGTGGCTGACCGCCGATCGGATCAAGCAGCCAGGCGCTGCGGATCGCCGAAATCGATGCGCGAAATGCGCCCACGAGAGGCGCCTGTCGCGTCGATGTAGTCGATTGCTCCCGGTGTGTGATCGAGTTTCCACGCGCCGGTCGGGCCATCCTTCCATTCGACCTTGTAGCCGGCTTCCAGCAGCGTCCAGGTCCCGTGAAAGCGTGTGCCGTCCGGCAAGAGCATGTGCGCCCGATCGTCAGCTTCATAGTGGATGAAGGCGTTCTTGCCGCCCATGTCGATGACATGCGTGGTTCCGACCATGATAATGGCCAGCGTGTCCCTGTTCAGTATCGTCATTGTCCCTGTCCATGGTTCGCGTTTCGAAAGAGCCTCGACGGCATGGGTGTAGTCAAGTATCTTGACTATATGGAGCTTGGATTAAATGGTCAATAAGCTTGACGAAAAATCCGTCGCGTTGCCCGATCACGTCGGTTGGCGGCTGTGGCAGGCGAGCCGTGCCTGGCAGGCGGAATTTGCCGCCGCCATGCGGGCAGCCGGCCACGCCTGGTTCAGCGAGGCGCGCGCCGGGCTGCTCGGCCACATCCCCCGCAACGGCACGCGTCAGTCGGCATTGATCGAGCGCGCGGCCACCTCCAAGCAGGCGGTTCAGCAATTGCTCGACGGACTGGAGGAGGAAGGCGTGATCGAGCGGCTTCCCGACCCGCGGGACGGGCGCGGCAAGCTCGTGCGCTATACGTCAAAGGGTCTGGATGCCTTGCGCGACGGCGACCGCATCAAGCTTGAGATCGAGCGCGGTTACATCGTCCGTATCGGCGAACGGCGGTTCGCGGCGCTTATGGACGCCTTGCGCGCACTCGACGCAGGGCAGGGCGACGAGCCGGAAACGGCGGCCCGTCCTCGAGACGAAACCTCGGAATCGAAGTGAGCGGCGCGACCTCGCGACCCATTGCGCCGACTCGTTTCTTTCTCTAAAGGCTCGCCATGACGACAGCCAATCATCCCAGCGCCGTTCTGCCCGACACTGTCCTGATCATCGATTTCGGCAGCCAGTTCACGCAGCTCATCGCCCGCCGCATCCGCGAGAGCGGCGTCTTTTCCGAGATCGTGCCGTTCCAATCGGCCGAAGCCGCCTTCAAGCGCATCAACCCCAAAGCGGTGATCCTGTCGGGCGGCCCGGCCTCGACCACCGACATAGGCAGCCCGCGCGCGCCGCAGATCGTCTTCGACGCCGGCGTGCCGGTGCTCGGCATCTGCTACGGCCAGATGGCGCTCTGCGTGCAGATGGGCGGCGTCGCCGAAAGCTCCAACCATCGCGAGTTCGGCCGCGCCTTCGTCGAGATCGAGAAGGAGAGCCCGCTGTTCGAAGGACTGTGGGCGCCCGGCCAGCGCCACCAGGTGTGGATGAGCCATGGCGACCGCGTCATCGAACTGCCGCCGGGCTTCAAGGTGCTCGGCAAGTCGGAAAGTTCGCCCTTCGCCATCTTCGGCGATATCGAGCGCAAGATGTACGGCATCATGTTCCATCCGGAAGTGGTGCATACGCCGGACGGCGCCAGGCTCTTGAGAAACTTCGTCCACAACATCGCCGGCATCGAGGGCGACTGGACGATGCGCGCCTACCGCGAGCACGCCGTCGAAACGATCCGCAAACAGGTGGGCAAGGGCAAGGTCATCTGCGCGCTCTCGGGCGGCGTGGACTCCTCCGTCGCAGCGCTGCTGATCCATGAAGCGATAGGCGACCAGCTGACCTGCATCCTCGTCGACCATGGCCTGATGCGCAAGGACGAGGCCAAAGGCGTGGTGGAGATGTTCCGCCAGCACTACAATCTGCCGTTGATCCTGGTCGACGCCTCCGATCGCTTCATCTCGGCGCTGGAAGGCGAGGCCGATCCCGAGAAGAAGCGTAAGACCATCGGCCGCCTGTTCATCGAAGTGTTCGAGGATGAGGCGAAGAAGCTCGGCGGCGCCGATTTCCTGGCGCAGGGCACGCTCTATCCCGACGTCATCGAAAGCGTCTCCTTCTCCGGCGGCCCGTCGGTGACGATCAAGTCGCACCACAATGTCGGCGGCCTGCCCGAGCGCATGAACATGAAGCTGGTCGAGCCGCTGCGCGAACTGTTCAAGGACGAGGTGAGGGCGCTCGGCAAGGAGCTCGGCCTGCCCGAAAGCTTCATCGGCCGCCATCCCTTCCCAGGCCCGGGCCTTGCCATCCGCTGCCCGGGCGGCATCACCCGCGAGAAGCTGGAAATCCTGCGCGAGGCCGACGCCATCTACCTCGACGAGATCCGCAAGGCCGGCCTCTACGACGCCATCTGGCAGGCCTTCGCGGTGCTGCTGCCGGTGCAGACGGTGGGCGTGATGGGCGACGGCCGCACCTATGAATTCGTCTGCGCGCTGCGCGCCGTGACCTCGGTCGACGGCATGACGGCCGATTTCTACCACTACGACATGAACTTCCTGGGCGCGGCCGCCACCCGCATCATCAACGAGGTCAAGGGCATCAACCGCGTCGTCTACGACGTGACGTCGAAGCCGCCCGGCACGATCGAGTGGGAATGATTCAAACCCACTCCAACGCCGCCGGAAATACTCTAACATGCGATGTAACGTACTGAAAACAAAAATAAATCCGTTCGGCGTCAATCGGCGACAATCGGTGCGCAGAGATTCGCGGTGGCGGACCGCTTGACGGCCCTTCCGCGTATTGCTCGCTCGGATTTTCCAAAGTACCGTCTGTCCCCATGAGGCTCGTGACGGTACTTTTTTGCCTGTAAAGCATTGAGAATAAAGGAGAGTTCCTGCCACGAAGCCCGAAACTGTACTGACGGTACTTTTTCAGGAGGCAATTGGAATGTTGACAGATGCCGCCCTTAAGGCTCTGAAACCAAGAGAGAAAATGTACAAAATTGCGGACCGGGACGGCATGTATGTTCGCGTCATGCCTAGCGGCGCAATCTCGTTTCGACTGGACTACAGGCTCAACGGACGCCGCGAGACGGTCTATTTAGGCAGATATGGACGAGACGGAATCTCGCTTGCTCTGGCCCGAGAGAAGTACCTCGACGCGAAGCGCGCGCCGTTAGGGAGGGACGATCGCCGGCAATCGAGAAGCAGCGCGCGAAACGTCGTCTAAAGGAGGCGAAGAGTTTCGGCGAGTTCGGCGAGAAATGGCTCAGTGCCGCTCCAATGGCCGACAGCACCCGAGCCATGCGCCGTTCCATCTTCGATCGCGAGCTTCTTCCAGTCTGGCGCAATCGCCTCCTGACGGAGATTACACCCGCGGATCTACGAGCCCACTGCAGCAGCATCGTTGAACGTGGCGCACCGGCCACCGCCATCCACGTACGGGACCCCGGTTGGCCTTTGCGGGTGATCGTGCACAAGGACCTCGTATTCCGCTAGCGGAATACAAGATCATATGCCGCCCTGAACATCGCGACCGCTAAAGTCAACCTCTACATCACCTGGAAACGGACGTTCAGCCTCGCACGCCGCCAAGTGGAAAGCGGCGATGCGCAGCTGACAAACAGACATCAACTTCACAAAGAGTTGCCCCGCGATGTCGTTTCTTGATCGACCAAGGACTGGATCACAAGCCTTCCGATCTTGCTATGCAGAAAATCCTGCCGCGCGACCAAGAAATATCCTCGCTCGGATGAGATCGGTTCTGAATCCATTGCAATCAGAAGCCCATTCTCGATCATCTCGTCGATCACGCCGCTCCAGCCCAGCCCAATTCCGTACCCCATCAAAGTCTGATGAATGGCAATGCCATGGTTGGTCACCGTGATGCCGGCATTGATATTCTGACTGTCCGGCGACTTTAGGTCCCGCCAGTCCGACCAAGTGAACCAGCGCTGTTCTCGATCCTCAAGGTGGATCAAAGGCCCCTGAGCGAGCATTTCGGCGCGAGAAACGCCGGCAAGGCGCGAAGCGAGAGCGGGCGCTGCCACCGGAACCACAATTTCCTGCATCAGCAAGCGGCTTTCGTACCCTGACCAATCGCCGCTGCCAAAAAGAATAGCGCAGTCCACCTCCTCCAACGGGATATCTTGGTCGCGTTCTGCCGTCGTTACCCTGACAGCCAGATCGGGATAGAGGCGCCTGACTCTCTCCAGACGCGCCATCAGCCAGAACATGGCAATGCCCGGATAGGTCGCGAGCGTCAGGGCATCCTGTCGATTATTCCTTCGGAGCTTGGCGCTCGCCCTGGCGATATCCGAGAGGCCGTTCGCTATCGTCTGGTAGTACGACAGCGCCTCGGCAGTTGGCACCGTGAGCGAGCCCTTCCTTTCGAACAGCTGGACGTTGAGGTCTCTTTCCAGAGCATGAATCTGGTGACTGATGGCGGGTTGGCCGACATTCAGCTCTCTTGCCGCCCGGGTAAAGTTCCCGAGCCGGATACAGGCCTCGAAAACACGCAACGATTTCAAAGGCGGTAAATCATGCATTCCGGAGCAGCCACTTTGCCTGTCGATGCCGAACGACAATGTGAAGAATAGCAGTCATCATCAAAAAAAGTAATGCACCGATGAATCTTATCTGCCTGTCCATGCCTCAAGCCGGGTGAGAAAAACAGTTTGGGAGAACGGGAACGGAGTCGGCGCGGCCTCGGCCATCGCCGGCTTGGAGGAAAGCTTTCATAGACGAAAGCTGGCGCTGTTCTCGATAGCTGTTTGAGGAGGCGGTGGTCGTCAAACAGCGAAGTCTGCATCAACCGCTTGGGAGGAAGAAATGAAATACAGACACATTGTTGCATGCCTCGCCGGTACAACCCTTGGCCTTCTGTCGATGGCATCGGCATCGTTTGCGGCCGGATGTGGCGAAGTGACGATCGCCACGATGAACTGGCAATCCGCTGACGTGGCGGCCAGTCTCGACAAATTCATCTTGGAGAAGGGCTACGGCTGTTCCGCTGAAGTCGTTTCGGGCGACACTGTACCAACCCTGACCTCGCTCGCCGGCAAGGGGCAACCGGATATCGTTCCCGAGGCCTGGGTCAGCCTGCAGCCGGAACTGGTCAAAAGCGCTCTGGACGGAGGCAAGGCGATAGCCGCATCGAAAATCCTTTCCGACGGGGCGATCCAAGGTTGGTGGATTCCGCAATACGTCGCCGAGGCACATCCTGACATCAAGACGATCCCGGACCTTTTCAAGCATCCCGAACTCTTTCCCGCTCCGGAGGACAAGAGCAAGGGTGCCGTCTACAATGGTCCGCAAGGCTGGGGCGGTACGGTCGTAACCACGCAGCTCTTCAAGGCGTTTGGCGGAGAGAAAGCCGGTTTCACGCTGATCGACACCGGATCCGCGGCCGGGCTCGATGGCTCGATCGCGAAAGCCTACGAGGCCAAGCAGCCCTGGGTCGGCTACTATTGGGCTCCGACGTCCCTCCTCGGCAAGTACCCGATGGTCAAGCTCGGGTATGGGGTCGACTATGATGCAGCTGAATGGAAGCGCTGCACATCGATCGGCGACTGCCCCGACCCAAAGCCGAATGCATGGCCTGCAGATGACGTGCAGACGCTTGTCAGCAAGACTTTCGCCGATCGCGCCGGTCCGGCAATCATGGACTATCTGAACAAGCGCGCATGGTCGAACGATACCGTCAACAAGCTGATCGCCTGGATGACGGACAATCAGGCGACCGGCGAGGACGGCGCCAAGCACTTCCTCAAAAACAATGAGGACATCTGGAAAACCTGGGTTTCTCCCGAGGCGGCCGAAAAGATCAAGGCCTCCCTCTAACTGCCCGCGCAAGCGGTAGAGGGCGGCATCGCTGAGCTGGCGCCGCCCCGCCTTTCCACGGGGAAACTGGGAATGGATTCGTTCTGGAAATTTCCGACGATGGACGCAGATACGCTGCGTCTCTTGAAGAAGAATATCGATGAAGGCTTCCGTGCATTCACACGCGCCTACGGCGACAGCATAGAGAGCCTTTTCAACCCGCTTCAGAGCTTCCTCATCTGGGCTGAACGCCTGCTCCTCGCAACCCCATGGCCGGTCGTGATTGCGGCGGTCGCGGTCATTGCCTGGATCGCAAGTCGGAGCATGAAGATTGTCGCAGGATGTGTCGTGACGCTTCTGGTCATCGGCTGGTTCGATATGTGGGACGACACGATGAAGACGGTGTCGATGATCTTCGTCTGCACCGTGCTTGCAATCGTGATCGGAATACCGATCGGGATCGGAATGGCCCGTTCGAACCGGTTGCAGCGCATCGTCAATCCGGTACTCGACGTCATGCAGACAATGCCCAGCTTCGTTTACCTCATCCCCGTCGTCATGTTGCTGGGGATCGGCCGTGTGCCCGGCGTCATTGCGGTCGTTATCTACGCTGTTCCGCCGATGATACGTCTTACCAATCTCGGAATCCGTATGGTCGACAAGGATGTGCTGGAGGCGGCGGATGCCTTCGGCTCATCGAGCTGGCAGAAGCTGCGCAATGTCCAACTCCCGCTTGCGCTGCCCACGATTATGGCAGGCGTCAACCAAACGATCATGATGGCGCTTTCCATGGTGGTGATCGCTTCGATGATCGGCGTGCAGGGGCTCGGCCAGCCGGTGCTCAAGGCAATCGCCAACCAATATTTCACTCTGGGCGTCTTCAACGGCCTCGCCATTGTCGGCATCGCCATCATCTTCGACCGCATCAGCCAGGCATACGGCAGCCGCCTGCAAAAGCACCGAGAGATCGTCCATGGCTGAAGCGAACCAGCCTGGGATCGAGATCAGGAACCTCTGGAAGGTTTTCGGACCGAATGCCAAAGCCATGGTCCCCTTGCTGGAGCAGGGGACTTCCAAAGCCGAACTGAACGGACGCCACGGCCACGTCCTCGGTCTCAGGAACGTCAACGTCACCATGCCGGCCGGAGCGATACAGGTCATCATGGGCCTTTCCGGCTCCGGCAAATCGACGTTGATCCGCCACATCAACAGACTGGTCGACCCCACCGCGGGCGAGATCCTGGTTGGCGACGAAGACGTCGTGCAAATGGGGGCTCATGAACTGCGCGAGTTCAGGCGGCATAAGACAGCGATGGTGTTTCAGAAGTTTGCGCTGCTACCGCACCGCAACGTGCTGGAAAATGTTGTCTACGGGCTGGAGATACAAGGTGTGGCGCGACGCCGGCAAGTCGAGGCGGCCACCCGCTGGATCGACCGTGTGGGTCTTGCCGGCTTCGAAAAGCACTATCCCAACCAATTGTCCGGGGGCATGCAGCAGCGTGTCGGGCTTGCTCGGGCGCTCGCAAACGATGCTCCGATCCTGCTGATGGACGAGGCGTTTTCGGCGCTCGATCCCCTCATTCGCACAGACATGCAGACGGTGCTGCTCGATATCCAGAAGGAAATCAGGAAGACCATCGTCTTCATCACCCACGATCTCGACGAGGCCCTTCGGCTAGGCGACCGAATTACCATTCTGCGCGACGGGGAAGTGGTGCAACAGGGCACCAGCCAAGATATCGTTCTGCGACCCGCAGACGATTACGTCGAGGCTTTCGTCAAGGAGGTAAGCCGGGGCCGCGTCGTCCATGTCGAGGCAGTCATGGCGCCGTTCAATCCGGAGGATCGGTCATTGGCTACCGTGCCAAGGCAAACGACGCTCGATGCCGCCGCTAATGTGCTGATGCAGCATGACTGTGAGCATCTCACCGTGACGGACGAAGCCGGAACGCCGGTCGGCCAGATCAGCCTGCGACAGCTTTTGCGCGCGATCGTGACTCCGGCTGATGACATCGGTTGAACTGACGGCCGTTCTTTGGGCGGCACATCAAGATATCGCGGCCGCGAGGGCAGCGTAACCGCAAGAACCGGCAATCGGAATTCCCGCGCCCGTCGGGACGCAACAGGAGACCTCGATGTTTTCATTTTCACCGACGGCACGTGTTCGACCGTCCCCCTTTTTCGAGGCGGCGGTGGCGGAGGGCATGGTGGCCGCGAACGTCTACAACCGCATGATCATGCCGACGTCCTACGGCGATCCGGAAGGCGAATACTGGCGGCTCATCAACGGGGTTTCACAATGGGATGTTGGCGTGGAACGCCAAGTGCAACTCAAGGGACAGGACGCCGGCCGGCTTGCGCAGATCCTGTCACCGCGCGATCTCTCCACCTGCAAGGTCGGCCAGGGCAAATATGTGCCGCTGTGTAATCATCGCGGTACGATCATCAATGACCCTATCCTGTTAAAGCACGCCGACGATCTCTTCTGGTTTTCAATCGCGGACTGCGACATGTGGCTGTGGGCAAGCGCCGTCGCGGCGGAGCGTGGTCTAAAGGTCGATATTAGCGAACCCGACGTCTCTCCGATGGCTCTTCAGGGACCCAAGGCCGAAGACGTGGTGGCCCACGTCGTCGGCGATTGGGTACGCACGCTCAAGTACTTCTGGTTCAAGGAAACCGAGATTGAAGGCATTCCCGTCGCGGTGCAGCGGTCGGGGTGGTCCAAGCAGGGCGGGTTTGAGATCTACCTGAAGGATGGGACGAAGGGCACGAAGCTCTGGAACATCTTCAAGGAGGCAGGCAAACCCTGGGGGATCGGACCGGGAGCGCCCGCGACGGCCGAGCGCACGGAGAGCGGGCTGGTTTCCGTCGGCGGTGACACCGACGAGGACACCAATCCCTTCGAAGTGCGGCTGGGCAAATATGTGGACCTCGATGTTCCGGACGATGTCGTCGGCATCAAGGCGCTACGCAGGATCAAGGCCGAGGGGCCGAAGCGGCACCAACTGGGTCTCGTGCTCGACGGTGCAACGCCTGCGCCGCTCGGCACGAAACGCGAGGATATCACGCGCGACGGCTCCATGGTCGGTGTGATGACCAATTGCACATGGTCGCCTCGCATGAAGGCGAACATCGGATACGCCCTTATCGCCGCCGGCATGAGGGCAGGCGAGACTGTCATCGTTCACCGCGCCGCCGGTCCGACAGCCGCGCGGCTCGTGGAGCTCCCATTCCTATGAGCACCGAAGCATCCTATCTCCGACCAAGGCCCGCCAACTATGTTCCGCTGACACCCCTTTCATTTCTGGGGCGAACGGCCGAACTCTATCCAGACCGATTGGCGCTTATCGATGGGGATCGACGCTTCACCTGGCAGGAGGTGCGCCAACGCTGCGAGGCTCTGGCCGCCGCCCTCATGGATATCGGTATCAAGCCGGGTGACGTGGTTTCCGTGCTTGCTCCGAATACGGCGGAGATGTTCGAGGCGCAGTTTGCTGTCGCAATGGCCGGCGCCGTTCTTAACACCATCAACATCCGCCTTGATGCCGACACGGTGGCCTATATCCTGGACCATGCGGAAACCCGGGTCCTGCTGCTGGACAGGCAGTTCGCATCGACGGCTGAGGTGGCGTTGCAGCGCACCAGGGGCGGCCGACCGGTCATCATCGATCTCGGCGGGCCGGGAGATGCCCTGCCTGACAGCCTGCGCCATTCGGATCTGGTTCGATCGCCGCCCGCCGGTTTCCACCCGGTGTTCCCGGCCGACGAGTGGCAGACCCTGTGCCTCAACTATACATCCGGTACCAGTGGCAGGCCGAAAGGGGTGCTCTACCATCACCGCGGGGCTTACCTGATGGCGCTCGGTACCATTGCCGGTTGGGGTCTGGCTGGTCATCCGACCTATCTCTACACAGTGCCCATGTTCCACTGCAATGGCTGGGGCCATGCGTGGACCATGACCGCGCTCGCTGCGACAATCGTCTGCTGCCGGCAGATATCGGCCAAGGCCGTTTACGACGCCATCGGCTCATTCGGCGTCACGCATTTCGGCGGTGCCCCGATCGTGCTGGGCATGCTGGTCGAGGCCGCGGAAGCAGAACGGCCGGTGCTTCCTCACAAGGTGCGCGTGATGACGGCGGGGGCCCCTCCACCGGCGGCGATCCTCGAGAAAGTCGAGGCATTGGGCTTCGACGTCATGCAGGTCTACGGCCTCACGGAAACCTACGGCCACGTCGTTCAGTCCATTTGGGAGGAAGAGTGGAACGAAATGGATGTCGCGCAACGCGCGACGATCAAGGCACGCCAGGGCGTGCGTTTCCCGATGATGGAGGCTGCAGAGATCCGGGATGTCGATACGGGAAAACGTCTGCCGAAGGACGGGACCGCGATGGGAGAGATCGTGTTGCGTGGCAACACGATCATGAAAGGCTATCACAAGGATGAAGCGGCTACGGAAGCCGCCTTTGCCGGCGACGTGTTTCATAGCGGCGACGTCGCTGTGCAACATCCCGACGGCTTCCTCGAAATACGCGATCGCTACAAGGACATCATTATCTCCGGCGGGGAGAACATTTCCTCGATCGAAGTGGAATCCGCCTTGTATCGCCACCCCGCCGTCAGCGCCGCTGCTGTCGTGGCCAAGCCCGATGCCAAGTGGGGCGAAACGCCCTGTGCCTTCGTGGAACTGAAGCCGGGGGCGAGCGTCACTGCTGACGAGCTGAACCAATTTTGCCGCCAGCATCTTTCCGGCTTCAAGGTTCCCAAGAGCTACGTCTTCGAGACCTTGCCCAAGACCTCAACGGGAAAGATCGAAAAATACAAACTGCGCGAGAAAGCGAAGACAACACCATGACGAAACCGAACTACATCACCATCGAGACGGACGGCCCGGTGACGATCGTTACGCTGGTGCGCGAGGATCGGCGCAACGCAATCAGCGAAGATATGCTGCTGGAAATCGAAAACGTGTTTCGCGCACCGCCGGAGGGCACACGATCCTTCGTGCTTGCGGCCAAGGGCGACCACTTCTGCGCTGGGCTGGATCTTCGCGAACATTATGACAAGGATCGGTCTCCGATCGAGTTCATGACCATGTGCCAAAAATGGCACCGTGCTTTCGATATCATTCAGTTCAGCGGAATCCCGGTGATTGCCGCCCTGAAGGGAGCGGTCGTCGGTGGAGGGCTCGAGCTGGCAGCGGCCGCCCATGTACGCATCGCCGAAGAAGGAACCTTCTTTGCCCTTCCGGAAGGCCAGCGCGGCATTTTCACGGGCGGCGGGGCGACCGTGCGCGTGGCCCGGATCGTTACCCCGGCGCGCATGGTCGATATGATGCTGTCGGCCCGCACCTACGATGCGCGGCGTGGCCTGGACCTTGGCCTGTGCCACGAAGTGGTGGATGCTGGGCAAGCATTGCCACGCGCCAAGGAATTGGCCGCACAGGTCGCACGTAATCCGCCAACCACCAATTTCGCTATCGTCACCGGCATATCCCGCATCAATGACATGTCCACCACGGACGGCCTGTTTGCGGAGGGCCTGCTCGCAATGGCGGTTCAGACCAATCCGGAGATCAGGGATCGGCTGGAGGCGTTTTTTTCCAAAAAGACCAAGCGCCTCGAACCCGGCACGAGTTGAGGTTCGCGATGACCTATAATCCGCCCATCCCCCAAATCCTTCTGGCGATGCATACTGCCGATCGGTTTGCCGCGACACAGAGGGGGGACCTGTCCCCCGAAGACGTCCAGGCCATCCTATTCGAAGCTGGGCGTTTTGCGAGCGAGCGCATCGCGCCCTTGAATCCGGTTGGCGACCGAACCCCCTCGGCCCTCGACAAAAGCGGAAAGGTGACCACGCCGCCGGGCTGGCGCGAAACCTACCAGGCCTGGCGCGAGGCGGGCTGGAACAGCCTTACAGGACCAACCGAATATGGCGGCCAGGGGCTTCCGATCTCGCTGGCCGCGGCCTGCACCGAGTTCTGGAATTCGTCTTCCATGGCTTTCGCCCTCTGCCCGCTTTTGACTGCTGGCGCCATCGAAGCCATCTCCGAGCACGCCTCTCAGGAGCTCAAGGACCGCTACCTGCCCAAGCTTGTGTCCGGTGAATGGACCGGGACCATGAACCTGACGGAGCCACAGGCCGGTTCCGATCTTTCAAATCTTCGTTGCAAAGCCAAACGGACGGGCGACGGCAGCTACCGCATTACCGGCAACAAGATCTTCATCACCTATGGCGAGCATGATTGCTCGCCGAATATCATACATCTGGTTCTTGCACGGCTGGAGGATGCGCCCGCGGGCACGCGCGGCATTTCCCTGTTCCTGGTTCCGAAGATCCTTCCTGACGGCTCGCACAACGATCTGCGGTGTCTTTCGCTGGAGCACAAACTCGGCATTCACGGCTCGCCCACCTGCGCCATGGCTTATGGCGACAACGGAGGCGCAAGGGGCTGGCTCATCGGCGAGGAGAACCGTGGTCTCAATTGCATGTTCACGATGATGAACAATGCTCGGCTCCTGGTCGGAGCCCAGGGTGTCGCACTCGCGGAGCGGGCGACGCAGGCGGCCTTCGCCTATGCAAGAGAACGTCTCCAGGGCCGCGCCCCGGGCAGAGATGGAAATACAAGCCCTATCATCCTTCATCCCGATGTCAGGCGAATGCTGCTCGAGATGCGAACCCGGACGGCCGCGGCGCGCATGCTGTGCATGGCGACGGCCTCCTCGCTGGACTCGAGCGTGAACGCGCAGACAGAAAAAGAAAGGCACCGCGCCTATGCGCGAGCTTCATTGCTAACGCCTTTGGCCAAGGCGTACTCGACGGATATCGCGGTGGAAGTGACCTCGACCGCCATCCAGGTTCATGGCGGCATGGGCTACGTCGAGGATACCGGCGTCGCGCAATACTACCGCGATGCGCGGATTCTTCCGATCTACGAAGGCACGAATGGCATCCAGGCAATCGACCTCGTCACGCGCAAACTGCTCCTTGGGGGCGGAGAGACGCTGTCCCAGATTATGGAATCTTGTCGCAGGACATTGTCCGGCTTCGATACCTGTTTGCCGGCCATGCAAGCTGTGGCTGACACGGTGGATTTGGCGAAAATGCTCGGCGATGCGCCCGGGGGTTCATTGTCACTCGCGGTTGCCGTGCCATTCCAGCGTGCCTTGGCCAACGTTGTCGCCGGTGCTCATCTGGCTGAAGCCGCAGCGCTTGCACGAGGCGGCGCGCTTGAGACAGAAGCTGCAGTCAACGCAAAGTTTTTCATCGCCGTTGAATTGGTATCGGCAGTTGCTGCGGCGAAGGCGTCATTATCCGGCGCCGATGCGACAGGTTCGGATGACCTTGAATAGTCGGTGCACCTGAGCCGCGCGACTGGCATTATGGCCAGTGACGTATGAAAGCCTCCTAAGTGTTTGGTCTCAGGATGAGGTGACGCGGATCGATCTTGAAGATTGACGGTCTTTCGTCCAGTGATGGCAGATTGCCTCGAAGGGGGGTTCCATCGCAGCGCCTTGAGGTGCTTTGCGAAATTGTAGGCAGCGACGAAGGCGAGGACATGGGCCTTGAGGCCCGCGATCGGAGTAGTGAAAGGTCTTGACCGTCGCGTCCTTGATGGCGGTTCATGCGCTCGGCCTGACCGTTCGTCCAGGGATGATAGGGCTTGATCACCTTGTGCGCGATGCAGTTCTCGATGCAGACGCGATCGAAGTTGGGGACCGAGCAAGGTGCGCGTTGGACCGTTGCGGTTCTTCGGCAGATCGGCGAAGGCCACGCCGTTGTCGGTGAGCACGGTGTGGATCTTGTAGGGGAAGGCTGCCACAACATTGCTGAGGAACTCAGCTCCAACCATCTTGCCCGCCTTGTCCAAGAACTCGGCATAGGTGAACTTGGAGACGCAGTCGATTGCCAGGAACATGTAGAGCTTGCCTCCAGCGTACTGGAACTCGCAGGCGTCGATATGAACATAGCCGATGCTCGTCTCGGCGAACCTGCCGCGCTTGGAAGTCTTCTCCTCACTCTCGGGCAGTCGGGAAATGCCATGACGGACCAGACATCGGTGCAGGTTGGATAGGGTCAGCTTGGGAATGCTGTCCTTCAAACACCCCAGCACATCGTCGAGTGGCAACAGCGTCCTTTTGCGGAACTCGACAACAGCGGCCCCTCGACAGGCGTAAGCACCGAACCCTTAGCGTTGCGCACATGGATTGCAGGCGGGATACGCCAAGGAGCTGCGCATGTTCCTCGATACGATCAATGCCCTGCAGTCCACCAACGATTATGGCCGGAACGCGTTGGAGGTCTCGACCAGAAAGTCGGCTCCGAAAGGTCATCAAGTTCGGCCAGAAGCTCACCGACGATGCAGTATCGATGTTCATCAAATTGATGGGGCGGCTGTTCTCGCAATCCAACAACCGCAAGAAGCAGCGGCATGTGTTCCGGCGTGCAAAATTGGCTCTGACGCACTTTTGGTGATGATTGAACCTAACCAGCGCTGATGACGCGCGCCTGAAGCAGGTCGAGCTTTCCTCGGCCATTCCTAGATACACCATCAAGCACGCCGTGTGGTAGCGGCGGGTTTCTTCACGGCGCGCATAGAGTGCGAAAGTGCCCGGGTCGACGCCGATCTGTTCAGCTACGTACTTTAGCATTGCGCGAGGCGGAGTTTCGTCGGCCGTTAGCACTCTACCTGGATATCGCATCAGACAGAGCTGAATGGCAAAGCCGAGCTGAATGTGCTCTCGCCTTGGCAGTCCAACCTCAAGCCGATCGGCCGACGACAACGAATAGTGTCGGATCAGGCTGTCCTCGTCAGCCGGCACATCGATGAGCTTCAGTCGATCCTGAGACTTGAGAAGCTTGCGTTTACCCATCGCTCGACTCCGTCCACAACCAATCTGCCGGGAGCGTTGTCGAGTCGGGCGGACGAAGAAATCAAATCTGGCCCGATGCGATGGCAATCCACAGGGATCAGATGCCCGCGGTTTTCGCACTACGGCACAGTTCATGCTTCGTTCTCCGTTAGCGGCCTTTATCAACCAAAGACAGCATTGTCGTTGAAATACCTGGCTTTGCATGCGATTCTTCGGCTTCGCCCGAGGAGACGCAAATGCCTGTTACAATGATCGAAACGCTGTCCGGCATCTGCACCGTCGAGGAGACGGTTGCAGCCTTCCGCGAAGAGGAACATTGCCGCAGATTGCTGGAAGGCATGGTATGGCCGGATGGTCGGGTCTGTCCGGCCTGCGGCTACAAGCGTTCGATCGCGATTGCCGGTTCCAGTTCACAGTGACAACGCACACGCCTCTGCATTCGACAAAGCTTCCCCTGCGTGTTTGGCGGCTCGAACTCCTATCAGGCCATGTATGCCAAGGCCGCCGAAGCCTATGCCGCCAAGCTCGGCCTCGACTCCGAGGCCGGTTGGCACAAATATCGCGCCGTCACTCACGGCGAGCGGTGAAACGACAAGATCGTCGGTCATAAGATAATCAGCCGCATAGAAATCGCTGCCGTATTTGATTGCAGGCGACGAGCACGCAAAATGCAGGCTTGCTGCGAGACCAATGCCAGACACCCACATGGCACCGGCGTAACAGGGAATCCCAGCGGCTTCGCACATGCCAGCCACTTTCTGGGAACGCAGAATCCGCCCATCTTGGCAATCTTGATGGAGATAATATCGGCCGCTTGACGCTTGGCGACCTGCCGCCATTGCGTCGAGGTCGAAGCCTTTGAACGGCTGTTCGATGAAAGTTGGCTTGAAGGCCTCCAACTGCCTGCAGAGCCGCGTCAT
>NZ_VFUA01000091.1 GCF_006440735.1 Mesorhizobium sp. B2-7-1 | reverse complement strand
GGTGACGAGATTAATCTCCCCCGCAAGGGGGGAGATTAATCTCGTCACCGCTTTCGCCAACCATCAGCGTCGCAAGGTGAAGCGCCGTCGCTGAACCTGCTAATCTCCCCCCTTGCGGGGGAGATGTCCGGCAGGACAGAGGGGGTGCGAAGGATCGCGGCGCTTGAGAATATTCTCTTTCTCGTCACCCCCCGTCGCCCCTCGCAACTGTCACCATCTGTCACCAATTATACGTGTACGTCGATTTCGCGTTGACTCCTCGCTTCTTTCGTTTTACGACTGACGAAAATTGAAATTCGTCAATTATCAAACGAAAGCGCCATGTCCGAAGCCGCCAACATCGTGGCAGACCCCGCCAGACAGGAGAATGTGACCCGCATTCTCGACTGCGCCGAGCGGCTGTTCCGTCACTACGGCTACGGCAAGACCAATGTCGCCGACATCGCCCGCGAGCTCGGCATGTCGCCGGCCAACATCTACCGCTTCTTTGCCTCCAAGGTCGAGATACATCAGGCCGTGTGCGGCCGCATGCTCGGCGCCAGCTACAAGATGGCCTACGAGATCATGCACCTGCCGGTCAGCGCCGAGGAGCGGCTGCGCAGATACATCCATGCCCAGTACAAGATGACGCTCGAGGTCATGCTCGACCAGGAGAAGGTGCATGAGATGGTCATCGTCGCGCTGGAGCGCGACTGGTCCGTCATCGACAAGCATGTCAACAGCATCCACGACCTCTACGCCGAGGTGATCCGCGAGGGCATCGAGGCCGGCGAGTTCAGGCAGCAGGATCCCGAAACGGCCTCGCGCTGCTTCGGCGCCTCGACCGTTATTCTGTGCCACCCGCAGATGGTGGCGCAGTGCCTCGCCAAGACCAACCGGGCGATGCCCGACGAACTTATCGACTACGCCATCAGAGCCTTGAAATAGCCGCCGCCCGCCGGGTGCGGTTTCGACAGATCATCTCCAGTTCGGGAGTGCTAAGGTGTCTTTGTCCAGTTCCATCCTCCGCAGGCTGCCGGCCGCCGGCCTCCCAACCGCCGCCGTCATCGCAGCAGTGCTCGGCCTTGCCGGCTGCAGCCAGGAGAAGGTCGAGGTCGTCCAGGAAGTCGCCCGGCCGGTCAAGGTGGTCGAGATCGGCGAGGCGCAGACCACCCGTCAGCTCGACTATTCCGGTTCGGTGCGCGCCCGCACCGAGATGAATCTCGGCTTCCGCATCGCCGGTAAGGTCACCGAGCGCCTGGTCGATATCGGCCAGCACGTGAATGAGGGCGACGTGCTCGCCCGCGTCGATCCTTCCGATTACGAATTGTCGGTGAAGAGCGCTGCGGCCAGCCTCGATGCCGCCGAGCGCCAGGTCGAGACCGTCGACCTCGCCAGGAAGCGCGCCGAGCAGCTCTATGCCAAGAACTTCGCGCCGAAGTCTCAGCTCGACCAGGCGCGGCTGACCTACGACCAGGCGGTGGCGACGCGCGATGCCGCCCGTTCGACGCTGGCCCAGGCGCAGAATCAGGTTCAATACGCCGATCTGAAAGCCAGCAAGAACGGTATCGTCACCGCCATCTCCGCCGATGTCGGCCAGGTGGTCGCCGCCGGCACGCCGGTCATGACCGTCGCGGTCGATGGCGAGAAGGAAGTGTCGATCGCGGTGCCGGAGATGGACATCGCCGGCTTCAAGCCCGGCAAGGAGGTCAAGGCCAGCTTCTGGTCAGACGAAGGGCTCGCCCTCGACGGCAAGGTCCGCGAGGTCGCCGGCAGCGCCGATCCGCAGTCGCGCACCTTCGCTGTCCGGGTCTCGCTGCCCAACGATCCGCGCGTGCTGCTCGGCATGACCGCCAATGTCCAGGCGATCGTCGGCAGCAAGGCGCAACTCGTGTCGATCCCGCTGACCGCGATGACTGAGAAGGACGGCAAGCAGATCGTCTGGACGGTCGATCGCGCCTCCGACACGGTGCATCCGCGCCAGATCAAGGTCGCCAACTTCACTGCTGACGGCGTCGCCGTGGCAGACGGCCTGAAGCAGGGCGATGTCGTGGTCGCGGCCGGCACGCAGTTCATGACCGAAAACCTGAAGGTCAAGCTTTCAGGCGACGCCCAGCAATCCGCCTCGGCGGATGACGTCGCGACCAGCAGCCTGCACTAACCAGGCGAGACAGACGCCGTTCCCGCTCTCGCTGCGTTGAGCCGCGAGCCGGGGAGGGCATGGGTTCCGGGCGGCGGACGCCCGATCGTGAGATGCCGGCATGTTGGCTTCCCCCGCAGCAGTGCCGCGTCCAGCGCGATTTGCGAGTCTCTCTCCGCTTGAGGGGCGCGCCGCCCGGAAACCCGATCGAGAAAATTCGTGGGCAGCACGCCTGGCGTGCCTGCCGATCAATTGGACTGGACTTGCGCCATGACCACCACGACCGACAGCAGCGCTGAAAAGCGGCCCTTCAACCTCTCGCGCTGGGCGATCGGACATCCGAGCATCGCCCGCTTCCTGTTCGGGCTGATCATCCTGGCCGGCGCGCTCGGCCTGATGCGCATGGGCCAGAAGGAAGACCCCGACTTCACCTTCCGCGTCATGGTGGTGCAGGCGATCTGGCCGGGCGCCTCGATCCAGGACATGGAAGACCAGGTCGTCAACAAGATCGAGCGCAAGCTGCAGGAAACGCCGCATCTCGATTTCGTGCGCTCCTACACCCGCGCCGGCAGCGCCATCATCACGCTCCAGGTCAAAGGCGACACCAATGCCGAGGAGGTGAAGGACGCCTTCTATCAGGTGCGCAAGAAGGTCGGCGACATTTCAAGCGACTTGCCGCAGGGCCTGCTCGGTCCTTATTTCAATGATGAGTTCGGCGACACTTTCATCACGCTGCATTCGATCAGCGGCGACGGCTTCACCTATCCGGAGCTGAAGAAATTCGCCATCCAGGCGCGCGACATGCTGTTGACGACGCCTGGCGTCGAAAAGGCCGTCATCATCGGCGACCAGCCGGAGAAGATCTATATCGACGTCTCGTCCAAGGCGCTGGCCGAGCGCGGCCTGACCATCGTCGACCTGCAGAACGCCGTGAAGGGTCAGAACGCCGTCGATCCGGCGGGCTCGGTCGATACCGGCCTGCGCTCGGTGCGCATCTCGGTCGAAGGCGACGTCACCAAGGCCGCGGATATCCGCGAGCTGAGGCTGCGCTCCGGCAACCAGGTGACGCGCCTCGGCGACATAGCCACCGTCACCTCCGGCCTTCAGGATCCTTATGACAACAAATACCTTTTCAACGGCCATGAGAGCGTCCAGCTCGGCGTCGTCATGGCCAAGGGCTTCAACGTCAGGGACGTCGGCAAGGATGTCGAGGCGACCTACCAGCGCTTCGAGGCGGGGCTGCCCTACGGCGTTTCGGTCGACCAGATCTCCGACCAGCCCCAGGTCGTCAAGGATGCCGTGAACGAGTTCATGGAGGCGCTCGGCGAAGCGCTGCTCATCGTGCTTATCGTGTCGTTCCTGTCGATCGGCTGGCGCTCGGGCCTGGTGATAGCCATCGCCATCCCGCTGGTCTTGGCCGCGACCTTCGCCATCATGTACGAGATCGGCATCGACCTGCAGCGCATCTCGCTCGGCGCGTTGATTATCGCGCTCGGCCTGCTGGTCGATGACGCCATGATCGTCGTCGAGATGATGGAGCGAAAGCTGGAGGAGGGGTTGGTCAAGATCGAGGCGGCGAGCTTTGCCTATACCTCGACAGCTTTCCCGATGCTCACCGGCACGCTGATCACCACGGCGGGCTTCATCCCGGTCGGCTTTGCCGCCTCCACCGCCGGCGAATATGTGCGCACGCTGTTCTACGTCGTCGGCATCGCGCTGATCGTGTCGTGGTTCGTCGCGGTCTATTTCACGCCGTGGCTGGGTTACATGATCCTCAAGCAGCGCAAGCATGCCGGCACCCACCACGATGTCTTCGACACCGGCTTCTACCGCCGCCTGCGCGCCACCGTCACCTGGGCCGTGCGCCACCGCATCATCGTGCTGGTGATGACGCTGGTCACCTTCGCCACCAGCCTGTGGGCCTTCCAGTTCATCCCGCAGAATTTCTTCCCGCAATCCTCGCGTCCGGAAATCCTGGTCGATCTCTGGCTGCCGGAAGGCACCTCGATCAAGGAGGTCGAGAAGCAGGCCAAGGCGTTCGAAGTCAGGATGGCGGACGATCCCGACAAGCGCTTCATCGGCACCTATATCGGCGAGGGCGCGCCGCGCTTCTTCCTGCCGCTCGACCAGCAGCTCCGCAATCCCAACTTCGCCCAACTCCTGGTGATGGCCAAGGACGAGCCGGCGCGCGAGCGGCTGATCGTCAAGATGCGCAAGATCCTGGCGCAGGACTTCCCCTCGATCCGCGGCAAGGTCGACCGGCTCTTCCTCGGTCCGCCGACCGGCTGGCCGGTGCAGATGCGCATCATGGGTCCGGACCGCAAGGAGGTGCGCCGCATCGCCGACGAGGTGAAGGCGAAGTTCCAGGCCAACCCGCTGCTCGGCGCGATCCATGACGACTGGCTGGAGCCGGTGCCGGCGATGAAGCTGGTGATCGACCAGGATCGCGCTCGTGCCCTTGGCGTCACCTCGCAGCGCATCCGCCAGATGCTGCAGGCCACCATGTCCGGCGCGCCGCTCGACGACTTCCGCGACGGCGAGGAGACGGTCTCCATCGTCGCCCGCGAACCGGACGCGACCCGCCATCTCTTGTCCTCGGTCGACTCGGTCTACATCCCGACCGACTTCGGCGGCTCGGTGCCGCTGTCGCAGGTGGCCAAGGTCGTGCCTGTCATGGAGCAGGGCATCGAATGGCGGCGCGACCGCCTGCCGACGATCAGCGTGCGCGCCACGCTGCCGGATGGCGTGCAGTCGAACGACGTCGTCACCAAGATGTACAACGACATGAAGGACCTGCGCACCGGCCTTGCGCCCGGCTACAAGGTCGAGATCCAGGGCGGCGCCGAGGATTCGGCCGAAAGCCAGGCCTCGATCGCCGCCAAGGCGCCGATCATGCTCGCCATCATCGTCGTGCTCCTGATGGTCCAGCTGCAGCATTTCGGCAAATCGATGCTGGTCCTGGCCACCGGTCCGCTGGGCATCATCGGCGCCGCTGCGGCACTTCTGATCAGCGGTGCGCCGTTCGGCTTCGTCGCCATCCTCGGTGTCATCGCGCTGCTCGGCATCATCATGCGCAACTCGATCATCCTGGTCGACCAGATCGACCAGGATATTGCGGCCGGCATGGAGCGATCGGAAGCGATCGTGGGTGCAGCCGTGCGCCGCTTCAGGCCGATCATGCTGACAGCGCTGACCGCGGTCCTGGCGCTGATCCCGATCTCGCGCGCCGTGTTCTGGGGTCCGCTCGCCTACGCCATGATGGGCGGCATTCTCGTCGCCACCGTGCTCACCATCCTGGTGCTGCCTGCCGGCTACGCCCTGTTCTTCGGCCGCGCGCCCAAGAAGGCCAGGACCGACGAGCAATCGCCCGAGCCGGAGAAGGTCGAAGGCATCGAAAGACCGCAACTGGCCTTGGCTGCGGAATAGAAATAGACGTGGCAACCTGGATCATCCGCCGTCGGTGAAAGCCGGTGGCGGATGATCCGCATCCAGGGGTCTCGCCGGGCGAAAAATGCTCCGCGGCGAGGCTTTCGCAAAACAGAATTCCTTTTCTCTGGCTCGACGCGGGCCGATCCTGCGCGGAATATCGGAGCGACAACGCTCGTCATCGCTGGATCATCCCCATGTCAGAAAAACGGCAATTGCGACTCGGCGCCTTCATGCGTCCCGTCAGTCTTCACACCGGCGCCTGGCGCTATCCGGACGCTTATCCCGACGCCAATTTCAACTTCGCGCATCTGAAGCGTTTTGCCCAAACGCTCGAGGCCGCGAAATTCGACGCCTTCTTCATGGCTGACCACCTGGCCGTGCTCAACATGCCGATCGAGGCGCTGCGGCGCAGCCACACGGTCACCTCCTTCGAGCCGTTCACGCTGCTGTCGGCGCTCGCCGCCGTCACCGATCATATCGGCCTTGTCGCAACCGCATCGACCACCTTCGACGCGCCCTATCATATTGCGCGGCGCTTCGCGTCGCTCGACCATATCAGCGGCGGCCGCGCCGGCTGGAACATCGTCACCACCTCCAATCCGGACGCCGCGCTCAACTTCGGCCTCGACGAGCATGTCGAGCACGACGAGCGCTACCACCGGGCGCGCGAGTTCTACGATGTCGTGACCGGGCTATGGGACAGCTTTGCCGACGACGCCTTCATCCGTGACGCGGAGAGCGGGCTCTATTTCGATACATCGAAACTGCATGTGCTCGACCACAAGAGCGAGCATCTGTCGGTGCGCGGCCCGCTCAACATCGCGCGGCCGGTGCAGGGCTGGCCGGTCATCGTCCAGGCCGGCGCGTCCGACGCCGGACGCCAACTGGCCGCTGAAACCGCCGAGGTGATCTTCGCGGCACCGTCCGACCTCTTGGCCGGGCAGCGTTTCTTTGCCGACGTCAAAGGCCGCACGGAAAAGCTCGGCCGTTCGCGCGACGATATCAAGATCCTCCCTGGAGCCTTCGTCGTCGTCGGCGATAGCGTCGAGGAGGCGCGAGCCAAACGCGCCAAGCTCGACAGCCTCGTCTACTACGAGAGCGGCATCGCCTCGCTGTCGATCGCTCTCGGCCACGATGCCTCCAGCTTCGATCCCGACGGTCCGCTGCCGGACGTGCCGGACACCAATGCCTCGAAAAGCAGCCGCGAGCGCGTCATCGAGTTGGCGAGAAAAGAGAGCCTCACTGTTCGCCAGCTCGCCCAGCGACTCGGCGGCTATTCGGGCCTGGCCTTCGTCGGCACACCCACGACCATCGCCGACGAGATGGAAGAATGGCTGCTCACCGATGGTTCCGATGGCTTCAATGTCATGTTTCCCTACCTGCCCGCCGGCCTGGATGATTTCGCCGAAAAGGTCGTGCCCGAGCTGCAGCGGCGCGGGATATTCAGGCGTGAGTATGAAGGATCGACGCTGCGCGAGAATCTCGGCCTGACGCGGCCGCCGAACCGGTTTTTCGAAGAGCCGGCGGTCCGCAAGGTGGGCTGATCCAAATGAAACGGGCGCGCCGGAGCGCGCCCGTTTCCTTTCAGGTTGCCGTGTCAGATGACGAACACCCAGTTGGCGATCAGCATCACCACCACGCCGGCGATCAGTGTCAGGTAAGGCAGCATGCCGGCCTTCTTGACCGAGAGGTCGGCTCCCGCCATGCCGAGGTCGGCCAGCATGTGCTCGGGAAACTTGCCCTTGTCCTGGATGTAGTGGCGGAAGCAGAACACCGGGATGATCAAGGCTGCCGTGATCAGGCCGGCCCACAGCGCCATCGGGTTCCACACCTTGGCGCCGGCGCCCATGAAGATCGCGTTGACATAGGCGAAGATCGCGCCGATGCCGAGCAGCCAGGTCGGCGCCTTCCAGGGACGGTTGATGTGGCCGTTGTCGATGCGGTGGATCCAGCCGGCATTGAGGTTGAGGAAGTTGAAGATGATGTAGCCGCAGTTCGACACGGCGAGGATGAAGAAGAAGCTCGTCGCGTCGGCCGAGGCGATGGCCAGCACGACCAGGTTGAAGCAGAGGTCGGTCCACATGGCCCGCGTCGGCGCGCCATGCTCGTTGACGTGGCTGAGATAGCGCGGCAGCCAGCCGTCGACCGAGCCCTGGTAGAGCGTGCGCGAGGAGCCGGCCATCGCCGTCATGATGCAGAGCACCAGCGCCAGGATCATCAGCATGACCAGCAGGCTGTGGATCAGCCTGCCGCCGCCGACCATGCCGGCCAGCGCGTCTGCGACGCCCGAGCCGTCGACGATCGGCGTCGCCAGCATGCCGTTCAGGCCCAGCACGCCCTGGAAGGTGAAGGGCACCAGGATGAACAAGAGCATGCAAAGCAGGCCGGAGTAGAAGATCGCCTTGAAGGTGTCGGTGCCGGGGTTCTTGAATTCCGACGTGTAGCAGACCGCGGTTTCGAAGCCGTAGGTCGACCATGCGGCGATGAACATGCCGCCGAGCGCCAGCGTCCAGCCGGCAATGTTCCACGAGCCGGGATCGGGCGCATAAGCGGCGGCCAGCGGCACCAGCGGCGAGAAATTCGCCCAGTCGATCTGGCCGGTGAAGATCGGCACGACACCGACGATCAGCATCGGGATGATGACGAGCAGGCCGATATATTTCTGCACACTGGCCGTGCCGAGGATGCCGCGATGCTGGATCGAGAAGATGATCAGCATCAGCACCGCGCCGATGAAGAAGGTGGCGTTGAAGGTGAACGACACCGGGCCAAGCGTGTGGCCCCACAGCGACCATGTGCGGATCGCCGGCGTCGCTGCGGTCGTGACGGCGGCGATCGCATCGGCGGGAGCGGTTCCGGCATGCGCGGCGATGTAGGCGGCCACCTCCGGCGAGGTGTCGGTGAAGATCGGCACCGGCGCCAGCGCGTTGAGGATATAGGCGGCGGCGATGGAGCAGCCGAGCGACAGCACCGGCGTCCAAGCGAACCAGTTGCACCACACCGACAGCGGCGCGATGAATTTCGAGTAGCGCAGCCATGCCGTGGCGCCGTAGATCGAGGCACCACCCGACTTGTTCGGGAACAGGCCGGCGATCTCGGCATAGGTGAAGGACTGCAGGAAACCCATGATCATGGACACCGTCCAGATCAGGAAGGCGAGCTTTCCTGTCGTGCCGGCAATGCCGCCGATCGAGAACAGGACCAGTGCCGGAACACCGCTTGCCACCCAGAAGGCGCCACGCCAGTCGATGTGCCTGAGCAGCTTGCTCTCGGCAGGCTGCTCCAGGGCCGTGCTTATCGTGCTCATATCTTGTGTCTTCCCCTTTTTCTGTTCCCCGCCGGCGACGCTTCGGCTTTCGCGAAGCTTGCTCCCCGGCAATCACCGTCGACCCGTCGTGTTTCCGCTCAGTCGTATTTTTTTCTTAAGAGTGAAGATTGATCCGACGCGCTTTCGCGTCAAGCGTTTTGTGAACGTCATGCACATCACGCTTGCGAAACATCGATCCGACCGCCGCCGGTGGCGGCCGGCGACGGGTCGGACATCGCCTTGGGAGGCGTATCGGGGACCGGACTTTTCAGGAGCGCGGCTTGGTCTTTTGCGGATCGTAATGGGCGAAGGCCACGACGTGCGCGGGCAGTCGCTTGGCCTGACCGTCGAGTTTGCCGATCTCGACCTCCGTGCCAATCTCGGCATGGGTGACGTCGAGTCTTGCCAGCGCGATGGTCTTGCCGAGCACCGGCGAGCGCATGCCTGAGGTGACGACGCCGATCTGGGCGCGGCCGACATGCACGCAGTCGCCGTGGCCGACGGCCACATTGGCATCGATGTCGAGCCCGACGAGCTTGTACTGCGGGTGCTCCTTGCGCCGGATCAGCGCGTCGCGGCCGACAAAATCGTCGGCCTTGGTCTTCAGCGGCACGGTGAAGCCGATGCCGGCCTCGAACGGATCGGTCTGGTCGGAGAATTCGTAGCCGGCGAAGATCAGTCCGGCCTCGATACGCACCATGTCGAGCGCCTGCAGGCCCATCGGCTTCAGCCCGTGCGGCTGTCCGGCTTCCCAAATCGCGTCGAACACCTTTTCGGCGTCGCGCGGATGGCACCAGATCTCGTAGCCGAGCTCGCCCGTATAGCCGGTGCGCGAGACCACGACCGGAACCCCGTTGCCGCCGCCGATACGCGCCACCGCGAAGCGGAACCATTCGAGCTCGCCGATCGAGGGCTGCACCGGCGAGGTCCAGACGACTTCATTCAAAATGTCGCGGCTCTTGGGGCCTTGCACGGCGATGTTGTGCATCTGGTCGGTGGAGGAGCGCACCAGCACGTTGAGACCGAGTTTCTTGGCGGTCTCGCGCAGCCACTCGCCGGAAAGATCGTCGCCGCCGACCCAGCGGAAATTGTCCTTGCCGAGCCTGAGCAGCGTGCCGTCGTCGATCATGCCGCCATGCTCGTAGCACATCGCCGTATAGACGACCTGGCCGACGCCGAGCTTCTTGACGTCGCGGGTCAGCGTGTATTGCAGCAGCGCTTCGGCATCCGGCCCGGTGACCTCGAACTTGCGCAGCGGCGACAGGTCCATGATCACGGCGTCCTGCCGGCAGGCCCAGTATTCGGCGATAGGCCCTTCCTTGGCGAAGGAATTGGCGAGCCAATAGCCCCTGTATTCGACGAAGTCGCGCGTGTGCTTGGCAAAGCTCGAATGAAAGGCTGTCTCGCGGGTCATTTTCGGTTCCGAGTCGGGCTTCATGCGTCTGGCGATCGCTCGCGAAAATTTGTGCTGGCCGGAATAGCTGCGCACATGGATGTCGGTGAGGTCCCAGCCATTGGCGGGCGTGGTGTCGTCCGGGCAGGCCGAGGACACGCAGACGATGTCGGTCAGCGCGCGCAAGAGCACATAATCGCCCGGCCGCGACCACGGCTCGTCCGACACCATCACGCCATGCGCGTCGATCGCTGTGTTGAAGAAGAAGTTGATCGCCATCCAGCCGGCGCGGGGCGTCACGCCCTTGTCCGAGAGCGCCTTGTTGAAATTCTCCGAGCAGTTGGTGTGACCGGGATAGCCGATGTCGTCGTAATATTTGGCGGCGCAGGCGAGCGCGAAAGCGTCGTGCCGGCCGCATGTGTCCTGCACCACCTCGACCAGCGGCTCCATGTCCTGGTCATAATATTTCGAATGCAGCCCGGGCATCGGATAGGCCGAGCCCATCAGCGTGCGCGTCGTCGTCACGTCGAGCGGCAGGTCGCGGCCCTTGTCCAGCTTGCGCGCCGAAAAGCACTGGAAGTCGGTGCATTGCCGGCCGTCGACGTCGATGATCTGCAGGTAGTCGCCGGCCTTGACGAAATAGGATTCGGCGGTCGCGGACCTCACGCGAAGATCGAGCACGGGATCGGCGAGCGGATCGGCGAGTTGCCCTCTCGTCTTCAGCCGGATCGTGACGCGGCGCACCATAACGGTCAGGGGCGTCGCCGTCTTGTGACCGTCGACCAGCATCGGCCCGCCGGGCGCCGCGATCAGCAATGCGCCCTCGCGCTGGGCCGCAAAACTCTGCTCGGTGCCGGCGGGCGTCGCGCCGCCGAACACGCGCACGGCCTTCGGCTGGTCGAGCTGTACCTTGCGGCGCTCAAGGCTGAGCCGCAGCGCTGCGAGGCTGTCGTCGCCTTCGGCAAGCAGCGCCTTTATGCCGGCGGCATTGCTGTTCGAGCGCTCGCCGAAAATGCCGGGATCGCTGACCCCGGACTTGTCCCAGGCCAGCAATTCACAAGGCTGGCCGCCCTCGACATTCGTCACGCTGACGCTGTCGCCGGCCTCGACGTCGATCAGCACGGCGCCATTGCCTTGCACGGTATAGCGCTCCATGCCCGGCGGCAGGCTGATCTCGCCCGGCCTCAGGATCAGGCTCGGACGCGGCGGTCCAGACAGGACGGCAGGGTAGGGCGACTGGCTCATCTCAAACCCTCCTCCGAGCGAGAAACAAGTTTGCCTAAGGGTAAAATTATTTTCGCTGAGAGAATAGCAGGGCAATAGCGTTTGGCAAGGCGGGAGGCGCTGACTTCTCCTTCTCCCCTTGTGGGAGAAGGTGGATCGGCGCGTTAGCGCCGAGACGAATGAGGGTTGTTCCAGCGGAGTGAGAGGTTGGCGTTTCCTGGAGCATCCCTCATCCGTCGCCTACGGCGACACCTTCTCCCGCAAGGGAGAAGGGAAAGGCGCACTGCTACGCCAACTCCTCGGAATGGCCGATCGTCGCGCCATACTCCGCGGCCGAGTCCAGAATCGTGTGCCACAGGCTCTCGGCGAAAGTCGCGAACACCAGCAGGTTGAACACTGACTGTCTATCCGCCCGATCCTTGCCGCGCCACAGCGTGACGCTGGTGTGATCCATCGAGGTCGCCGCCGCCGCGCCGACTGCGAACACATCAGGATGCAGGTCGATCGACGACAGCTTGGCGAGCATCGCGCACGCCTTCCCGCCGGAGACGCTGATCAGCGCCCGCGCATGCGATTGGTCGGACAGCGAAGCCGAACCGGCAAAACCGGGAGCCAGGCTTTCCATCGTGTGCTTGCCGCCCTTGGACAGCACCAGGAACTGGTCCGGCCCCGACCAGATCAGCGTCGCGTCGGCCGTGTCGACCGCCTTGGGCGTTTCCGGCGCGGCGACGCCGAACTGTGCCTTCGCTGCCTTGGCCATCTCCCCGGCCTTGCCACGCCGCGCCATCACCTGCACGAGGCCGAAATTGCGGATTTCGGTGAGCGACACGCCGGCTTCGCCTTGCGCGCCATAAGGTCCACTGGTCAGCGCGCGGTCGAGCGGGCTGCGGATATCCCAGGAAAAATCAGCCACGCTGACGCCCTCCATCCGGATCGTAGAAGACGGAATTGCAGAGCTCGACATCATAGTCCTCGCCGCGCAGCGGATCATGCGCGCGCACGACCTCGCCGATGCGCTCGCGGCCGCGCTCGACAAGGCCGAGCCCGATCCACTGGTCGAGCACCGGCGAGAAGCATACCGAGGTGACATAGCCCTGGTCGTTGCCGGGGCCGGGTGTTTCGTCCTTCGGGATGATATGCGCGCCGGAGCGCAAGCGGCGTGCCTTGTCGGTCGGCTTGATGCCGACGACCACCTGCCGGTTCGGCGCGACCAGCGCCTCGCGGCCGGCCATGACGCGGCCGATGAAATCCTTCTTGGTCGACATCATCTTGCCGAGGCCGAGATCGCCCGCCGTGGTCGTGCCGTTGAGTTCCGGTCCGGCGACATGGCCCTTTTCGATGCGCATCACGCCGAGCGCCTCGGTGCCGTAGGGCGTCACGCCGAACGGCTTGCCGGCAATCATCAGGTTGCGCGCCATGGCTTCGCCGTAGCGCGCCGGCACCGAAATCTCGAACGCCATCTCGCCGGAGAAGGAGATGCGGAACAGCCTGGCCTTCAGGCCGCCGCGCAGCTTGACCTCGCGCGCGCCCATGAACGGGAAGCCTTCGTTCGACAGGTCCTCGGCCGGGTCGACGATCTCCTTGAGCAGATCGCGGGTCTTCGGCCCGGCGATCGAGAACTGCGCCCACTGGTCTGAGACCGAGGTGAGCTGCACGTCGAGTTCGGGGAACAGCACCTGGCGGCAGAATTCCAGATGCTGCATCACCAGCCCGGCCTTGGCCGTCGTGGTGGTCAGGAAATAATGGTCCTCGGCCAGTCGCGAGGTCGTGCCGTCGTCATAAACGATGCCGTCCTCGCGCAGCATCAGCCCGTAGCGCGCCTTGCCGACGGCGAGGCTGGAGAAGGCGTTGATGTAGACGCGATCGAGGAAGGCACCGGCATCGGGCCCGTGCACGTCGATCTTGCCGAGCGTCGAGACATCGCAGAAGCCGACGCCTGAGCGCACCGTTTTGACCTCGCGGGTGACCGATTCCAGCCAGTCCTTCTCGCCGGCGCGCGGATACCATTGCGCGCGCTTCCAGAGACCCGTGTCGACGAAGATGGCGCCCTGTTCGGCCGCCCAGTGATGCGATGGCGTCAGCCGCGTCGCGTGGAAATTCTCGTCGCGGTGATGGCCGGCGAAGGCGCCGATGGCGACCGGCACATAGGGCGGCCGATAGATCGTCGTGCCCGTCTCCGGGATCGATTTGCCGCTGACGGCGGCCATGATGGCGAGACCGGCGACATTCGATGTCTTACCTTGGTCGGTCGCCATGCCGAGCGTCGTGTAACGCTTCAGATGCTCGACCGATTGAAAACCTTCGCGCTGCGCCAGCTCGACGTCGGAAGCGGTGACGTCGTGCTGCTGGTCGACGAAGGCCTTGCCCTTGCCGGCGACATGCCAGAGGGGGGTGATCGAAAAGGCTTCGTCGTCGGCGACAGGCATCGATCCGATATTGCCGCTGCGTCCGGCATCGCGTGCCGCGGCGGCGCCGGCTTCGAACCCTTCGCGCAGGCCCGCGCCAAGCCCGAAGGCGCCGTTGGCCGCACCCGCGGCGACCATGCCGGGCGGTGCGCCGTCCGGCACGAAGGCTGCGATGTCGTCGCGCCATTTCGGCCGGCCGCGATGGTAGGAGGTGAGGCCGACCGCCGGGTTCCAGCCGCCTGAGACGGCAAGCCCGTCGGCCTCGACCTCGGCGCGCGCGCCGCCGGTCAGCGACACGGAAATCTTGCGCACCCCGCCCTTGCCGCCATCGACGCCGGCAACCGCGCCATGCAGCACCGGGAAGCCGCCCTTGCTGGCAAGCGAGCGATGCGCCGGCGAAACATCCGGCCGCGCGTCGATCACCGCCGCCACCTGCAGTCCGGCGGCAATCGCCGTCTCGGCCGTGCGCCAGCCATCCTCGTTGTTGGTGAAGAGCGCGATGCGCCTGGACGGTGTGGCGGCGTAGCGGTTGATATAGCTGCGCATGGCCGACGCCATCATCACGCCGGGCGTGTCGTTGCCGGCAAAGACGATGGGACGTTCGATCGAGCCGGCGGCGACCACGCAGCGCCTGGCCACAATGCGCCATAGACGCTGGCGCACCTGATGCTCGGGCGGTGTTGGCAGATGGTCGTTGACGCGCTCGATCGCGCCATAGGTGCCGCCATCATAGACGCCGAACAAAGTCGTGCGCGTCATGATGCGCACATCCGGCATCGCCGTCAGCTCGGCAACCGCGCGCGCAACCCATTCGGCGGCCGGCAGCCCGTCGATCGTGCCGCCATCGGCGAGCAGTCGTCCGCCGAGGACGAAATCCTCCTCGCACAGTATGACGCGCGCGCCACTGCGACCCGCGGCAAGGGCAGCCGCCAGGCCGGCCGGACCGGAGCCCGCAATCACCACGTCGCAATGCGCCCACGCCTTTTCGTAGTGGTCGGGGTCGGGGACCTGCGCGGCGCGGCCGAGGCCGGCGGCGCGGCGGATCGCCGGCTCGTAGATCGCTTCCCAGAACTTCGCCGGCCACATGAAGGTCTTGTAGTAGAAGCCGGCGACGAAGATCGGCGCGAACAGCTGGTTGACCGACATCACGTCGAAATTGAGCGACGGCCAGCGGTTCTGGCTGGCGGCTTCCAGGCCCTCATAAAGCTCGGCCGTCGTCGCCTTTGTGTTCGCCTCGCGCCGCGCGCCGCTGCGCAATTCGACCAGCGCGTTCGGCTCTTCCGACCCGGCGGTCAGGATGCCACGCGGCCGATGATATTTGAAAGAGCGGCCGACGAGCTTGACGCCGTTGGCAACCAGCGCGGAGGCCAGCGTGTCGCCCTTGAAGCCCGAAAAAGTCTTGCCGTCGAAACGGAAATTGAGCGCGGTCGAGCGGTCGATGAGACCGCCATTATTCAGTCGGTTTGTCTGATCGCCGGCCATCACGCACCAACCTTGGCGGCGCCGGCGCCCGCCGCTGGCTCGACGGCCGAAATCTCATGCGTCAGCGTGTTGCGGGTGACCTTCAGCCAGGCCCGGCAGCCGCCGCCATGGTACCAGTGCTCGCTCATTACGCCAGCGACGTTGTCGCGCAGATAGACGTAGTCGTAGACAGCCTCCTCGCCGGCATCGGCCGCCGGGCGTTGCGGCTTGGCGTCGCCGAGATAGGTGAACTCGCCGAGTTCGCGTTCGCCGCAGAAGGGACAGACTATGCGCATGACAGGGCCTTCAGTGCAGGTTCGGTTGGGCGCCCTGGCCCTTCTCGTCGATCATGGCGCCGCGCTGGAAGCGGTCGAGGCGGAACAGCGCGGCTTCCTTGTGCGATTGATCGCGGGCGATGAGATGGGCAAAGACCAAGCCTGAGCCCGGCGTCGCCTTGAAGCCGCCATAGCACCAGCCGGCATTGATGTAGAGGCCGTCGATCGGGCTCTTGTCGATGATCGGCGTGCCGTCCATCGACATGTCCATGATGCCGCCCCACTGGCGCAGCAGCCGCACGCGGCCGATCATCGGGATCAGCGCCATGCCGCCTTCGCAGACATCTTCCATGACCGGCAGATTGCCGCGCTGCGCATAGGAATTGTAGCCGTCGATGTCGCCGCCGAAGACCAGCCCGCCCTTGTCCGACTGGCTGACATAGAAATGCCCGGCGCCGAAGGTCATGACACCGGGGATGAGCGGCTTGATCGCTTCCGAGACGAAGGCCTGAAGCACATGGCTTTCGATTGGCAGTCGAAGACCCGCCATCGCCGCGACGCGCGAGGAAGAACCCGCCACCGCCATGCCGACCTTGCCGGCGCCGATCTTGCCGCGCGAGGTCTCGACGCCGGTGACCTTGCCGTTGGCGTCGCGCGTGAAGCCGGTGACCTCGCAATTCTGGATGATGTCGACGCCGAGTTCGCTCGCCGCATGCGCGTAGCCCCAGACCACGGCATCATGCCGCGCTGTGCCGCCCCGCCGCTGCAGCAGCCCGCCCTGCACGGGGAAGCGCGCATTGTCGAAATTCAGGAACGGCAGCATCTTCCTGAGCGCTGCCTGATCGAGCAGCTCGGCGTCGATGCCGTTGATGCGCATCGTGTTGCCGCGCCGCGCGAAAGCGTCGCGCTGCGCGTCGGAGTGGTAGAGGTTGAGCACGCCGCGCTGGCTGACCATCGCGTTGTAGTTGAGGTCCTGCTCCATCTTCTCCCACAGCTTCATCGACAATTCGTAGAAGCCGGTGTTGCCGGGCAGGCCGTAATTGGAGCGGATGATGGTGGTGTTTCGGCCGGCATTGCCGGAACCGATCCAGCCCTTTTCCAGCACCGCGACGTTGCGGATGCCGAACTCGCTGGCGAGGAACCAGGCGGTGGCGAGACCATGGCCGCCGCCGCCGATGATCACCACATCGTAGCGATCCTTGGGCGCCGCGTCGCGCCAGGTCGGCTGCCAGTTCTTGTGGCCGGAAAGGGCGGCGCGGGCGAGCGAGAAGATCGAATATTTCATGAAATCATTCCAAGGCCGCTCGCCCCGCTAGAGCATGATGCCGAAAAGTGTGACGCGGTTTTCGGACGACATCATGCTCCACTACAGGACCGTCAGATATCCAGCGTGTGGTCGCGCTCCCACTGCGTGAAGTGCGAAGCATAGGAATTCCATTCCTGGTGCTTCAGCTTTAGATATGCCGACGAGAATTCCTCACCCAGCGCCGCCTTGAGCGATTTGTCCTTGTCGAACTCGCGAAGCGCATCGAGCAGGTTGAGCGGCAGTTTCGGCGCGCCCTTCACGGTATGGCCGTACTGGTACATGTCGATATCGTAGCGCTTGCCGGGATCCGCCTTGGAGCGGATGCCGTCGAGGCCGGCGGCGATGATCACGGCTTGCAACAGATAAGGGTTGGCGGCGCCGTCCGGCAGGCGCAGCTCGAAGCGGCCGGGGCCGGGCACGCGCACCATGTGGGTGCGGTTGTTGCCGGTCCAGGTCACCGTGTTCGGCGCCCAGGTCGCGCCCGAGATGGTGCGCGGCGCGTTGATGCGCTTGTAGGAATTGACCGTCGGGTTGGTGATCGCGGCCAAGGCCGAGGCGTGCTTCATAATGCCGCCGAGGAAGTTCTTGCCCTTGGCGGAGAGGCCGAGCTCCATCGAATTGTCGGCGAAGACGTTGGTCTTGCCGGCCTTGTCCCAAACCGAGATATGGGCATGGCAGCCATTGCCGGTCAGGCCCTGGAAGGGCTTCGGCATGAAGGTCGCGCGCAGGCCATGCTTTTCTGCGATCGACTTGACCATGAATTTGAAGAAGGAGTGCTTGTCGGCGGTCGGCAGCGCGTCGTCGAACCTCCAGTTCATCTCGAACTGGCCGTTGGCATCCTCATGGTCGTTCTGATACGGGCCCCAGCCAAGCGCCAGCATATGGTCGCAGATCTCGGCGATCACGTCATAGCGGCGCATCACCGCCTGCTGGTCGTAGCAGGGTTTCGAGGCCGTGTCGTACTGGTCGGAGATCACGCTGCCGTCGGGCGAGATCAGGAAGAACTCGGCCTCGACGCCGGTCTTGACGTGCATGCCCTCGGCCGCAGCCTCCGCGATCACCCGCTTCAGCGTGTTGCGCGGCGCCTGGTCGACCTCCTTGTCGTCCATGATGCAGTTGGCCGCCACCCAGGCGACGTCCTTCTTCCACGGCAACTGGATCACCGAATCCGGATCCGGCACCGCCAGCATGTCCGGATGCGCCGGCGTCAGGTCGAGCCATGTCGCGAAACCGGCAAAGCCGGCACCTTCCTTCTGCATGTCGGCGATCGCCTGCGCCGGCACCAGCTTGGCGCGCTGGCCGCTGAACAGGTCGGTGTAGGAGATCATGAAATATTTGACGCCGTTCTCCTTGGCGAATGCGGCGAGATCGTTCCCCATTTATGTAGTTCCCTCGCTTATGTATTTCGGATGCTGCCTGGAGCGGAGGACCCGCTCCAGCTATTTGCCTTGACGCAACTCCGGGCAGAGTTGTCCTAGAAGCCGTTCCTCCCCGGTATCCAGTTGGTGCCGGCCAAAGGCACGCCGGCCATGGCGGCCGCCTCGATCGAGAGCGCGACGAGATCCTCGGGCTCGAGATTGTGCAGGCTGTTCTTGCCGCAGGCGCGGGCAATCGTCTGCGCTTCGAGCGTCATCACCTTGAGGTAGTTCGCCAGCCGCCGTCCGGCCGCGATCGGGTCGACCCGCTTCATCAGCTCGGGGTCCTGCGTGGTGATGCCGGCCGGGTCGCGGCCCTCATGCCAGTCGTCATAGGCGCCGGCGGTGCTGCCGAGCGCGTTGTACTCCGCCTCCCACCGGGGGTCGTTGTCGCCCAGCGCGACGAGTGCCGCCGTGCCGATCGAGACCGCGTCGACGCCGAGCGCCAGCGCCTTGGCGACATCGGCGCCGTTGCGGATGCCGCCGGAGACGATCAACTGCACCTTGCGGTGCATGCCGAGGTCCTGCAGCGCCTGCACCGCCGGCCTGATGCAGGCAAGCGTCGGCTGGCCGACATTCTCGATGAACACTTCCTGGGTCGCGGCGGTGCCGCCCTGCATGCCGTCGACCACCACGACGTCGGCGCCGGCCTTCACCGCCAGTGCCGTATCATAGTAGGGGCGGGCGCCGCCGACCTTGACGTAGATCGGCTTCTCCCAGTCGGTGATCTCGCGCAGTTCGAGGATCTTGATCTCGAGATCGTCCGGCCCGGTCCAGTCGGGATGGCGCGAGGCCGAGCGCTGGTCGATGCCCTTGGGCAGCGTGCGCATCTCGGCGACGCGGTCGGATATCTTCTGGCCGAGCAGCATGCCGCCGCCGCCCGGCTTGGCGCCCTGGCCGACGACCACTTCGATGGCATCGGCGCGGCGCAGGTCGCGCGGGTTCATGCCGTAGCGCGATGGCAGATACTGATAGACCAGCTGCTTGGAATGGCCGCGCTCTTCCTCGGTCATGCCGCCGTCGCCGGTGGTGGTCGAGGTGCCGGACAGCGTGGCGCCACGCCCCAGGGCCTCCTTGGCCGGGCCGGAGAGAGAACCGAAACTCATGCCGGCGATGGTGATCGGGATCTTCAGCTCGATCGGCTTCCTGGCATGGCGCGAGCCGAGCACCACCGAGGTGTCGCAGCGCTCGCGATAGCCTTCGAGCGGATAGCGCGAGATCGACGCGCCGAGGAACAGAAGGTCGTCGAAATGCGGCAGCTTGCGCTTGGCGCCGGCGCCGCGGATGTCATAGATGCCGGTCGCGGCCGCGCGGCGGATTTCGGAAAGCGTGTAGTCGTCGAAGGTCGCGGATTTGCGCGGCGTCGTCGGCGGGTTGCGGTAGGTCATCTTGCCTCAATACGCGTCGGCGTTATCGATGTTGAAATTGTAGAGCTTGCGGGCCGAGCCGTAGCGCTTGAACTCCGACGCCTTGACGCCGGTGACGCCGGCCTTGTCGAGCAGGCCCTGCACCAATTCGATATGCTCCGGCCGCATCTCCTTGGCGATGCAGTCGGCGCCCAGGCTTTCCACCTTGCCGCGCACGAAGAGCCGCGCCTCGTAGATGGAATCGCCCAGCGCATCGCCGGCATCGCCCAGCACCACCAGGTTGCCGGATTGCGCCATGAAGGCCGACATGTGACCGATATTGCCATGCACGACGATGTCGATGCCCTTCATCGAGATGCCGCAGCGCGACGAAGCGTTGCCCTCGATGACCAGCAGGCCGCCGCGGCCGGTGGCACCGGCATACTGGCTGGCGTCGCCCTTGATGACGATCGAGCCCGACATCATGTTCTCGCCGACGCCGGGGCCGGCCGAGCCGTGCACGGTGATCGCGGCGCCGTCATTCATGCCGGCGCAGTAATAGCCGACGCTGCCGCGCACATCGATCGAGACCGGTTGGTCGACGCCGACGGCGACCGAGTGGCTGCCCTTCGGGTTGAGCACTTCCCAAGCGGTCTCGTTCGAGCCAGGCGCGAGCTTGTGCAGCGCCTGGTTCAATTCGCGCAGCGAATGTTCGGACAGGTCGAAGACCCTCGCATGCCCTTGCTCGCGCTGGGTCTTCGACATCGTGGTTGCCGGCATGAGCTCAATGCTCCCAGAAATAAACGGTTGCGGGTTCGGGCTCCCAGACCCTTGCATTGTCGATGCCGGGCAGCTTGGTCAGCGCGCGATATTCGGAGCCGAAGGCGACATACTGGGCGGTCTCGGCCATCACGGCCGGCTTGCAGGCGATCGGATCGCGCACCACGCCAAAACCGTTCTTGGTGCCGACGACGAAGGTGAAGAAGCCGTCGAGGTCGGAGAGCGTGCCTTCCAGCGCCTCGCCGAGGTTCTTGCCATGCGCCATCCGGTTGGAGAGGTAGGCGGCCGCCACTTCGGTATCGTTCTCGGTCTCGAAGGTCATGCCGTCACGGATCAGCTCGCGGCGCACATTGTTGTGGTTGGAGAGCGAGCCATTGTGCACCAGGCACTGGTCGGCGCCGGTCGAGAACGGATGCGCGCCCATCGTGGTCACCGCCGATTCCGTCGCCATGCGGGTGTGGCCGATGCCATGCGTGCCGGTCATGGATCGCACGTCGAAGCGGTCGACGACGGCTTCCGGCAGGCCGACTTCCTTGTAGATCTCCACAGCCTCGCCGGCGCCCATGATGCGGATGTCGGGCCGCAGCGTCTGCAGCGCCTCGCGCGCCGCGTCGACCTTGTCAGGCGCGGTTCGGATGACGGCGTGGGTGGATTTCGTGGCAAGACTGACGGGAACGCCGATCGCCTTGGCGAGTTCCGCATCGAGGCCGCGGAAATCGCGCTCCGGCTTGGCCGACTGGATGGTGATCTTGGCTTCATTCTTGGAAGGGGCGCCGTAGATCGCGATGCCGGCGCTGTCGGGGCCGCGGTCGCTGAGCGACACCAGCATCTCCGACAGCATCGCGCCGAGCTTCGGCTCGAGCGCCTTGTCCTTCAAGAAAAGTCCCACGATTCCGCACATGCCAGCCTCCAGCGTTTTTTGGCTCTCAGATGATGTACCCAATGAGTTTGCCAAATTCAATTGGTATGAAAGAAATTTTCCTGTGATTACATATTCGACGGTGCATTGCCCCGGGCACTATCGCCGTCCGGGCGCGCCTTGTGAACCCAGATCGCATGGCGGATGCGCGCAATCCGGTAGGCGTCGAGGATCGAGAAGGCATAGATCAGGAAGCCGCCGGCATGGCGGCCGATGAAGCCGGCGTCGGCCGGCGCCAGCTTCATCGTTATCCAGCCAAGGATCACCATGAAGAACAGGAACTGCAGCCCGCGCGCCGGAACGCCGAGCAGGACGTGGCCGCTTGCCGGCAAAACGATCGCCGCGCCGAGCACGAGATAGGGGTTCGCGGGAGCAGGGGTGGCGGTTCCGTCGCTCATGCGGCCTGCCTTTCGCGCCGGTTGATGGCTTGGCGAAGACCCGACGTTGCCTCGAGCAAGCGTTCGATCAGCGCGGGATCGATCCCGGCATCGCAGAAGGCGGCCTGCCGGAACACGCCGTAGCGTGCGCGCTCGGCCTCGGCCAGCAGCCAGACGATGCGCACGCCGTTCGGCGTGATCAGCAGTTCCTTGGCGCGCCCTTCGGCAAAGATGCCGGTGTGCGCGGCAATCAGATCCTGGGGGAAGGCGACGCCCTTGCGGTCCGTCTTGAGCACCGCGTCGGCGGGAAGGCCGAGCACCTTCGGCAGCGTGTGCGCAAGATGGTCGAAATTGGAGAATGTCGTTGCCGAATTCGGCCGCATCATCATGTCGAAGGTACCCGGCACTGCGACCGGCTCGGTGACCGAAACGGCGAGCCAGCGCGTCGGCAACTTTCGTGTCGCCAGCGTGTCGACGATGGTGCGAACCTGAACGCGCTGACCGTTCCAGGAGCCGGCCCAGGTGACGACGCCGGCCGTGCCGTCGGAAATGTCGGCGGCATCCGCAACGACGCTGCGAACGCTGGCCATATCGGCGGCCAAGGCTGCCTTCGCCCTGTTGCGGCCGGCACGCGCGAGCCAGACGATATGGGCGACGACGCCCAATGCGGCTGCCCCGGCAAGCAATACTGACGTCAGATCGGACATTTCGACACGCCACGGCCCGCCGTCGACAGGCGGGCCTTCACTCCACTCAATAACCCTGCGGTTTCGGCCACGGCATGGAGAACTGGTCGCCGCGCCGCACGAATTTGTAGCGATAGAAGTGGAACCATAGCGAAATCAGGAAATAGAACACCGTCATCGCGATCAGCTGCGAGCCGAAGCCGAGGAAGATGGCGAAGAACGTCACCATGCAAAGGCAGAACAGGACGATCGCCGGCAGCGGATGGAAGGGGTGCGTGTAGCCGCGGCGGATCGTGCCGAGCGGCCACTTCTTGCGGAACATCATGATGTTGATGCTCATGAAGGTGTATTGGAGCACGCCCGACAGGATCGAGAAGGTGATCGCCTGGTTGAGGTCGGCGATGAAAGCGAAGGCCAGCGCGATCGGCAGCAGGAACAGGATCGAGCGATAAGGTGTGCGGTATTTCGGATGCACCGCCGAGAACCAGCTCGGCAGATAGCGGTCGCGGCCGAGCGAGAACCAGGCGCGCGCGGCGTCGTTGATGCAGCCATTGGCCGAGGCAAGCGCTGCCAGCAGCGTCGCGATGAACAAGAGGTTTTCCAGCAGCGGGCTGCCGGTCAGCTTGCCGGCGTCCCACAGCGGATAGTAGGTGATGCCGAGATATTCCCAGGGCATCAGCGAGGCGCAGACATACCAGGTCATCGCGGCGGCGATCAAAAGCGTGATCATGCCGGCCATGGTGCCGTAGGGCAGGGAGCGCGCCGGCGAGCGCACTTCCTCGGCGGCCTGGGTCGTGCCCTCGATGCCGAGATAATACCAGATGCCGAACTGGAAGGCGGCGATGACGCCGATCCAGCCATAGGGCAGCGCGTTGCCGGGCGTGACCAACTCATTGAGCTTCAGCACCGCGCCTTGCGTCCACGGGCTGACGGAAAAGAACAGGATGACGATCGAGACATAGGCGATGGCGGTGATGACGAAGTTGACGTTGAGCGTCATCAGCACGCCACGATAGTTGAGCCAGGCGAGCACCACGATCGTGGCCGCGATGAAGGAATTGTGCGTCAGCCCTTCCACGCCTGCCTTGGCGACGATGGTGTCGCCGAGCAGGATCGCGTCCGACACTTCGAGCATGGTGTAGGCGAACACCAGGAACAGCGCGACGTTGAAGGCCATCAGCGGCCCGACGATATGCTTGGCCTGCGCGTACTGGCCGCCGGCGGCGGCGACGGTGGACGTCACCTCCGAGTCGATCATGGCGACCGAGGTGTAGAGCAGTCCGACGATCCAGCAGACAATCAGCGCCGCGAGCGCGCCGCCCTTGTCGGCGGAGAAATTCCAGCCGGTGAACTCGCCGACCAGCACGATGCCGACGCCCAGCGCCCACACATGCGCCGGGCCGAGCACCCGAAGCAGCGAGACTCTGTCGCCATGAATTACCGTTTGTCCCGTCTCAACCGCGGCCGTCATGTCAGTCCCCACTCAGATCCGGTGTTTTTCGGAAACGGCCTCAAGCTCGCCTTCGCGCGAGGAGGTCAGCACGGCTTCGGAATAGGTCGTGTCGACCTTGAACCAGTCGTAGAGCATCCACGCCGCAAGCACGACGGAGATGCCCCAGCAAACATAAGACAGTCCCATCCACATGATGTTTTCTCCGGACTCGTTGTCCTCGAAGTCTCTTTGTCGTCGAAGTCTATTTGTCGTCGAACTTCTCGTTGATGACCTCGCGATATTCCTTATCGGAGGCGCGGAACAGGAAGACGAAATAGGCGATCAGCAAGATCGCCATGATGATCAGCGTCGGCCAGTCGATGATGTAGTGGAAGCGGTTCTGGATGATGTCGTGCGCCGTCTCCGGCGTGTAGCCGAGCTTCTCCCAGATCGAGGCCATGGTGGCGTTCTGGCCGAGCGCGTCCCACGTCTTGGCGTCGAGCGCGTCGATCGACTTCGCCGCCCCAGCGAAGCCGAGCTTCAGCGGCAGCCAAAGCGCCACGAAGATCGCGACCACCACGACCGCGATGTCGAGGACCTGTCCGGCCTTGTTCTGCTCCGGCGGGATATAGCGGGCCATGGTTTTTCCCCTCAGGATTGACGGTTGCGGGCCGCGTCGGCGTTCTTGATGTCGAGCCCGTAGATGAAGTCCTTGTCTTCCTTGTAGTGGTTGATCATGGCGAGGATGGCGGCGGTGTTGAAGATCAGCACCGCGGCGGCTGCGATCGCCACCACGACCTTGATCCCGCCGTCGGGGATGTATGGCCATGTCATCAGGAGAACGAAGAGGATCGTCGCCCACAGACACACGATCAGGAGCACGGATCCACGCACGTCGGAACGGTACAGCGCTTCGATGCGCTGTTGCAGGTCGGACATCGGTTTTCCCCTTCTGGCGACGTCCGGTCCCGAAATCGACCGGGCGTCCACTCTTTCAACAGAGTGAAATTTTTTTCATAAATTCCGCTCGATTCCCGAAATTGTCAAGCCGGATTTACGCACCGTAAACCGTTTGTTCCCGGTCAAGAAATTTGCCTGACAATGAAATTATTTGCTTCAAGGGGATTGCAGGGCTCCGTCGTTTGCGGTCAATATTCGACCAAGCTCCGCCGCCAAGCAGGAGCAGGGAACAGCAACGACTTAAATCGCACGGAGGACGATCGGATGACGGCATCCTGGAGATTCTCGACCCTGGCGGACCGCCATCGCGCGCTCGGCTCGAAACTCGAGGACTGGAGCGGCATGGGCACCGCCTGGACCTACGACAAGGACGCCGACGCGGAATATGTGGCGATCCGCACCAAGGCCGGGCTGATGGACGTCTCCGGCCTGAAGAAGGTCCACATCACTGGGCCGCATGCCTCGCATCTCATCGACCTCGCCACGACGCGCGACGTGGAGAAGATTTATCCCGGCAAGTCGGCCTATGCCTGCATGCTGAACGAGGCGGGAAAATTCACCGACGATTGCATTCTCTACCGCATCAGCCCGAATTCATGGATGGTCGTGCACGGCTCCGGCACCGGCCACGAGGAACTGCAACGGGCGGCGATGGGCCGCGATGTGTCGCTGCGTTTCGACGACAATCTGCATGACCTTTCGCTGCAGGGCCCGACGGCGGTCGACTATCTCGCCAAGCACGTGCCCGGCATCCGCGATCTCAATTATTTTCATCACATGCACACGCAGCTCTTCGGCTTCCCGGTGATGATCTCGCGCACCGGCTACACCGGCGAGCGCGGCTACGAGATCTTCTGCCGCGGCCAGGATGCCGGCGCGATCTGGGACAGGATCCTCGAGGAGGGCAAGAGCGCCGGCATCATCCCGTGCCGCTTCACCACGCTCGATATGCTGCGTGTCGAGAGCTACCTGCTCTTCTATCCCTACGACAATTCGCAAAAGTATCCGTTCGAGAACGAAGGCCCCGGCGACACGCTGTGGGAGCTCGGCCTCGACTTCACCGTCAGCCCCGGCAAGACCGGCTTCCGCGGCGCCGAGGAGCACTATCGGCTGAAGGGCAAGGAACGCTTCAAGATCTATGGCGTGCTGCTCGACGGCAAGGAGCCGGCCGACGAGGGCGCGCCCGTCTACCGCGACGGCAAGAAAGTCGGCGTGGTGACCTGCGCGATGTATTCGCCGCTGGTCAAGAAATCGATGGGCATCGCCCGCCTCGACGTCGATTGCGCGGTCAAGGACACCAAACTCGAGATCCGCAACAAGAGCGGCTCCATCAAGGCGACGGCGCAGCCGCTGCCGTTCGATGACCCGAAGAAGGCCAAGCGCACCGCCAAAGGTTGAGGCATCATCAACGGGGAGGGGTTTTTTAAGGTACGACGGACGAATGGCAGCCAAGACGATCATCAGCCGGCCCATTTACGGAACGCTCTCTCCGCAGCCCGGCAAGCATCACCTCTTCATCGCCGACGCCGAAGGCGCGCTCGCGATCACCGACATGGCCGGCAAGGCGCCGGCCGGCTTCTTCGATGGGGCCGAGATCGTCTTCATCCCGGGGCCCGAGGGCAAGCACATCGCCGCCGTCGAAGCGCTGAAGCCGGCGCAACTCCACATCGCGCCGTCCTTCGCCAGCCTGCTGCCGCGGCTGCGGCAAACGCTGACCAACGCCCATATGGGCCTGCGCCTCTATCTTGCCGGCACGGAAGGCCTGATCGGCCAGGCCATGCAGACCGCGCTCGAGGCCGGCATCGACCACACCTCCATGCAGACCGAGCATCGCGGCTCGCTGGCGCGGCGTATGCAATGCGTGCACTGCAAGGGCATCACCGAGAATGTCACGACGCAGCCTGCCACCTGTTCGCATTGCGGCCTGCTGCTTCTGGTGCGCGATCACTATTCGCGCCGGCTGGCCGCCTTCCAGGGGGTGTGCATCAACGCCGAGGATCGCTCCGATATCCCTCCGATGGAGGAGGCCTTCCCATGAGCACCGGCACCACCAAGCTCGATGTCGTCGTCAGCGACGTCGTTCCGGTCAACGATCTCGTCACCCGCTTCCATTTCCGCCGCCGCGACGGCGAGCTGCTGCCGACCTTTTCCGGCGGCGCTCATGTCGTGGTCGAGATGCGCGACGGCGACCGCACCAGGCTCAACCCCTATTCGCTGATGGGCTCGCCGCTCGACACGCGCGAATACACGATTTCCATACGCCGAGACGATGTCGGTCGCGGCGGCTCGCTCTTCATGCACCGCCAGGTCAAGCCCGGCCTGGAGATGGTGATCAGCTATCCGGTCAACCTGTTCTCGCTCGATCTGAGAGCCAAAAAACACCTGATGCTGGCCGGCGGCATCGGCATCACGCCCTTCGTGGCGCAGACCTCGCAGCTCGCGGGGGCCGGCGGCAATTTCGAACTGCACTACACCTGCCGCACGGCCTCGCTCGGGACCTATGCCGATGTGCTGCGAGAGCGCTACGGCAACCGGGTCCGGCTCTATCACGACGACCGCGAGGAGCGCATCGACATCGAGCGGCTGTTGTCCTCGCAGCCGCTCGGCACGCATCTCTATGTCTGCGGTCCGGCCGGCATGATCAACTGGGTGCGTGACCGCGCAGCCAGCCTCGGCTGGCCATCCGAAACCGTGCATTTCGAGCATTTCGCGGCGCCCCAGCCCGGCGCGCCTTTCGATGTAACCTTGGCCGTCAGTAGCAAGACGATCCATGTCGGCGAGCAGCAGAGCCTGCTCGAGGCGATCGAGGCCGCCGGCGTCGACCCGCCTTATCTGTGCCGCGGCGGCGTCTGCGGCCAGTGCGAGACCAATGTGATCTCCTCCGACGGTAAGTTCATCCACAACGATCACTGGCTGAGCGAGGAAGACCACCGTTCCGGCTGCAAGATCATGCCTTGCGTCTCGCGCTTCGAGGGCAAGTCCCTGGTCCTGGAAAGATAGGAGGCGTCAATGGGCATCACCTTTCGCAAGGAAACGTTTCGCGACGATTTCACCTTCAAGAACAGCCCGGAGCACATCCGGCGCTTTCCGTTCCCGTTCAACGAAGATGCCTACATGTATGCGGTCAATATCGAGCCGCATGTCGTCGGGCCGAAGGGCAGTGTGCTGGAAAACCTAATCGACGTCGACGAGCACTATGTCGCCGAGATGCAGGACCGCGCGCTGGTTCTGGCCGAGGATCCGCTGCGCTGCCAGTCGCTGCCGCATATGACTTTGGCCGGCTGGGATCTGCTGGAGCTTCTCATGGAGCAGCAGGCGCTCGGCTATCCCGAGCATTTCACGCTGGAGCGAAACGGCGACCGTTGGCGCTGGATCAACCGGCCGCTCGGCATCGACGATACCTTCACCTTCGGCGACACCTCGACGCTGCCCTATGGCCCGATGGAATACATCACCCGCCAGAGCCAGGGCGATTTCTGCATCCTCGACCAGCGCGACGGCAATCTGTGGATGGATGCCGGCATGGTCACCACCCAAGCGGACTGGTCGCTCGATTTCGACATCGGCATGAACTTCTTCGAATGGCACGCACCGGTGCCGCTGGCGCATGAGAAGGGCATCTTCACGCGGGCGCTGAAATTCCTCACCAACATCCAGCAGGGCAAGCCGGCACGGCGCCTCAACTGGACGATGACCATCAATCCGCGCCTCGACACCAGCCCCGAGAATTATCATAAATGGGGTCCGGACCGCGCCACCGTCACGCCCGAGAATGTCGGCGACAAGGTGCATCTGCGCGTCGAGCTGCAAAGCTTCTGGCGGCTGCCGCGCTCCAACGGCATCGTCTTCCCGATCCGCTGCTACCTGATCAAGATGGACGAGCTGGTCACACAGCCGAAATGGGCGCGCCGCCTGCACCGCGTCATCCGCGACCTGCCGGAAGAACTCGCCACCTACAAGGGCCTGACCCGGTATCGGCCGACGCTGGTGGAATGGCTGTCGAAGCTGGACGACGGCAGCCCGACGAGTGCGGGATTCGGGCCGGATTGACCTCTAAAGGCTTGGGTTCCTCGCCCCCGCTGGAGGCGGGGGAGAGGTGTCCGCGAAGCGGACGGAGAGGGGGCCTTCGTAGGGCGCTCCCCTCTCCGTCTC
>NZ_VFUA01000090.1 GCF_006440735.1 Mesorhizobium sp. B2-7-1 | reverse complement strand
AGCGTCGCTCGCGATGTCGGCGGCGATGCGTTCCGGCCGAGGCTCGTCGTTTCGGTGCCGCCGTCCATGGCGATGGGCTGGCTATCGGAGCGCCTCGCCGGCTTCGTCGCCGGCCATGGCGCCGCCGACATATCGCTCAGGGGCGATGACGATCCGGTGCCGTTCGATCACGAACTGATCGACATCCGCCTGTCCTACGGTCCTCACTACCGGGAACATCCGACCGAGGAGATCGTCAGGGACGCCGTCTATCCGGTCTGCGCGCCGACGTTGGCCGGCGCGACCGGATCCGACGGCCTGGCCGGCCTGCCGCTGATCCACACCGACTGGGGGCCGACGGGAGCCTCCTTTCCATCCTGGCGCAACTGGTTCGAGGCAGCGGGAAGCGAGCCGGGCCGCCCAACACAGCGCGGCCTTTCGGCCAACTCGTCGCGGGCAGCGCTCGATCTCGCCATTTCAGGACTGGGCGTGGCGCTGGCGCAGGGCATCTATTGCGCCCAGGCGCTGGAGGATGGCAAGCTGATGCGGGCCGCCGCGCAATCCCTGGAACTGCGCCAACCCTATTGCCTGACGGTCCCCGAACGCAGCGCGAGGCGCGATGCCGTGGCAGCGTTCCGGGAGTGGCTGATCGGGGAATGCTTGCGCGCGGTCAAATCACCGGCGCTCGGCACGCCAATCCCCTGAGAAGCAGTTTAGGGAACTGCGGCAACGGAGCGCCAATCCTTCGTGCCCGCCTCGCATTTCAGTCAAACGAAATAGCAGGAGATTTTTGATGTCGCTCGAACTCATCAATCCAGCTGATCTGCCGGTTCCGGAGATGTACACACAGGTTGTCGTCGCGACTGGATCCAAGCTGGTCTTCATCTCGGGCCAGCAGCCTGAAGACATACACGGCAAGCTCGTCGGGCATGGTGATTTTGCGGCGCAAGCGCGCCTGTCATTCGCCAATCTCGGCCGAGCGCTCAACGCGGCGGGTGCCCGGCCGGACCAAGTCTGCAAGATCACGATCTACATCGTCGACTACAACCGCGACGAACACGTCCCGATCATCGAACAAGCGCAGATTTCGCTGTTTGGAGATCACAAACCGGCGAATGTGATTGTCGGCGTGGCGATCATGTCCCCGGGCTACCTGATAGAGGTCGACGCGATAGCGGTCATCTGACGGGGCCGTCTGGAGTTAGGGCGTCTTGGCGATGATGAGACGATGTCCGACTTCTGGCCATCCAGACATGACAGCACCGTTTTCTGTCCTCACGTCGACTTGCGGCGCAGCACCAGCAGTCCCGCCACGACAATCAAGACCATGCCCGAGACAGAGGCCACGCTGGGCGCTATCCCAAAGAACAAAATGTCCCAAACCGCGACAAATACCAAATAGCTGTACTCGAATGTCGAAACGACGGCAGGCGGCGCGGTCTGGTAGGCCCCTCCCAACAACATGCCGTTGATAATCGCAAATCCTGCAAGCAGCGCCAGCACGAGCCAATCGTTCAGACCGACTTTTGACCAGGCGCCAAAAATGTAGGGATAGGCGTCCGCGAATGTGCCTTGCGGTTGGAGCCAAAGCATCAGCACACTGGCAACTGTCCCAGCCAACAACATGACGATATTCTGTGACAGCGATAGAGCTGCAACGGGGACGTTCTGGCACCTTGCTCGTGTCGTGATATGCGCCAGAGCGTAGGAAGCAGCCCCGACAATTGGAAGCAGTGCCCATGGCGAAAAAGCGTCAGTCCCCGGCTGCAGCAAAACCACGACACCCGCGAATCCAAGGCAGACCCCCAGCCATCCCAGCGGGCCGACCGGCTCTCTGATCGCATATGCGGACAGCAGCGTTATGAAAATGGGAGCTATGTAGTTGGCCGCTCCAACGGTCGATAGGCTTGAGAATGGAAGCGCCGCATAGAAAGCCAACAAGCTGGCCGTAATAAACATAGACCGCAGAAGCGGCCACTTACCCAAGGCGGCTTCCAGGATGCCCCGCTGTGCGCTGCGCACCCAGAGGGCTGCGAAGAGCATCGGGATAACCAGCACGCCACGCAGGCAAAAAATTTGCCAGAGGGTTAGCTCGCCGCTGAAGAGCTTGAAAACGACGTCCTGGATGGAGATTGCAAGGGCCGCCACGATAATCAGCGAAATACCACGCGCGACGTTTTGTGGCCGGAGTTCAACGACAGCTGTCAATTTTCGCCCCAAGACCCGAAAGCTGACTTTGGTGTAGCCGCAGTGAACCGACCCCGAAAGAGCCAGACGGTGTATTGACACCCGCCAGTCCGGCCAATCATCGAAAAGATATACGGTGACGGGCGCACCGGTTTACTTCCACTTGCCGATTTTTTTCAAAGATGGCCGGCCAGCGCGGCGACCATGTCCTTGCTGCTGGCCACGGGAACGATCTCGAACTCGACCAGATCGTTCCACTCGATGGCCCAGCGCTGCAGGATCGTGACATCATCCGCCTCCACCAACAGGAAGCAGCGGCTCATGTCGCCCGCGATCCAGCTGTGATGCACGACTAGCTCATCCGGCTTAAGCCTGCCCTTGTCGCGAAAGCGGCGGTAAATCTCCTTGCGGTCGGAGCCGTGGAAATCCTCGATCACGAAGAACAGCATTCTTTTCCCTCGGTTGGATTGATGGGAATGGGGAATTGAAGAACTGAAGAACTGAAGAACTGAGGAACTGAGGAACTGAGGAACTGAGGAATTGAGGAACTGAGGAACTGAGGAACTGAGGAACTGAAGAAATTGGCAGCTGAGAGATAAATAAGCAGAGACGATGCTCCGCTAGACACTCTATTCTTCAATTCTCCTGTTCTTCAATTCCTCAGTTCCTCAGTTCCCCAATTCCGCCCCGGCCGCTACTTGTCCGGCCTCTCCAGGCGTTCCAGGAACCACTGCGTCAGCCGCACCCAGAGCTCGTCCTTCTCGCCCGAATCCTCCCAGCCATGGTCGAGATTGGGATTGTCATTGACCTCGATGACGAAGACGCCGTCCTTGGTCTCCTTGAGGTCGACGCCGTAGAGGCCGTCGCCGATGCATTTTGCCGCCCGCACCGCCGTCTCGACGACGTGCGGCGGCGTCTGCTTCAGCGTGAACGTCTTGATCCCGCCCTGGTCGGGCTTGCCGCTGGCCTTGTGGTTGACGATCTGCCAGTGCTTCTTGGCCATCAGATAGTGCACGGCAAACAGCGGCTGACCGCCGAGCACGCCGACGCGCCAGTCATATTCGGTCGGGATGAATTTCTGCGCGATCAAGAGGTCGGAATCTTCCAGCCACTCGGTCGCGAGCTTGGTCAGCTCGGCCATGTTCTCGCATTTCTTGACGCCGCGCGAGAAGGACGAATCCGGGATCTTAAGCACCAGCGGAAAGCCCAGCGTCTGCGCTGCCACCTCGAAGTCGGACGTGCCGGCGATCATCACCGTCGGCGGCACCGGCACCTTGTTGTAGGTCATCAGCTCGTTGAGATAGACCTTGTTGGTGCAACGGATCATCGACAGCGGGTCGTCGATCACCGGCATGCCTTCCTGCTGGGCTCGGCGCGCGAAGCGGTAGGTGTGGTTGGAGATCGACGTGGTCTCGCGGATGAACAGCGCGTCGTAATTGGCGAGCTTGGCGAGGTCCTTCCTGGTGATCGGCTCGACCTCGACGCCCATCTTCTCGGCGATCCTCGCCCAGTAGCGCAGCGAGGAGATCTCCGACGGCGGCAGTTCCTCATGCGGGTCGACCAGCGTCGCGAATGTATAGCGCGCCGGCGTGCGGCCCTTGGTGTCGCGCCATTCGCGGTTGGTGTAGGTGTCCAGGCATTGCAGGAAGAACTCTTCCTCGTCCTCGGTCATGCGGGCAAGCGGCAGGAAGCCGATCTTGCGGATCGAGGCCCATTCGGCGCTGTCCTTGATGTGGACCTCGAGCGCCGGCGCGCGGAACCAGTCGAACAACAGCTTGGCGAAACGGTCCCATACTTTCGACGGACCGATGCCGAAGAAGATCGCGACCTTGGCCGGAAAGGTCCCGCCGAGATCCTTCCTGCACTTGTTCAACGCCAGTTCGAGTTCCGGCAGCGCGTGCTCGTAGAGCTTGCGCTCGGACAGATCGATCATGGTCTCGACGGTCGGGATCACCCTGTGGCCGCGCGAGCCGGCGAGTAGCGAGGCGTAGTAGCCGCGGCTCTGATAACCGTAATTGTTCGACAGGTTGATCACCTTCGGCCGCTGCCCGCGAAACAGCGCCGGATGCGCGAGATAGTCGCGGTTGGTGATGATCTTGTGGGGTGTGGCCACCTGATCGATGTCGTTCTGCCTGCCTGTGAGGATAACCCAGGTCATTGTCTCAGCGTTTTCCCAGAGTGATGGCTGCACGCAAGCCGTCGCGGCCGAACTGTGCCATGTTCATGAAAATGTCGTAGGGCACCGGAATGTTCGCGGCATCAAGGATCGTTTCCTGCCTTTCATCCTCGACCCAGGGGTCGTGGATCAGGATATGGTCGCCATCGTCGCCGATGGCCAGCACCCAATGCGGCACCTTCTTGCCGAACATCAGGAAGCCGCTGATCAACACCACCACCAGCTTGCCCTCGGCCAAAGCGTCACGGATGTCGCCGATGCCGAACGGACGGTAGTTGACGGGAATGCCGTAGAGTTCGGCGCGGCGACGGAAATCGACCTGGGCGAGCTCCATCACCCGGCGCTTGTCCTCGCTTCGCACCGACTGCAGGAACAGCGCGCCGTAGAAGGAGACGGATATCTCGGCGGCAAGCCCGCTTTCATAGCCGGCGACCGCCAGGCCGAAAGGCTCGCAACCGCCGGGGCCCGACATCATGAAGACCGTGGTCGCCTCGCGCCACAGACGGATTTCCATCACCGGATCCGGCACGAAGCCGCTATCGAAATTGGCCATCGCCATCATCAGGCAGCACGGACCGCAGGTGAACTCGCAGGTCTGCTGGTAGAACGGCACCTTGGTCGCCGTGGGCGTGTCGCCACGCAGCGTCTTTTCGTAGCGCAGCGCCGTGGCGCCATCCTCATAATAGTCGGGCTCGCGGCCCAGCTTGCGATAGCCGGCCTGCTCATAGACATGGATGGCGCGATCATTGTCCTCGCGCACTTCAAGGCGCAGCAACAGCCGGTCGTGCTCGAAGGCTGCCTCCTCGGCAGCCGCCAGCAGAAGCCGGCCGATGCCGAGGCGGCCGAAAAACGGGCCGACGGCGATCGAGTAGAGCCGCGCGACTCCGCTGCCTTTGCGAAACAGAACCACGGCATAGCCGGCGACGCGGCCCTCGTTCTCGGCCACCAGCATCTCGGCGGTTTCGCGTTCGATGAACTGGCGGAAAGAGCGGCGCGAGAGCCTGTCGCCCGGAAACACGGCCTTCTCGATGGCGGCGAGGTCATCGACGTCTGACGCGCGGGCCTTGCGGATCTCGGCAGGCATGCGGGCTTGGGAGAACCTCGATTGGGTTTAAGAAAACGGCCCCGGTGGATGCGTCACGAACACTGGCCGAACCGCCAGTATCCATCAAGCGCTATCGCTCCTTGATTAGGGCCGAATTGTGACAGTTTCCGCCACGGTAGCAAAGGGCCAAACGTTTGAACAGAATTGCCGTTCGACGGACTGCCGGCCGCCGAAAAACGCAGCCGGTTCAGCTCGATATGCCGGCCAGGAGCTGGCCATAGGCGGTCTTTGCGACGTCCGACAGCCGCTCCGGCGGCAACGAGCCGACGACGGCGCAAGCGTAGCCCTTGTCGAGCCAGTAGACCGCCTCCGGTCCACCCCCCTCGGCCGTATAGGTACCCTTGGAGGTTGCGGACGATTCGGCGGTGACGAAGAGCGAGATGCGCTCGCCTTTGGCGTCCTCGTAGAGCAACATTGCAGCCTTGCCTTGCTCACCGGCGGGCAACAGCCGGCCGCCGACCAGTTGGAAGCCCTGAGCCCCCAGATCGGGTGCAACAAGCTTCAGCCCGACGCGGTTCGACAGCCAGGTCTGGAGATGATCCTTGTCGCTCGCCGGAACCTCGACGGCATGGCGCTTCTCGGCGGCGTAGATGACATGGGCCGCGATCGCCTGTTCGGCGAGCTGGTCGTCGTCGCCGCCGCCACGGGCAATGCTGTCGACGCCGGCGACATAGCCACCGAACCCGCCGACGGCGAGCACCACGGCAGCTGCGGCCGAGAGCCACCAGCGCGAGCGCCAGGCCGACACCTTCACAGGCGCCTCGCCAAATACCGCCTGCCGCAGCCTTGCCGGCACCGGCTCGTCCATCACGCCGGCCAAGGCGGCGCGCATGGCGGCACGGTCGGCAATGTAGCGCGCCGACCTCGCTTTCATCTCGGGATCGGCCTCGAGCCAGGCGTCATAGGCCATGCGCTCCTCGCCCGGCAGCTCGCCGTCGAGAGCCATATGGATATCGCGTTCGGAGAAATCACGGCGGGTCATTTCTCAACAATCCTTATCGAGCGGCGGCGCGATGAGTCGTCGAGCAATCCTCGCAGTTCCTCGCGGCCGCGCGCGATGCGCGACATCAGCGTGCCGGCGGGCACGCCAAGGATGTTGGCGGCCTCGGCATAGGAAAAGCCCTCGATGGCGACCATGACCAATGCCGCGCGGCGATCGGGGCTGATCGCCTGCAAGGCATCTATGATCTCGCGCGAGGCGATGGTCTCGACCTGATCGGCGGGTGCGGCTTGGGCTTCGCCGGCTTCGAGAGGCAGCATCGCCGCCTCGCCTCGCCGGTTGACCTTGCGCATCTGGTCGATGAACAAGTGATGCATGATCGTGAACAGCCACCTCCGGGGGCTCTCTCCAGTCTGCCAGTTGTCGAGCCGCACAAGCGCCCGCTCCAGGCAATCCTGGACGAGATCGTCGGCGGAATCGCGGTCGCGCAGCAGCGAGCGCGCATAGCGCCGCAACCGCGGTATTTCGCTCAGGATCGCTGCCTTCTTGTCGTCCATGACCGCTTGTTTCGAGGTCGCTTTCCGTCCCGATAGAACGCGCCTTCCAGGCGCGGTGCAAGCAGTCAGCGCGAAGCGGTCCGACCGCTGCGATTACCCAAGCACGCGAATAACGATGGCGCGGGCCGGTTTATTCCCGCAATCAACGAGAAAGCCGACTATCTCAAATCGGTCAACAAGAAATCATTGCCTTTGTAGAGCAACGGAATACCGAGAGCTTTTGCGCAAGCATAAGCAAAACAGTCACCCAAGTTCAGATCAGCTTGATGCCCAACGGCCTTGCCGTAGTGAGCGCTGGCATCGATAGCGCGCGAACCGATCTCCTCGCCGATCGGCACATTTTCTCCGCCAATTTCCACAATGAATTGATACACCAGATCACGAGCTTTGAGGAGCGCTTCAGCGGTCGGCTTGCGGGGACCCGCGCCAGCTCGCGCCAAAGCTTGTGTCGCTTCAAAACGGACCATCGCTGAGACGTAGAAGTCGACAGGTCCGGAGAGTTGTTTGGATAATTCCTCCCAGCCGGGTTCCTGGTTGAGAATGGCGACGATCGCCGAAGCATCGACAAACATCAGTCTTCCCACATCTCGTCAGTGAATTTCTTCATATCGAAATCGGGATTGGGCAGACCGATCTTCTTCGCCTCCGCTTGAAGCCTCACAATCCGATCGCGCAGCGGCACCTTGGCACGATTGCGTTCGAGTTCGTGAATAAGGGCTGTCCGCACCGCCTCGGTCTTGCTCGGCGCGTTTGTCTCGCGCTGCAATTTGGCGGCCAGCGCATCCACTTCATCGTCACGTATGTAGAGAGGCATGCGAATATCCCTTTATGGATATTCTAGATATCCCATATTGGATATTCTTTCAAGAAACCTCCTTGGCCTCCCTCGCGGCCCGCGTCAGCAGACGCTGGTAGAACAGACCTATCCCGATCAGCACGGCCCCGAGACCGATGAAAGAGAGCGCGCGCAGCACGCCTTCGAGCTCCGACATGTCGAAGAGGAAGACCTTCACCACCGCGACCGCGATCAGCACCGCGGAGGCGATGCGCAGCACCTGCGATTTCAGCCAGACGCCGGCGGTGAGCAGCGCCACGCCGATGACCAGCCAGAGCGCCGAATAGGTGTAGGTCTCGAGCTGGCCGAGCCCGCTCCACAAGGCGATGAACTCGCCCTTGAACAAGCGGCGCACCGAAAGCGTGGCATAGGCGAAGGCAAGCAGCGCGGCGACCAGCGCCAGCATCGCCGCATACCATCGCGGACGCTTGTCGCGGACGTAGAGCGCCAATGCGCCGGCGGCGATCGCCGGCAGCAGATAAGCGAGGAACAGGAGATTGAAGACCGGGATCGCGCCGGTCGATTCGTCCGTCAGCAGCGGATTCAGCACCACGAAATGCTGAACGGCGATCAGGCCCGCCGAGACCACGCCGGCAGCCATCGAGCCATAGCGCAGAACCGAGCTCGGCGAGCGCATGTCGATGGCGACCAGTATGGCGCCGGCGCCGAGCGCGATCAGCGTGTAGATCGCCTGTTCGGCAAGGGTCACCGTGCCGGTGTCGATGACGCCGCCATGCATGGCATGGCGCACCAGCATGGCTATGGTGAGCAGCGCGAAGAGCGCCGAGGCTGCCTCCATCGCAAGGCGCGGCCTGCCGCTGGTGGTGCGGGCGAGTTGCCAGGCGGCGAAGCCGAAGGCGAGCGCCGGCATGCCATAGCCAAGCAGCAGCCAGTTGAAGACCGGCGTCCTGGACAGGAACGCCGCGCCGACGATGGTCGGATCGAAGGCGACGCGGCCGAGCACGGCGACTGCCGCCCCTACCGCGATCCAGCCCAGCACGGGGTAGGATCGCCAGCGCGTGGCCAGCGCCGGGATGATCGCGGCGGTGCCAAGCAGCACCGTCGTCCAGCCGGAGCCGAAGGCCATGTGCAGCATCAGCAGGCCGGCGAGGCCGGCGCCGCCGAGCGCCAAGGACACGGCCGGGCCGCCGGTCAGTGGCGGTTCTTCGGCGCGCGCGATCCATTCGCCACCGACGGCAAAGGCCAGCACCAGCAGCAGCGCCGGCAGCGCGTAGCCGAGGTCGCGGTCGATATCGCCGAACGTCAGCCATAGCGCCAGGAGCACCACCAGCGGGGCAATGACGCCCCAGGCCGCCCAGCAGGCCGCGCGCCGCGGAGCGGTGACGGCGAAGCGGCGCGCGGCCCAGAAACCGGCGGCGAGGAAGACCAGGCCGAGCGCGATGCCGATGCGGAAAGTCAGCGTGTCGGACGCCGCCAAAGGCTGGGCGTCCAGCCCGACATCGAGCGCATTGGCGCCGATCGTGGCGGGTGGGATGATGCCGAGATAGATCAGCACGGTGGCGATACCGGCGGCGAAGACGAGCGGGAGCGCAGGCGGTCGGTAGAGCGCGACCGCGACCAGCGCGGCCAGGAGGACCGCGCCGTGCAAGGCATCGCCGGCGCTGGCAAAAGCGGGATCGACGGACAGGCCCAGCGCGCTCAAGGCGATGAAGAAGCCGGGCACGATCGACGGCCAGTCAAAGCCGCGCGCCGCATCGTCGCGGCCAATATGCAGCAAAAGGCCGAGCCAGACGAAAGCCAGCACGGCGAGCGTCGCCAGGCTGATGAACAGGACAGCGGCAAGGTTCACATCCGGCCCGTCGACCATGTAGAGAATGGTCCAGATGCCGGTGCCGGCGAATGCGGCGGCCACGAGCGCCTTCCAGTCGCGGATGCGGGCGATTGCCGCCGTGGCGGCGAGCACGATCGCCAGATAGACGAACAAGGCCCAGGGATTGGGCGCCTGCGAGGCGATCAGCGCCGGCGTGACCATGGCGCCGATGAGGCCGATGCCGGCCAGGGCCAAGCCATGCACGAGCGAAGCGCCAATGGTCGCCACGCCGATGACGCCAAGCAGCGCGAAGGCCGTCGCCGGGCCGATGAAGCCATAGATGCCGTGGGCCGCATAGACCGTGCCGAACAGGATGAAGGCGCCCGCCCCGGTCAGGATCGACGGGATGAAGGCGCCGGTGGCGCCCTGCACCGGCACCTTGAAGCCTGTGCGGCGGATGAACTCGGCGCTGGCAATCAGCGCCAGGCCGAGGATGCCGGCCATGGCGAGGCGCACGCCGGGGCCGAAAATGCCGGCCTCGATGGTGTAGCGGATCAGGAACAGGCCGCCCAGCGCCAGCGCGATGCCGCCAACCCAGACCGCCCAGCGCGTGCCCAGCGCCGTCTCGACATCAGTCTGGCGCGCGGCTTTCTCGGTGGCCGCAGACCGGGTGAACGTCGCCTTGGTCTCGGCTGAAAGTTCTGGCACAGGCTCGACCTTGCCGGCCTCCGTGGCACCTGCCGCCGCCCCCTCGCCTTCCTTCCAGGGTCCGGCCACAACTTCGGCTTCGGCAGTGCCGGTCGTTGCCGCGATCGGCTCGGACGGGGCGGTCTCCTGAACCGCGGGCGCGGCGTCGATCGCCGAGGCCCCTCCTGCTTCCTTCGGCGCGCCCTCGGCGACGGCGTCCGCCTTGGGCGCGGGCAGCGAAGCCTCCGGCTGCACCAGGCCGCGCAGGACGCCGAGCTCGCGCTCGACCAGCGCGATGCGGTTCTGCTGGCGTGAAACGATGACGAAAAGAGCGATGACGGCGGCAATGGCGATCAGGCTGAAAAACATGGTGGTTTCCCTCAAAACCAGACCAGTCGTGGCCAATAATTGCGGCAATGAGACGGCTGTGCAAATCAGCTGCTCGCCGGCTAACAAGATCGAGCATGTTTCGTCGCCGATTGCCAGCAACTTGCCGGCTTATCCCATGCCGCGCCGCCGAGGCCGCCGGCATTGCAGGCGGGATGGCGTGACCATGCCGCGAAATACTCGTGCTATTCTCGCCCGGGCGACGACAATGCCGCGAGGTGACCGATGCCGCAGAAAAGCGCAGGCCTGCTGATCCACAGACGGATTGCCGGTGTGTTCGAATTCCTGCTCGTCCACCCGGGCGGGCCGTTCTGGGCAAGAAAGGATGAGGGCGCGTGGTCGATCCCGAAGGGACTGGTCGGCGACAATGAGGACGAGCTCGAAGCCGCCAGACGGGAAGCCGAAGAGGAGCTCGGCGTCGCCATCGACGGCGATTTCCAGCCGCTCGGCAGCTACAAGCAGCCGGGCGGCAAGATCGTCATCGCGTGGAGCGTCGAGGCCGACATCGACGCGGATGCCGTCAAGAGCAACATGTTCACCATGGAGTGGCCCCCGAAATCGGGCGCGATGAAGGAGTTCCCCGAAGTCGACAAGGCCGGCTGGTTTTCATTGCCCGAAGCCGGGCTCAAGATCCTGAAGGGCCAGCGCGCCATGCTCGACGATTTCCTGGAGCGGCGCGGCGCCGAATAGGGCGCCTGCCTTGCTGTCACCACCTAGCCGGCAATCGCCTTCACCGCCGCATGATGCCGGCGCAGCGCGGCGAGGAAGCCGGCGCGGGCGTCGGGCGGCTCGAGGCCGCGCGGCTCATAGACATGGCGGGTGAAGAAGAAGCCGCTCAACCGGAAGGCGTCTTCCAGTGCTGCCGCATCGGCGCGCAGGCCGGAGCCGCGCTGCAGGAAGGCCGGCAACGCCAGCATCTTGTCGTGCCAGCCAGCGCCAGCTTCGCGCGAGACGGCGCGGCCGGATTTCGGCGAGACATAGGCGAGGTCCTGCCTGGTGCCGGTCGCCGCGCATTGGCTGAGGTCGAGGCCGAAGCCCAGTTCATCGAGGATGAGCAGTTCGAAGCGCGCCACCAGCTCGCCCGCCGCATCGGCATCCTCCAGATGGGAAATCATCACGGCGAGCGCCTCGTAAAGCCCGCCATGGGCATCGCGTTCGGGCAGGAGCCTTAGATGCGCGGCCATGGTCTGCAGACCGTAGACGGCGACCGCGCTATCCATCAGCCGCGCGGCATTCATCTCGATCGCCTCGGCCTGGAAGATGCCCAGATGCTCGTCGAGGCGCGCCCGCCACAGAAGATCGACGCGGTTGCCGGGCTGCAGCACCGGCTGCTGCCTGCGCGAGCGCCCTCCCCGCACCAGGCCGAGATGGCGGCCATGCGCGCGCGTCATTACCTCGAGGATGGCGCTGGTTTCGCCATGCCTGCGGGTGCCGAGAACGATTCCTTCGTCGCGCCATTCCATGGACGGGAGCTATTCACCCGTTGCGCGGCGAAATCAAGATTTCGGCACCCCAGACCCGACGCGTCCTGACATTCGTCGGTATCACGCCCATGTCCGATGATCGGCAAGGACCTCGTCGATCACTTGGCGTTGCCTTACCGCCTCCGCCTGGTTGGCGTCATGTCCGGCGACGGTGATCAGTGCCTTCCACAACGCCCAGCCGCGGCCGCGCGCCCAGGTGGCGTCATCGACGGCGATGCGAGCGCGGAAGGCTTCGCGGCTTTCGCCTTCGAAGAACGTCCAGGCGATCGCCAGGTCGCAAGACGGGTCGCCGACGCCGGAGGTGCCGAAATCGATGACGGCGCTCAAGCTGCCATCCTCGACCAGAAGGTTGCCCGAGGCGACGTCGCCATGGAACCAGACCGGGGAGCCATGCCAGGTGGCGGCAAGCGCTGCGTCCCAGACGGCGGTGGCTGCATGCGCGTCGATCCGGCCTTCCAGCGCGGCGATGGCTTGCCTCGCCTCGCCGTCATAGACGCTCAGCGGCCCGCCGCGATGAAAATTGTGCGGGCCGGGTCCCGGCCCGCCCGCTGGATCGATGCCTCTCAACGCGACAAGGAAATCGGCAAGGGCAACCGCGAACGCGCCGAGATCGGCAATATGCCCGTCCTTCGCGGTGTCGCCCTCGATCCAGCGATAGACGGACCAGTGCCAGGGATAGGTCTCGGCCGGCTCACCCATGGCCAACGGCGTTGGAATTGGCAGCGGCAGCAGCGGCGCGAGTTTCGGCAACCAGCGATGCTCCTTCTCGACCTGCAGCGAATAGGAGGCCGCACTCGGCAACCTGACCGTCATGTCTTCGCCGAGATGAAAGGTGCGGTTGTCCCAGCCGCCGGAAGCGACCGGGCTGACCGGCAAATCCCGCCATTGTGGAAACTGCGCATCGACCAGCCGCCGCACCAGATCGGTATCGATGGCCGGTTGCGGATCATCCATGTCGTTGTCCCAAAACCGCTTCGCGCCTTTGGGCGACATGCATCAATGGGGAAATTCCAGCCCCATCTCGCGGTAGCGCTCGGGGTCGTCGCCCCAGTTCTCGCGCACCTTCACGAACAGGAAGAGATGCACCTTCTGCTCGAGTATCTCGGCGATCTCGGTGCGCGCGGCCTGCCCGATGGCGCGGATCGTCTCGCCCTTGTGGCCGAGCACGATCTTCTTCTGGCTGTCGCGCTCGACATAGATCACCTGCTCGATGCGCACCGAGCCGTCCTTCTTCTCTTCCCATTTCTCGGTTTCGATATGCGAGGAATAGGGAAGCTCCTGGTGCAGCCTCAGATAAAGCTTTTCGCGGGTGATCTCGGCGGCGAGCTGGCGCATCGGCAGATCGGATATCTGGTCCTCCGGATAGTACCAGGGGCCTGAGGGAAGCGTCTCGGCGAGATAATCGAGCAGGTCCTTGCAGCCGGAGCCGGTCAGCGCGGAGACCATGAAGGTGCGCTTGAACGGAACGCGCTCGTTCGCGGTCGCGGCCAAGGCGAGAAGCGTTTCAGGCTTGACGCGGTCGACCTTGTTGAGGACGAGCAGCATCGGCTGCCGGACGTCCTTCAGCCGGTCGAGGATGGCATCGGCGTCGCCCCTGATGCCGCGCTCGGCGTCGATCAGCAGCACTACGACATCGGCATCCTTGGCGCCGCCCCAGGCGGTCGTCACCATGGCCGTGTCCAGCCGGCGTTTCGGCTTGAAGATGCCGGGCGTGTCGACGAAGACGATCTGCGTATTGTCATGCGTGGCGATGCCGCGCACGATGGCGCGGGTGGTCTGCACCTTATGGGTGACGATCGACACCTTGGCGCCGACCAGTTGGTTGACCAACGTCGACTTGCCGGCATTGGGCGCGCCGATCAGCGCGACAAAACCGGATCGGGTGCTGGGGGTCTCGGGAGATTGGTTTGCGATCATGCCGCGCTCCATACGCCCTCGCGCAGCAAAAGAGTAGCCGCCGCGGCCTGCTCGGCCTCGCGTTTTGAGCGGCCGCTGCCGGTCGCGGGAGCAAAAGAGCCGACCTTGACGCTGACCGTGAACAGCGGGTCGTGGTCCGGTCCCTCGCGGCCGTCGACGCGGTAGGCAGGCACGGCGCCGGCCGCGGCCTGGTGCGCCCATTCCTGCAATTCGGTCTTGGCGTCGCGCCGCGCGGCATCTATCGCCTGCGATCGCGGCTGCCAGTAGCGGTGGATGAACGCTCGGGCCGTCTCAAGGCCGCCATCCAGGTAAAGCACGGCAATCAGCGATTCCAGCGCATCGGCGCGCAGATTGGTGCGCTTGCGTCCATCGAGATTGCGCACATCGGAGCCCGCGCGGACGAGTTCCGGCAGGCCGATCTCCTCGGCGATTTCGGACAGCGCCTCGGCATTGACCAGCGCGTTGAGACGCAGCGAAAGCTCGCCCTCGGCGGCATCGGGAAAGGCGGCGAGCAGCATGTCGGCGACGATGAGGCCGAGAACGCGGTCGCCCAGGAATTCGAAACGCTCGTAGTCGACACCGGCATGGGTCGAACGGGCGCTGGCATGGGTCAGCGCCCGCTGCAGGCGCTGGCGATCGGCGAAGGCGTGGCCGGTGCGCTCGACAAGCGCTTCGGCAAGGGCATCGGCGGTCAAACGCTTGCTGGCCGCCATCGCTCTAGTGGACGAAATGGAACAGGCGCCCGGCGCGCATCAATGACGGCCACTTCCAGATCTCGAGCGGGCTCGCCTTGCCGGCGATCGAGAAGAAGATGACGTTGGCGCGGCCGACAAGGTTCTCGGCCGGCACATAGCCGACGGCGAAGCGGCTGTCGGACGAATTGTCGCGATTGTCGCCCATCATGAAATAGTGCCCGGCCGGCACGACGAATTCGCGCGTGTTGTCGCCGATCGAATCGGAATTGATGTCGAGCGTGTCGTAGCTGACGCCGTTCGGCAGCGTTTCACGGTAGACGTCGATCGGCCTGTTTTCCTCGGTGACATCGGGATTGTCGATCTGGCCGGTCTTTACGCGCGGCACGCCGACGTCGTTGATGAAGAGCTGGCCGTCCTTCACCTGGATCTTGTCGCCGGGCAGGCCGACGACGCGCTTGATGTAGTCGACCGACGGATCCGGCGGGAACTTGAACACCACCACGTCGCCGCGCTTGGGTTCCGAGCCCCAGATGCGGCCCGAGAAGATATCGGGACCGAAAGGCAGCGAGTAACGCGAATAGCCATAGGCCCATTTGGTGACGAAGAGATAGTCGCCTTCGAGCAGCGTCGGCCGCATCGAGCCCGACGGAATGGAGAACGGCTGGAAGAGCAGCGTGCGGATGACGAGCGCGAGCAGCAGAGCCTGGATGATGACGGAAAAGGTTTCACCAAGTCCGCCGGATTTCTTCTGCGATTTTTCAGCCACGCTCATGTCGTCCTCGATTGTGCGATGTTGGTATAGAGTCTCGGCGCGCGCTGAGCAACGTCATGCCGATGGTGGTCAGATGGAATCAATGTGGCGCTTGTTCGGCAGCGACTGCCTCGATGATCACAAAGGCTTGAGCAAGCGGGAAATCGTCGGTGATGGTGAGGTGGATCAGCGCGCGGTGGCCTTTCGGTAGGATTTTGTCCAGCCTGGCCGCGGCGCCGCCGGTCAGCGCCATGGTTGGCGCGCCGCTCGGCAGGTTGACCACGCCCATGTCGCGCCAGAACACGCCCTCGGCCATGCCGGTGCCCAACGCCTTGGCGCAGGCCTCCTTGGCGGCGAAGCGCTTGGCATAGGAGGCGGCGCGGGCGGCACGCTTTTCCGACGTGGCCTGTTCGACCTCGGTATAGATGCGCTGGACGAAGCGCTGGCCGTGCCGCTCCAGCGATTTCTCGATGCGTCTGATGTCGATCAGGTCGCTGCCGATGCCGATGATCATTCCGCCGGCACTTCCCGTCCGCCCTGCCGCGCCTTCTTTTCGGCGCGCTCGGCCATGCGCTTCCGGCGCCGCTCGCGAAACACGGTCATGCCCCAGCGCGTGATGGCGTAGAACACGAGCCCGAAGATCAGGCCGAGCGGCACCGCGCCGATCAGCATCGGCTCCAGAACGGGGTGCCAGAGCTTGGCGAAGGAGAGCTTGTGCATCATTTCGCCGAGATGCTCGGGCGGACCGTGCCTCGGCAGGTGCTCATGCAGGAGCAGCTTGCCGGTTTCCCAGGATGCGCCCCACAAAAGCGGGAAGGTCAGCGGATTGCCGAAGAACACGGCGCCGAGTGCTGCCGCGACCAGATTGCCGGCGATGATCCAGCACAGCACGGCGGCGACGATGAAGTGGAAGCCAAGCGGGAAGAAGGACGCAAAAACGCCCGCCGCGACGCCGGCGGCGACGGAATGCGGCGTCGCCTTTAGCCGCAGGATGCGTTTGGAGAAATACTGCACGGAACGTGAGAACGAGCGGCGCGGCCATAGATAAGTACGCACCCGCTCCAGGAGGCCATCAGGCTCTCGGCGTCGAAAAAGCACTCTGTTCCAGTTCCCGGTCCAACACGCGCTGCCCCTGCCCACCGGGACGCGCCAACATATCTTGCGCTTCGATGGCGCAGAAAGGCAACAAGACTTTGATATAGCGACGGCCAGGCCGCGCAACAATGAAACGCCGCCGCGATGGTCTGCCGCAGGCTGTAACAAGGCCGTCATTCTGGCGAAACTGAGGAAAACAACCCGGATGCGGAGCCGATGATCACAATTCGACCGGCGCGGGCCGAGGACGCCGAAGCATTGCCGGGTATCGAGCAATCGGCCGGAGAGGCGTTCCGCGCCATCGCGGAACTGGCGTGGCTGGCCGATGGCGACAATGTCAGCGTCGAGCGACACCGCGCGCTGATCGCCGCTGGCGCATGCTGGGTTGCCGCCGACGGGAGGGGCCGGCCGGTCGGATTCCTGAGCGCTGGGATCGAGAGCGATGCGCTGCATATCTGGGAGTTGGACGTGCGCCTCGACCGGCAGGGCCAAGGCATCGGCCGCGCGCTGCTTGAACGGGCGGTCGCCGACGCAAGGCAGCGCGGACTGGCAGGGGTGACGCTGACGACGTTTCGCGCCGTTGCCTGGAATGCGCCCTTCTATCGCAAGTCCGGATTTCGCATCCTGGAAGGCATCGAGATCGACGACCGGCTGGCCAGCCTGCTCGCCGACGAGGCCGAGCATGGCATGGCTTTGGACCAACGCTGCGCAATGCGGCTCGATTTCAGTCGAGCCGATACTCGCTGACCTCGACCAGATTGCCGTCCGGATCACGGAAATAGACCGACATCATCGGGCCGCGCGCGCCGGTGCGCCCGACCGGACCGACTTCGACCGCCACGCCATTGGCCTTCAGGCTGGCCTGGACCTCGGCAAGCGGCACAGCGGCCACGAGGCAGAAATCCCCGGAACCCGGCGTCGGCATCGTTGCCTTGGGTTCGAAAGTGCGGCCGACTTCGTGCAGGTTGATCTTCTGCGAGCCGAACAGAAGCGCGGTCGGCCGGTTCGGTTCATTGAGCCGCCGCATGCCGAGCACCCGCCGGTAGAAATCGCAGGTCGCTTCCACCGAGCGGACCGTCAGCACGAAATGGTCGATGCCTGCTATCATCGCGATCTCGACACATGCCGCTGGCAAGGAGATTCAAGCGGCCCGCTCAAGTGCTTGTTTTTGCACATCACGACGTCAGATGTTGCGGCTTCCTGGCTTAACGGCGGGAATGGCGGCGAGTTCCGGCGGCAGGCGGTCGGCGGGATAGGCCGGCACTTCATATTCGGCAAGCGCGATCAGCGGCACGCCGACATCGGTCTTGCCGGCCGAGCGGTCGATGATACAGGCGGCCGCCACCACCTCGGCGCCAAGCTCGCGCAGGCAGTCTATGGTCTCGCGGATCGACAGGCCGGTGGTGACGATGTCCTCGACGATGACGACGCGCGAGCCCTCGGCGATCTCGAAGCGGCGCAGCCTGAATTCGCCCCCTTCCCGCTCGACCCAGATCGCCGGCGCGCCGAGATGACGCGAGGTTTCATAGGCCGGGATCAGGCCGCCGATCGCCGGGCCGACGACGTAATCGATCCGTCCGGGCACCGCCTTACGGATCTTCTCGGCCAGAGCCTTGCACAGGCGCTCGGTCTTGTCGGCATGCATGAAGACCCGAGCCTTCTGCAGGAAGACCGGACTGCGCAGGCCGGACGTCAGGATGAAATGACCTTCGAGAACGGCGCCGGCCTCGCGGAAAATGTCCAGCACTTCGTCGGTGTTCATTGTTGCTCCTTGCCTTTGGCGAGTGGTGAATGGTGAATGGTGAATGGTAGTGAGAGCGCCTTCTATTCTCTATTCACTATTCACTATTCACTATTCACCACTCATCCATTGACGCGCCGCGCATCGCTGACGCTCGAATTGTCCTTTAGCTGCGACAGCAGCCGGTTGAGATGCTTCAGGTCCCAGACCTCGAGATCGATCAGCATCTCGGTGAAATCGGGTGCCGTGCGTATCATCGACAGCGTGTGGATGTTGGCGTCGTTGGACGCGACGACCTGGGCGATGTCGGCCAACGAACCGGGCGCATTGATGGCGGTGACCGAGATGCGCGCCGGGAAACGTTCCTTGGTGCGCTCGTCGATGTCCCAGCGCACGTCGATCCAGCGCTCCGGCTGGTCGTCGAAGGCCTGCAGCGCCGGCGACTGGATCGGGTAGATGGTGATGCCGGTGCCCGGCTGGATGATGCCGACGATGCGGTCGCCGGGCACAGCACCCTCCGGCGCGAAACGCACCGGCAGGTCGCCGCGCACGCCGCGGATCGGCACCGCGCCGTCGCGCTGCTGGTTCTTGCTGTCCTTACGCGCGGCCCGGGTGCCGGGCATCTGGAACAGCATGCCGGCGGCATTGCGGATCTTCGACCAGCCCTCCTCGCGCTGCTTGGGCGGAGCGACGGTGACACGCTCGTCCTTATAGTCGGGGAAGACCGCCTTCATCACGTCGGTGGAGCTCAGCTCGCCGCGGCCGACCGAGGCCAGCACGTCCTCGATGTCCTTGCGCGCCAGCCGGTGCAGCACCGGCTTCAGGCTTTCCTTGGTGAAGGTCTTGCCGGCGCGCTCGAAGGCGCGTTCGAGGATGCGGGCGCCGAGGCCGGAATATTGCTTGCGGATCGCATTCTTGGTGGCACGGCGGATGGCGGCGCGCGCCTTGCCGGTGACGACGACCGATTCCCAGGCGGCGGGCGGCACCTGCGCCTTGGAGCGGATGATCTCGACCTCGTCGCCGTTCTTCAGTTCCGTCATCAGCGGCATGATGCGGCCATTGACCTTGGCGCCGACGCAGGTGTCGCCGACATCGGTGTGGACGGCATAGGCGAAATCGATCGGGGTAGCGCCGCGCGGCAGTGCGATCAGCATGCCCTTGGGCGTGAAGCAGAACACCTGGTCCTGGAACAGCTCCAGCTTGGTGTTCTCGAGGAAATCCTCCGGATTGTCGCCTTCGGCCAGCTGCTCGATGGTGCGCCTCAGCCAGGCATAGGCGTTGGTCTCCTTGGAGATCGCGTGGCCGGCGCCATTCGTCTTGCCGCCGCTGTCCTTGTAGATCGAATGCGCGGCCACGCCATATTCGGCGATCTTGTTCATCTCCCTGGTGCGGATCTGCAATTCGACGCGCTGGCGCGACGGGCCGACGATGGTGGTGTGGATCGATCGGTAGTCGTTCTGCTTCGGCGTCGAGATGTAGTCCTTGAAGCGGCCGGGCACCATCGACCAGGTGGTGTGGATGGCGCCAAGCGCGCGGTAGCAGTCGTCGACCGAATCGACGACGACGCGGAAGCCGAAAATGTCGGAGAGCTGCTCGAAGGAGAGCGCCTTGGCCTCCATCTTACGGAACACCGACCACGGCTTCTTCTGCCGGCTCTTAACACTCGCCTTGATGGCGTGTTTCTCGAACAGGCCCGACAGCGCTGTCTCGATCTCCTGCAAGACGCCCTTGTTGCGCTCGAAAATCTCGGCAAGCCTTGCGGTAACGGCGCGATAAGCCTCCGGATTGATGTAGCGGAAGGCAATCTCTTCCAGTTCCTCGCGCATGCCTTGCATGCCCATGCGCCCAGCCAAAGGCGCATAGATGTCCATCGTCTCCTCGGCAATGCGCAGGCGCTTGGACTCGGGCATATGGTCGAGCGTGCGCATGTTGTGCAGGCGGTCGGCGAGCTTGACCAGGAGAACGCGGATGTCCTCGGAGATCGCGAGCAGGAGCTTGCGCAGGTTCTCCGCCTGCTCGGCTTTCTTCGAGACGAGGTCGAGCTTCTTCAGCTTGGTGAGGCCTTCGACCAGCTTGCCCATTTCGGGACCGAAGAGCTCGTCGATCTCCGCCCTGGTCGCGGTCGTGTCCTCGATCGTGTCATGCAGCAGGGCAACGGCGATGGTCGCCTCGTCCATGTGCATGTCGGTGAGGATGGCGGCGACTTCGAGGGGATGCGAGAAATAGGGATCGCCAGAGGCGCGCTTCTGGTGGCCATGCTTCTGCATGGCATAGACGTAGGCCTTGTTGAGCAGCGCCTCGTTGACGTCAGGCTTGTAGCGCTGGACGCGCTCGACAAGCTCATACTGACGCATCATGGGCGGGATCTCGCGGTGCTGAAATGATTGATGCGCCGCACCAAGGTGCGACGCATCTCATAGATAGCCACGAAACTTACGAGACGGAAGTGCCGGATGCTTGATCCAGGCGAACTCGGAAGCTTTTCAGAACGCGCTCAACAACCAGCTGAGCAGAATTATCAAAAGCTCTTAGTAATCGTCGCTCTTTTCCGGCGGTACCAGACCTTCGATGCCGGCGAGCAGATCTTCCTCGCTCATGCGATCGAAAGTGATGTTCTCCTCGGCGTCGTCGGCGTCGGCCGCAACAGCGGTCGCGCCGGTCTGATCGGTGATCGTCTCGCCCTCCGCCTCCGGCTCGTCGACCTCGACATGCTTCTGCAGCGAGTGGATCAGATCTTCCTTGAGGTCATCGGGCGACAGCGTCTCGTCGGCGATCTCGCGCAGCGCGATGACCGGGTTCTTGTCATTGTCGCGCGGAACGGTGATCTGCGCGCCCTGGCTGATCTGGCGGGCGCGATGACCGGCGAGCAGCACGAGCTCGAAACGGTTGTCGACCTTGTCGATGCAATCTTCAACGGTTACGCGGGCCATGGACTGCCCCTTTCATGCGATGGATTTGATGGAAAGCTGGCGCGCTCCATAACGCGGGCGCGGGCGAAATACAAGCTTTATGGCGGCGACGGCAGCCTTGCGGGCCGTTGCCCGGCTCAGCATCGGACCGCGCCATGATGCCGCTCACATAGTTGCGATCACAATTGCTTGCAATGCGGGGCCTGCCCTTGGATATCCATAAATTGCGCGTTATCTCGGATGTGACGGCACCGAGGCCCAATTTGTCGGACCTATTCGTCAAACGCTTTTAGACGACAGAAATTTTCGAAAGGGATGTTTTTCAATGTTCGATCCCCGTGAAAAGATCGCTCTTTTCATCGACGGCGCCAATCTCTACGCCACCTCGCGGGCGCTGGGCTTCGACATCGACTACCGCAAGCTTCTGTCGAACTTCCAGAAGCGCGGCTACCTGCTGCGCGCTTACTATTACACCGCGCTGGTCGAGGATCAGGAATATTCATCGATCCGGCCGCTGATCGACTGGCTCGACTATAACGGCTTCAAGGTGGTGACGAAGCCCGCCAAGGAATTCACCGACTCGACCGGCCGCCGCAAGATCAAGGGCAATATGGACATCGAGCTGACCGTCGATGCGCTGGAACTCGCCGATGTCGTCGACCATTATGTCATCTTCTCCGGCGACGGTGACTTCCGCACGCTGGTCGAGGCGCTGCAGCGGCGTGGCCGCAAGGTGTCGATCATCTCAACCATGGCCTCGCAGCCGCCGATGATTTCCGACGATCTGCGCCGCCAGGCCGACCATTTCATCGATCTGGTGACGCTGAAGAACGAGGTCGGCCGCGATCCCTCGGAGCGGCCGGTGCGCCGGCCGGAACCAGCCGAAGTCGACGAGGACGATTATTGACGAGCGGCGGCCTTGAGCGCCGCGCCCTCCCCCGAACCCGGCCATGACTGCCCGCTCTGCCCGCGGCTGCATGATTTCATCGGCGCCTGGCGCAAGCGCGAGCCTAGCTGGTTCAACGCGCCGGTACCGACCTTCCTGCCGCCCGAGGGCGAAGGTTCGGTCAGGCTGCTGATCGTCGGGCTGGCGCCCGGCTTGCGCGGCGCCAACCGCACGGGACGCCCGTTCACCGGCGACTATGCCGGCGACCTGCTCTACGGCACGATGATCGCGCATGGCCTGGCGCGCGGCGAGTTCAAGGCGCGGCCGGATGACGGGCTGGAGCTTGTCGGCACGGCCATCACCAATGCGGTGCGCTGCGTGCCGCCGGAGAACAAACCGGTGGGCGCCGAGATCGCCACCTGCCGCAGCTTTCTAAAACCAACGATTGCGCGCTTCCCCAATTTGCGCGCCATCCTGACGCTGGGCTCCATCGCGCACCAGTCGACGGTGCGGGCGCTGGGCGAGCGCGTCGCGGCCATTCCGTTCCGCCATGGCGGCCGGCAGCAGGCCGGCGGCATCGCGTTGTTTTCCAGCTATCACTGCTCGCGCTACAACACCAATACGGGCGTGCTGACCCAGGAGATGTTCGTCAACGTGTTCAAGGAGATTGCGGCGTTCCTGAAGAACTAGATTCAGGACGCCTCGATGGTCCGGCGACTATACCGGCAGCAACGCATGCGGCTTCACGTCGCCGATCGAGGCATAGGTGTGCGTCTCCTTCACGCCCGGCAGCGCGAGGATGACCCGCGTCAGGAAATCCTGATAGGCAGCCATTTCCGAAATTCGCGCCTTCACCAGATAGTCGAAGCCGCCGACGACCATGTGGCATTCGAGAACCTCGGGCGCCTTGGTCACCGCTTCGGCGAAGCGTTCGAAAATATGAGGCGCCGTATGATCGAGGCGGACCTCGATGAAGACGAGCGTGCCGCGTCCTATCTTGGCGGGATCGAGCACGGCCCTGACCGCGGTGATGTAGCCTTCCCGAAACAGCCGCTTCACCCGCAGGCTGGTGCCGGTCGGCGACAGGCCGACACGCGCCGCCAGATCAAGGGTGGTGCGGCGCCCATCCTCCTGCAACAGCCGAAGAAGATTGCGGTCGACCGCGTCGAGATCGCTTGCTTCTGGATTCACTCTGGAACTGCCTTTTTGATGTGAATTCCGCTACCATTTTCCAAAAAGAGCGTATTTCAACGCGGAAGCCTGAACAATAGCCTGCGCTTTCGCCGCAGCGGTGGAGACGGTCTTCACCTCCGACGACATATGGGTGGCAGGTCGTGGCAGACGCAGGAAACGCAGGAAACACGAGACTGGCGATTGTCGCCGGCCTCACCATGATCGGCATCTACGCTATCCAATTCGTCGCCGCCCGCTTCAGCCTCCGGGAGCATCTGACGGCGACAGATCTGGCCGCCTTGCGCTTTGGCGGGGCGGGGGCGGTCTTTCTGCCGATCGTCTGGCGCAGCGGCTTCGCAAACATGAGGGCGCTGGGCTGGAGACGGGCTTTGGCATTGGCGGCGCTGGCCGGCTTGCCTTATCCGCTGATCATCAATTGGGGCCTGACCTATGCGCCTGCCGCCCACGCGGCCGCGCTCTGTCCTGCGTCGATCGTCTTCTTTTCGTCCCTGCTGTCGCGTGTCTTCTTCAATGACAGCGTTTCCCAGCAACGGACTATCGGCGTCGTCGTGATTGTAGCCGGCCTTTTGCTCTTCATCGCGCCAGCGCGTGACGGTGCCAGCAGCGTCCTCATCGGTGATATTCTTTTCATCGGGTCCGGTCTTATGTTTTCGACCTATGCCGTTCTGGTGAGGCAGTGGCGTGCCGATCCGGTCACGGCGACAGCGGCGGTTGTGCTCCTGTCGTGCCTGCCGTTGCCGCTTCTCTATCTCTTCGCGCCAAGCCATATCCATGCCGCGAGTGCCATGGAGATCGTCAGTCAGATCGTCATTCAGGGGATTCTGGCCGGCGCCGCGGCCATGTTCCTCTACACTTACATCGTCCGCCAACTGGGGCCGCAGGCGGCATCCCTGTTCCTGCCCGGCATACCGATCGCCACGGTGCTTGTCGGCATGGCGGTGCTCGGCGAAACGCCGATGGCGATCCAGTTCGCGGCCATCGCGATCATGGCAGCGGGAATGGCCTTCTCGGCGATCGGGAGACGTGGTGCCGGCGCAAACCTGAATGCGCCGGCGCCAGGCGGATCGTGAGACTTTTCAGCGATATACGCAAAACGCCGCAGAAACAGATTCGAGACTGCCGCCGGGCACTTACGGCGTCGGCGAAAACAGCGCGGCCAGCGTCTCGCGGCCGCCCTTCAGCACGTTCAGATCGACATCGCCTTCGATGCCGTCGACGCGGCCCATATTGTGATACTGCCAGTAGATCCAGTCGTTCTCGCCCGGCCTGATCGCCAATGAGCGCAGCCAGCGCCGACGCGCGATGATCTCGCCGGAATAGGCGTCGGCCGCCTCGTCGGTCAGATAGAAAATCGCCTGCTTGCCGAACGCCGCCTCGACAGGACCGAGGAAAGCGGCAAGCTCGGCGTTCAACTGCTCGGGCGACGGGCGCTGCGGACAGTTGCCGCCGAATTCGATGTCGACCACCGGCGGCAAAAGCGGCTCGCCGCGCGGCACCACCGAAATGAAGTTCTTCGCCTGGTCGGCGCCAGGGCGGCAGAAGGTGAAGAAGTGATAGGCGCCGACCGCAAGGCCCGCGGCCCGCGCTTCGCGCAGATTGGCCGTGAACAAGGTGTCGACATGGGTGCCGCCTTCGGTCGCCTTGATGATGGCGAAGGCGACATCGTCGGCCGCGACGCGTTGCCAGTCGATCTTTCCCTGGTGGTGGGAGACGTCGATGCCCCGGATCGGGAACTCCGCGCGGTTCGGTGAAAAGCCACGGAACCAGAAGAAGGCGCCCGCCGCGACGGCACAGGCGACAACCACGCCGGCAAGGCCCCAGAAAACGACCCGCTTCCCCAAGACCACCCCCGTCGGAAATACTGTTCGGGCCGAACCAGAAAGCTGACCGGTGGCTTTTTTCAGGCGGCGAACGCCACGAGCCCGAGAACTCAGCCGCGCTCCTTCAGCAGCCGGCCCTTCTCGCGCGACCAGTCGCGCTGCTTTTCGGTCTCGCGCTTGTCGTGCAGTTTCTTGCCGCGAGCGACCGCGAGCAGCAGCTTGGCGCGGCCGCGGTCGTTGAAATAGATTTTCAGCGGCACCAGCGTCATGCCCTCGCGCTCGACGCTTTGCGAGAGCTTGGCCATCTCGCGCTTCGAGACCAGCAATTTGCGGCGCCGGCGCGGCTCGTGGTTGAAGCGGTTGGCCTGCAGATATTCCGGCAGATAGGAATTGATCAGCCAGATCTCGCCGCCCTCGGCGGAGGCATAAGATTCCTGGATGTTGGCCTGGCCCTGGCGCAGCGACTTGACCTCGGTGCCGGTCAGCACCAAGCCGGTCTCGATCGTGTCGAGCACCTCGTAGGAAAAGCGCGCCTTGCGGTTTTCAGCAACGGTCTTGTTGTTGGGGTCGGCTTTCTTGACTTGATTCATAATGCGGAGAGGTGGCGCCTCATCCCTAGTTAATCAAGCCGGCGTGCTTGAGCGCCGCATCGATCTTTTGCGCAGTCGAGGTCTCGACCGTGACCAGCGGCGAGCGCACCACATTCTCGATCCTGCCCAGCTTCGACAGAGCATATTTCGACCCGGAAACGCCGGGCTCCATGAAGATCGCCTCATGCAGCGGCAGAAGCCGATCCTGCAGGTCGAGCGCCTTGGCGCTGTCGCCGGCGAGCGTCGCTTCCTGGAATTCGGCGCACAGCCGCGGCGCGACATTCGAGGTCACCGAAATACAGCCGACGCCGCCATGGGCATTGAAGCCGAGCGCGGAGGCATCCTCGCCGGAAAGCTGGATGAAATCCTTGCCGCAGGTCATGCGCTGATAGGAGACGCGCTCGACCTTGCCGGTCGCGTCCTTGACGCCGGCAATGTTCTTGAAGTCGTGGCGCAGCCTGCCCATCGTCTCGGGCGTCATGTCGATCACCGAACGCGGCGGGATATTGTAAATGATGATCGGCAGCTTGGTGGCCTTGGCGACAGCGGCGAAATGCTCATAGAGGCCGCGCTGCGTGGGCTTGTTGTAGTAAGGCGTGACGACAAGGGCGGCATCGGCGCCGGCCTTTTCGGCATATTGCACCAGCCCGACAGCTTCCTCGGTGTTGTTGGAGCCCGCGCCGGCGACGACCGGTACCCTGCCCTTGGCCACCTCGATGCAGACCTTGACGACCTGGCGGTGCTCGTCATGGGACAGCGTCGGCGACTCGCCGGTGGTGCCGACGGGAACCAGACCCTTGGTGCCCTCGGCGATCTGCCATTCGACGAAAGCGCGAAAGGCTTTCTCGTCGAAGCGCCCGCTCTTTTCGAACGGTGTCACGAGCGCAGTCAGCGAGCCTCTCAGCATGTCGTCCAAACTCCTTGGAACTTTGTCGGCTTATGCATGTCGTCGTCCCAAAACCGGTTCCCACTTTTGGGCGACATGCATCGGTGTTCATTAGATCGGTTGGTTGCGCGCCTTCTACCCGAAAGCGAAGCCGCGCACCATAGTCTCGACATGGTTCAGCGGCAAGGATCGCAATAGAGCCAGCGGGTGTAATTCGAACGGCCTCGATAACCTTTTGTTTACGAGCCCTTCACCACCTAAGTTTAGAGTCTGTTTAGGCTTTCCAGGCCCCGTACCCGCTGACGATGTGCTAGGATTGAAGCAATGCCGACGAGGCGGCCCCATCTTTTCGCGCTTTTGGGCGCGATCGTCGCGCTGACGCCTACGGTGGCGATCGGCGGTAGCGTCGACGTGCGCGTGACGGCTGCCATCCCCGCGCCCGACGCACCGCAGGCGCCAGGGCAGACGTCGACCGCCCCGTCCTCCGACATAGCGCAACTGAAGAGCGGGCTCGATGCGCTCGCCGCCAACGATATTGCAGGCGCGCGCAATGCGCGCGACACGCTGCCCGCCACCTCGCTCGACCGCCACATCCTTGCCTGGGCAATCGCGCTTTACGGCGGCGACAAGGTGCCGAGCGGCGAGATTGCCGATGCGGCCAAGATGCTGCCTGGATGGCCCGGCACGATCGCACTGCGCAGGAACAGCGAGCGCGCGCTCTATCGCGAGAATCCGCCGCCGCAAGTGGTGGTGCAGGCCTTCGGTCGCAGCCTGCCGCTGACGCCCGAAGGCGTGATCGTCCTTGCCCGCTCGCAGGTGGCGCTGGGCAACAGGGCTGCGGCGCGCGCGGTGCTGGTGCCGTTCTGGCGCACGGAGAAGCTGGAAGCAAAGGACGAGGCGACCGTCATCAAGGAGTTCGGCACGCTGATCCCGGCGGCCGACCATCGCTACCGCATGGAGCGCATGTTCTATGCCGACCGGCCGTCGTCGGCGCTGCGCGTCGCCGGTCTCGCCGGCGCGCAGGCCCTGGCGGATGCGTGGGCGGCCGCCGACAAGGGTGACAAGAACGCCGCCAAGCTGTTGCAGGCGGTGCCCGCGGCGCAGCGCTCGGCCGGCTATTTCTTCGCCGAGGCGGAGTATCTGCGCAAGCAGCAGAAATTCACCGATGCCGCTGCTGTCGTGATGAAGGCACCGACCGACCGCGATTCTTTGGTCGACCCCGATGCCTGGTGGGTCGAACGCCGTGTGCTGTCACGCGAGCTGGTCGACCAGGGCGACATGAAAACAGCCTACAAAATCGTCTCCATGCACGCCGCCGAGAGCCCGCCGAGCGCCGCCGAAGCCGAGTTCCACGCCGGCTGGTATGCGTTGCGCGGTCTCAACGACCCGGCGACCGCCGCCGGGCATTTCACACGCATCACCGAGCTCGCCCAGGGACCGGTGTCGCTGTCGCGCGCCTATTACTGGCTCGGCCGCGCGGCAGAAGCCGGCGGCCCAGGCAATGCCAAGGACTATTTCACGCGCGCGGCCAGCTACGGCACGACCTTCTATGGCCAGCTCGCCGGCGAGCGCGTGGGCTTGAGGACCCTCAACATCGTCTATCCGAAACCGAGCGCGGCCGACCGCCAGAGCTTCGACGGTCGCGAGGCGGTGAGCGCGATCAAGCGGCTGCAGGATGCGGGTTATGACCGCTACGCCGAAACGCTCTACCGCGACCTTGCCGGGCAGCTGACCAGCCCGGGCGAGCTGGCGCTGCTTGCCGTGCTGGCCGAAAAGCAGGGCAACCATTTCATGGCGCTCAAGGTCGGCAAGATCGCCGCCCAGCGCGGCATCGATGTCGGCGCGCTGTCGCATCCGCTTGGCGTCATTCCCGATTCGGCCAATATTTCGGGATCCGGCAAAGCGCTTGCCTATGCCATCGCCCGCCAGGAAAGCGAGTTCAACGTCGGCGCCGTTTCCAGCGCCGGCGCGCGCGGCCTGCTGCAGTTGATGCCGGGCACGGCCAAGCAATTGGCGAAGAAGGCCGGCATGAGTTTCTCGCAGACACGGCTGACGACAGACGCCGGCTACAACGCGACGCTAGGCTCGGCCTTTCTCGGCGAGCAGCTCGACCGTTTCGGCGGTTCCTATGTGCTCACCTTCGTCGGCTACAATGCCGGCCCGAACCGCGCCGCCCAGTGGGCAGCGAAATACGGCGACCCGCGCGGCAAGGACGTGGATGCTGTCGTCGACTGGATCGAGCGGATTCCCTACACGGAAACAAGAAGTTACGTGCAACGCGTGATGGAGAATTACGAGGTCTACAAGATGCGTATTTCAGGCAAATACGACATCGTGGGCGATCTCGTGAACGGGAGGAGCTGAGGGCACTTCTCCTTCTCCCCTTGTGGGAGAAGGTGTCGCCGAAGGCGACGGATGAGGGGTGCTCCAGGGAACACCAGCGTCTCGCTC
>NZ_VFUA01000009.1 GCF_006440735.1 Mesorhizobium sp. B2-7-1 | reverse complement strand
GTGCTGGGCAGGTTGGCGCATGCCGAGACCGCCGATCTGGACGAAGCGCTGGCCGCCGCTGACAGCGGCTTCAAGATCTGGAGCAGGACGCCAGCGTTTGAACGTTACAAGCTGATGCGGGCGGCGGCAGCGCTGGTGCGCGAGCGCGCCGACACGATCGCGCGCATCATGACGACGGAGCAGGGCAAGCCGCTGGCCGAAGCGAAAGGCGAAACGCTGTCGGCCGCCGACCTGATCGACTGGTTCGCCGAGGAAGGCCGCCGCGCCTACGGCCGGGTCATCCCGGCCAGGGCCGGAGGCATCAGCCAGATCGAGGTCAAGGAGCCGGTCGGCCCTGTTGCGGCTTTCACGCCATGGAATTTTCCCCTCAACCAGGTGGTCAGGAAATTGTCGGCGGCCCTGGCGACGGGATGCTCGATCATCATCAAGGGGCCGGAGGATACGCCGGCCTCCCCGGCGGAACTGGTCAGGGCGTTCGTCGATGCCGGTTTGCCGGCAGGCGTGGTCAACCTCGTCTATGGCGTGCCGGCGGAAATTTCGTCCTATCTGATCCCGCACCCGGTCATCAAAAAGATTTCGTTCACCGGATCGACCGCGGTCGGCAAGCAACTGGCGGCGCTCGCCGGCCAGCATATGAAGCGTTCCACCATGGAGCTCGGCGGCCATTCGCCGGTGATCGTCCTGCGGGATGCCGATGTCGAGCGGGCCGCGAAGGTCATGGCCGGGTCGAAATTCCGCAATGCCGGCCAGGTCTGCGTTTCGCCGACCCGCTTCCTCGTCGACAACGGCGTCTACGATCGGTTCGTCGACGTCTTCACGACCGCGGCCAAGGCGATCAAGGTCGGCAGCGGTCTCGAAGAGGGCACGACGATGGGGCCTCTCATCAGCGAGCGGCGCGTGGAAGCGGTCAGTGCCTTGGTGCAGGATGCCGTTCAGGCCGGCGCCGAACTGGTCACCGGCGGCAAGCGGTTCGGCAATGCCGGTTACTTCTTTGAGCCCACGGTGCTCTCGCGCGTGCCGAAGACGGCCCGCATCATGAACGAGGAGCCCTTCGGCCCGGTGGCGCTCATGGTTCCCGTCGACGGCCTCGACGAAGCGATCGCGGAAGCCAACCGGCTCAACTACGGCCTCGCCGCCTACGCCTTCACCCGATCCGCCGACAATGCCGCGCGCATCAGCGGCGGTGTCCGGTCGGGCATGGTCTCGATCAACCATCTCGGTCTGGCGCTTCCGGAAGTTCCCTTTGGGGGAATCAATGATTCCGGCTACGGCACGGAAGGCGGTGCGGATGCGCTCGAGCCCTACTTCAACACCAAGTTCGTCAGCCACCTGCAGGTGGGATGATCCGGCCGCCGGGGGCGCGGCGACAGGGGCAGATTGCGACTAAGGTTCCGGCCGTTCCGCAAACGACGCCGTGGTGGAACTGCAGGAAGTGCTGGCGGCAGCCATGAACAACAGGGTGCTCGATGAGCGTCAGGATCGCGGTAATCGCCGATGACTTCACCGGCGGGCTTTTTGTCGCCAGCAATCTGGAAAAGCTCGGCATTCCGGTTTTCTATGTGTGCGACACGGCCGTTCTGAATGAGGCGGCCGATGGCGAGGTTCTCGTCATCGCGACCCGGCTGCGATTTATGCCGCCGGCGCAGGCGGTCGCGACGCTCGACAGCTTGACGAGCATGCTCGACCGGATCGGCGTCGAGCGTATCTTCTACAAATACTGCTCGACTTTCGATTCGACCGCCGAAGGCAATATCGGCCCTTGCGGCGATCTGCTCGCAAGGAAGTACGGGCAGCAGCGCCTGGTGTTTGGACCGGGCTATCCTGATCTTCGTACCTACGTGCACGAAGGGTACATGTTCTACAAGGATCGGCTGATTTCGGAATCGATCAAGCGCTCCGATCCGATCACGCCCATGAGCGACCCCGACATGGCCAGGGTGCTGCAGCGCCAGACCGCCGAGACCGTCGGGCTTTTACCGCATCGCGTCCTGCATCGCGGTGTGGAATTCGCGCGCGACTATGTGGACGGTCAGCAAGAGAAGGGGGTGCGCTACTTCCTCATGGACTGCGTCGATAATGACGATGTCACCGTCGGCGCGACGATTTTCCGGCACGACCGTATCACCACGGGGGCGGACGCGCTGGCGATCGAACTGATTTCGCAATGGACGTCCGAGGGTGCCGGGACCGGCCGTCGGATCTCGTCGCCGGTGGCTCGTGCGCAGGGCGGTGAAGTCGTGCTGGTGGGAAGCTGCAGCGGCGTCACGTTGCGACAGCGCGATCATTTCGCGGAGCGCAATCCGATGCTGAACATCGATATTCGCGAGGCGGATGAAGATGTCCTGACGGCGCGGGCGCTTGCCTGGGCGGACGAAAAGCTTGGCGCCGGCCAACCGATAGGCTTTTCGGTCGCCGGGGATGTTGTGTCGGTTGCCGATGCCCAGGCCAAGTTCGGCATAATGGGCGCGGCGCGCAAGGCCGAAGCCATCCTGGCCGGCATAGCCAAGGGCTTGGGCGAAAGAGGTGTCCGCAAGTTCGTCGTTTCAGGCGGCGAAACATCGGGTGCGATCGTCGAAGCCCTCGGCATTCAGAGCATGCAGGTTCTTCCATTCGACGAGCTTGGCGCCGGTTCCTGCGTCTCTCGCGATGCGCGGCGCATTTCGTTGTTCCTGAAGCCAGGGAAGATCGGGGCCGAGGACGTCTTCTCGGCGGCCCTGGAAAAGATGCGCACGCCCTGAACGGCCCAGGAAGCCACCGCCGTAGCGTTCGCGTCAACGGATTCCTGGCGGGTTGGCCGGCCTGATCCGGCGGACGCGTTCCCGCAGCACGGTCAACAGGCCGGCGCTCGCGATCACGCCAACCCCGACGATAGCCAGCAAGTCGGGATACTCATGAAAGACGATGATGCCGAAGAGCATCGCCCAGCCAAGCTGTGAATAGGCGACGGGCGCGATCTGTGTGGCGCTGCCGTATCGCGCGGCGCTGACGAAGGCCCATTGGCCGAGGCCGACGCAAAGACCTGAAAGCGCCATCAGAAGCAGGTCATGCAGGGAGGGTGTGCTGAAACCCCAAAGGAACATCCCCAGGCCATTGATCGAAACCAGGTAGAGGAACAGCATCCCCAGAATGCTCGTCTTCTTCGCGGACGAGCCCAGGCTGCGCATTATGATGATCGACGTGCCGGTTGAAAGGCCGGCGACCGCGGCGCTCAGATGTCCGAGATGAAACGCCTGAAAGCCCGGCTTGACCGCGAGCAGGACGCCGGCAAATCCGAGCATGACGGCGAACCACCGCCAGAGCCCGACATGCTCCTTCAGGACCAGGACGGACATCACCGTAACGAAAAACGGCGCCAGGAAGATCAGTGAATAGGCATCGACCAGAGGGATGGTCGTGAAGGCGTAGATCGCGCACAAACTCGACAGGACGCCGCATAGAGCGCGAAAATGAATCGGCCAGGGCCGGCTCATCTTCCAGAACTCCAGCCAGCGCTCGTTCTCGTGGCGAGTGGCCAGAAGAACCATCGATGCCGAGAGGTTTTCGAAAAACCCGATCTCGAAAACGCTCAGCGGTCCGTGCAGAGCCTTTGTGAATGCGTCGGATGTCGAAAAGCAGGCATAGGCCGCGAAGGCGCAAATATAGACATTGGTGAAAACGGATTGCCGAACCGGCATCGAATGCGCCTGCTTGTCGATTGGATGCCGGGGGTCGCCGGCCGGCCGCCATCGGGCCTGCCGGCCGGATGGCTGTATACCTGCCGGTCTCAGATCGACTTCGCCTGAACCGCCTTCTCGGTTTCACGCAGGGCCTTCTGCAACTTGGCCCCGATCTCCTCGACGTCATTGTCGTCGATGATCAATGGCGGACAGAAACCGACAGTGTCGCGCATCGCGCGCACGACGAGGCCGTTTTCATAAGCGATGGCGGCCAGGCGCGCGCCGATCTGGCGCGCGGGCGCGAAAGGCGTGCCGGTCGAAGGATCCTCGACCAGTTCCATGCCGTACATCAGGCCGACGCCGCGCAGGTCTCCGACGATCGGCGAGTCCTTCGTCACCTCGGCGAGCCTCTGGTGCAGGCGCGCGCCGATCCTGCGGACATGCGGGACGATATCGAGTTCCTCGTAGATCGCGATGGTTTCCGCCGCCACGGCGGCGCCCACCGGATGTGCCGCGTTGGTGAAGCCATGGCCGAAGGAGGTGCCGCTCTCATTGTAGCGTTCGACGGCCTCGAGGATCTTCGGCGATACCACCACCGCGGCGAGGGGAAAGTAGGACGAAGTGATGCCCTTGGCGAGCGACATCATGTCGGGCGTCATGCCGACCGTCTCGCGCCCGAACCAGTTGCCGGTGCGGCCGAAGCCGCAGACGACTTCGTCGTCGAGACAGAGGATGTCATATTTTGCCAGTACTTTGTGAACGGCTTCGAAATAGCCGTCCGGAGGCGGGATGATGCCGCCGCCGGCTATCACCGGTTCGGCGATGAAGGCCGCAATGGTGTCGGGACCTTCGCGCAGGATCATGCGCTCCAGCTCACCGGCCAGGCGGCTCACGAACTCCGTCTCGCCTTCACCGGGCAGGCGTACACGATAATTGTTCGGGCAAAGCGTGTGGATGAAGCCGGGCAGCGGTAAGCCGAACTCGCGGTGCATCATTTCAAGCCCGCACATCGATCCGGCCACGATTGTCGACCCGTGGAACGCCTTGTCGCGGGCGATGATCTTTCGCTTCGTCGGCTTGCCGCGCGACGCATGGTAAAGCCAGGCCAGCTTGACCATGGTCTCATTGGCTTCGGAGCCAGAGGTCACGAAGAACGTCTTACCGCCCGCCATGCCTGTCAATTCGACAAGCTTCTTGCTGAGGTCTGCCGCCTTCGGATTCGTCCGGCCATAGAAGCTGTGATAGTAGCCGAGCTCCTCGTACTGTGTCGCCGCGGTGCGGCCGAGGCGCTGGTTGTTGAAACCCAGCGACGCGCACCAAAGCCCGGCCATGGCGTCGATATAGCGCTTGCCGTTCTCGTCGATGACGTGGGTTCCGTCGCCCTTGACGACGATATAGGCGCCCTCGCGAGTCAAGGCCTGAGGATTGGTCTGCGAATGCAGATGATAGGCGAGATCGGTGGCGTTGGTCTCGGATTGCGTGTTGGAAAGCACGGGGCAGCTCGACTGTTGGTGTGGAAGCTTTCGGCAGATTAATCAAAAAAAAATCCATTATCAATCATCACGCCACGGCAATGCTTGATCCACGCAAGACTCCGCGAGGGCAGCGAATTGAGATGCCTGGACGATGCGCAGGCGGCCGTTTTCAAGCCGCGGCCGCCGCTTCCTTGATCATGTTCCTGGCAATCAGGATCTGCTGGATCTGCGTCGTCCCCTCGTAGATGCGAAACAGCCGGACGTCGCGGTACGCCCGCTCGATGCCGTACTCTTCCATGTACCCCGCGCCGCCATGGATCTGGACGGCGCGGTCGGCGACGCGACCGACCATCTCGCTGGTAAACATCTTGCAGCACGCAGCCTCGGTGGAAACATTTTCGCCGCGGTCCTTTGCGCGCGCCGTCTCCAGCACCATGCATCTGGCGGCGTAGCTTTCCGCCCGGCTGTCGGCGAGCATGGCCTGGATCAACTGGAACTCCGCGATCGGCTGCCCGAACTGCTTTCGCTGCAAGGCATAGGCGAGGCTGTCGGCGATAAGCCGTTCGGCCATGCCGACACAGAAGGCGGAAATGTGCAGGCGGCCCCGGTCCAGGACCTTCATTGCCGTCTTGAACCCCTGGCCTTCCTTGCCGCCCAGGACTCCGGAAGCCGGCACCCGGCAATCCTCGAAAACCACGTCGCAGGTGTGCGAGCCGGCCTGGCCCATCTTCTTGTCGATCTTGCCGAAGGACAGGCCGGGCGCCGTCCGTTCAACCAGGAACGCGGTTACGTCCCGTCCCGGCTTGTCGCCTGTGCCGGTTCTCGCGAAGACCGTGAACAGATCGGCATAGGGCGCGTTGGTGATGAAGCGCTTGGTGCCGTTGAGGATGTATTCCTCGCCGTCGCGGCGCGCGGTCGTCCGCAACGACGCCGCATCCGATCCGGCCTCCGGCTCCGTCAGCGCGAACGAACTGATGATCTCGCCTGTCGCCAGCTTCGGAAGATACGTGGATTTCTGCTCTTCCGTTCCGTCCATGATCAGGCCCTGCGAGCCGATGCCGTTGTTGGTGCCGATGACGGAGCGGAATGCAGGCGACGTGTGGCCAAGCTCGAAGGCGATGCGGGCTTCTTCCTCCATGGTCAGGCCAAGCCCGCCATAATCCTGGGGGATGGAGAGGCCGAACAGGCCAAGGTCGCGCATCTCTTGCCTGATCTCCGGGGAGATATTGTCGGCCCGTGCGATCTCGGCTTCCATCGGAACCAGGCGCTCGCGAACGAAGCGCCGCACCGTCTGCCGGAGTTGCTCGAAGAGGTCTGCTTCAAGGGCCATGGAGTTGCTGCCTCGGATGTTCGCGCATTCGGTGTTCGCATAGGCGCGGCCCAGCCGCGACATTTGCCTCTACTGCCGCCGTGACGGCGTCAGCGATCGTTGCGGCCGAGCGCCAGCATTTCGTCGACGATCGACAAGGTGAGCTCGGGCTGTTCGAAATACGGCAGGTGGCCGCATTGCCGGAAAGCATGGAGGCCGACGCGCCCGGGCAAAGAATGACAATGAGCGAACGGAATGATCCTGTCCTGGATGCCGAACACGATGCGCATGGGGATGCGGAGCCGTTCCAGGTCGCGGCGGATCGAGAAGGTCTGCGTGCCGTCGCAGAAATACCGCTCGGCAAGATTGGCCAGGGCGCTGGACAGGCTGTCGTCCTGGCGCTGGTCGACGACGCTGCGAATGAAGGCCTCCGAAATCTGTCCGGGGTCGAAGACAAGTTCCTGGAGCCAGGGCAGAAGGCTGGACGGCTGCCTGGCCGCGACGAAGCCATGGATGAACTGGTGGCGGATCTCAGGGCCAAGGCCGGCGGGCGAAATCAATAAAAGCGAGTTGGCTCTTATCAGTCCGCGAGTGGCCAGCCTGGCCGCGACGGCGGCGCCGAAGGAATGGCCGACGATCGTGGCGTGCTCGATGCCTTCGGCAGCCAGACGCTGCTCGACCATCACGCAGATTGCGTCGAGATCCTCTGGGATTGTCCTCGGCGACCGTCCATGTCCAGGCAGGTCGAGGGCCAGCATTCGTGCCTTGGGCCGGCCGGCGGCCAGAAGGCCGCGCCATGCATTATGGTCGGAAGCAAAGCCGTGCAGGGCGACGAGCGTTTCGGCGCCCTCGCGCTGCAGCCATGCGGCGTGCAATCCGCCGCCCTGCAGGCTGCTTTCGCGCCCATCGACGTCTTGGGCGGAACGGAAGCTTGAGACGACAGCCGGCGCATCGACGACCGGTCGCTCGCCGAGCACGTCACGTTTCTGGATGCGCCCTTTCGGGCCGGAGCCGCGGATGCCGTGGAGGTCAATCCGATGCTGGGCGGCGATCCGCCTTGCCAGGGGTGTTGCCACGATACGCGTCGAGGAGGGCGCCTGCGGCGGCACCGGCGTTCCATTGCGGTCGGGACCGGCCGACGGCGCCGAGGCGGGTTTGCTCGCGACTTCGATCTGCTCGCCGCTTTCAAGGATATGGCCGACGATTTCGCCGACCTGCACTTCCTCGCCGGCGGCGCGAGCGTGCGCGACGAAGCCGGACACCGGAGCCTCGACCTCGACCGCGGCCTTGTCGTTGTCGATCTCGAACAGCGCGTCGCCCTGCGCGACTTCCGCGCCGTCGTCCTTCAGCCAGCGGCCGAGGGTGCCGGTGTCGGTCTCCAGGCTGACCTTTGGAAAAATGACGGCAATGGCCATGGAATTATCCTTGAGTTGGCTAGTCCCTTTGGACCATCGCCGCCATATACTCGCCCGTCGGTGGCAACGTTGCGCCGGTCAGCCGGTTCTGCAGTTCGGCGAGCAACGACTTCAGCTTGGGAACGAAAATCGAGACGCATGCCTCGACGGGAGCAAGGTCCTTGATGCCGCCGCATGTGATGGCCACTAGCTGGGACCCATCGCTCGGCCTGAAGGGCACGCCGACGGCGTTGATGTAGCTGTACCAGTCGCCGAACGAAGTCACGTAGCCATGCTTGGCGTAGCTTTCGAGCCCGCCGTCGATGGCGCGGCGTATCTTTTCCCTGTTGTCCGGGCTGTTCTCGATCAACTGGCCGATGACGCGGCCCTGCAGGCCCTCCTCCATGGCGGCCAGATAGGCCAGCCCCATCGATGTCTGCCAGATTGGCAGGCGCGAACCGACATTGAGCCGCAGCGTGACCGGCGTCTCGGGCCGGCAATTCGAGACGTAGACCATCTCGAGCCCGTCGCGCATGCCCATGGCGACGGCGACGCCGGTTTCGAAGGCCAGGGTCTGCATCAGCGGCTTGGCCATGTACACCACGGCGCTGCTGCTAAGGCCTGAGTAGCCGAGCGATACGGTCGCCGGCCCGATGGAGTATCGGCCCAGAACCGGATCGTAAAGCAGATAGCCGAGGCCGACCAAGGTGTAGGTGAGGCGCGAGATCGTGGCCTTTGGCAAGCCGGTTCGTTCGATCAGTTCCTGGTTGCCGAGCGATATGTCGGCTGGCGTGAACGCGCGCAGGATTTGCAGCCCGCGCACCAGGGCGGACGAATGCTGTCCCTGATCTTCATCCGATGGCGCCGGTATGGGTTTGTTGCGTTTTCGCATGCTGCCTCCCAACAGCGAATATGGCCCTACAGGCTCTTGGTCGGGAGCCCACCCTATCAGTCGCAACGGGCAGCCGACAGGCCTCGCAACGAAATTTGGAACTTAATTTCATTTCTATTGACTGGTGTTGGCCACCTTGTCAATATCGCCGGACTCTCGCTCAAAGCGTGGAGCGAAACGTTACGCCACGAGACGACGGATGCTCAACTACATCGTCAGACGCAGCATCGCGATGCCCTTCATTTTGTTGGGGATCGTTACGATGGCATTCCTGCTGACGGCCATCACCAAGGGTGACCCGCTCACGGCCGTGGTCAGCGAGCAGCAGCTCAACAACCCCGAAATCGTCGCAGCCGCGCGGCAAAGATGGGGTCTCGATCGTCCCTTGCCGGAACGCTATCTCATCTATGTCGGCAACCTGCTGAAAGGGGACATGGGAACGTCGTTCGTCACCCGTCGCCCGGTCACGACCGATCTGATGGCCCGGCTGCCGGCCACCTTCGAACTGGTCATCTCGGCGATGATCATCGGCAGCGTCATCGGCATCGTGTTTGGGCTTCTCGCGGCATACTACCGCGACACCGCGATCGATCAGGGCGCACGCATATTTTCGCTTTTCGGATCGTCCGTCCCGATCTTCTGGCTGGGCCTCGCGCTGCTTTTCCTGTTCTCGGTCAAATACCAGATCCTGCCGGGGCCGGGCCGCATCGATCCCAGGATGTCGCCGCCGCCCGTGGTGACCGGCTTCATGACCATCGATACCTTGCTGGCCGGAAACTTCACCGCCTTCAAGGACGCGCTCAGTCACCTCATCTTGCCCTCGATCGTGCTTGGCTGGACCGTGGCGGGAACGATCTCGCGCCTGGTCCGCGCCAATATGCTCGAAGTGATGGAGCGCGAATTCATCCTCACCGCGCGCGCCAAGGGCGCGGGAGAATTGCGGGTGGTGCTTCGCCATGCGTTTCGCAACATCCTGGTGCCGGTGCTGACAGTGATCAGCTATTCCTTTGCCTATCTCATCACCGGCGCCGTGCTGACCGAAGCCGTGTTCGCGTGGCCCGGCATGGGAAGCTACGCCGTGACGGCAGCCCGGTCGCTTGATTTCCCGGCGATCATCGGCGTGACCATCGTCGGCGGCGTGATGTTCCTGATCACAAACCTTCTCACGGATATCGCCTACGTGCTCGCCAATCCGCGCGTGCGCCTGAACTGAGAGAGATGCCATTGTCTTCGGTTCAAGCATCGCCCACCCGCATCCGTCTTCCCCAATGGGCTTCCCCGGCCTTTGTGGTCGGCGGCCTTGTCGTCCTTTTCTGGCTTGCCGCCACGCTGGTGCCGAGCTGGATCGCCCCTTATGATCCGCTGTCGCTGGCCGGCCGCAGGCTTCAGCCGCCCAATGCCACCTATCTTCTTGGAACCGACGCCTTGGGGCGCGACGTGTTCTCGCGCACCATCCATGGCGCGCAGCATTCGCTGCCGATCGCGCTCCTCGTCGTTGCCAGCGCTGTCCTTATCGGCTCGGCCGCCGGCGCCATTTCGGGCTACAAGGGAGGCATCATCGGCGCCGCGATCATGCGCCTGGTCGACATCACGCTTTCCTTCCCGCCGATCCTGCTGGCGATGGCTGTCGCGGCTTCGCTCGGTCCGGGACTTGGCAATGCGGCGATCGCGATGGTCGTGGTCTGGTGGCCTGTCTATGCACGGCTGATGCGCGCCCAGGTGCTCGAGGTGCGCGAGCGCGAGCATGTCGAAGCCGCGGTCGCCGCCGGCGCCGGTCATTTCCGTATCCTCACCAAGCACATCCTGCCGCTCTGCTGGACGCCGATCCTGGTCAGCGCCACGATGGATCTCGGCCAGGTCATCCTGCTTGCCGCGTCGCTCAGCTTCATCGGGCTTGGCGCAACCCCGCCCACCCCGGAATGGGGCGCCATGATTTCGGACGGCGCCACATACTTCTACAGCTGGTGGATCGCATTCGGGCCGGGCATGGCCATCCTGACGGCGGTGCTGGGCTTCAATTTCATCGGCGACGGCCTGCGCGACTATTTCGATCCGAGGTCGTCCAAATGAGTGTCGCCGAGACGACCGGTCCTGCTTCCGCGGCGCCGCTGCTGCGCATACGCGATCTGAAGGTAGGCTTTTCCTCGCACGGCAAAATGCTGCCGGCGGTGCGCGGCCTCGACGTCGAACTGTCCAAGGGTGAGGTTCTCGGCATCGTCGGAGAATCCGGCTCGGGCAAATCGCTCGGCATGCTGGCATCGCTCGGGCTGCAGGCGCGCAATGCCGTGGTGACCGGCTCGGTCGTCTTCAAGGGCAGGGAACTGATCGGCCGTCCGCGCCGCGAGATGCGCGCGCTTCGCGGCTCGGAGATCAGCATGATCTTCCAGGATCCGCTGTCGTCGCTCAATCCGGTGATGACTGTCGGCGATCAGATCCGCGAAGCGCTTGTTCTCCACAACAGAAGCATGACGAAGGCGCAAGCGACCGCGAGGGTGCTCGAGCTCTTGCAACTGGTGGCAATCCCGCAGCCGGACCGGCGGATCAATCAATATCCGCATGAATTCTCGGGCGGCATGCGCCAGCGCGTGATGATCGCCATGGCGATCGCCAACAATCCCGAACTGCTTGTCGCCGATGAGCCGACGACGGCCCTGGATGTCACGGTCCAGGCCCAGATCATGCGCATGTTGCGCGATCTCAAGGAGAAACTCGGACTGGCCCTCATCCTGATCACCCACGACCTCGGCGTCGTCGCCGGGCATGCCGATCGGGTCGCTGTCATCTATGCCGGACTGGTGGTTGAGGAGGCCGAAGTGCGGGAGCTCTTCGCTAATCCGCGTCACCCCTACACACGGGGGCTGATCGCCTCCATTCCGAAGCTGACGGCTTCAAAGGACAAGCTCTATTCGATCCCCGGCGCACCGCCGATGCTTGGCGCGCTGCCCGAGGGATGCGCCTTTCACCCGCGTTGCAGCTTTGCCCAGGACGTGTGCCGGAAAGTTGCGCCTCCGACCGTCGAGCTTGGGCGCCACCGCGCGTCCTGTCATTTCGCCGAGACGCTGCCGCCCTGGGGCGAGCCGGCCCGGGCGGCGCAATCCGAAGAGCCCGCACATGGCTGAAGCCCCAAATCCAGCTGCGGACGGCGTGACGGCGGGCGGCGCCTTGTCTGTGCGCAATCTTTCCAAGGTCTTCCCGATCATGGGCGGCAGCCTGGTGCGCCGCGAGGTCGCGCAGCTGAAGGCCGTCACGGACATCTCGTTCGATCTCGATCCCGGCGAAACGCTGGGGCTGGTCGGAGAGTCCGGCTGTGGCAAGTCGACGCTCGGGCGATGCCTGCTCAGGCTGATCGAGCCGACGTCCGGCAGCGTGACGCTGAACGGCACGGACATCGTCTCGCTCGGTGCGGAGCAGATGCGGCGGATGCGCAGACATCTGCAACTCGTGTTCCAGGATCCCTATGGATCGCTGCATCCGCGCATGCGCGTCGAAGACAGCGTCGCGGAGCCGCTGCGGATTACGACGATGAGCCGCTCGCAAAGGCGTGAGCGGGTGCTGGAGATGCTGGATCTCGTCAGTCTCAGCGCCGCGCACGGCAGGCGCTACCCACACCAATTGTCAGGTGGCCAGCGCCAGCGTGTCGTGATTGCCCGCGCCCTCGCACTGAGGCCTGAAGTCCTCGTCCTCGACGAGCCGGTGTCGGCGCTCGACGTGTCGGTCCAGGCAGGCGTGCTCAATCTTCTCCAGGAAATCCAGGAGAAGATGCGGACGGCCTATGTGTTCATCGCGCACGATCTTTCGGTCGTGCGTCACATCTCGCACAAGGTCGCGGTGATGTATCTCGGCCGCTTCGTCGAAGTCGCGCCGGCCGAGCAACTCTATGCAAGGCCGCTCCACCCTTATTCGCAAGCCCTGATGTCGGCCGTGCCGGTCGCCGACCCGGACCTGGAGCGAGGCCGCAAGCAGATCCTGCTCAAGGGCGACGTGCCGAGCCCGATCAATCCGCCGTCGGGCTGTCCATTCAGGACCCGCTGCTTCAAGGCGCAAGACAGGTGCGCCGAGATCGTGCCGCCTCTCATCGAGGTCGAGCCGGGGCATCTGGCGGCGTGTCATTTTCCGGGTCCCGTGGATATCGGGCCGTCGGCCTGAGCGCCCGGCAGCCGGCGATTTCAAGCAAGGAAGCGAGGACGTATGTCGGAAACCATCGGCGAGACGCCCACCGGCGAAAGCGCACCCGCTTTGCCCTTGGCAGGCATCAAGGTGCTGGATCTTTCGCGTGTGCTGGCTGGTCCCTGGGCGACGATGAGCCTGGCCGATCTCGGCGCGGAAGTCTGGAAGATCGAGAATATCGACGGCGGCGACGACACCCGGGCATGGTCCGTGCCGAACTACAACGGGATCAGCACGTATTATCTCTGCGCCAACCGCGGCAAATCCAGCATAGCGGTGGACCTGAAGCATCCGAAGGGCCGTGAAATCATTCACCGCATGGCCGCCGAGGCCGATGTCGTGATCGAGAACTTTCGAGCCGGCACGGTCCAGCGGCTCAAGATCGATTATGAAACCCTGAAAGCCGTCAATCCGGGCATCATCTACTGCTCGATATCGGGTTATGGGCAGACCGGTCCGGAATGGGACCGCCCGGGATATGATTTCGTAGTGCAGGCGGAAAGCGGCCTGATGTCCATCACCGGGCCTGTTGACGGCGAGCCGCAGCGCATCGGGGTGGCGATGACCGATATCATTGCCGGCATGGTGTCGGCCCAATCCATACTGGCGGCGTTGTATCAGCGCCGGCAGAACGGGCAGGGGCAATATATCGACATCTCGCTGCTGGAATGCGCGTTGAACACGCTGATCAATGTCGGCAGCGGGTACCTCAATGCCGGTGTCATTCCACGGCGCTATGGCAACGCGCACCCCACGGTGGTTCCGTATCAGATCTGCGAGTGCTCCGACGGCAGCTTCGCGCTTGCCGTCGGCAACGACAAGCAGTTTACCGCGCTGTGCGAAAAGGTCGTCGGCGTGCCGCACCTCGCCGGCGACCCGCTTTACAAGACCGCGGCGGCAAGGGCCCTCAATCGGGAAAGCCTGCTCGCAACGCTGGGCCCGGCATTTCGGACCCGGCCGCGCCATTATTGGATGGAGGCCTGCCTGCGCCACGGCGTGCCGGCCGGAGAGGTCAAATCCGTTCCGGAAGCCTTCGAGAGCCCGACCGTGAAGGCCAGGGAAGTCGTCCAGACACTGCACAGCCAGCACATCGGCCCGATCTCCCTTGTGAGGCCGGCGCAGGGCCTGAGCGCCCAGCGCGGGGCGAAGTACAAGGCGCCGCCGATGCTTGGCGAAGACACCGCCGCCGTGCTGTCGCAAACGCTGGGCTACACGCCGGAGGAAGTCGAGGCGCTGATCGGCCAAGGCGTCGTCCGCCAGTATACGGGCCCGTCGCTCGAGGCGTGATTTGGGGATCGGGGCGCGCGCCGTGTCGCATAACGAAAGGTTATTCAAGCCAAAGGTTTTTGCCAGTGCACGGCGCGGCTTCGAGTGCCTAAAGCAGAGGTCGATCGGCGCCGTCATGCCTGAAATCTTCGCTGCGTAACGGTTGCCGGGGCAATGTCTTGAAGGCCCGATACGGGCGAATCCTGGGTGGTTTCAATGGGGCGCCAGCTACATTTCGTCGGCTACTGCACGATCGGCCCTTCGTGGCACAACAACGGCAGCTGGCGCCATGACGAAAGCGACGGGACCGATTTCCTGGACCCCGGACGCTACGAGAACATCGCCCGTATCCTGGAGGCCGGAAAATTCGACGGGCTGTTCTTCGTCGACGTCCAGACCCTCTACGATACCTATGGCGGCGTCATCGATCCCTGCGTCAAATATGGCGGGCATATGTGCATGCTCGACCCGATGCAGATGCTGACGGCAATGGCGCGGGTGACCAACCACATCGGCCTTTCGGCAACGATGTCGACCTCGCTTTATCATCCGTTCCACATCGCCCGTGCCTTTGCCTCGCTCGACCATATCAGCGGCGGCAGGGCGGCCTGGAACATCGTCACCTCGGCGACCGATCGCGAAGCGCAGAACTATGGCATGGACCGGCTGCTGGACAAGGCTCAGCGCTATGACCATGCCGATGAGGTGGTCGAGGCTTGCACGGCGCTCTGGAACAGCTGGGGACCGGATGCGCTGGTGCTTGACCGGCAGGCCGGCATTTTCGGCGATCCATCGAAAGTGCGCTACGCCAACTATGCCGGCAAATACGTCAGGACGCGCGGCCCGTTGATGACGCCGCATTCGCCGCAAGGCAGTCCCGTGCTGATGCAGGCGGGGTCTTCGGACCGCGGGCGTCAGTTTGCGGCGCGCTGGGCCGAAATCGTCTTCACGCTGCAGAACAACAAGGCGGACATGCAAGCCTTCTACCGCGACATCAAGGACCGCGTCTCGAATGCAGGGCGCGATCCTTCGCACTGCGCCATTCTGCCCGCGACCGATATCGTCATAGGCGAAACGGAATCGATCGCACGCGAGCGGGCGGACTATATCGATTCCCTCGCCAACGCCGAGCTTGGCCTTTCCGAGATGTCGAACCATATCGGCATCGACCTCTCGGGCTTCCCGATAGACCAGCCGCTGAGCGAGATGGAGATCACGCAAGGCGCGCGCGGGGTGTTCGATATCATCATGAGCGGCGGCAAGGGCAAGACGCTGCGCGATGCCGGCCATCAATATGCGACCACCCAGATGTCGCCGCAGCTCGTCGGCACGCCGATGATGATTGCCGATCACATCCACGAGCTGTTCGAGGCCGAGGCGTGCGACGGCTTCGTCATCTGTCCGTCGATCACCCCCGGCTCGTTCTACCAGTTCGTGAAGTCGGTGGTGCCCGAGCTGCAGCGCAGGGGCATTTATCGCCGGGACTACACCGGAAGCACGTTCCGGGAAAATCTGCGTTCCTGACGCAGTCGCGGCGCGGCTCCATGCCCGCGCCGCGGAGCCATGAACTTGATCGAGGATGATATGAGCGGTTCTTCAACGGATAAGGCGCGCAGCAACAGTTTCGAACCCACGCCGGATGTGGTGGCGATACTCAAGGAGCGCGCCCGCTTCGTGCGGCTGGAGACGATCCGGCTGATCGAGATCGCCAAGACGGGCCACTACACGTCCGTCTTCTCGGCTGCGGAGATATTCGCCGCGCTCTATTACGACGTCATGCAGCTGCGCCGGGGCGAACCGAAATGGGCGGGGCGGGATCGCTTCACGATCGGCAAGGGACATGCAGCGGTCGGCCTGTTTCCGATCTACGCCGATCTCGGCTTTTTCCCGAAGGAATGGCTCGACCGGTACACGCGCCTCGGCAGCCCGCTTGGCGATCATCCCGATATGAGGAAGGTGCCCGGCGTCGACTTCTCGTCGGGGTCGATCGGCCATGCGCTCTCGAATGCGCTGGGCATGGTGCTGGCGCAGCGCTGGACCGGCGAGGAGGACTATCGGGTCTTCTGCATGATGGGCGATGGCGAGATGCAGGAAGGACAGGTCTGGGAGGCCGCGATCAACGCCGCGCAGCACCGGGCCCGCAATCTCATCGCCATCATCGACCGCAACGGCTACCAGCTGGACGGGCGCGTCGACGATCTGATGAACATAGAGCCGCTCGACGAGAAATGGCGCGCCTTCGGCTGGGAGGTCCATACCGTCGACGGCCACGACGTGGCGAAGGTCACCGAGCTCCTGCGGCGGGTGAGGGCGGATGATGAGCGCGACAAGCCCTGCGTGATCATCGCCAAGACCAGCAAGGGAAGGGGCGTTTCCTACATGGAGACCGAGCCCGGCTGGCACCTGGGCTATCTCGACCCGTCCGATGCCGAAAAGGCCGTCGCTGAGATCAACGCGCTGGATGCTTGAAATGAACGGTCCTCTCTCTCCCAATTCGTGGCAGTATCGCGGCTTGAACGCCGTCAATCCAGGCCTCGATCATCTGTCCAACGGGCTGATCGATCTCGTGAAGGCAGGCCACAACGTCATGGCCGGATCGGCCGATCTTCAATATTCGAACGGCCTGAACCGCTTCGCGGCCGCCTATCCCGACCGCTATATCTCCTTCGGCATATCGGAGCAGAATATGGTCAGCACGGCCGCGGGCATCGCGACCTGCGGGGTGGTGCCCTTCGTGGCGACCTTCGCTTCATTCCTGGCTCTGCTTGCTTGCGAGCAGATCAGGATGGACATTGCTTATTCCGCGCAGCCGGTCCGGCTCGTCGGCCATCACACCGGTATCTCGCTCGGCTTCTACGGCACCTCGCACCACGCCACGGAAGACATCGCCATCATGCGCTCGATCGCCGATCTCGCGGTGGTGTCGCCGGCGGACGGTCCGCAGCTGGAAGCGGCCATCCGCGCTTCCGCGGACTACGATAAGCCGATCTATTTCCGCATCGGCCGTGGCCGCGATCCCGTCGTCTACAAGGAGACGCCGACATTCAAATTCGGCAAGGCGCATGAGCACCTGAAAGGCGACGAGCTGACGATCATCGCCTGCGGGATGGCCGTGCACGGTGCGCTCGAGGCCGCGAGTGCCATGAATGCGGAGGGGCACTCCGTCGGCGTGATCGACATGGCGTGCATCAAGCCCCTCGACCGCGACGCCATTCTCGAAGCGGCCTCCCGCTCGAAGAAGATGAAGATCATGACGGTCGAAGAGCACAATGTCCTGGGCGGGCTTGGCGGCGCGGTGGCTGAAGTGCTCGCCGACGAGGGGATTGGCGTGAAGCTCAAACGCCACGGCATCTATGACGAGTACAGCCTGATCGCGCCGCCCACCCATCTCTACGCCCATTACAAGCTCGATGCGGCAGGCATTCGCAGCGTGGCCGAGGCGTTCATCGCCTAAGGCTTGGCCGAAGGACACGCTGGAGGTTGCCATGCCGGATGGCCGGCAACCTCCGTGAAGGCACGGAAGCCTACTTGCCACTCGGCGCCTTTTGTCTGCGGCGCGCCTCCGCCACGGCCTCCTGCAACTGAGCGTGGCTGAGGCCGCCGAAGACGATGAAGGACTGCACCAGCCAGGACGGCGTGCCCTGCAGGCCGATCGTGTCGGCCTGCAGGGCGTTTCGTGCCAGCAGCTTGTCGATATCGGCCTTGTGCGCCGCGGCATCCTTGTTCAGCCTCGCCATGTCGACGCCGGCCCTGGTCAACACGGCCGTGACTTCCTTGTTCTGCTGGAAGCGCTTTGGTGACGACATCAGCGCGTCGTGCGCGGCTTCGTACTTTCCCTGCCACTTGGCCGCGAGCGTCATGCGGGCGGCATATTCGGAAACCGGACCGAACACCGGCCAGTCCTTGTAGACGACGCGCACCTTGCGGTCGCTCTTGAGAAGCCTCTTCAGTTCCGGATGGCTCTTGCGGCAATAGGGGCAGTTGTAGTCCATGAACTCCGCGATCGTGATGTCGGCATTCTTGGCGCCGACGAACGGCATGTCGGGATCATTGAGGACCTGTTCGGGCGTCAGGCCTTCCTGGGCGCCAGCCGGCAGGAAAGGCAGGAGCGTCGCGGTCGCCGCCAAGGCGGAGGCGCCAAGCAGAAAGCGCCGGCGGCCGATCGGATTTTCGTTGAGCATAAGATGACCTCTGGAGCGGCATCGCCGCCCTTCATGGATGAAAGAAGCACACAGGCGGTTGTCCGCCCGGGCGCACCGATTCAAGCGACGAAGGAGGGTCGTGGCGGGCGCGGTTCCGTTTCGCGGAAGATGAGCTTCGTCGCGTGCGGGCTTATGGCAGGAATGCAATGGCTGGAATTTCGCGTCTCGCCACCGGTCGCGCCTTCCGGCAGGCCGATCTGGGGGAAGCAGGATATGCTCGACGTCCGCACCGTATGATAGCAGGGCTTGAAGGCCGAAGGCTGCGTGGTGTCGGGCGACGACTGGACTGCGACGGCAATGGTGGGTCGCGACAGCGACCAGGCCAGCGCCCAAGACGGCCACATGCCGGCGGCGATCGCCACCAGCAGGAATCCCAACGCCGTCACGGAAATACAGAACCGCATCGGCCTCATCCTAGAGCATGTCCGCCGAAAGTGGGAACAAGTTTCCGTAAGTATGCGGTGACCATTCCGTGCAAACGCGAAAGGCACCGGCCGTGTGGCGGTCCACGCCGGGAGCGGACCGAAGGCCTGCGCCCGAATGGGGACGCGCGGACGGATCAGCCTGGCTGCACCGTATGGAAGGAGCGCTTGAAGTGGATGAGCGGGTCGCCGCCGGCATGCTCGATATCACGGACATCGCCGATCATGATCTCATGATCGCCGCTCGCAATGACTGAATTTATATCGCAGATGATGTGCGAGACCGCGCCCTCGATCAACGGGAGCCCGCTGTCGGAGATGCGGTGGCTGACGGATGCGAACTTGTCAGCTGCCTTGCTGGCGAACAGCATGCAGACATCCTGTTGCTGGCTGCTCAGGAAGTTGATGCAGAAGCGCCTGGTGGCCTTCAGCACCGGCAGAGTGTTGGACGTCCTGTCGACCGAAATCAGATATTGCATGGGGTCCAGCGAGAGCGCGATCACGGCGCTCATCGTCAGGCCGTGCAGGCTCCTGTCGTCGGCGACCGCGGTGATCACCGCGACGCCGGACGGCCAGTGACTTGAAACGGTCTTGAACAGGTCACGGCCGGCCGCCAAAGGCGCATGGGCGGGGGTACCGACGATGGGAGCGTTCATGTGGTGCTGGTCCTATGATCACGCTTTCAGTAACGTCAACATGCCGAAGCCGGCGTTGGCCGTAAACGCGCAAAATTCTTGGACACCCATAACAATTTGTTTTGCCAACCGCAGACGGCCGGCGACGGTCATATCGCTTAAAGCATTGAATTATCGATCTGAGTTGACTTGATCCGAATTCCGCGGTTTCCGCCATCACATCCACGAAAGCGCATTGAAATCGCTTGCCGTCGCGGTCGCAATTGCTTGCGGCTCACGCCCGATTGGCATTAAGATTTGTTATGTCTTCCCTGCGTACCAGCATCCCCTCACTCATATCCCTGATCTCGTTCGAGGCGGCCGCGCGGCTGCTGAGTTTCACCAAGGCAGCCAACGAGCTCAACATCACCCAGGCGGCCATCAGCCGGCAGATCCGGGAACTGGAGAATTTCCTGCAGACCCCCTTGTTCGAACGCGGGCATCGCTCGATCGAGCTGACCGCAGCCGGCATCATGTTGAATGCGTCGCTGCCGTTGCATCTCACGGCAATCGCTTCGCTTGCTGACCGGGTGAGAGAGTTGAGCGATCCCCAGGCTATTGTCGTCGGCACGACCCATGCGTTCGGCACCTACTGGCTGGCGCCGCGGCTTGCCGAATTCAGCAAGCTCAACCCGGACGTGGATCTGCGCCTGGCGGTCAACGACGAGCTCGTCGACATCTCGAAGCAGCGGATCGACATGACCATTCGATTCGGCGGCGGGTCGTGGCCGTCCATGTCTTCGCGGTTCCTGATCGGCTGCGAAGTGACGCCGGTCTGCCACCCGTCCTACTGGGAGGACCGCAGGCGTCCGGCAAGTCCTGGCGATCTGCTTGGCGAGATGTTGCTGGGCATCGAAGGACGCTCGGTGCAGGGCGGCGGCTGGAGCGACTGGTTCCAGGCCCATGGCGTCGAAACGACCAAAGGCAAGCATCAGATCACGGTCAACAATTTCTCGGTTCTGATGCAGGCAGCGCTGAGCGGTCAGGGAATAGCCTTGGGCGGCAGTCCGCTTGTGGACGACCTCTTCGCAAGCGGGGTCCTCGTGCCGGCGCTGGAGCTCGCTCCATACAGGGTGAGGGGCTCGGACTATTACGTCGTCGAACCGGCCGGGCAGTTGCGCAAGCAGAGCTGCGAGAAGTTCTGTTCCTGGCTTTACGACCGGATGCGCCGGGACGCGGCGATGACGAACAATGAGCATCTACTGGTGGAAGCCCAGAAATCGCATAGATGACAGCCGGCCGGCGTCAGACATTATCGGCGGGCCACGGGTCGCCAAACCGCCGCTATTAGGCAGGCGCGCCCGCCAAGACTGGGTTTATTGTCTTGATGTGTCTTGACCTGCCGGAGCGTTTCTTCTTGTCTCGGAATCGAGATTTTCGCAATTCGAGGTGACGATGAGCAACGATGTCGAGGATAAGTCCGCCGCGGACCGGCAGCCGAAGCGCGTCGTGGCGCGGCGTCCTCAACGCAAGCCGGGGCAAGTGCGCTTCCGAAAGCTGCTCGACGCCCTGGACGAGTTGCTTGCGACGAGCAATGTCCAGGATATCGGGCTCTATCAGATCGCCGCCAAGGCGAAGGTCCCGACCGCGTCGGTGTACCATTTCTTCCCAAGCACCGAAGCGGCCCTGCTTGCGCTCGCCGAAGTTCACCACAACGCCTTGCTGCAACTCTCCATGCTGCCGCTGGAGGTTCGGCCGGCGCGCTGGCAGGATCTGTTCCGGCAAAAGGTGATCAGCGCGGCCGAATATCACAACAGCCATCCGGCCGCGCTCCGGCTGTTTCTCGGCGCCAACATCAGTGTGGAGGTCAAGAGCGCGGACATATCGCAGTATCACCGCCTCGTCGACGGCAGGTCGCAGCTGCTTTCCTACTATTTCCACGTGCCGGCGATGCCGGAATGGGAGCGCCGTCTTGCGACATACTTCGCCATGATAGATGGCGTTTTCTCGCTGTCTTACAGCGAAAACGGTTACATCCGCGACGACTATATCGCCGAAGCGCATCTGGCAGGCATAGCCTATCTGCGCTGCTATCTTCCGGAGATCCTCGCGACGCGCGAAGTCGGCGCGTAGCGGAGCGTCCTTGGAGCATTTCTGGTGCGAGCCGCTGGGCTCGGTAACTTCGCAGCTTTCCGTCCGGGATTGCGTCAGAACAAAGAGATGGAGATAGAGCGGTTTTTCGTGAAACGATGAACCGCTCCAGGACGCTCCGTGGCCGCCTCAGTTCTGCAGGTTTTCGCGGAAGGTCGAGTGTTGGTATTCCTTGCGGTATATTCCGCGGCGCTGCAGCTCCGGAACCACCGTTTTGACGAACTGGACGTAAGTGCCCGGGCTGATGGACGGGCAGATCATGAAGCCGTCGCAGCACTCCGCCTCGAAGAAATCCTGCAGATAATCGGCGATCATCTTCGGCGTGCCGACGAGCTGAGGCGTCATCTGGCTGGTTGCCCAGGCCTTGCCGGCCTGGCCGAGTGTCAGTCCGTCTTTCTTCGTGCCCTGAAGCATCACGTCGAGGATGCCGCGGCAGCCCTGGCTCAATTCCAGGTCCTCCAAAGGCTTGTCGAGCGGCTCCTTGGACATGTCGACGCCGAGCGCGTTCGAGATCTCCGCAACGCCGAGCGTCGGGCTGGCATATTCGTTGATGGCCTCGGCGCGTTCCCTGGCGATCGATTCCGTGTCGCCGAGAACGATGTCGACCGCCGGAACGATGGCGCACTCGTTCGGCTTCCTGCCGCTGGCGACGACGCGGTCCTTGATGTCGCGATAGAACGCCTGCATGTGCTCCTTGGAGTTCTGCAGCGTGAAGATGACTTCGGCCCAGCGCCCTGCGAATTCGCGGCCGCGAGGGGAGGAACCCGCCTGCATGATCACCGGCCTGACCTGTGGCGAGCTCGGCACCGTTAGCGGGCCGCTGGTGCGTACATAGTTGCCTTCGTAGTTCACGTAGTGAACCTTGTCGGCGTCGGCGAAGACATTGTTTTGGCGATCGCCGACCAGCGCCCCCGGCTCCCAGCTCTGCCAAAGCTTGTCGCAGGCCTCGAGCACTTCGTCCGCCATGTCGTAGCGCTTGTTCTTGTCCATCAGCGCATCCATGCCGAAATTCTTGGCCTCACGTTCCATCGCCGATGTGACCACGTTCCAGCCGGCGCGGCCCTTGCTGATGTGGTCGAGCGACGCGAATGCCCGCGCAATGTGGAAGGGGTGGTAGAACGTCGTCGACATCGTCGACGCCAGCCCGATATGCGACGTGACACGCGCCATTGCCGAAAGGAGCTGCATGGGATCCATCATGCATTGCTGGCCGCCTTCCTTCAGATTCGTGCGGTAGCCGCCGGCGTATGAGTCGAACAGCATCAGGAAATCGACGAAGAAAAGCCCGTCGAATTTCCCATGCTCGAGAGTTCGGGCAATCTCCTCGTAGCGGGCGGGGTCGAGCATATCGAGGCCGTCGCTTTCCGGGTGCCGCCATGCTCCGTAGTGATGCCAGGTGGGGCCGGCCAGCACGTAACCTATGAGATGCATTTGCCGCTTCGACATGGAAAAATCCCCTGCGTGGCCGAGCCATTCATAATGTGAGAGAGGGCTAGGATTACAGATAAACTTATTTATTATCAACTGGCATATGCGACAAATAATTGCCGCGCCATTCGATCCGGGCATTGGCTCCGCGATCACTGAAATCGCTTGAATTTACGGGAAAACAAGCGCAAATGCCGGTGATGCCGGTTTGTATCTGGTTCGTTGCCGGAACAAAAAGATAACCGATATTTATCATATTAACTCAGCAGCAGCTCCCCGGGAGGAATCGATGGACGCGCGCCGCATAACCGGGCAGACAAAAATCATGCTTCTGTTGGCCGATCCCGTCTCGCACGTGGTTGGAACGGAAGCCATCACGGCTTTCATGCGGGCCGCCGGCCATGATTTCGTCTGCGTTCCAGTTCACGTCGGACCGCAGGACCTTGCCGGCGCCATTCAGGCTTTGCGAGCGTATTGGAACTGTGTCGGATCGGGGGTGACCATTCCGCACAAGATACCGGTTCTGCCGTTGCTGGACGAATTGACGGGTCGGGCCCGCGCGATAGGCAGCGTGAACTGCATCCGCAGAAATCCCGATGGAAAGCTGATCGGCGACAATGTCGATGGCGCCGGCTTCGTGCGCGGCGCGGTGGAAGCGGGCGTCGAGCTGGCCGGCCTTCGCGTGCTCCTGCTTGGCGCGGGCGGCGCCGGCCGCAGCGTGGCCTTTGCGCTGGCCGAGGCGGGCGTGGTTGAACTGGTCATCTGCAATCGTGACCGGGCCAAGGTCGCCGGGCTTGCCGATGCGGTAGCCGCCGCATATCCCGGCGTGCCGGTACGAACCGGCGCCGCCGACGCCACCGGCTTCGACATGATCATCAACGCGACGTCCGTCGGGATGGCCGGCAAGGATGATGGCCACCTCCTGGACTTCGCAACGCTGTCGGCGGACATGATTGTCGCCGACATCGTCATGAAGCCGGAACGGACCAGATTGCTGCAGGCCGCAGAAGCGAAAGGCTGCCGCGTACTGTTCGGCCGCCAGATGATGGATGGCCAGCTCGCCCTCATGCGCGACTTTCTCGGTCTCTGAGTGTATTCGACCGATGGCAAGACGAAGGTTCGAGAGAGAAGCCCGATGAAGATGCAAGAAGAACGTCAGCTGCTGCTGGGCGCGATAGCCGACGATCTGACCGGAGGCTCCGAGCTGGCAGCCATGCTGGTGGCGCGGGGCGTGCCGACCGGTTTCTCCACCCACATCGATGCAGCGATCGCGCCGGATTCGCTTGCACATGTCATCGCTCTGAAGACGCGCGTCATCCCGGCCGCCGATGCGGTCGACCTCGTCATCGCGGCGGCGCGGCGTTTGCTGTCGGCGGGTTGCGATCAGATCTTCTTCAAATATTGCGCCACCTTCGATTCGACGCCGGCCGGAAACATCGGACCATGCGCCGAAGCGCTCGCGGACCTGCTTGGCGCCAGGCTGGTGCTGTTCTGCCCGGCGCTTTGCGAGACCCAGCGCACCGTGTTCCAGGGCTATATGTTCGGCGGTTCTCAAATCCTCGCCGAATCGCCGAAGCGGTTCGATCCTCTCACTCCCATGACGGATTCCAACATCGTGCGCGTTCTCGCCGCGCAGAGCAGGAGCCGCGTTGGCCTTGTCGCGCATCCGGTCGTCGATCGCGGTTCGAAGGCGATTGCCGAGCGTTGCGAGGCGCTGGCGCAGGAGGGGACACGTTTCGCGGTGGTCGACACGATCTATGAACGCGATCTTGCAGCCATTGCCGAAGCCGCCGCCGAGATGCCGCTCATGACCGGGAACGCTTCGGTGGTGGCGCATCTGCCGACCTCGTGGCGCCGCAGCGGCAGGCTTGCAAATCCTCAGGCGGCGGAGTTGCCGGGCGTCGAGGGCCCGGCCGTCGTCCTGGCGGGAAGTGTCGCGCCGCGGACCGCCGAGCAACTCGATCACTTCGGCCGGGAAAACGAGATCGTCAGCGTCGACCTTGCGCGGCTCATGGAAGGCGAAGACCTCGGCGCGCCTGTGCTTGCGTCGGCCAACCGGGCGATCGCGGCCAACCGGCCGATCGCGATCGCGACAATGGCGCCGCAGCAGGAGGTCGAACGTTTGCAGGGCAAATACGGCCGCGACGTCGTGGCGCGCGCGGCTGAGAATTTTCTCACCGAACTCGCGCAGCGGCTGATCTTCGAGGGCGGTGTCAGGCGTCTGGTCGTCGCCGGCGGCGAGACGGCCGGCGCCATCGTGCCCAGATTGCCCATCAACCGCTTCATCGTCGGACCGTACCAGGGCCTGGGCACGGGACGCATGATCGCCGAAATGCCGTTTCAGGTCGCGCTGATGCTGAAATCGGGCAAGCTCGGCGGGATCGACGTTTTTTCAACAGTGCTCGAAGAGATGCGCCGGCCGGCAAGGACCGAACCGTATCTCGAGCAATGGCCGCCAACGACGAGGGCACAATGAAAGATCAAACCGCGCGTCGATCGCTCGTCGACGCGACCCGCTCGATCGCTTCGAAGGGATTGAACAGCGGAACTTCGGGCAACATCAGCCTGCGGCTCGGAGACGGCGCCATGCTGATCACCCCGACCGGGATTTCTCCGGAAAAACTCGATGCCGACGCGATGGTCGAAATGACGCTCGACGGCCAATGGGGCGGGGATTTCCGGCCATCGAGCGAATGGAACATGCATGCGGGAATCTACCGGGCCTTCCCCCAGGCTCAGGCCGTCGTGCACGCCCACCCCGACCATTGCGTGGCATTGTCGTGCCTCAGGCAGGGCCTGCCGGCGTTCCATTACATGATCGCCTCGTTCGGAGGCGATGACGTCCCCTGCTCGGACTATGCGACCTTCGCCACGGCGGATCTTGCAAGCGCCGTGGTGCGCGCGCTTGCCGAACGCAACACCTGCCTTATCGCCAATCACGGCATGATCGCCTATGGGCCGGATCTTGCCACCGCGCTCGCGCGAACCGAGAAATTGGAAACGCTCGCCAGGCAGTACATGATTGCCAGCATGGTCGGGCGCCCGGTGATGCTGACGGCGGATGAACTCAGCGTGGTGAAGGACCGCTACAAGACCTATGGTCAGCAGCGGCCGGCCTAGAGCAATTCCAGGAAAAGTGTGAGCGGTTTTCCGTCCGGAATTGCTTGAAAAACAAAGAGATAAGGCATTCCACCGTTTCCGTGAACGCTGAAATGCCCTAGGCCAAGCGCGCTGCCTGGCTGACTTTTTCAAGCGGCCGTGGCTACTCCGCCAGGATGGTCATGTCGTCGACGGACCAGCCGATGTCCACCGAGCTGCCGGTCTCGAACACTTCGGTGTTGTGCTGAGGCAGCGCCCGGACCTTGAGCAGGCAACCGGCATCCTTCAGTTCCACGCGATACCGGATGCTGCCGGGCGTATAGAGGCTCTCACGCACGACGCCCGTGTAAGCATTCGCCAGGCCTCGAGCCTTCGGGCCGATGGTGATGCGTTCCGGCCTGATGCATGCGAAGCGGCCCGGCCCGCCGTCCTCGCCGGTTCGAATGACCGTTTCGGTCCCGTCTTCGAGCGTGATGCGGCAGGTCTGGTCGGTCAGTTTCCCCGAAGCCGTCTTGACCGGGAAAATGGAAGCCTCGCCGAGGAATTCGGCGACGAAGCGGCTCTTCGGCTGTTCGTAGAGCGAGCGCGGGCTGCCGATCTGCGTCATGGCGCCGTCACGCATGATGGCGATGCGGTCTGCCAGGAATGCCGCTTCCTGCTGGTCATGGGTGACATAGATGACGGTCGCGCCAAGCTCCTGCTGGAAGCGCTTGATCTCCTCCTGCATCTCGTCGCGCAGGTTCTTGTCCAGTGCGCCGAGCGGTTCGTCCATCAGCAGGATCGACGGCTGATAGATCGAGGCTCGCGCCAGCGCGACGCGCTGTTGCTGGCCGCCGGAGAGTTCCGAAGGCATGCGCGATGCGAAGGCTTCCAGCCGGACCATGGCCAGGCTTTCGCGTACGCGCCTTGCAATCTCATGCTTGGCGACGCCGCGGATCTTCAGCGGATAGGCGACGTTCTGAGCGACCGACAGGTGCGGGAACAGGGCATAGTTCTGGAACACCATGCCGATGTTGCGGCGATAGATCGGTTCGGGAACGATGTCGCGTCCATCGACCACGATCCGCCCTGCCGTCGGATCGATATAGCCGGCGATCATGCCAAGCAGCGTTGACTTGCCCGAGCCGCTCGGTCCGATGATGGCAAAGAAATCGCCTGACGCGATCTCGACGGATGTCGGGACGACGGCTTCAAAATTGTTGTAGCGCTTGCAAAGATTGTGGATCGAAACCGCGGCTCCTCCCGCGGCACGGCTTTCCGCTGTCGTTGCCGATCGGCTTACCATCTGCAGCATCCTAATTGTCCTTGTCGAGACGCGGCAACAGGGTTGCCGCAAGAATGAGTAGGCTTGTCACCGCAAGAATGACGCTGGCCGCGGCGGCGATTTCGGGTGTGACCTGGAAATTGAGCTGCTCCCACAGCAGCAGCGGCAGCGTGCGGGTCGACGGGCTGCTCAGGAACAGAGCCAGCACCAGCTCGTCCAGCGAGGCCGCGAACGCGAAGATGAAGCCGGCGATGACGGCCGGGCGGATCATCGGAAAGGTGATCAGCCTGAAAGTCTGGAAGGCGTTCGCCCCCAGGGTCATCGAGGCGATCTCGATGCGGTTCGAATAGGACGTGAGCGCACCGCAAACCGTGATGAAAGGGAAGGGCAGGCCGATGACGGCATGCGCCAGGATGACAGCCCATAGCGTCCCCTGAAGGCCCAGCCACACGCTGATGGGAAACAGCCCGATCGCAAGAACGATCTGCGGCAGCACCGCGGGCGCGATCGAAAGCGTGCTGACGATCGCCGAGCCCGGCGCCCTGGCGCGCACGACCGCGAGCGCCGTCGAAATGCCGGCAATGGTCGCAAGCGCCGCGGCGGACGCGCCGATCATCATGCTGTTCAAGATTGCCGACCGATAATCGTCGTTGCCGATGAACTGCTGGTACCAGCGCAGCGAAAAGTCGGTCGGCGGAAACGAGAGATAGGATTTGCTCTGGAAGGACACCGCAACCACGACCAGGATGGGCACCAGAAATCCGATCAGGATCGCGCCCACCAGCCCGGTCAGAAAGCGGCTCCAGGCAGTCCATAGTTTTTTCTCCGAAACGCTCATGCGAACACTCCCGACCGCGCCTTGTCCCTGCGCCGGGACGCCAGCTGGCTGAGCCGCAGAAGCGCGAAAATGACGATCGTCAGCAGAAGCACGATGATGGCCAGAGCCGATGCAAGCGGCCAATCCAAGAGCCTGTTGGCCTGTTCGCTGATCAGCATCGAGACCACGGTCAAATCGCCTCCCAGAAGCGAAGGCGTTACGAAAAAGCCCAGCGAGGTGACGAAGACAATCGTGCAGCCGACCGCGATGTTGGGCATCGAAAGCGGCAAGGTGACGGCCAGGAACTGGCGCCAGGGATTTGCGCCGAGCACGGCGGCGGCGCGCGGCAGATTGGGGTCGATGGCGCGCAAGCCGTTGAGGATCGGCACGACGATGAACGGCACCATGATGTAGGTCATGGCGATCATCAGCCCCAGCCCGTTGTCGATGAAGCGGATCGGGTCCTCGATCAGGCCGATGCCCAGAAGGATCGAATTCACCGGTCCCTTGCGGCCAAGCAGGATCATCCATGCGAAAGAGCGGATGACGGTGCTGGCCCAGAACGGCAGGAAGATGAGGAATATGCCGATCGTCGCCCATCGTCCCTTTAGCCGCGCCAGGACATAGGCGATCGGATATCCGATCAGCAGAGACAGGATCGTCACCATCGCGGCAACGTAGAAGGTGTTGTAGAGGACGGTCCGGATGCCTTGATCGGTCACGACCTTGACGTACTCGGCCCCGACGCCGTGCTGACCGCTGAAACTCTCGGTCCCGATCACCGCCATCGGCGCGAGGAAGAAGGGCGTCAGCAGCAGCGCGACGGGAAGATAAAGCAGGAAGCTGCGATGCTTCATGGCGTGGACAAGTCCTGACTCGTGGATCCGTATGTCGGGGCCATTTCACTAGATCGTTGCGCTCTTGCGCAAGCGAGCGGCGACGAATTTCAACGGCAGAACTGCGCGAGCGACAGAATCGCTCGCGCAGTTCCAAGCCGGATGGTCAGCCTATTTCGTCACGACCCAGGTGTTGAAGCGGTCGTAGATCTTCGTGCCGTTCTCGAGCCAGTAGTCGCCGTCGATGGCGACCGAAAGCTTCCGGTTCTCCGGAGAGCTCGGCATGCGCGCGCGCTCTTCCGCCGACAGGATGTCGAAGGCCTTGTCGTTCGTCGGTCCGTAGGGGATCAGCTTGGAGAAGGCAGCCTGGACTTCGGGGTCCATGCAGTGGGCGATGAACTTCATGGCGGTGTCGCGGTTGCGGCCGCCTTTCGGCAGGCTCCAGATGCCCGGCGTGTGGAGCGAGTAGTCGAACGTGTAGTCGATCGGGCCGCCCTGTTGCTTGACCGGGTCGACGCGACCGTTCCAGCACATGCCGAAATCGGCGTCGCCATTGGCCAGAAGCTGCGCGCTCTGGGCTCCGGACGTCCACCAGGTGATCGAGGACCGGATACCGTCCAGCATTGCGAAAGCCCGGTCGATGTCGATCGGATAGAGCTTGTCCAGCGTCTGGCCGGCGCCGAGGGCCGCCACTTCCATGGTCTGTGCGGCGTTCTTCCAGAGCGTCCTGCGCCCCTTGAACTTGGGATCGAAAAACTCCTGCCAGTTCTTCGGCCGGCCATCCTTGGCCGAATCCGTGTTCCAGCTCAGAACGCAACCGGCGATGTAGCACGACGTCCAGTATTTGCTGGCCGCGCCGTCGATCAGGCTGTCCTTCGGCACGACGCTGTAATCGATCTCGTCCAGAAGGCCCGCGACGGCCAGCGGCGCCGCTTCCGAGGAATCCGTATCGGTGACATCGATATCGACCGCGCCGGCCTCGACCATTGCCTTCAGCCGCGCGCCTTCCATGTAGGGGGCGCTGATGATCTTGATGCCGGTCTTCTTTTCAAACGTATCGAAGCACGCCGCCTTGAAGGCGTCACCCAGCGCGCCGCCGCCATTGGCGACCGAAAGCGAGGTGGGAGCCGCCCGGCCGATGGCCGGCATTGCAAGAAATGATACCGCGGCCGTGCCGGCCCCAAGCTTGAGAACGCTGCGTCTGCTCAGACCATTCCTGATCGTGTCCATGTATTCCCCTTTTTGGCTTTGATTTCCTGTTTGGTGGCGCCGCTTTTACCGGCCGATCGAACCGGGATTGCCTTGGGCAAATCCGGCTTCTCCTTCGATCAACCCTGCCATCGGCATCTCCTTGTACGTTCGGCGCTGCAGGCTGGTCTGCGCGAGCCTTGCCGGCTGACGCATCCCACCTTCGATATTTGTAACCGAAACAGAAGCGGCAATCTATCGGATTCATCATTGATAGCAGATATTTTTATTGCTATAGCCTGCCTCGAAAACAGGGGTCACATATCCATGCCTTGGTCGAACAGCCGCAATTTAGAACTTCTGGAACGCGCCAGGCGCGTTATACCAGGTGGAATGTATGGCCATGAATCCACGGCACTTTTGCCGCCCGACTTCCCGCAGTTCTTCAGTCGCGCCAGCGGCACGCGGCTGTGGGACGTCGATGGTAATGAATATATCGACTATCTCAGTGCGTATGGGCCGAATCTATTCGGCTATGGAAATGTCGATATCGAGGCCGCCGCACGAAGGCAGGCGGAACTCGGCGACACCATGACCGGACCGTCCTATCTGATGGTCGAATTGGCCGAGGCGATGGTCTCGATGGTCTCGCATGCCGACTGGGCCATGTTCTGCAAGAACGGCAGCGACGCGACCTCCATGGCGATGACGATAGCGCGGGCCTACTCCAAGCGTCGCAAGATCCTGGTCGCCACCGGCGCCTACCATGGCTCGCAGCCGTGGTGCACGCCGAACCGCACCGGCATCGTCGACGACGAGCGCAAGCAGATCCTCACCTACGAATACAACAACTTGGAAAGCCTCGAGGCGGCGGTGCGCGCGGCCGAGGGCGACGTTGCTGGGATTTTCGCGACACCCTTCAAGCATGAGGTCTTTGCCGACCAGCTTATCCCTTCCGAGAGTTTCGCAAAGGCTGTCCGAAAGATCTGCGACGATCTCGATGCGCCGCTTATCGTCGACGATGTTCGTGCGGGCTTCAGGCTGACCCGCGATTGTTCGTGGTCGATCCTGGGCGTCGAGCCGGACATCAGTTGCTGGGGCAAGGCGATCGCCAACGGTCATCCGATTTCGGCGATGATGGGCTCGCAGCGCTTCTACGCCGCCGCGCGATCGATCTTCGCCACCGGTTCCTTCTGGTTTTCGGCCGTGCCGATGGCGGCAGGCATAGAAACGCTTCGGCTGATCCGCGAGACCAGGTACCTGGAAAGCACGGTCGAGTTGGGGAACAAGCTGAGGGCAGGGCTCGAGGAACAAGCCGTGGCCTTCGGGTTCTCCCTGCGCCAGACCGGTCCGGTGCAGATGCCGCAAATCCTGTTCCACGAAGATCCCGACATGCGCCTCGGCTATGCCTGGGTCGCAAGCGCGCTCAAGCATGGCGTGTACTTCCATCCCTACCACAACATGTTCTTGAATGCCGCCATGACGGCCGCCGATATCGACGAGACGCTGAAGGCAAGCGAGCGGGCTTTTGCGGAGCTGAAGGCGGAACGCACGCGTATCCCGGCGAACGAAAACCCTCTGGTGTTGGCCAGGCTCAAGATCGCGCGCTGACAGCCGCTCGCCGGCCGGCGGCGATCCGCCCACGGCCGACCGCCGTGCCGCGATGGCAACAATGGGACTGTCGGCGCCTCTCGCGCGGCTTGAGGCGACGCGTCCCATCGACTTCATGTTCAGGGATTGAAGGGTCGCGATGAACGACTTCAGCATTTTCACGACGGCTCGTACCCACAACAAGTGGACAGACAAGCCTGTGTCCGACGAAACGCTTCGCCGGCTCTACGACCTTCTGAAAATGGCGCCGACCTCGGCGAACTGCTCGCCGGGCCGGTTCGTCTTCGTCAAGTCGCCGGGGGCCAAGGAAAAGCTGCGCCCGGCCTTGAGCAGCGGCAATTCCGCCAAGACCATGGCGGCGCCGGTCACCGCCATCGTCGCCTATGACGAAGCCTTCTACGATCGGTTGCCGCAGCTGTTTCCGCATGCCGACGCGCGCTCGTGGTTCACGTCGAGCCCCGATGTCGCGCACGAAACCGCGTTTCGCAACGGCACGCTGCAGGGCGGCTATCTGATCGTCGCCGCGCGCATGCTCGGCCTCGATGCCGGCCCGATGTCGGGTTTCAAGAACCAACTCGTCGACGAGGCCTTCTTCGCCGGGACAAGCTGGAAAAGCAATTTCCTGGTCAATCTGGGATATGGTGACCCGTCAGGTCTGTTCGCCAGGCTTCCGCGCCTCGACTTCGACGATGCCTGCAAGATCGCCTGATCGCCGCCAGACCAAAAGGAAAAGCCGCCGCATCGGTTCGCGGCGGCTCGCTTAGGCCGATCCTGCTCGGCCGGGTCTCGACACGCCTCAATAGTTGATCGCGAAGCTGCGCATCGGGTCGTAATGCGCTTCCCAGTAGGCCTTCCAGATCGTCTTGCTGAGCGGCCCGACTTCGCCATTGCCGATCGCGACCCCGTCCAGCTTGGTGATCGGCATGACGCCGCCGGCGGTGGTGACAAAGAGCAATTCGTCGCAATCGTAGGCCGCGCTGACCGGCACGTCTTCGACATGGCATTCGATGCCATTCGCCTTGGCGACTTCCAGCACGGTCTTGCGCGTGACGCCCTCCAGCACCCCGCGCTTCGGCGTGCGCAAGACGCCGTCCTTGATGATGCAGACATTGAAGCCTGAACCTTCGGTCAGATTGCCGTCGCCGTCGGTCAGGATCGGGTAGTTGGCGCCGCGGTCCCGCGCCTCCAGCATGCCGCGCACGAAGTCGCCCCATTGCAGGTTCTTCACGGTCGGATCGATGGCGCCTGGCGGCACGCGTCGGACATCGCGGGCGATGACGGCGGAGCCGCCGGTCTTCTGCAGCTCTTCGCCCATGACCCACACGAAGGGCTGCACCATGAGATAGAGGTTGTTTTCGATTTCATCCGGACTGTACTGGCGGATGAATTTCAGGCCCCGGGTCACGATCATGCAGACATAAGCGTCGCGGATGCCGCTCCTGGCGGCCAATTCCACGAGCTTCTGGCGAATGCCATGACGATCGAGCGAGCTGCGCAGCCGCAACTGTTTCAAGCTGCGCTCGAAGCGGTCCAAATGGTCGTCGAGGCGGAAGAAGCGGCCATCCCAGATGGCCGGCACGTCATATGTCAGGTCCGAATGGAGGAAGCCCTGGTCCAGGATCGGAATGCGGGCTTCATGGATGGGATAGAGCTCACCTTCGATATAGGCCACGCCCTTGGACAAAGGGTTGTCGCTGGCCTCGAGCTCGCTGAGGCGCTTGCGGTAACCATCGAAAATGAAATCGGTATAGGGCACGGTTATCCTCCATCAGAGCCTCTCCCGTTTCATGGAAAGGGCGAGTGGCTCGATCTCTTTGCTGGCAGAAATCCTGTTTTGGCCTTCGGGCCGTATCCGCGGGGCGCGTTTCATGCGCCCCGCGGAGGACGGAACGGCGCGGTCAGTCGTCGAGCGAGATCTCGTAGAGAGGAACGTTCGAGCTCGGCGAGTTCCGCACGCCATGGACCTTGCTGCCATAGGCAAGGATGGTGTTCGGGCTGATCATCGGAATGATGACGTTCTGCGCCTTGATCTTCTCGCCGATGTCGAAATAGATCTTTTCCGCCTTGTCGGGCGCCGACTTCAGGGCTTCGGCCAGCATCGGCTTGGTGTCGTTGATGACGAAGGACGGGTCGGTTGCGGCACCCGCGCGCTTGGCCCAGGTCGAATCCGGCGCCAGGCCGAAATAGTTCACATATTGCGACGTCCCATAAAAGTCCGGGGCGAAGAAGACGAAGGTCAGCGGGATGTGATCCTTGTTCGCCGCCTCGCGCCAGTTCGGGAACTCGACGGGCTTGAGGTCAAGCTTGATGTTGACCGCCGCCAGGTCCTGCTGGATTTTCTGCATGGCAAGGGTGAAGTCGACGCCATAGACGTTCAGCTTCGGATAGGTCGCTTCCAGCGTAAAGCCGTCGGCGTGGCCGGCCTTGGCAAGCAGTTCCTTGGCCTTGGCCTGGTCGAATTCCGGTATCGAGTGTCCCGCGCCGCCCGGGAAATCCAGCGGGAAGGGGACCGAAATCAACCGGCCATTGCCTTCGCCCAAGGTGAAGTCGACGAGCGACTTGCGGTCGACGGCCAGCGAGATCGCCTCGCGGATGTCGGCGGTCATCGGGAAGGGATTGGCGACGGCTCCCGGGCTGATCGCAATGTAGACGAAGTTGTTGGAGGGAGCCGATTCCGTTTTGACGTTCGGCCCGGTCAGCGTCTTGGCAGTCTCGGGATCGATGTTCATGGCGACGTCGGCCTGGCCGCTCTGCAGAAGCTGGGCCTGAGCGACGGCATCGCCGACCTGACGGATGACGATCTCGTCGACCTTGGCCGGTTCGCGCCAATATTTTTCGTTTCGCTTCAGCCTGAGTTCCGCTCCGGGCTGGTAGGAGTCGAGCACGAATGGGCCAGCGCCGGCCGAATGCGCCAGGAACCACGGCTCGGCAGGGTCTGACTGTGCCGCGTCGGCCGCCGCGGTGGCTTTGCCCTCGGCCTGGGCGACATCGCTGTTGATGACGCCGAAATAGCTGGCGGCCAGGACGTTCAGCAGTTCCGAATTTGGTTCAGCGGTTTTCGCGACCACCGTTTCGGCGTCGGGAGTCTCGATCGATGAAATCGTCGAGGCGAGGTCCGACGGGCTGCCCTTTATGTTCTTCAGTCGCTCCCACGACCATTTGACGTCTTTCGCTTCGATCTTCGAGCCGTCGGAGAAAGTGGCTTTCGGGTTGAGCTTGAAGGTGAACACGGTCTGGTCGTCGTTGACCGTCCAGCTCTCGGCGATGACCGGAACGAGCTTGTTGTCCTTGTCGAGCGCCAGAAGGCCGTCATAGACCGCGGCATTGTAGATCATGCAGGTGTCGCACCAGCTTCTGTCGATATCGAGGGAGTTGATGTCCATGTCGCGCGCGATGACCAGCGTCTTGGCCTCCGCCGGCACCGCCGTGGCAGCCACGCCCGCAAGCATTGTCGCCGCGGCAAGGCCTTTCCAATGTCTGGCAATATGATTGAAGTTCCCCAGTCTCATTATCATGCTCCTTTTGGCATTTTCGGTTCAAGCGCTACTGGTAATCAACTCCAGCGCCTGCCGCAGCTTCTCGGGAGAGCCCAGCGCGGCCTTGTTCAACACGGCCGAAACGACGGGCGCCGAAAGGCTGCCGGTGACGTGGAGTATTTCGTGATCGAGATCATCGAAGGCGCGCGCCTGGATCTCCGCGATCCAATGGCGCCCAAGCGACAGGCCGCTCGCAACCTGCTCGACGATGACGACGCGGTTTGTCCTGGCGATGGACGACAGGACCAGGGGCCAGTCGGTCGTGAGCTGGCCGACGCTGCGCATATCGATGATTTCGGCATCGATGCCGGTCTCTTCCGCGACCTTCAAAGCCGCGGGGACCATGACGGATGTCGCAAGGACCGTGCATGCCGATCCCGGCCGGACGATCTTGGCCTTGCCGAACGGGATGCAATAGTCGCGCTGGTCGCGCGGCATAAGAGATTCGCGCTGGTAGAATTCGACGTGTTCGATGATCGCGACCGGGTCGTTGGTCTTGAGCGCCGTGTTCAGCAGCCCGACATAGTCGAAGGCGGTTGTCGGCTCGACCACGTGCCAGCCGGGGAACAGCCTGAACAGCGCGGCCGGGTCGCTCGAATGCTGCGAGCCATAGCCGGTGTGCGGGGAAACGCGCACCCGCATGACGAGCGGCACGGGAAACCCGTCGCCGAACATGTGCCTCACCTTGGCGATGCCGTTGCCGATCTGGTCGGCCGCAACGAAGCAGAAATCCCCGAACATGATTTCCACGACCGGCCGCAGCCCGCGCAGCGCGGCGCCGAGCGCGACGCCGGTAAAGCCGTTCTCGGCGATCGGCATGGCCAGCACGCGTCCTGGGAACTGCTCGAGGGCGGAGCGGGTAAAGCCGCTCACGCCGCCACGCAGCCGATGGACGTCCTCGCCCAGCACGATGATGGTCGGGTCGGCCGCCATCGCCGCCCCCAGCGCTTCGCCGGCGGCGGTGACGAAACGGCTTTTGACCAACTCATCGGGCGCGAAGTCCTCGATTTCCCGGTACTTGAGTCCCTCGGCCTCGGCGGGGGGTGCAAGGATGCCGATGTCCACCGACTGCGCGGAAGGCCATAGGCCTGCCTGTATGCGAAGCTGGTTGCTGCCCGGCGCCGTTTCAGTCAGCCGTGCCGCGGCCGACTGGACGACCGCGCTTACGCGCTCGTCGATCAGGGCCAGAGCCGCGCTATCGAGGATTCCGAGCTTGCCGAGACGTGTCTCCGCCAGCCGCAGCGGGTCGCGCTTCAGCCATTCCTGTTCTTCCTCGCTGCTGCGGTAGCCGAATTCGCTGCCGGTCTTGCTGCCGCTCTGATGGTGATGGCGGTAGCACTTCGCCTCGATGACGACGGGACCGCGCCCCGCGCGGATCGTTTCGATCGCGTCGGACATCGCTCGATGGACGGCGACCACATCCATGCCGTCGCACTCGATGCCGGTGAAGCCGAGCATGGGGCCGCGCGATGCGTTCCTGGGCTCGGCCGTCACATCCTCGATATGCGTGGAAACGGCATAGAGATTGTTCTCGACGAAGAAGATGACCGGCAGCCTGTAGGCGGCCGCGATGTTCATCGATTCATAGGCCGCGCCCTGAAGCGAAGCGCCATCGCCGAAGAAGGCGACCGAAATACCGTCCCGGCTAAGCACGTTGTCGGCAAGGGCGTATCCGACGGCATGCGGAATGTTGCCGCCGACGATGGCGCTGGTGCCGGCGACGCCGGACTCGGCATGGCGCATATGCATCGAGCCGCCGCGGCCTTCGCAATAGCCTGGCGAAAGCCCCATGATTTCCGCCATGAAGCGGTAGACGGCATCGTCCATCGGCGGCGTGAAGTCCTGGCTCAGTATATCGAAGTCCGGTTCTGTCTGCGCATTGACCAGTTTGGTCAGCACCTGATGGTGCGCGCGATGCGTGCCATTGATCTGATCGTTGGCGCGCAGCATCGACACAGCGCCGACAGCTGCCGCCTCCTGGCCGATGCTGGCATGGGCAGGGCCATGGATGAGACCGGCCTTCTCCAGGTCGAGGATCTTTTCCTCGAAGCGCCGGATCAGCTTCATCTGGGTATAGAGGCGAACGAGATCGCGCGCGGGCAGGCTCGACCAGTCGGACTCGCCTGCTTCGATCCGGTACCAGGGCGCCGATGGTTTCAGTTCATGTCTTTGGGCCAACTCGTCTCCTCCCGCTCGGCCTATTGCAATGAAAGGCCTAGTTCCGCGCGTCGCCGCAGCCATAGGCTTGCCCTGTAGCGAGGGTCGCGGGTGCGGTCATAAATCGTGTCCAGGATACGCAGAATGCGTTTGGGGCCGATCTTGTCGCCCCATTCCAGCGGCCCCAGCGGGTAGCCCAGGCCAAGCCTGACCGCTGCATCGAGATCCGGCGCCGAAGCGATTTTCTGCCCGACGATTTCGCTGCCGATATTGACGATCATGGCGATGACGCGCTGGCAGACCGCCCCGCAGCTATCCTCCACCATGGTCGCCTTGCGGCCGGCGCGGCGGACCAGGCTCAAAGCCGCTTCCCTGGTCCGATCGGACGTTGCGGCACACGCCACGAGTGTCACGTGGCGGTCGATGCCGAAAAACGGGTCGAAGCCCACGCAAAGCCAAGCCGGCACACCGAGCCGCACCGCCGCGCCTGCCACGTCCTCGCCCTCCAGGCCGATCAGAATGAGGTGGTCGCCGTCGATTGTACGCTCGGCGGCGCATGAGTCGACGAGCTCCTGCATACCCGAGACCTCGTTGTCGGCGATCACGGTGACGCGGCCCGGCAAAGCCGCCTCCGCGCCGGCCGGTTCTACCGGTCCCGAGGAGGAGATCGGTCGGGCATCGCCGTGGTCGTAGAACCCACGTTTGGTCTTGCGGCCGAGAAGACCTGCCTCCACGCGCCGGGCGGCAACGACCGACGGGCGGTAGCGCGGATCCTGGTAGAATTGGTTGTAGATGCTTTCCATGACCGGATGCGAGACATCGAGCCCGGTCAGGTCCATCAGCTCGAACGGACCCATTCTGAATCCGGCGGCGTCCCGCAGGATGGTATCGATGTCGCCGATCGATGCGACGCCCTCGCGCAGCATCGCCAAGGCTTCCGTCCCGAAGGCGCGGCCGGCGTGGTTGACGATGAAGCCGGGCGTGTCGGCGGCGATAACGGGGCGATGGCCAAAGCGGGCCGCGAGTTCGACCAGCGCGTGCTCGACCTCGGGCGCCGTATGAGCGCCGGAGATGACCTCGACCAGCTTCATCGCCGGGACGGGATTGAAGAAGTGGTAGCCGGCGACCCGCTGCGGCCGCTTTGCGGCTGACGCGATCGCCGTCACCGAGAGCGAAGAAGTATTGGTCGCTATGATCGCGTTCGGCCCGACTATCTTTTCCAGCGTCTCGATGAGCTGACGCTTCGGCTCGAGACGTTCGACTATGGCTTCCACGACCAGATCGGTGCCGGCCAGGCGGTCCAGAGTCTCGACGGGCTCGATATGGGCAAGCAGTTTCTCGACCGTTTCCGCGCTGACCTTGCCCGCGGCTGCCCGAGCGCGTTGGCGCGACGCGATCTGCTCGACGGCGGCTGAGGCTTTCCCCCGCGCTTCGTCGACGATCACCACGTCGACGCCCGCCGCGGCCAGAACTTCCGCTATGCCGGAACCCATCACCCCGGCGCCCACGACACCGGCTTTCTCGATCCGACTTCTCGACACCCCTCCCGCGTCCGCCAAGTCAGCGCCCCATAAATGACGCTTTGCGCTTTTCCAGGAAGGCGGCGATGCCTTCCTGTTTGTCGGCCGTATCGAAAAGCAGTTGAAATGCCTTGCGCTCGAGGCGCAGCGCCGTTTCCAAGGGAGCATCTTCGCCATTGACGACGGCTTCCTTGATCTGCTCGACGGCCAACGGCGGCAGGCGGCCGATCTTTTGGGCGATCTGCAGCGCCTGCTGCAGGGCCTCGCCCTCATCCGTGAGGATGCTGACGAGGCCGGCGCGCTCGGCATCTTCCGCCGCAAACATATCGCCGGTCAGGACGAGCATCAGCGTCTTGTATTTGCCGATCGCTCTCAGCAGCCGCTGGGTGCCGCCGGCGCCGGGCATGAGGCCAAGCTTGACCTCCGGCTGACCGAAAGTGGCTGTGCGTGCCGCCACGATGATGTCGGCATGCATTGCAAGCTCGCAGCCGCCGCCCAGCGCAAAGCCCTCGACCGCGGCAATGACCGGTTTCGGACATTTGGCGATCACGTCCCAGTAGCGATGGGTGCGTTGCAGAAGCACCTCGGCGGAGCCGAGCTTTTCAAACGCTCTGACGTCGGCGCCGGCAGCAAAGTTGGCGCCGCGTCCGGCAATGACGATGGACCGGATCTCCGCGTCTTCTGAAAAGCCTGCCACGGCAGCGGCCAGCTTCTCCCGTACTTCGAGATTGATTGCGTTGCGGACTTCGGGGCGGTTGATCTCGACCAACCCCACATTGGCGAACGGGCGGCTCTCCACCACAACAAGAGATTGATCGCTCGCGGGACGCATTCGTACCTAGCACATGGAATTTAATTTCATATCCGCGACTATAGTCAGCGTCAGCGAAGCCTGCAAGGCTAACGTGGGCGTCCGGACGACTATTCTCCACACCGCTCGGAAACGATGGTTCCGAGGGTATTCGAAGAGCGTCTGACCGGTTCAGCGCCGAAGCGGGGGTGGAGGGTAAGAGCGGCCGCGGCTGCCGCCTCGCTGCATAAGTTCGCAAGCAATCCGGCGCACCAGAGCACGCCGGCGGGCGGCACCGGCTGACCCTGGCTTGCCTGCGATCTACGCGATGCCATCGCGATGGTCGATCGTCGGATCGGATCCGTCCATGGCCGACAAAGGGCCCGGTCAGTCCAGTCCGATATGCTTCCCGCTGTCTTGAGCCAGGTCCAGGGTTGCGGTTTTCCAGGTGCCGTTGCTCGTCAGGACCTTGGCCTCTTCGGCAATCATTTCTATCAGCTTCTTGGTGGCCGTCGACATGGCGCGCTCTCGCGACACCGCGGTTACCCAGCCCCACCGGACATTGCGGATCGGCGCGGCCGATACCTCCTTGCGCACCAGCAGCTCATGGACACCGCTATAAGGAAGCACGCAATAGCCGGTTCCATATTTGGTCAGGCTGGTCATCAGCGAGTTGGTATCGACCTCGAGCTTCGGTTCGGCGACGCGGCCGGCCCTGACCAGGATCTCGTCCACGGCGCGCCGCAATCCGTTGGGGAACGGCGTCAGGATGAGATTGTGGCCCGTCAGGGATTTGGCCGAAACCGGGCGGGACAGGTCGAGCCCCACCTCCAGCGGAGCGATCAGCAGCAGGCTCTCGGTCACCAGCGGCATCTTGGTCAGCGTGGTGAAGGATTCGCGGTCCGACAACAGCGCCACGTCCGCCCCGTCATTGGCGATGGATTCCCGCACGATCATCGAAGTGTTCTCGGTCACATGCACCGAGACCTGCGGATAGGTTCGGCGAAAGCGGGCCACCACCCGGGACGTGAGCAGGCCGCTGAGGGAGTTCGATGCCGCAAGCCTCACGGTGCCCACCGGCTCGTCGGCGGAGGACATGATCTCGCTTTTGATGCGGCCGACATTTGAGAGCAGCACCCGTGTCCGGTCGACCAGCCGCTGTCCTGTCTCGGTCAGCACCACGCCGCGTGCCTTGCGCTTGAACAGCTTGGTGCCGAGCTCCTGCTCCAGGAGCCGGATCTGACGGCTCAGCGCCGGTTGCGACACATGCGCCCGCATCGCCGCATGCGTGATGTTCAACGTGTTCGCCACATGCATGAAATATTCGAGCTGCCTGACGTCCATCAGTTTTCCTCCTCGCCGCCATACGCAGAACAAGCCATAACCAAATCTAATGGTTGCAATTTGGCTTTTGTCTTAGTGTTGATATCTCGCACGCGCTACTACTGGCTTCAAGCAGATTGAATACGCCGCCACGGATCCAAGTATTCCGAAAGAGCGGCGGGGTGCCTGGGGAGGACAGATGGCAGCGCGTTTGGATGGGCAGACCGCCGTGGTGACGGGTGGGTCGCAAGGTCTTGGGCTGGCCATAGCCACCCGGCTTCTCGCCGATGGCGCCAACGTAAGCCTGTGGGACCGGGAGCCGGAAACTCTGGCGCGCGCCGCCGAGACGCTCGCGGCCGCCGACCGGGTGCATACCGCAGTGGTCGACGTTGTTTCCGAGAGCCTGGTCGACCAGGCGCGGGACGCCACGCTGGAGCGTTTCGGCGGCATCTCCATCCTGGTCAACAACGCCGGCATCTCCGGGCCCCATGCAAATGTCTGGAACCTGTCGCTCGACGAATGGCAGCGGGTCATCGACGTCAACATGACCGGCGTCTTCCTGTGCTGCCGCTCGGTCGCCCCGCATATGATCGAGGCGAATTACGGCCGCATCATCAACATAGCCTCGGTCGCGGGCAAGGAAGCCAGTCCCCTGATCAGCGCCTACGCCACCTCCAAGGCCGGCGTTATCGGCTTTACCAAGACGCTTGGCCGTGAGCTGGCCAACACCAAGGTCACCGTCAACTGCATTACGCCTGCGGCGATCAGGACGGCGATTTTCGACCGCTGGCCGGCTGACTATGTGGCATCCTTGCTCGCCAAGATCCCGATGGGCCGTTTCGGCTTGCCGCAGGAGCTTGCGGCCATGGTGGCCTATGTCGCTTCCCCTGAGGCTTCGTTCAGCACCGGCGCCGTCTTCGACATGTCTGGCGGGCGCACGGACTACTAGACAGGGAAGGATCCGGCATGCGCCACGCGATCAGCGCGACCAACCACACCAGCTTCACGGTCGAAAGCCTTGACCGGGCGATCGCGCTGTTCCGCGACGGCCTGGGCTTCGAGTTGACCTCGCGCGCCGGCCGGGATCCCGCCTCGATCCAGACCATCACCGGCGTCCCTGGAGCCGAGGTCGAGATAGCCTACCTGCGCCGGCCGGATCATACGGTCGAGCTGATCGAATACAGTACTCCGGCGGATCGCAGGACGCTCGAGGCGAGGCCCTGCGACGTCGGCTTCGCCCATATCGCGTTCGACGTTACCGACCTGGACGGCGTGATAGCCCATCTGGCGCCCTATGGCGCGGTGCCGATCTCGCCGCCTTATGTCAACAAGCGCGGCGGGCCTAACGCCGGCGTGCGCGTGTCATACCTGACGACCCCCGACAAGGTGACCGTCGAGCTTATCGAACGGATCTAAAGCAATTCCAGGAAAGGTGTGAGCGGTTAAGTTCGGCGCCTTCGCCGTAACCTTCCGTCCGGAATTGCGTAAAAACAAAGAGATAGGACGTTTCGCCGTTTCCGTGAAACGGTGAAACGTACTCGTCGCCCGGCCCGCGAGCCGCGGTCGGCATACGATGCCGGCCAGATATCTGCGCTATGCTTTTGTCCGGCCGATCGCGCCGGCCGGCAATCTTCTCTCCACTCTGATGGATAGCACTCATTCGGCCTCCAAGCAGGCCTCGTGACCGGCTCTCAAGTTGCACGTGCGCCGCCCTGTCCGCAGGGTGGCGCACGTTCTTTTTGGCCCTGCCGCCACCCATAACCAAAATGCATTTCTTCCATAGGAACTTTGTGTTTGTTTTGAGGTCGGGATCGTGGAAGTCTTCGTTCAAGGCATCCCGCAAGAGATGCCAAAGGGAAGAACGCCAGCACACCGGCACTTTGATGTTTTCCGCCGCCAGCCAGCGCGACGGAGGGGCCGGCAATGGATGGGACAAGATGAAGAATTCCGGTTTGGCCCGAGCGGGCCGTTCGACGCGTGGCGCGGCAAAGATCAGCGACAACGCGATCGGTGGCGCCATCCTTGCCAATGGCGGATCCTCTCATCGGCTGGCGACCCGCAACGCGCCCAGGCTTGACGCGGCGGAGCTGAAACAACTGCTCAGGACGATGCTTGTGATCCGCGCCTTCGAGACGCGCACCACGGAGTTGTTCCACAGCGGATTGGTGAAGGGCACTGCTCATTCCTCCGTCGGTCAGGAGGCGGTCGCTGCCGGGGCGGGCTACCCGTTGCTGCGCAGCGACTTCATCGCCACCCATCACCGTGGACACGGACACTGCATCGCCAAGGGCGCCGACGTCTCGCGCATGATGGCTGAGCTGCTCGGCCGCAAGGACGGCATCTGCGGCGGTCTCGGCGGCTCCATGCATGTCGCCGACATTGGTCTCAACATCATCGGCGCGAACGGCATCGTCGGCGCTTCGATGGGTCTCGGCATCGGCGCGGCGCTTGCCGCCAAGCAGCGCATGTCGACGGATGCCGGCGTTGCGATCTTCGGCGACGGCGGCGCCAACGAAGGCATCTTCCACGAAGCGCTGAACATGGCCGCGATCTGGAAATTGCCGATCGTCTTCCTGTGCGAGAACAATCAATACGGTCTCTCGACCTCCTTCCTGGAATCGACCGCCGGCGGTTCGATCTCGGCGCGCGCCGCCGGCTACGGCGTGCCCGGCGAAACCATCGACGGCAACGATGTCGTCGCCGTCTACGCGGCGGTCGACGAGGCCATCGCGCGTGCCCGTGCGGGCGAAGGCCCGACCTTGATCGAAGCCATAACCTATCGCCACGGCGATCACTCCATGCGCGCCAACTTGCCGGGTTACCGCGAGGATGAAGAGGTCGAGCGCTGGAAGGCCATGGACCCGATCAACCGCTGCGTTGCGATGATGAAGGAGCGTGGTGCGCTCACCGACGCTGAATATGAGGCGCTTGTCGCCGAGACGGATGCGGAGATCGAGCGCGCCGTCGAGTTCGCCAAGAATTCGCCCGAGCCCGACGTCGAAAGCCTGGCGCCGGCCGTCTCCGCTCCGTTCAAATCGGCCGGCGCGGTCGAGCCTGCGCCCGGCACGAGGGAACTCACCTATCTGGAGGCGCTGAAAGAGGCGATGGCGCAGGAGATGGAGCGCGACGAGCGCGTCTTCGTCATCGGCGAGGATGTCGGGCCGATCGGCGGCACGTTCGGCGTGACGCGCGGCCTGTTTCAGCGCTTCGGCAAGGACCGGCTGATGAACACGCCGATCTCCGAGATGGGTATCGCCGGCGCCGCTGTCGGATCGGCCGTCTGCGGGCGCCGACCGATTGCCGAGATCCAGATTTTCGACTTCGTCACCTTCATGATGGACATGATCGTCAACCAGGCGGCCAAGCTGCGCTACATGCTCGGCGGTTCTCCGACCGTGCCGGTGGTGTTCCGCGGGCCACAGGGCGGCGGCATCCGCCTCGCCGCTCAGCACTCGCAGTCGCTGGAGGCATGGTTCGCGCATGTGCCCGGCCTCGTGGTGGTGGCGCCATCGACCCCTTACGACGCCAAGGGCCTGCTGATCGCCTCCATCCGCGACGACAACCCGGTGATGTTCCTGGAGCACAAGATGCTCTATCTCGGCCAGACCGCGCCCGTGCCGGAAGCGCCCTACGAGATTCCGCTCGGCAAGGCCGACATCAAGCGCGAGGGGACCGACGTCACCGTCATCGCCACGCAGGTCATGGTCGAGCGCGCGTTGCAGGCGGCGGACATGCTGGCGCGCGAAAATGTTTCCGTCGAGGTCATCGACCCGCGCACGCTGCGCCCGTTGGACATGGACTGCTTCATCCGCAGCGTGAAGAAGACGCATCGCTGCGTTGTCGTGCACGAGGCCTGGCGCACCGGCGGCCTCGGTGGCGAGATCGCCGCGCAGATCAACGAGCGCGCCTTCGACTGGCTGGATGCTCCCGTGGAACGGCTCGGCTCCATGGAGGTGCCGATGCCCTACAACGACAAGCTGGAGCGGGCAGTGATACCCAACCAGAACGCCATCGCCGACGCGGTCCGCCGCGTCTGCTACCGCTGAAGCCGGAACCGGCACCTGGGACCTCGAAGAGCTATGCCCGTAGACATCCTCATGCCAGCGCTTTCGCCGACCATGGAGAAGGGGAACCTTATCCAATGGCTGAAGGCGGTTGGCGATCCGGTACGCGCCGGAGACGTCCTGGCCGAGATCGAGACCGACAAGGCGACCATGGAAGTGGAGGCTGCAGTCGACGGCGTGCTGATCAGTATCGCCGTGCCGGCCGGGTCGATCGACGTTCCCGTCAACCAGACGATTGGTGCTCTCGCGGCGGACGGCGAGACGGTTGAGGCAGTATCCGCGACCGCGCAGGCGGCTCCAGCTGAGCCGTCAATGCCGATAGTCCTGCCCGAAGCCGTGCCGGCTCCTGCCGCAAGCATGTCCAACGGCCAGGACGAAGGCCGTGTTTTCGCGTCGCCGATCGCCCGCAGGTTGATGGCGCAAGCGGGTATCGAGGCGGCGCACGTCACGGCCACCGGCCCTCACGGCAGGATCGTCGAGCGCGATGTCAAGCAGGCCATCGAAGCCCGTGCTGCGAAAGCCAAGGCCGAAATACCGGGCAAGCCCGCGGTGGCCGACATTCCGGCCGCGCCTTCCGCTGCTATCCCGGCCCAGTCGCTGGCCGAAGCCGATGCCCGCCTGAAGAACCTGTTCGAGCCCGGCAGCTTCGAGGAAGTCGCGCACGATTCGATGCGGCTGACCATCGCGCGCCGGCTGTCGGAGGCCAAGCGCACCGTCCCGCATTTCTACCTGACGGCCGATTGCGAGATCGACGCGCTTGCGGCCCTGCGTCGCCAATTCAACGAAGCGGCGCCGACGCACCGCGACGGCGCGCGTGCCTACAGGCTTTCGGTCAACGACTTCGTGATCAGGGCGCTGGCGCTGGCTCTCCATCGGGTGCCCGATGCCAATGTCTCGTTCACCGAAGGCGCATTGCTGCGCCACCGCCATGCCGACATCGGCGTCGCGGTCGCCATTCCCGGTGGATTGATGACACCGATCGTTCGCAAGGCCGAGACAAAGACGCTTGCGGTCATATCGAATGAGATAAAGGAACTCGCCGCGCGCGCCAGGACGCGCTCGCTTCGGCCGGATGAATATCAGGGCGGCACCGCCAGCGTTTCCAATCTCGGGATGTACGGCGTTCGTGACTTCGCGGCCATCATCAATCCGCCGCAGGCATCGATCCTTGCTGTCGGGGCGGGCGAGGAGCGGGTGGTCGCCCGGGACGGCAAGCCCGAAGTGCGAACCCTGATGACGGTCACGCTCTCCGTCGATCACCGGGCGATCGACGGCGCGACGGGCGCCGAGCTGCTGTCGGCGTTCAAGGCGCTGATCGAGCAGCCGATGACGATGCTGGTTTAGGGATCGACAGGTATTGGACGCTTGACGGGGACAGGGCCGATGGCAGACGCAGTTGCGATAAAGGACAGGGGAGCCGCTGCTGTGAAGAAGAGCGAGGGCAAGTTCAGCCTCAGCAATCTGAGCCAGGAAACGCTGGTCTTCGCCACCACGATCGTGATCTTCGCGGCGTGCGCGCTTTTCGTCAACGGCTTCGCGACCCTGCCGAACATCTCGACATTGGCCCGCAGCGTCTCGGTGCTGGGCATCCTCGGCGTCGGCATGACGGTGGTCGTGATCGGACGTGGCCTCGATCTGTCGCAGGTTGCGGTGCTCGCCATCTGCGCCGCCTGGTCGCTGAAGCTGATCGGACTGGGCTATGGGCTTGCCGCCGGCATCGCCATGGGTCTGGGACTGGCCGTCGCGATTGGCGCGTTCAATGGCTTTGCCATATCCATCATTGGCATCCCCGCTCTGTTCACCACCCTGGCCTCGGGAACTCTGGTCTATGGCGTCGGGCGATGGCTGATGCTCGACGGCATCATCACCTATGCGCCCGAGAACCAGCCGTTCCTGCTCGCGCTCGGACAAGGAGAATTGCTGGGCATCCCGGTGCCGCTGGTAATCTTCGCGGTGGTCGCGATGATCGGTCATCTCATCCTGTCGCGCACCTCTGCCGGCCGCTTCGTCTATGCGTTCGGCGACAATGCCGAGGCGGCAAGGCTCACCGGCGTCTCGGTGCGCGTGCTGACCATCGGCCAATATGCCTTTTCGGCCGCGGTCGCCTTTCTGGCCGGGCTGGTCACCGCAGGCTCGGTCGCTTCGATCAATACCAACGTGTTCAGCTCCAGCCTGATCTTCGACGTGCTGCTGATCGTCGTGCTGGGCGGCGTGAGCCTCAGCGGCGGCCGCGGCTCCATTGCCAGCGTGCTCGCCGGAACGGCGCTCATCGGCACGCTTTTGAATGCCATGATCCTGCTGGACGTCCAGGGCGACGTCCAGAACATCGTCAAGAGCGTGGTGCTTCTTGGCGCCATCACACTCGATCGCAAGCTGCATCCTCGCGACGAGGAAACGGCCAGGCAGGGAGATCTGTAGAGGCGACGCCTTCCTCGACACGATCCAACAATCAAGGCGCATCATCTCGGGAGGAAAAGATGACGTTGATGAGTAAATGCAGCCGGCTATCGAAGCCGATTGCGCTGATGTTCACCGCCATGCTCGGCATCGCTGCCGTGCCTGCGAATGCCGCCGACGGCGGTGCCCAGCTGAAGGAGCAATACACCAAGGCTATCGAAGGCAAGACCATCGCCTTCCTGCCGATGACCCTGGGCGCGCCGCTGATGGACACCTGGGAATATGTCATCCGCACCGAGGCCGAGCGCAGCAACATGAAGTACTCGGTCAAGGATCCGGCCTGGAACAGCACGGCGCTTGCCCAGGCCTTCGAGGGCGCCATCGCCGACAAGCCGGACGTGATCATCGTCCAGAACCCGAATGTCCAGCTCCTCGTCAAGCAGATCAAGCAGGCGCAGGAAGCAGGCATCTACGTCATCCAGCTTTCGATGATGTCGAACACGCTGAGCGACGGCTACGTCGGTGGCGACTGGATCGAGCAGGCCGAGGTCACCGGCAAGGACATCGTCAAGCAATGCGGCACCGGCAGCGGCAAGTCCGGCAAGGTGGTGATCCTGCAGGGAGAGCTGACATCGGCGCAGAACGTCTACATGACCAACGCGCTGATGAAGGAATTCGCCAAGGATACGGCGATCCAGGTGGTGTCCAGCCAGGCGACCAACTGGGACGCCACCAAGGCCTATGACATCACCACCGCGGTGCTGCAGCAGCACCCCGATGTATGCGCGATCTTCGGCCCGTACGACATCATGACGATCGGCGGCGCGCAGGCGGTCAAGAAGGCCGGACTCAGCGGCAAGGTGATCGTCTACTCGAATGGCGGCGGCTACAAGGAAGGCTGTGACGCCGTGCGCGCCGGACTGATCGATCGCTACATGGATTGGGACGCCTGGAACCAGGGCCGCGAGGTCATGGTCATGGCGAAGAACCTGCTGATGGCCGGCGAACCTCCGGGCTCGCACAGCGTCGCGTCGTTCTCGTCCTATTTCTGGGTGACGAAGGACAATGTCGACCAGGCGCGTTGCACCGATATTCCCAAGAAGAGCTGACCGCTCGCGATAACGACACGGGCGGCCCCGACGGGCCGCCCGAAAGATCCAAGGGAGGAGGATCGGGTGGCCGACACCAGCTTCAGGGAGACGTTGATCCGTCTCCGCTACAAATGGTCGTTCCAGCAGTTCATCGCCGAGCTTTTGCAGAAGCGTTGGATGGAGCCGGTGGTGCCTTTCACCGCCGCCGCGCTCGTGGTGCTGGCGTTCGCATTCCTCATCCCCGGTTATCTGACGGTGGGCAACATCGTCTCCACCGGCCGCCAATTCGGTGAATTCGGCTTCGTCGCGATCGCGATCGCGGTGGTCATCATCTCCGGCGGCATCGACCTTTCGGTCGGCTCGATCTTCGCCATGGCCAACTTCATCGCGCTGATGCTGTTCAACATGTACGAAGTGTCCGCGCCGGTCTCCATACTGGTGACGCTGATGGCCGGCGCGCTGATGGGCGCCGTCAACGGCATCCTGATCGGCTATGTGGGCCTTGGCGCCTTCCTGACGACGCTCGTCACCATGCTGATCTTCCGCGCCATCCTCAACCTGCTGATCCTGCGCTATTCCGTCGAGATGGCGATCTCGATGGGCGACAGCAGCGTCTGGGACTGGCTGGGCGGCGGCAGCGTGCTCGGCGTCCCCGCCAACATCCTGATCCTGGCACTCGTCGCCATCGTCGGCCATATCTTCCTCAGCCGTGGGCGGCCCGGATGGTACATTGCCGCCATCGGCGCCAATCGCAAGGCGGCCCGTCACGCCGGCATACCGGTCGAGCGGCATCTGTTCCTGACCTATGTGATCTCCGGCGTGCTGACCGCCCTTGGCGGCGTCTTCTACGCGGCGCGCCTCAACAGCCCGAGCTCGGATACCGGCGTCGGCATGGAAGTGCTGGCGCTGACGGCGGTGGTGCTGGGCGGCGTCAATCTCTCAGGCGGCAGAGGGTCCATCGGTCAGTCGCTGATCGGCGCCACCATCGTCCTCGTTCTGATCAACGGCCTGGTGCGCTTCGGCCTGGTCGGCGGCGCCACGTCCGCCTTCCTCGGTTTCATGATGCTGCTTGCCGTCGGCATCGACGTCAAATGGGCGCGCAACCGCAACAAGGCGATCGAGAAGATCTATGTCGTGCCGACCTATTTCAAGCTCGGCAAGCGCCACGACATCGCGCCGCAGAGCTCTTCGCCCTATGCGCTCAACAACCGGCTGCGCGACGCCGAGGCGATCGGCCTTGGCAAGCTCGACGGACCGGAAGACGTTATCTTCGACAGGGACGGCAACCTCTACTGCGGCACGCGCGAAGGGTTCATCTGGCGGTTCAGCGGCAAGGACCTGCAGACCCAGGAGGTTTTCGCCCGCACCGGCGGCCGACCGCTCGGCATGGCCTTCGACCGCGACGGCAACCTGATCATCTGCGTGGCCGGCATGGGCGTCTACGGCGTGCGTCCGGACCGTTCCGTCTACAAGCTGACCGATGAGACGACGCGTACATTCGGCAAGGTCATCGATGACTCGCGGCTGGTGCTGGCCGACGACCTCGATATCGCGCCGGACGGCAAGATCTATTTCAGCGAGGCGACACTGCGCTACACCGCCCACACCTGGGCCACCGACGCGCTGGAAGGGCGGGGCAACGGCCGCATCATCGTCTTCGATCCGGCAACCAGGAAAACCAGGACGCTGCTGCAGAACCAGATCTTCCCGAACGGTGTCTGCGTCGCCCATGACGGTCAATCGGTGCTGTTTGCGCTCACATGGGCATGCCGCATCGAGCGCTACTGGATCGCCGGCCCCAAGGCGGGCAAGCTGGAGACGCTGATTGCCGACCTGCCCGGCATGCCCGACAACATCAACCGGGCATCCGATGGCTGCTACTGGCTGGCGCTCGTCGGGCTGCGCACCCCGGCCTACGACCTTGCCATGGAGGATCCGGGTTTCCGGACCCGCATGATCAAGCGCATTCCCAACGACGAATGGCTCTATCCCAACATCAACAATGGCTGCGTGGTGAAATTCGACGAGCACGGCACCATCCTCGAGACGTTGGGCGACATCGGTGGCAAATCCCATCCATCCGTCACCTCGATGCGCGAGGAGCGCGGTTACCTCTATATCGGCGGCCTCTCCAACGACCGTATCGGCCGCGTCAAGCTGAGCGGGGTCGACGAGAGCTGGAACGGTCCGGCCTCCTACTGGGGCAAGCGGTCATGAGCGCAACCGAGGCACACGGAGAACCCCGATGAGCAGCGTCGTCGTCGACATCCTGAAAGAGCTTGTGTTCCGCAATCGGGACCGTCGCGCCAATCCGGTGCTTGATGGACCGATGCGGCCGAACTCGGCGCTGGAGGAATGCCCGGTGCTCAGCACCGCCATCGCCGAACCGGACGACATCGCCGTGGCGATGGATGGCAGCGTTTATGTGACCGCGGGCCGCGGCGTCCATCGCTTCAACGGCGCTGATTTCTCCAATCCGACGGTGGTCGCCGAGTTCGACGGACCGGCCACCGGCATCGCCGCCCATCCGGCGGGCGGCGTGGCGGTATGCGTGGCCGGGCAGGGCATTGCCCTGATCGGCGGGCCGGACGAAGGCCGCATGCTTGGCATCGAGGGCCAGGGCGGGTTGAAATGCCCGACGGCGCTTGTCGTCGGCCCGGAGGGCGACATCTACGTCTGTGACGGTTCGCGCGACAACACGCCTGACCGCTGGGCCTATGACCTGATGCAGAAGCGGCGTTCCGGCCGCGTTTTGCGTATCGGCGCCGGCGGGCAGGTCGACGTGATCGCCGACGGGCTAGGCTATCCGAACGGAATCTGCGTGGCGCTCGACGGCTCCTCGCTGATCGTGTCCGAAGCCTGGACGCACGACCTGCTCAGACTGCCAATGGGGCCTGCCGGAGCGAGGCCGCGTCCCGTGCCGGTGCAGCAGAACCTTCCCGGCTATCCCGCACGGATCGTTCCCTGCGGGACCGGCTACTGCCTCGCCATGTTCGCGCTACGCACGCAACTGGTCGATTTCGTGCTGACCGAGGACTCCTACCGGCGCAAGATGATCGAGCGGATCGAGCCGGCATTCTGGATCGCGCCCGCGCTGCGGTCGGAGGGGCACTACTTGGAACCGGTCCAGGGCGGCGGGTTGAAGAAACATGGCAGCCTGAAGGCGTGGGCGCCGCCACGCTCCTACGGATTGGTCGTCTTCCTCGACGATGAGCTCGAGCCGGAATCAAGCCTGCACAGCCGCGTCGGCGGGACGTGCCACGGCATCACCGGCGTGGCGACGGACGGGCACCAGGTGTTCGTCGCTTCCAAGGGTAACGGCAAGATCATGCAGGTGACCGCGAGGTTGACGCAATGACCATGGAGAACCGCGAAGAACCGATGCTGCGCGTCGTCAAGGGAACCAAGGTCTATGGCGGGGCGCAGGCCATCAGCGGCGTCGACTTCGACATAGGCCGCGGCGAGATCCATGGTCTGGTCGGCGAGAACGGCGCCGGCAAGTCGACGCTGTGCAAGGCGCTGGCCGGAGCGATATCGCTGTCGTCCGGCGACATCCTGTTCGACGGCCAGAAACAGTCCTTCGCCACGCCGGCGGATGCGCTGCGCGCCGGCATCGTCATGGTCTACCAGGAGACCAGCCTGATCCCGACCATGACGGTGGCGCAAAACATCATCCTCGGCCGGGAGAAGTACATGACCAGGCTGCGCGGCATGTACATCGCCGCCCAGCAGCTCCTGCAGTCGATGAATTTCCATGTCGATCCGACCGCCATGGTGTCGACGCTGGGCGCCGCGCAGAAGCAGATGGTCGAGATCGCCCGCGCCGTCCATCACCGGGCGCGGCTGATCATCTTCGACGAGCCGACCGCGACGCTCACGCCCGAGGAGAAGCTGCATTTCTTCGACCTGATCCGCCGGCTCAAGGCGGAAGGGGTCGCCATCATCTTCATCTCGCACGCGCTCGAAGAGGCGCTGGAACTGACTGATCGGGTCACCGTGCTGCGCGACGGCGAGCGCGTCCATTCCGGTCCGACGACGGAGCTCAGCCGCGAAATCCTGGTCAAGCACATGGTCGGGCGCGACCTGTCGCAGACCTACTACGCCGACGCCCGCAAGCCGCAGGCGCACGGCACCCGCAGGAAGAAGGTGCTGTCGGTCCAGAACGTCATCATGGGCAAGATGGTCCGCAACATGTCGTTCTCCGTGTATGCCGGCGAGATCACCGGCATCTCCGGCCTGATCGGCTCGGGGCGCACCGAGATCGCCAAGGTCGTCAGCGGCGTCCTGAAGCGCAATTTCATCTATGGCGGCATGATCTACCTGAACGGCAAGCCGATCCGCTATCGCATACCGCGCCAGGCTGTCGCCGACGGCATCGTCTACATCACCGAGGACCGCAAGCTGAACGGCTTCTTCGAGACCATGCGCATCGATGAGAACATCTATCTCGGGCGCATCTCCACGCCGGAAGGCCGCACGATGCTTTTGTCGCGCAAGGAGCAGTCCCGGGTCGGCAACGAATGGGTGCAGCGCATGAAGGTCCGCGCCATCAACAGCCGTGCCAAGATCATCGAGCTGTCGGGCGGCAACCAGCAGAAGGTGGTCGTGGCGAAGTCGCTGGTGCAGAACCCCAAGGTCGTGTTCTTCGACGAGCCGACACGCGGCGTCGACGTCGGCGCGATCCAGGAGATCCACGACTTCATCCGCTCGCTGGCGGCGCAAGGCATCGCGGTGGTGGTCATATCCTCCTACCTGCCCGAGATACTCAGCCTTTCCGACCGCATCCTGGTGGCCCGTCAGGGCCGCATCGTCGAGGAGTTCTCCTCGGCCGAGGCGACGGAGGAAAAGATCATGTACGCGGCGATCCATTGAGGTCAGGAATGATGACGGTCCAGGAACTCTTTTCGCTTACGGGCAAGGTGGCGCTGATCACCGGTGGCGGACGCGGCATCGGCAAGGAGGCGGGGCTGCTTCTGTCGAATGCCGGCGCCGGTGTTGCCGTGCTCGACCGGGATGGCGATGCGGCGGTCGATGCGGCTGCCGCGATCACCGCGCAAGGAGGCAATGCGCTTGCGCTGACGGCGGACATCTCAAGCCCGGAGCAGGTCTCGCAGGCCTTCGGCGCCGCCGTAGCGCATTTCGGACGGTTGGATATCCTGGTCAACAATGCCGCGCTGGTGCGCCGGACGCCGGCCCTGGAAACCAGCATGGAAGTCTGGCGCGAGGTCATGGAGGTCAATCTCAACGCCGCTTTCAACTGCTCCTGCAGGGCGGCGGAGGAAATGACCAAGGCTGGCGGCGGCGCCATCGTCAACATCGCCTCGATCATGGGTGTCTCAGGCGGCGGCATCTACCCGATCGCCTCCTACCATGCCAGCAAGGGCGGGCTGATCAACCTGACCCGCGGCCTTGCGGTCGAGTGGGCGCCGCGTGGCATCCGGGTGAACGCCGTCGCCCCCACCTGGGTCCGGACGGAGTTTACCAAGGCACTGCTCGACGACCCGCAGATGTCGAAGACGTTGCTGGACCTGATGCCGATGCGCGCTTTCGCCGATACGGCCGATGTGGCGGCCGCGGTCCTGTACCTGGCGTCACCGGCCGCCAAGATCGTCACTGGCCATGTCCTGGCGGTCGACGGCGGCTATCTTGCCCGTTGAGTTCACGGCTGCTCGCATTCAAGTGCAGATCGTTGGCGCGGGCAATGCGAGTAACTTTCAATGGCGCCGCCGAGACTATGCGGCTCCTTGTGGCACCAGTGTCCAGGTCAGCATTGCCGCGGCTTCGACGGCCTTGTCGGTATAGACCAGCGGCACGTAGTCGCCGGCGGCCCAGAGCGGCGCCATATCGCCGTAATGGTCCGACCGTGGATCGCCTGACTGGCCCGGCGTGTTGATGCAGACGCTGTTGTCCCAGTCGCCGACATCGACGACGATCCGGAAGGAGGCGCCGATGGTGAGCCGGAAGTCGGTGGGCCGGTAGGAGCCGTTCATCGGGGTGCTGTCGCTGCCGCCGAAGGGGAAGGGGCCTACATCCCATCGACCCCTGGCATCGGCGACCGCTCCCGCCGGATGCTCGAAAAGCGCCTCGTGCAGGCGGCCCCATGCCCATTGCCTCGTGTCGGGGCCGAGCATCTGCCGGCATGCGTCGTAGGCTTTCGCCAGACTGCCCAGCGCCAGCGCGGCGAACTCCTCCGGGGCATCGGCCGCCATGGCTTCAAGCCGATCGAGGATGCCGGCGGTGTCGCCGGGCGCGAGCAGCGGCCTCAGCTCCGGTTTGGCGACGGCATGAGCGATGACGGCCGCTTTCAACCGGTTCGCCCACCAGAGCTCGTAGAGCGCGGCGCCAGGGCTGTCGGCGGTCAGCCGGAAATCCCAGCTGAAGAGTATCCCCATGGCCGCCGTCTCCGCTTCGTTGCGTCCGGACAGCGCCGACACCAGGCCGACAACCCGCTTCGCCGGCACCGAGAACACATCGGTCTGGAGGCTGCGGGAAGCGTCCACGCTGTGGCGTTCGTCGGCTGCCAGCACGCCGTCGATGCGTTGGGCGCGCGATGGCTCCAGCCATTCATAGCCGATCGGCCGGTCCGTCGGCCAATCGGCCGGCAGGTTGAACTCGTTGGCGGTGGCGAAATAGCCCTTCGCCGGATTGTGGCTGAAGGGCAGCGCATGACCGGGCAGGAAGCCCTGCCATTCATGCCGCCCGTCGCCGGATGCGGGCAGAAGCCCGTCCCAGTTGGGGCGTATGGGACTGAACCCGCCGACGGCCCAACCGATGTCGCCCTTGGCGTCGGCATAGACCTGGTTGACGGCCGGCACGCCCCAACCACCGATATGGCCGCGGAACGCTTCGAAGCTGGTCGCGCGCATGGCGGCGATGCTCTTGAAGTAGGGCGCGGTGCCGGGGTCGGTCCAGACGGTGCGGATCGCCACCGCCAGACGCCGGTCAGGATATTCGGCGATTACCGGTCCGTGGCGGGTGAAACGCAGGGCGAGCGCGGCCTCGCCGCAACCCTTGACCGTGGCGGTCTCGCCGATGTCGCGAAACGCCTCCCAGCCGTCTCCGTAACGGTAGAGGCCGGGATCCTCCGGATGCGTCTCGTAGACATAGACGTCTTCCTGGTCATGGCCGAGGAAGAGCGTGAGTCCGAAGGCCGAGTGGCCGTTGTGGCCGATCGAAATGCCCGGCAGCGCCGGCTCGCCGGCCCCGATGCCGTTGAATTCGGGCGAGGCGATGTGGACGATGTAGCGCAGCGACGGCACCGCATGGGTGCGGTGCGGGTCGTTGGCCAGTATGGGCCGGCCGCTGGCGGTTCTCGCGCCCGACACCACCCAGTTGTTGGAGCCCTGCAGGCTGGTGTCCCGCACGACGTCGCCGAGCGGCGTCATCTTGCGCCAGGCGCGGGCATCGCCGATGCCTGCCGCCAGTCTTTCGCTGCCGAAGGTGACGGGCGCGATAGCGAGCTTGAACGTATCGAGGCAGTCGAGCGGCAGCGGGGCGGGGCGATCGCGGCCGGCAAGCGGGTCGTGCGGCGGCTCCAGCTTCTGCCGGAGCGCGTCGAGTTCGGCGTCGAGCTCCGCAAGGATGTTGGAGCGGATCACCTCCGAAACGGCGTTGCGCATCAGCGAATGGCTGCGGATCCGCACGACGTCTTCCGGCTGCCATTTCGCCGGGCGGGTGCCAAGGGCGGCGAATTCCGGCGGCAGCCTCTGTGGCTGGTGTCCGCAAAGCTCGACATAGGCGTTGATGCCGGCGACGAAATGGCGGCAGATCGCCTCCGCATCGGGGGCATAGGCGTCCCATTCCGCCCGCATCTCGCCGCGATAGAGGAAAAGCCGGGCGGCGCGGTCCTGTTCGAGGTAACCCGGGCCGAAATCCGCCGCCAGCAGGCCGAGGCCGCGCTTGCGCCACAGATCGATCTGCCAGAGCCGGTCGCGCGCCGCGTTGAAGCCCTGGACGAAGAACATGTCGAGGAAATTTTCGGCGCGGATATGGGCGATTCCCCAGCGGTCGACGACGATGCTGGCTGCCGAGCTCAGGCCCTCGACGGCGAATTCTTCCTGGTTCATGACCATCGATGCTCCCGGATCAGGCTGGGCTCCTCGTCGGCGTTGCAGGCTTTCGCCCTGTCGGCATCAGCCTTTCGAGGATCTGGATCAGGCCGCCCGGTGCGAGCCTCAGCACCAGGATCATGGCGACCGCGATCACGATGTAGCGCGCATCCTCGAAGCCGCCAATCCCCGCCATGGCTTCGCTGGCGAAAGTGAGCGCCAGCGCGGCGATCACCGGGCCGAGCACGCTGTTGATGCCGCCGATCAGCACCATCGAAAGCACCAGCGACATCGTGCTGAAGCCGAAGACCTCAGGCGAGGCCACGCGCAGATAGACGGTGTAGAAGCCGCCGGCGATGCCGGTGAAGATGGCGCTCAGCACCAGCACCGAAATTCTCGTGCGCGCCACCGAGATGCCGCGCGCGGTCGCATAGTCCTCGGCATCGCGCACCGCCTTGAGCGACTTGCCGAAAGGCGAACCGGCGACAAGGATCAGGAACGCCGTGGATAGGCCGAGCAGGATCAGCGCCAGGTAGTAGTAGCCGAGCTTGTAGTCGCGGATGAAACTGTAGTCGCCGATGGTGAGGAACGGCAGGCGCACCAGGCCCTTGGCGCCGCCCGTCAGGTCGGCCTGGCTGAGCACCAGCTGCATCACCAGCTGGTTGACCGCGAAGGTGACGAGCACGACATAGATGCCTTTGAGCCGGGCAACCGGCGCCGCCATGATCACGGCCGAGATCGCCGCCGTGATCGCGCAGGCGGGAATTGCCAGCCAGGGATTGACGCCGGTGGTCTTGGTCAGGATGGCCGCCGTGTAGACGCCGATGCCGAAGAAGGTCATGTGGCCGAAATTGAAGATGCCGCAATGACCGAGGCTGAGGTTCCAGTTCGACGCGATGATCGCGTAGATGAAGGCGATGATGAAGAGGTGCCTGACATAGCCGTCCGTGAAGACCTGCGGCACGAAAGCCAGGACCACGAAGAGCGCAAGCAGCAGGAGGTTGTTTCTGGTCATCATCTCTTTCCGAATATTCCGTTCGGCCTGAGCAAGAGGACGAGGATCATCAGCAGGAAGAGCGCGAAGGGCGTCCAGTAGAGGCCGACCCAGAGCACCAGGAAGGCCTCGATGAAGCCGATCAGATAGGCCGCGCCGGCCGTCGAGCCGAGGCTGCCGAGACCGCCGAAGATGACGACGATCATCGCCTTGGTCAGCGGCTCGCTGCCCATGGCGGGCGTGATGAAGCGGATCGAGCCGAGAAGCGCCCCGGTGAGGCCGGCGAGCGCCGCCGAGATGGCGAAGGCGAGCGCGAAGGCCTTCGGCACGTCGACGCCGATCAGCGCCGCCGAATCCTGGTTCTGGCCGACGGCACGCAGGCTGCGTCCGATCTTGCTCGAGACCGTGAAGCGCCACAGCGCGATGAGGATCACGGGCGCAGCCACCAGCAGCAAGGCTTCATGCGCGGAGATCGCGTTGCCGAACAGCCTGATCTCGCCATCGACGAGAGGCGGAAGCTGCTTCAGGCGCGGTCCCCAGATCATCTGCGCGCCGCGCTCGAGGATGATGGTGACGGCGAGTGTTGTCATGGCCGTGACGAGCAGCATGTTGCGGCTGGCATAAAACGGTCGGATGACGAGCCGCTCGATGACGATGCCGATCAGGCCGGCGCCGAGCGTGCCGGCGACGACGCCCGCAACGGGACCGGCCCCGACCGCTTCGCTCACCGTCCAGGCGATGAAGGCGCCGACCATCATCAGCGCTCCATGGGCGAAGTTGAAGACGCCGAGCGTCGTCCAGACCAGGCTGAGCCCGCTCGCCATCAGGGCATAGAGCGAGCCGAGCACCAGGCCGGAGACCAGCGTGGCGAGGAGCGTATCCATCAGTGGGTCCCTCCTTCGCCGAAATAGAGCCGCATGACCTCTTCATGGTCGGGCGCGCTCGCGCGGTCGATCTCGCGCACGACGACGCCATGCTCCACCAGATATAGCCGGTCGGTGAGAGAGGAGGAATTCGATGTCCTGCTCGACCACGATGAGCGGCACGCCGCTTTTGGAAATCTCGCCGATTGCCGCGCCGAGCTCCTCCTTGAGGCGAGGAGAGAGGCCGAGTGTCGGCTCGTCCAGCATCAAAAGGCGCGGCGCGCACATCAGCGCGCAGCCGATCGACAGCATTTGCCGCTCGCCGCCCGACAACGTCTTGGCGAGCTGCGTCTTGCGTTCGGCGAGGCGCGGGAAGAGGGCGTAGACCTCGTCGAGGCGCTTCTGGGCGCCGTTGCTTGCCCGCTTGCTGAAGGCGGCCAGTTCGAGCGTCTCCGCGATGCGCATGTTGCCGAACAGCGTGTTGCCCTGCGGCGCGTGGATCAGGCCGGCCTCGACGATGGCCGGCGGCTTGCGGCCGGTGATGTCGATGCCGTCGAAGGTGATCGAGCCTGCCGTGGGCCGCACCAGGCTGGAAATGGTCTTGAGCAAGGTCGTCTTGCCATGGCCGTTGGGGCCGAAGAGACCGATCGATTCCTCCGCTCCGATGTGCAGCGAAAGGCCGTGCAGCACGCGCATATCGCCATAACCGGCCTGCACGTCCTTGACGTCAAGGAGGGGTGTCATTGCTTGCGCCCTCCGAGATAGGCGGTGATCACCTCCTCGTTGCGGACGACCTCGGCCGGATTGCCCTCGGCCAGGACCGAGCCCTGGTTGAGGACGATGAGCCGCTGGGAGATCGAAAGCAGCAGGCTGAGGACATGTTCGATCAAGAGCACGGTCACGCCGGAGGCGTTGACCGCCACGAGCAGCCTGTCCAGGCTCTCGATCTCGGGCTTGGTGAGGCCGGACGCGGGTTCGTCGAGCATCAGCACGGCCGGGCGCGACATCAACCCCGAGGCGATCATCAGTTGCTTCTTTTCATAGACCGACAGGTTGCGCGAGGGGATGCCGCGCCGCGCGTCGGTAAACCCCACGAGACCGAGCACCTCGTCGGAACGCGTCAGCGCCGCGGCGCGGCCGAGCCGGCCGTTATAGGTGCCGCAGACGAGCAATGTCTCGTCGGCCGTCAGATCCGGAAATTCCGCATCCTTCTGGAATGTGCGGGCAAGCCCGGCGCGGGCGATGCGATGGGCGGGCCAGCGGTCTATCCGCTGGCCCTGGAAGCGTATCTCGCCGGAGGTCGGGCCGAAGGGAACGCCGGTGATGAGATTGAAGAGCGTGCTCTTGCCCGAGCCGTTCGGGCCGGCAATGCCCAGGATCTCACCGCGCGTGACGCCGAAGCTCACGCCGTTGACGGCCTTCAACCCGGCGAAGTGCTTGCTGGCGTCGACGACCTCAAGGATCGTGTCGTTCATCGGACCGTGTCACTTCATCCATGCCGGCTGGACGAAGTCGCCGGTCGCATATTTGCCTGGATAGAAGAGGACGCGCTTGCCGTCCTGGATCTGGTAGAACTGCAGCGGAACGCCTTCGGTGTTCTGCACCGACAGGTGCGTCGCCGGGTCGAAGGTGATGCGCCCGATCGAGGTCTGCTTGTCGGTCTTGCCGATCTGTTCGCCGATTTCCTTGCGCTTGGCCGGGTCGCCGACCTTGGTCAGCGCGTCGGCGTAGATCATGACCTCTTCGTAGGTCAGGGCGCCGGCGCCGCCGGATTCGATGTTGTACTTGGCCTTGTACTTGTCGAGCACTTCCTGCGCGCGCGGGTTCTTCGGCGACAAGAGCAGGCCGCCCAGCATGTTGTAGACCACGCCGGACGATTTCTCCTTGGTCAACTTCAGGAATTCGGGAACGGACGGCGCGTACTGGATGAAGACGAGGCTGTCGGTCGGGTTCTCCATGAACTGGGTCATGAAGGTCGCGGCATTGGCCGACAGATAGTCGGTGTTGATCAGCAGCGCCGGCGGATCCTTGCGCACCTTGCCGAGGAAGGCGCGCCAGTCGCTGACTTCGCCGAAGGGCACGAGATCGTTCTGGGTGATTTCCCAGCCATCGGCGCCGAAGGCCTTGGCCATGCCTTCCGCGATGCCCTTGGAGTAGGGGTTGTCGGAGGAGATGATCGCGACCTTCTTGTTCGGTAGTTTGATCTTGCCCGTCTCCGACAGTTCCTTGATCACCGGGACGATCTCGGTGTTGTAGCCGTCATAGGACGGGGTCAGCGACCACACGGTGGGGAAGTTCTCGGGGTTTGGCGCGATGATATCGTGGGTCTGCTGCGAGTTGGCGGCGATCATGTAGACCATGTCCTGCTCGGCTAGCATCTCGATTTCGAAATTGGTGCTCGATGCATAGTTGGTGAATACGCCGCCCATGTCGTGGTCGCCGAGCAGCCGCTCGACCGCCGTCGCGACCTTGTCGGGATTGCCGTCGCCGACATCGGCCACGACGACTTCGAAAGTGTGGCCGGCTATACCGCCTGCGGCATTCAGCTCGTCGACGGCAAGCTTGGCGCCGTTGACCATTTCCTGTCCGTCGGCGGCGGCCGGGCCGGTGAGCGGCGCGAGCACGCCGAGCTTGATGGTGTCGGCATAGGCCAATGCGGACGTGGAAAAGAGCGCCACGGCCGATACTGCTCCCATAAGAACGCGTCTGGTGATCATGTCGTTACCCCTTGATATTTTGCTTTTTTGGATTGTCGGTCGGTCTGTTCAGGCGGTGCCGCACGTGTCGATGATGGCCGCGGCGATGACCTTCGTGGTCTCGATCAGGCTGTCGATATCCACGCATTCATTGTCGCCGTGGAAGCCATCGCCGGCCGGTCCGTAGATCACCGGCACCACGCCGGCGCCGGCGTAATGCGCGGCGTCGGTGACGGCTTCGAAACCCTTGATCACGGGCGCCTTGGCCTGCGCCTCCGTGGCGCGCCTGTTGAGCGATTGCACGATCGGGGCGTCGACCGGCGTGTTCATCGGCGGAAAGTTGAGGCCGAAGAGGTCCCATTCGATCGCTGGCGGATGATCCCGCATCCAGGCGTCGGAGGCGGCGAAATGGTGGACGAAGTTTTCGAACTCCGCCTTCACGTCCTCGAACTTCTCCTGCGGCATGAATTTGTAATCGAGATCGATGGTGACGATGTCGGGGATGATGGCCGCGTTGGTCATGATCGCTGGCGTGCCGTCGGGGCCTATGCCCGCGCCGCCGCGGATGACGCCCGGATTGATCGTGGCGAGGCCGGCAGGCACCAGCGGATGCCAGTTGTCGCGGCAGCGCGAGGTCTCGAAATCGCGCAGCGCCATCAGGAAGCGTGTGGCCAGTTCGATCGCATTGACGCCGGGCGTGAGACGGCCCTCGACATGCGGCTGCGGCCAGATCGAGTTGAACCGCCAGCCGGTATGCGCCTGCTTGCCGAAAATTGTCACGCGCACCCAGGTGAGGCCACCTTCGGCCGGCACGATGTTGCCCCAGGTGGGCTCGGCGATGATAGCGCTTTTCGCCAGGCGCGAGCGCTTGACGAGGTCCATCGCCCCGAAGCCGCCGGCCTCCTCGTCGACCACGGTGTGGATGGCGAGCCGGCCGTCGAGCTTGACCCCTGCCTTGCGGACCGCGCGGGCCGCCGCCACGCAGGCGGCGACGCCGGCCTTCATGTCGACAGCGCCGCGGCCCCAGATGCGGCCGTCCTTGATGTCGCCGCCGAACGGATCGCAATCCCACTTCGACTGATCGCCCACCGGCACGACGTCGACATGGCCGCAAAGAATGAGGCTTTTCTCGTCGTTGCCCGCCCATTCGCCCGTCAGGTTCGGCCGGTTCGGAAACACGTCCTAACGGTCGATCCCGAAGCCGAGCGCTTCCAGTTCGCCCGCGAGACGGGTCTGTACGTCGGCCTCGCGGTTGATCGCGGGATCGGCCTGAAATTTCGGATTGACGGATGGTATCCGCACGATATCCCGGGTCAGCCCGACGACATAGTCGCGGTCCTCTTCGACCGCCTTCCAGACGGCGGAAATCGTGTCGCTCATTTCGCGAGCCCCTTCAATTCATCGAGAAGCTGATCGGTGGTCACCTGGCGGCAATAGCCCTTGATGGTGCGGAGCGAATTGTCGTGGCGCTCCTGCGAATAGGTCGCGCAGGCATCGGTCACCTGGGTGACGAGATATCCAAGGTCGCAGGCGTCGCGGACCGCGCTTTCCACGCACTGATCGGTCAGAAGCCCGGAGATCACCAACTGGCGCACGCCGAGATTGCGCAGGATGTAGTCGATATGCGTGGAGACGAAGACCGAGGAGGAGGTCTTGGGAAGGCAGATCTCGTCATCCGCGGGTGCCAGTTCGTCGATGACCTTGCCGTCCCAGGATCCCTTCGGCACATGGAAGCCGGTGATCTTGTAATCCAGACTGCGATCGCGGCCGTCCTTGGTCAGGCTTTCGATCGTGGTGTGCATGACCTCGATCCCGACGGCTCGGAAGCCACCCAGAAGACGCTTCATGTTCGGTATGGTTTGGCCTTGGATGCGCTTGAAGAACCAGCCGTACTTTTCCTCGAACTCGGCTTTGCTGAGGTCCTTGAACTCGCCGCCGTCGCGATGCGCCGAGAAATTCTGCACATCGATGAACAGGATGCAGGATTGTTCCGGCACCAGCGGAACGTTGCGTGTCAGTTCCATTCTTTAGTCGCCTCTCTTCGTGAAACCGTCGATCGCGCCCGCGAGAAGGTCAGCGAAACGCGCCACCCCTTCAGGGTGAGAAATGTTGTCGTTTCGCACCTCGATCAGGCTGTGGGCGATGCCGTTGCGCTCGCCATGCACCGGTACGAACCAATCGGATCGATCGCTGATCGTGTAAGGCTCCTGCATGCCGATCGAAAGATCCGGCGCGGCGGCAAGGAGATATTGTCTGAGCGCAGGCGAAGTCCGCGCGTCCTTCCTGTAGAGGAAGCCGATGTCCCACGGCCTCGACACGCCCCGCAGCACCGGATTGAAGCTGTGGATCGCGAAGATGGCCTTCGGCCTGCGGTCCCGGATCGCCTGCGCCAGCGCGCGGTCGAACGGCTCGAAAATCTCGGTGGCCCGCTGCGCCCGTTCCCGGGCGTCCAGGTTCCTGTTGGCCGGGATTTCCGTCCCGTCGCTGACCGGCGGTATGGAGTCGTCGGCCTCCGTCGGCCTGTTGCAATCGATGACCAGCCGGCTGTATCGCTGCGCGACGAGGCGCGCATCGAGGCGCTTGGAGAGCATCAAGGCAAGATCGCGCGCGCCGATGTCGTAGGCGATATGCCTGTCCATCTCGCTCGCCGCGATGCCGAGGTCTCCCAGTGAGGATGGGATCTCTCGGCCGGCATGTTCGCAGACGAGGAGCACATCGCCGCTGCCGTCGGGATTGACGATCTCCACGGGGGAGGGATCGGAAGCGCCGAGAAGCGTCGATTGTGGTTGATTGGAAATATTCATAATGCCTTCTCTGTCTGGGCAAGGATGATGAAAAATTTTCATCAATGTCAAACTTAAAATGACAATTGACTAAATTTTTTCTGCGTGGGAGGAAGATGGGAATGGAACTCAGGGCACAGATCGAAGAGCTTGAGAGCGCATTGACGCCGGCCGAGCGGAAGCTGGCCTCGACGTTGCTGGCGGACTATCCGTTTGCCGGGCTGCAGACGATCCAGACGCTCGCCGACAAGACCGGTGTATCGGCCCCCTCGATCACGCGCTTCGTCGCCAAGCTGGGCTGCCAGGGCTACCAGGATTTCCAGCACAAGCTCATCGGCGAGCTCAAGGAGTGGCATCGCTCGCCGGTGGAGCTGCACGGCAAAAGCTCCCACGGCGCGAACTTCCTCGAAGCCTATGTCGAACGCGCGAGCCAGCTGGTGCGCGCGGTTCCCGCCGCGCTGACGCAGGTGCAGTTCGAGCGCATCTGCAGCATGGTGGCGGACGAAAGGCGAGCAATCTATCTGATCGGCGGCCGCATCAGCGACCCCATGGCGCAGCATTTTTCGCGCCATCTGCGCCAGATCCGGCGCGACGTCTTTCACATCCCGCCCGATCCGGAAGTCTGGCCGGAATACATCTTGCGGATGAAGGCGCGCGACGTCTTCGTGGTGTTCGATTTTCGCCGCTACCAGCCGCGCCTCGAGCAGCTCGTGCGCACGGCCAGGCAGGCGAGCGGCATCGAAGTCCTGCTCTTCACCGACAAATGGCTGTCGCCGGCCTCGAGCGAAGCGACCGAGGTCATCGCGCTCTCGATCGACAACGGAACGGCATGGGACACCTACATCGGCGCCATGGTCACGGTCGATGCGATGATCACCCACATTTCCGAACGGGATTGGAATTCCACTAGCAGCCGCATCCGCGCCTGGGACGCCTTGCGGCTGGACAAGGAAAGGAAGTCGACAAAATGATAAGGGAACCCCTGCTCTTCGTCGCGACATGCGACGTTTCGGGGCGTGTTCGGGGCAAGGCATTTCCTCTCGATCTCATTGAGAAGCGGGCAGGGCGCGGCGTGGGCTGGACGCCCACCAACGTACAGATCACCTGCTTCGATGCGATTGCTGAAAGCCCGTATGGTTCGCTTGGCGATCTCTTGCTGGTGCCCGACCGGGACAGCCGCGTGACGGTGGATTTCGAGGATGGCAGCCCCGCCGAGGACTTCATGCTCGGCGACATCCTGACCCTCGACGGCGCTCCCTGGGAGTGCTGCACGCGCTCCATCCTGAAATCGGCGCTGAAGAAGCTGGACGACGTCGCGGGTGTCCGGTTGATCGGTGCCTTCGAACACGAGTTCCATCTCAAGGCCAGCGACGGCGGCGGTGCCTATTCGATGGAGGGCTACCGCAACCGGGCGGCATTCGCCGCAACGCTGATGGCCGCGATCAAGACGGCCGGCCTCAAGCCGGACACGGTGATGAAAGAATACGGCGTCGGTCAATACGAGGTGACGATCAGCCCGGAGCGCGGCGTGCGCGTGGCCGATGCCGGCCTTGTCCTGCGCGAGATGGTCCGCGCCACGGCGCGACGCTTCGACGACGAGGCAAGCTTCACCCCGATCCGCCATCCCGACGGTGTCGGCAATGGCGTCCATATCCATCTCAGCTTCGAGGATTCCAGCGGCCGCCCCGCGACCTATGACGAAAGCGGTCCGCACGGCATGTCCGCGATCACGCAAGGGTTCGTCGCGGGCGTGCTGAAATATCTCGACAGCATCGTCGCCTTCACGGCGCCGTCGTCGGTTTCCTTTCTCAGGCTGACGCCGCATCGCTGGAGCGCGGCCTTCAACAATCTCGGTGTCCGCGACCGGGAAGCGTCGGTGCGGATATGCCCGACCACCGCGCGCGATCCGGAGGGCGTGGCCAGGCAATACAACATCGAATTCCGCGCGGCCGACGCCGCCGCATCGCCGCATCTGGCGCTCGCGGCTATCGTTCATGCCGGAGTGCAGGGCATTGTGGAAAAGCTCGAGGCGCCGCAGGCGACGCAGGAAGATCTTTCGCTGCTCGATCCCGCGGCGCTCGCGGCCCGCGGCTTCACCCGGTTGCCGCAATCGCTTGGCGAGGCAATCGAGCGGATGATGGCCAACGAGACCGTGCGCGGCTGGTTCCCCGCCGGCTTCTGCGAGGTCTACCGCGACCACAAGCGCGGCGAGTTGAAGTTCCTCGGCGACCGCAGCGTGCTCGATCAATGCAAAGCCTATGAGGCGGTTTACTAGAGCAATTCCAGGAAAAGTGTGCGCGGTTTTCCGTCCGGAATTGCGTCAAAACAAGAGATAGGGCGTTTCGCCGTTTTCGTAAAACGGTGAAACGCCCTAAACCCCTTTCGGCTTGCGACCGCGGCGGCTTGGCGTGGCGGTCGCGAGCGGTTTCTGGTCGACGGTGATATTGTAGGGCGCGCGCGTCGCTTCGATGCGCTCCATCCGCTTGGCGAAGGAATCGCCGTGCTTGCGGGCGACGGCCGCGATCAGCGCTTCCATCAGCGCGAGCGACGGCGTCATCGTATCGAAAGGCGACACGGTTTCGACCGGCGCCGAAAAGACGATCGTCGCCCTTTGCGCGATGGGGGACCGCCAGCGATCGGTGAAGAGGACAATCTGCGCCCCGCGCCCCGCGGCGGCTTCCGCAAACTGCACGACGTCGATCTCGTAGCGCCTGATGTCAAAGACGACCAGAAGGTCGCGCTTGCCGAAATCCACGAGCCGGTCCGCAAGTTGCGATCGGTCGTGGGTCAACAATTGCACGCCGGGCCGGATCTGCTGCAAATGCCATTGCAGCATCGCCGCGAGGAAGCCGCTGACGCGGCCGCCAAGGCAACTCAGGCGCAGCTTGGGGTCGCTGATCAGGTCGACCGCATCGGCGAACTGGGCCGGGAGGATTTCCCGCTCCATCACGCCAAGGTCGCGGGCCACGGCCTGCAGGTAGCCTTGCCAGACCTCGCGGCTGCCGAGCGACCGGCTCGACGAAGACAGCATCGTCATCGGTGAATTGAGGTGGGACGCCACCTCGTCGAGCAGTGCCTGCTGCATGTCGGCGAAGCGCTCGTAGCCAAGTTTGTTGGCGAGCCGCGCCACCGTCGGATCGCTGACGCCGGCGCAGCGCGCCAGATGCGATGCCGAGACCAGCGCGGCGGAGGGATAGTTGTTGAGGAGCTCGCGGACGACCTTCTTCTCCGAATTGGTGAAGACGAAATCCTCGCTCGTCAGGCGCTCGCGGATCCTCATGCGGAGAGGCCCCCGTCGACGACGATCTCTGAGCCCGTCAGATAGGCGGAGCGGTCGCTCGCGAGATAAAGTGCTGCCTCGGCGACTTCTTCGGATCGTCCCGCGCGGCCGGCGGGGATGGCGCCGATGATGCCGGCATTCCGCTCCGGCGGGTTGCACGCCATCATCGCCGTGTCGATCAGCCCCGGCATGATGGCGTTCACGCGGATGCCGAGTGGGGCGAGCTCGCGCGCGGCCGCCCGGCTCATGCCGCGGATCGCCCATTTGGTCGACATGTAGGCGAAGGCCCCGGTCGAGCCGCTGAGCGCCGCCACCGAGCAGATGTTGACGATCGTCCCGCGTCCCGCCGATCGCATGGCGGGCAGGACCGCCTGCATGCCGATCAGCACGCCGCGCTGGTTCACCCGGTAATGCGCATCCATGTCCGCTGCCGACGTGTCGACGAAGGATGCAGGCTCGAAATAAGCGGCGTTGTTGACCAGGATATCGATCCGCCCGAAGCGGCCTACCGCTTCCGCGACGACTATGCGCCAGTCGCTTTCGCTCGATGCGTCATGCGACAGGCGCGACAGGGCGCCGCCGGCTTCGGGAAGTGGCTCCGGCTTCAGGTCGGTGGCCACGACGCGGCATCCTGCCGCCAGAAAAGCCTGGGTTATCGCGCCGCCCATCCCGCCGGCGGCGCCGGTGACGACGGCGACGCGGCCTTCAAGCTCGCCCCGTCCGCCGCTCATGCGTAAACCCCGCGCGTGCCGAGCCAGCCGCCGTCGACGGCCAGCACCTGGCCGCTGACATAGGACGCATCGTCCGAGCAGAGAAAGGCGACGACCGAAGCGATTTCCGGCGGCTGGCCGCTGCGGCGGGCCGGGATGGTGTCGATCATGTTGCGCTTGTACCAGGGGTCGTTGTGGACGAATTCGCGATTGCTCGGCGTTTCGATGAGCCCCGGCGCGATCGCATTGACGCGGATGCCGTGCTGGGTGACGTCCGCCGCAACGTTGCGGGTGAACTGCGCGATCGCGCCCTTGGTCGTGCCGTAGATCACCGAGCGCGGGAAGCCAACCTCGCCGAAGATCGACGCGATGTTGACGATCGAGCCGCCCGGCCGGCTGATCACGCGTAGCGCCTCGCGCGTGAGGCGGATCGTGGCGCGCAGATTGATGGCCATGGTGTCGTCGATATAGTCGTCGTCGCTCTCCTCGAGCGTGATGAGACGGCCAAGGCCGGCATTGTTGACGAGGAAGTCGATGCCGCCGAGCGTGTCCATCGCTGTCCGCATGATCGCTTCCGGCGCTTCCTTCGAAGCGATGTCGATCAGCAGCCTAGGCGTGGCCATGGCGTCGACCAGATCGGCGTTGCGATCGACTGAGAGCACGTCGGCGCCCTCGGCGCGAAGCCTCTGCGCCGTGGCCAGACCTAACCCGCTCGCCGCGCCGGTGACGACGGCGCGCTTGCCTTTGAATCGCATTTCGGAACTCCTCGAAAAGCAGTCTTGAATTTTTTACATATTCCCATAGCTTGCATCAAAATATCAAAAATTCAACATTTCTGTCCGGGAGCAGCAGAAGTCATGAAACACGATCTCTCGGTGGCCCTCACTTTTGACGTCGACGGTCCTTCGGCATGGATCGGGACCATGGAAAGCCGCAATCCCTCCATGGTGTCGCGCGGCGAGTTCACGGTCGTGGCGACGCCACGCGTGCTTTCGCTCCTGAAAAAGCACGACATTCCCGGAACCTTCTGCATTCCCGGCCACAACATCCTGGCTTTCCCGGATCTCGTCCGGGCGATCCGCGACGACGGCCACGAATTCGGCCATCACGGCTGGGTGCATGAGAACCCAGCTAAGTTCGGCAGGGACGATGAGCGCCGCATCATCGAGAATGGCCTCGCCGCCTACCGAAAGCTCGACATCAGCCCGGCCGGCTATCGTTCTCCCGCCTGGGATTTCAGCGAGAACACAGTTGAGCTCCTGGAAGAGTTCGGCTTCCTCTACGATTCGAGCTGCATGGCGCATGATTTTTATCCCTACTATCTGCGCAAGCACGACAAGTGGGGCCTGGACGAGCCCTACAAATTCGGCCCTGCGACCGATATCGTCGAGCTTCCCGTGACCTGGGGGCTGGACGACTACCCGGCCTTCGAGGTCGTCGCCGGCTGGAACCAGGGCTATTCGAATCCGCGCGACATCGAGGAAATCTGGTGGGATGACTTCCAGTATGCGCTTCAGAACTGCAAGGGCGGCATCTACACGCTCACCATGCATCCCGAATTCATTGGCCGCGGCCACCGCATCATGATGCTCGACCGGCTGATCCAGCGCATGAAGGCCTGCGCGGGCGTGCATTTCACCACGCTCGGCGCTTATGCCGCCGAATGGAAAGCGGAGAACCCGCTCGAAAAGTGGAAGTCGGAAAACCCGATGCGCACCGGCGTCAACAGCTTCTCATCGCTCTGACCGGCTGGCTACGGCAACAGGACGAGTGCTCCGCTGGTCCTGCGGGCTTCCAGGTCCCGATGGGCGTCCGCGGCCTGGGCCAGATCGTAGGACGCAGGCTGCCCGACCCTGACGGCGCGCTGGCGCAATGCCGCAAAAAAGCGGTCGACGTGCGGCGCGAGCTTCTCGGGCGCGTCGGTATAGTGCCCGTAATTGGGCCGCGAAACGGTGATGGACTTGGAGGCGAAACGGCCGACGTCCCAGTTGCCGATCGGTCCCGATGCCTGGCCGAAGCTGACGAGATGTCCGCGCACGGCGAGCGCGGCGAGCGAGCCGCCGAACGTGTCGGCGCCGACGGCATCATAGACGACATCCGTGCCGGCGCCGTTTGTGAGCCGCATGACCGCCTCCGCGAAATCCTCGCGCGAATAGACGATGACGCGATGCGCGCCGAGACCTTCGACGATGCGCGCCTTGTCGTCGCTCGACACGGTTGCGATCACAGTTGCGCCGAGATGTCGTGCCCATTGCACCAGCAACTGGCCGATGCCTCCGGCGGCGGCGTGGATGAGCACGACTTCACCCGGTCTGACGGCATGGACGTCGTGCAGGAGAAAACTGGCCGCCACGCCCTTGAGCAGGCTCGCGGCGGCGGTTTCGTCCGATATGTCGTCCGACAGGCGCACCAACAGATCGGGCGCCATGTTGCGGCGCTCGGCATAGGCGCCGACCGGCGGGCAGGCATAGGCCACGCGATCGCCGATCGACAGGCCGGAGATCGCCGAACCAACCGCCTCGATGACACCTGCCGCCTCCATGCCTGGAACGCCGGGCAGCCGCAGCAGATCGAAGAAGCCGGTGCGGCAATAGACGTCGATGAAGTTGACGCCGATCGCCGTGTGGCGGACCCGCACCTCGCTGGGCGCAGGCGGCGGCAATGCGATTTCCTTCAGTTCCAGCACTTCCGGTCCGCCATAGCGCTCGACAAGAATCGCGCGCGTCGTTTCTCGCGTGTCGAGGGACGGTGCGAGGATCGCCGGCGCGGGGATCGAACGGGATGCGGCGCCTGTCGGCCTCGACGGCATGATGGCCGGCCTTGCCTCGGCCGGCATGGCGGCGTCGCGGCGTGCGAGGAGATTGCGGATCGCGGCAAAGCCGGCGCGATAGATGTCTTCGGCGACCAGCTTCACCAGTTCGTCGCGGCGATGCGCCGGTGGATCGAATTCAGAGCGCCATTCCCAGAAGGTGGCGTTGCCGTCGGTCACCGGCTTCAGCCGTATCGATGCGACATAGCCCATCAACGGCAGCGGCGCCTCGAGCAGGCAGTAGCTCAGCCGGCGATCCTTGTCGGAGAGCGCCAGAAGCTGCTCGCGCAACTCGCCGCCGTCGGCCAGCCGGAAATGGCGCACGGCGCCAACCGCGTCGGCCGGCTCGCCGCCGTCGATCTCGCTCGACGCGATGGCCGGGTGCCAGCGGTCGTGGCCGTTGAAGTCGCGCAGGATCGCCCAGACCTCCTCGATCGGGGCATCGATGATGGTGCTCTGGCGAACCTGGACCATTCGCGGCGGGTCAGCGTCCGAAGCGCTGCTTCAGCGCCGTCAGCGCGGCCTGGAACACGCCGCTGCCGATCTGCTGCGTCAGCGCCGCCTCACGCCCGGGGGCGCAATCGAATTCGGCCTGCCATTCGGCCAGCGTCAAATTGCCGTCGGTTATCGGCGTCAGCGACAGAGTGGCGACATAGTTTTCCACCTGCATCGGGCTCTCCAGGATCGCATAGCTGCAGGAGAGGTCGTAGTCCGACAGCGCCAGCAGTTTTTCACGGATGCGTCCGCCGTCCTTGAGCGTGAAACTGCGGATGCAGCCGATCCGGTCGGCATGCGCGTTCTGCTCGATGCGGCTTTCGGCCACGAAAGGCGCCCAGCCCGGCAAGCCATTGAAGTCGCGCACGATTTTCCAGACGTCCGCGGCCGGGGCCGGGATGACTGAGGAGACATAGACCTTGGTCATGCCGGGCGACCGCCGACACGGCAAAGCCGATTATCCTCGTGGAACGAGCTTGGCGACGCCTGGTCAATGGTCGCGGTCGTCATCGTCGTCCTTGGCGGCCTTGCCCTTGCCCTTCTTGTCGCGGGCGAGGTTCGAAATGTCCTTGGCGTCGCGCAGCACGTCGGTCATCCGTCCGAGCGAACCGCCCTCGATGCCGATCTCCTTCATCAAATTGTCGATCATCGGCGCCTGCACCCGGTAACGCAGCGCCGAATCGATCACCTCGTCGGTGACGTTGCGGTTGCCGCCCGACCCACCATTGATGCCGTCGACATGCAGGATCTTGATGCCGTCGATCTTCTCCATCGGCTTGACGCTCTCGCGGATGATGCCTTCCATGTGGTCGAGCAATTTGCCGCGCAGGCGCCCGGCGCGCGCCTCGCTGGAGAGGAGGTTTTCCGCTTCGTTGATCTGCCGGTGGCCGGTCGCGTCGACCTCGTAGCGTTGGGCCGCGGCAAGGGCGTGGATCTTTTCCGCTTCCGCGGCGGCGACGGCCGCGATCTTCTGCGCCTCCGCCAGGCTCTTTGCGGCCTTCATCTCGGCCTCGGCGGCGGCCGTGACGCGAAGGGCCTCGCGCTCCGCCTCTCGGCTAGCGGCGATCAGGTCGGTCAGCTTGCGGCGCTCGGCAATCTCGCGCTCGCGGGCGGTCAGGGCCTGTTCCTCGGCCTGGATCGCCTTGGCGCGAACGGCTTCCGAAGCGGCGATGGCGGAAGAGCGTTCCTGCGTCTTCTTGGCGATGTCGATGGCCTTCTGGATTTCAGCGATCTCGATCTTCTGGTCGCGGTCGACGCCGAGCTGGCGAATGTCTCGCTCCTTGATGAGACGAGCCTCCTCGATGCCGCGCTCGGTGGTGATGCGGGCCCGCTCGACCTCTTCGCCGGCCGAGATTTCGGCTTCCTCGAAGGCCTGGCGCTTGGCGATCTGCAAGGCTTCGAGATGGCGCTCCCTGTCGATCCGCACCTCGTCGACGGCGCGTTCCTGCTCGATCCTGGCGGTCTCGGTCGCCTGGTTCTCGACGATCTCGGCGCGGCGCTTCTCCGCCTCCGCCCTGGTCACTTCAAGCGCCTTTTCGGCCAGCGCGATCTGGCGTTCGAGTTCGGCGATCTCGAGCGACTTCTTGCGTTCGATCTCAAGCCCGCTCTGCGCGCCTTCGCGTTCGATCCGCGCCTTCTCCAGCGAGAGTCCGAGCGCGATCTGCTCGCGCTCGGTCAATTCGCGCATCTTCATCTCGGCCTCGTCGAGCGCGCGGCGGCGCGCGATCTCGCGGCGCTGCGTGTCCTCCTCGCTACGGATGCGTTCCTCTGTGATGCTCCGCTCCTGGGCGAGACGCGATTTCTCCACCGCCTCGCGCGCGGAAAGCTGCGCCTGTTCGGCCTCCTGGTCGCGCACGGCGCGCTCCCTGGCGAGCTCGGAGCGCTGCGCCGCGCGACGGATCTCGACTTCGCGCTCCTGCTCCAGGCGCGCATATTCGGTGTCGCGCTCGATCTCCAGCACCTTGCGCTGCGTGTCGAGGTTCTGGTTGCGGATGTCGACGAGAGTGCGCTGCTCGATCTCGTTGCGCATGCGGCGTCTGGTCTCGATGGACTCCGTCAGCTGCGTCAGGCCTTCGGCATCGAAGGCGTTGGACGGATCGAAATATTCGAGGCTGGTCTGGTCGAGGTCGACGATGGCGACACTTTCCAGCTCGAGCCCGTTGGCGGCCAGCGAATCCGAAGCAAGCGCCTGGACCTTGTCGGCATAGTCGCCGCGCAGCTCATGCATCTCCTCCAGCGTCATCTGCGCGGCGACGGTGCGCATGGCGCCGGCGAACTTGCCTTCCAGCAATTCGCGCAGGCTGTCGGGTTGCAGCGTGCGGCGGCCGAGTGTCTGCGCCGCGGCGGCGACGAACTCGTGGCTCGCGCCGACGCGCACGAAGAACTCGGCGATGAGGTCGACGCGCATGCGGTTCCTGGTGATCAGCGCCAGTGCGTCCTCGCGGCGAACCTCGATGCGCAGCACACCCATGTTGACCGGGGTGATCTCATGCAGCACCGGGATGACGAAGGCGCCGCCATTGACCACCACCTTCTCCCCCAGGAAGCCGGTGCGCACGAACGCCGTCTCCTTGGTCGAGCGGCGATAGAGCCATCGCAGGATGTAGACGGCGATCACCACGACGACCGCGGCAACGATCAGCCACAACAGGAAGGCGCCAAAGCTCTGCGCGTCCATGATTTATTCTCCCCTACACAATCCGGTCAGTGCCAGGCGCCCGGCACCTATTTCGAAGATCCGTCCGCCGTCCGGTAAAGTCCAACTGTTCATGCCCGCCTCTGCAGCTTTGGGCCGATCGCGTGGAAAGCGCTGATCACCGCGTCGATGAAAGGCGTGTCGTTGATGTTGGCGCGCACCCGCTCGACATGGCGTTGCGGCGTCCGCCGGACGGTCTTCTCGATCGCTTCGAACAATGCGTTGTCGGCTTCCGGATCGTGAAAGGGCTGGCCGGGCGCGTCGAGCAGCGAAACGCCGCCCTCGGGCAGCAGGAAGCGCACCGGCCCGTCCATGGCGTTGAGCCGCCCGCCGATCCATTCGCCGAAGGCGCGGTTCTCGTCGCGGGTGGTGCGCATCAGCGTGACGTTGGGATTGTGGATGACGAATTTGCGGCCGCGGAACTTCTCCGGCACCGTCTCGCGCGGGCCGAAATTGACCATGTCGAGCGCACCGGCCGAACCGACATAGGGCAGCCTTGTGCGGATCGCCGCCCCGAAACGATCCTCGGTCGCCGGGAAGACGCCGCCGACGATCATGTCGGCCACTTCGGTCGTGGTGAGGTCGAGGAAGGCCGACAGCAACCGGGAATCGCCGAGATTCTCCATGGCGCGCCCGCCGATGCCGGTGGCGTGGAAGACGAGGCAATCATAGTCGGCTTCGAGCCGCTTCGTCACCGCTTGCACCGCCGGCGTGGTGACGCCGAACATGGTGATGCCCAGGGCAGGGCGCGCCAGCTTGCGTCTGGCGTCCCACGCCTCCGCATTGGGCAATTGCGCGACCATGCCGGCCATGGCGTGGGCGGCGTTAGACAGCACCTGCTCGGTGATGGAGTTCAGCCCCTGAACGTCGGCGACCGAATGGAACATCATGATGTCGGCGCCGCCGACATATTTGGCGACGTCGCCCGCCGCCACCGTCGACACCATCAGCTTGGGGATGCCAACAGGCAGGACCCGCATGCCCGATGTCGCCAGCGTGGTGCCGCCGGAGCCGCCCGCCGAGATGACGCCGCCGATGCGCGGCTCGCGCTCGATCCAGCGCGCGAAAGCCTCCGCCATGGCGCTGACCGATCCGCCGCGATCGTCGGTGAACACGGCCGAGGATCCGCGCATGTGCATGCCGGCCACCTGCATGGCGGGCACGTCCGCGCTCGACGGCTTTCCCGATGTCGACAGGTCGACGGTGCGGACAGGCAGCCCGAGCGACTTCAGCCGATCGGCGACGAAGCGCAATTCCTTGCCCTTGGTGTCGAAGGTGCCGACGACCAGCACGGTTTTGCCGATGCGCTCCGCGAAGGGGATGGCGAAGACCTTCCTCGGGTCGTCCTGGGGCGCGGTCTTGTCGACGGCCGCCTGCCTCAGTTCGGTGACCGGCACGTTCCAGCGGTTGGGCAATTGGGTGACGGGCCGGTAGACGCCATCGCCCCCCGCCGGTTCGACGGATCCGGCGGCCGCGCGGTCGACGCGATAGACGGCCGCCAGTTGCTCCTTTGCCTGCGCCGCTTCCGTTGGCGTGACCGGCGCTTCCTCGGCGTGGCGTCCGACGCCGAGCAGCCGCTGCTGCAGGTCGCGGTCGGCGGCGAGCGCGGCCGCGTCCATCAGCCGGTTGATCCGGCCATTGACCATGATCGCGACCTGGCTGGAGACGGCGGTCGCCACCCCGATATTCTGCTCGATGACGAGCACCGCCATCTCGCCTTCCGCGGCAAGGTCGACCAGCATCTTTTCGACCTGCTCGACGATGATCGGCGCCAGGCCCTCGGTCGGCTCGTCCATCACCAGGAGCTTCGGCTCGCTGAGCAGCGCGCGCGAGATGGCGAGCATCTGCTGCTCACCCCCCGACAGTTGCGATCCGCCATTGTGGCGGCGGTCCGCCAGGCGCGGAAAGGTCTGGTAGACACGCTCGACCGTCCAGGCGGCGTCACGCCGGTTGCCGGCGGCAAGCCGCAGATGCTCATCGACCGTCAGGCTCGGCCAGACGCGCCGCCCCTGCGGCACATAGCCGATGCCGAGGCGGTGGATCTCGTGCGGCTCGAACGCGGTGATCTCGCGGCCGTCGAAGCGGATCGAGCCGGAGCGCGCGCGTTTCAATCCGACGATGGTGTTGCACAGCGTCGACTTGCCCATGCCGTTGCGGCCGACCACGGAAAGCACGCCGCTCTCCAGCGTCAGCGAAATCCCCTGCAGCGCATGGCTTTCGCCATAGAAGACCTGCAGGTCTTCTATCTTCAGCACCGCCCTGGCGCTTTTGCCGGCGGAGCGTTCAGCCATGCTTGCCTCCGAGATAGATCTGTTGGACCTCCGGATCGGCCTCGATTTCCTGCGGCGTGCCTTCCTTGAACAGGTGCCCATTGTGCATCATCGACACGTAGTCCGCCACGCGCAGGGCGACGTCGAGATCGTGCTCGATGATAATGAAACCGATATGCTTGGGCAGCGCGTTGAGGATGGCGACGAGGTCGCGCCGCTCGGTCGGCGAAAGACCAGCCGCCGGCTCGTCGAACAGTATGAAGCGCGGCGCGCCGGCGAGCGCCAGCGCGATTTCGAGCTGGCGCTGCTGGCCGTGGCTGAGCGTCGCCACCAGTGCGTCGCGATGGGCTTCGAGATGAACGGCCTCGAGTATCGATCGCGCCTGTACCATGTTGACGTCGTCGTCGGCGGGCCTCAACAGCGAAAACCGCCGGCGCGAGACGCCCCGGCAGGCGAGAAAGATGGAATCGAGGACCGACAGTCCCTTGAACAGTTGCGAGATCTGATAGGTGCGGCGCAGGCCGCGGCGGATGCGCTCATGCGGCGGCAGGTCGGTGATGTCCTCGCCGAAGAAGCGGATGCGGCCGGCGGTGGGCAGGAAGTCGCCGGTCACGGCGTTGAACAGGGTGGTCTTGCCGGCGCCGTTGGAGCCGAGGACCGCGCGCCGCTCGCCGGCCGCGATCCTCATGTCGATGCCCGAAAGCGCCACCAGCGCTCCGAAATGCCGCGCAACGCCATCGAGCTCCAGCGCGTAGGCACCGGAGCTCTGCAGACGGTTCGCGGCCAGGTTTTCGGTCACTGACGATGCTCTTGCAGGTGCTGTTATGGGCAGCTCGGATTGTCGCGGTTGACCGCCCCGAGCTTCATGAACTCGTCTTCGGGAATGCCGAGCGTCTGATTGACCTGCGGCACGACCTTGACCAGCTTGTTCAGGAGATTGCCGTCCGAACCTTCGGTGACCTCGGTCAGGAAGATGTCGGCGACGGCATTGCGGTTCTTGTCGAGCGACACCTTGCCGGTCGGCGTGTCGAAGGACAGCTTCGACAAGGCCTCGCGCAACTTCTTGCCGCCGTCGGAGACGTCGCCGCCGACCTGGTCGAGCGCCAGCAGCGTCGCCTTCATGTTCACATAATAGCCATGGGCGAAGAGCGACGGCGAGGGGAAGGCGCCCGGCTGCTTCTTGTAGGCGTCGACGAACGCCTTCCATGCCGGCGCGTCATTGGTATCGGCCGTCGGTCCAGCCGAGGGCGTGCCCTTGAGCACGTCGCGCAGCTTGCCTTTGGAGGTCAGCACGGTCTGGTCGACGGTGATCGAGCCGCCGATCAGCGGAGCCGACCCGCCGGCCTGCTGGTACTGGGTCAGGAAGTTGACGGCGTCGGCGCCGCCGAGCGCCACATAGATGGCGTCGACATCCTCGGGGATCGCCGCGATGACGGAGGAGAAGTCCTTGTTGCCGATCGGCACCCAGGATTTCGACGGCACGTGCCCGCCGGCCTTGCAGAATTCGGCCATGAAGCCGAAGACCTGCGTGTAGGGGAAGGAATAATCCTCGGCGACGGTGGCGACCTTCTTGTAGCCCTTCTCGTTGAAGGCATAGGTGCCGAGGCCTGCCATCCACTGCGCGCCGTCGGTGGAGAAGCGGAAGAAGTTCTCGGCCGGATTGCGCAGCGTCGTGTCCTGCGCGGCCGAGGTTCCGTTGATGAACGTCACGTCGGGCTTGGTCTTGGCGTAATCCTTGACGGCGAGGCCTTCATCTCCCGAAAGCGGGCCGACCAGCACCTTCACGCCGTCTTGCTCGACCAGCTTGCGCGCGGCGCGCACGGCGCTGTCGGGCGAGGCATCGGACGAGCCCTTGACGATCTCGATCTTCTTGCCGGCGACGGTGCCGTTGGTCTCGGCGACCGCCGTCATGGCGCCGCGTTCGCCGTCCTCGCCGAGCACCGTGAACGGTCCCTCGAAAGTGGCGAGCAGGCCGATCTTGATCGTGTCGTCGGCGGCGAGCGCCATCGAAGGCGCGGTCAGCCCGGTGAACAGCGCCAGGGCCAGAAGTGTACGTCTGTGCATTTTCGGTTCCTCCCGTTTGATTGGTCAGCAGTCGTTCATCCGCGCCAGCCGCTAGGGGCCGGCGCGCAAGGATCCCTGGGCAAGATGTGGCTTGATCCTCCCCCACAACCCAAGAATTCCATCCGGCGAGACGAAGACGATCGCCAGGAACACCAGCCCGATCAGCGTGTTGAAACGCTCGGCGCCGACGATGTCGATGGCGAAGGTCTGCATCAGTATGACGACGATCGCGCCGACGAACGGCCCGATCGGGTGGCGCAGGCCGCCGATGACGGCGATGATCAGGATGTCGATCGCCACGTCGACACCGATCGTGCCGGGCGAGACGCGTCCGTTGAACCAGACCAGAAGCACGCCGGCGAGCCCGGCGAGGATGCCGGCCAGGAACCAGGCGAAGACCTTGTGCGCGGTGACATGGTAGCCCAGCGCCCGCATCCTTCGCGGGTTGTCGCGGATCGCCTGCAAGGTCATGCCGAAGGTGGAGCGGGAGCTGTAGAGCACCGCCGCGTAGGACAGCATCGCAAGGCCGAGACAGAGGAAATAGAAGGGTTTCGGATCCCGCCAGTCGATGCCCCAGAACACCGGCGCGTGGATGCCGGCATAGCCGGAATGGCCGTTGAAGATCGCGTAGTTCTGCTGGGCGAAGTAGAAGGTCGCGGTCGCGATCGCCAGCGTGATCATGAGCGTGTAGATGCCTTCCGTGCGCACCGAGATCCAGCCGATCAGCGCCGATGTCACCGCTGCCGCGGCGACCGCGAAGGGGACGACGATCCACCACGGCCAGCCGAAGCCGAGCACGTTGGAAGTGTTGCTGCCGAGGATGGCGACGGCATAGGCGGCGATGCCCGCGACCGTGATCTGGGCCAGGCTGAGCATTCCGCCATAGCCGGCCAGCAGCATCAGCGACAGCGCCAGCACGCCGAAGATCATCGAATAGCCGGCGATCTGCGTCAGGAAGAAATCCGATGCCACCAGCGGGTAGAGAAGGAGCGCGACGGCCAGGATGACGTGACCCGCGCCGATCCTGTCCAGCCAGTTCTGCTGCGGCGCCGCGCCGTCGGCGGCTGTGGCCAGGCTCATCGCGCCTTCCCCATGATGCCTTGCGGCCGCACCGCCAGCGTCACCACCATGATGACGAAGGTCAGCACCACGCCATAGGTCGGGAAGTAGACGAGGCCGATCTGTTCGGCGAGGCCAATGAGCAGCGCTCCGATCGCCGCGCCTGTGATGGAGCCCATGCCGCCGACGATGACCACCACCAGCGAGGCGAGCAGATAGCGCACGTCCTCGCCCGGCGCGACCGAGAGCGCCGACCCGCCGACGACGCCGGCGAAACCCGCAAGCCCGGCGCCGACCGCAAAGACGATGGCGAACACCGCATGCACATTGACACCCGAAGCCGACAGCATGGCGCGGTCGTCGACGCCGGCGCGGATCATCATGCCGACGCGCGTCTTGTTGAGCATCAGCCACAGCCCGACCCCGATGACGATCGCCGCCGCCAGCACCACCACGCGGTAAAGCGGATAGGTCAGGAAGACCGAGGCGCCGTTCGAGCGCACCGCGGTGATGACGGGCAAGGTCAGGGCGCCGTCGAGCCATTCCGGCGTCGCGATCTGGTAGGTGCCTCCGGCCCACACCGCCAGCATAAGGTCGGCGGCGACGATCGAGATGCCGATGGTGACCAGGGTCTGCCTGAGGTCGTCGCCCTCCAGGCGGCGGAAGACGAAAACCTGCATGACGACGCCGATGATGGCCATGACGACGAAGCCCGCGGCGACGCCGAGCAGCCAGTAGCCGGTGCGGCTGGTGACCTCGTAGCCGATATAGGCGCCGAGCAGGTAGAGCGAGCCGTGCGCCAGGTTGATGTTGCGCATCAGGCCGAAGATCAGGGTGAACCCGCTGGCGACCAGGAAATAGAGGCCGGCGAGCGTCAGGCCGTTGAGGATGGCGCTGACGAACGCCTTCTTGGAGATCAGGATCGCATTCAGCCAGGCGGGCCAGATAGCGAAGACCAGCCAGGCGACGATCGCCGCGGCCAACAGGCCGACAAGGCCCCAGACCTGGCGGCGCGTCACGCCGCCGCCCGACAGCGAAGAGGACGATGGCTGGTCGAGTATGCTCATGCGGTCAGCCGCCGGCGCTGCTCGTTCATGCGCGGCGCCTTGTGGAACTTGCCGTCCTTCATGATGGCGAGGATGCGGTTCTTGTCCTGCAGGATGCGCACATCCGAAATCGGATCGCCGTCGATCAAAAGGATGTCAGCGAGGTAGCCTTCCTTGATCAGGCCGAGCTCATCGCCCATGTTCATGATCTGGCCGCCATATTTGGTGCCGGCCTGGATCGCCTCCATCGGCGAGAAGCCGAGCATCTCGACGAAGGTCTGGATGTCCTTGGCGTTGGTGCCCTGCGGCGTCCAGGCGAAGCCGTAGTCGCCGCCGATGCACACACGAATGCCGCGCCGGTGCATCTTCTTCATCGTGTCGATGCACATCTCGAGCTCGCGCTCATATTCGAGCGACAGCGGCGAGCCCGGCTTGATGCCCCACTGCTCGGCATAGCGCGCGGTGTTGATCAGCCAGGCGATGCCCGGCGCGACGAAATGCTTGTCCTTGACCGCCTCGAGCATGTCGAGCGCTTCCTCGTCGGCGAAGGAAGCGTGGTAGATGTTCTGGATGCCGTGGCGGACGCACTGCTTGACCGAGCCGGACGAGCGCGCATGCGCCGACAGCACCTTGTTGCGGCAGCGCGCCTCGGAAGCGGCCATCGCGACCTCTTCCTCCGACATCGGGGTCTCTTCCGCGCCCATGCCGGTGATGCTCTCGCCGGACAGGTTGAGCTTGATGGAATCGACGCCGTATTTGATCAGCTGGCGCACCGTGCGGCGGATCTCCTCCGGGCCGGAGACGACGATGCCGAGATTGAGGCCCTCATGCGGAATATGCGAGGGCGCGGAATCGCCGAGGCCGCCGACCGTGGTGATCTCAGGCCCGGCCGCGAGGTAACGCGGGCCTGGAAACCGGCCCTGGTTGATGAATTTCTTGGCGACGACGTCGAGCCGCGGCTTGGCGGCGGCCGCGCCCCGGCCGGCGGTGAAGCCGGCGTCGAGCACCAGCTTGGCCATCTCCATGGTGACCAGCATGTGCTCCTCGATCTCCATCATCTGGATGGGATCGATGCCGGGCGCGTTGTTCCAGGACAGATGCAGATGCGCGTCGATCATGCCGGGCATCAGCGTCGCGCCCATGCCGTCGATCACGGTTGCGCCCCCCGGCGCGCCGCCGTTGTAGGAAGACGACGAGGAGGAGCCGAAGCGGGACGAGCCCTTGGTGATCTGCTTGATGCGGTTGCCCTGCACCAGCACTTCGCCGGTGTAGGGGTATTCACCTGATGCGTCGAGCACGCGCACATTGGTGAAGAGCGTGCTTCCCGATCCGTTTCCGGCCCAGCTTTCGTCTGCCATAACAAGCCTCCCAACTTGCCGAGCGCGTAAGTCTACGCCCGATCCGAAATCCTCACCTATCAACCCGTCTCAAAAAATCGGCGAGCCTGGAGCTGCTTTCCCGCGGACTTTCCACCGTGGCCCAGTGTCCGCACCGATCGAGCGAGGAGAATACGGCTCCCTTGATCTTGTCGGCAAGCGCCTGGGCGACGCCCGGCGGATTGACGGTGTCGGCATCGCCGGTGACAAGCAGGGTCGGCGCCGAAATCCGGCGCGCATCGACCGCGGTGGCTTTGGCCAGGGCCTCGCAGGTGCGGGCATAGGATTCTGGGTCCTGGCGGGTGATGGATTCGCGCACGAAGGCCGCCGCCGCGGGAGATGTCTCCCTTGTGTGGGCCGAGATCGCATTGGCGACGCTCTGATCGGCGATGTCGGAAATGCCGCCGGAGCGCGCCAGGCGCGCCCGGTTGCCGAGCCCCTGCCGGGTTGCCTCGCCCGGTTCTGCCAGGGCGCCGAACAGCGTCAGCGAGGCGACCAGCGCGGGCTGCGTCACCGCGATCTGCTGGCACACGATGGTGCCCATCGAATGGCCGACGAAATGCCCTGACGTCACGCCCATGCCGGCCATGGCGCGGATCACGGCTTCGCTCATTCCTTCGATGGTCAGCGGCTCGATCGGCCGCGGCGAGCGGCCCGACCCCGGCAGGTCGAGCCGGATGACGCGGTAACCCGACAGCGCCCCCATCTGCGGCTGGAACATGTTCGAGGTCCCGCCGAGGCCGTGGATCATCACCACGGCCGCGCCTTCGCCTGCCACTTCCGCGACGACCTGGCCGACACTCACGGTCGTCATTGCGGCCTCTCCACGAAACGGTTCTCCAGCGTGCCGATGCCGTCGATCTCGATGCGCACGACATCGCCGGGCTTGAGATATCTGGGTGGATCGAAGCCGATGCCGACACCGACGGGCGTGCCGGTGGCGATGATATCGCCGGGCTTGAGCGTGATGCCTTGCGACAGCGTGGAGATGATGGTCGGGATATCGAAGATGAGCAGCGATATCCGCGAGTCCTGGCGCAGGTCCTCATTGACGAAACAGCGGATGCCGGCACTGGCGAGATCGAACTCGTCCCGGGTGACGGCCCATGGACCCATCGGACAGAACGTGTCCTGCGATTTGCCGATCAGCCACTGGCTGTACTTGCCTTGCAGGTCGCGCGCCGTGACGTCGTTGACGATCGTGTAGCCCCAGACGTGGTCGAGGGCGTCTTCCTTCGAGATGCCGCGCCCGCCCTTGCCGATGATGACGGCGAGCTCCGCCTCATAGTCGATCGCCGTCGAGACAGTGGAATCGATCAGCACGCTGGCGTGGTTGGGGACGACCGATTCCGGCACTTTGGAGAAGATAATCGGGTGCTTCGGCACCGCGCCGGCGCCGGCGCTGGAATCGAAGCCTGAGCGGGCAAACTCGTGCGCGTGCTCATGGTAGTTCTTGCCGACGCAGAAGATGTTGCGGCGCGGCTGTGGAATCGGAGCTTCGATCTCTACCCCCGCCAGCGGGATCGGGGAAAGGGTGCGCGGCAGGCAGGCTCCATTGCGTTCGATCAGCGCCAGCAGACCGGCTTCGGCGCGTTCGACCGGGAAATCGAAGGGGGCGACGGTCTGGGCGGCAAGATCGACCAGGCCGACCCGCCTTTCGCCGGCGAGCGAGAAAGTCGCGACCCGCATGAAGTTCCTCCCGTGAACCAATTTTGAGCCAATTTTCCGCTCTTTTGAAACACGCTAGCGCCAATTGGCTTAGGCCGCAAGCCGGATTCGAATTGGCTGTATGAAATAGTTCCACCGCTCGCAGTCATGTAAATGCGGACCCATTTGCAGGCTAGCATGATGGACGGGCGCACGAAAAGCTGCTATGAATGGTTCATTATTGGATCAGATAAACGCTGCCAAACATGCCCAAGCTGGTTGCAAACGACATCGCCATCGCCTTGAAGAAACGGATTTCGCTGGGCGAATGGATGGAAAACGGCCGTATGCCGCCCGAGCGTGACCTGGCGAGCGAGTTCGGCGTGGCGCGCAACACGGTGCGTCGCGCCGTCGGCCTGCTCGAGGATGACGGCACGGTCGTGCGACATGTGGGTCGTGGGACCTTTTTGACGGCAGCCAATCCCGCTTCCATGGCCGCGACCGTCGCGCGCATGGAAGGGACCAGCCCGGCTGACATGATGGAGATCAGGCAGTTGCTGGAGCCGGCGGCGGCATCCTTCGCCGCGACCAATGCCAGCGCCGGCGAACTGAACGCGGTGCGCGAGGCGCACAAGATCGCCTGCGCGTCCCAGGACATGCCGACGTTCGAGCACTGGGACGCGGAATTCCATCACCGCATCTTCGCATGTTCGCGCAACGACTTCCTCAAGGAGATCCACAATCTCATGCGCATCCTGCGCAATCAGCGGCCGTGGTTCGAGATGAAGAAGCGTTCCTTCTCGGAGGAGCGCCGCGCCACCTATTGCAGCGAGCACCAGGTCGTCCTGGATGCATTGCTGGCACGCGACTCCGAGGGCGCCAGCAACGCCATGCTGACGCATCTGAGGACCGTCGAGCGCAATCTTCTGGGGAGGTAGTCGCCCCGATGAAGGACCCCGAGTCGACATTGCATGAGGATGCCACTATATAGCGCCTGCTTCGGCGCGGGCCGAGGCAGCGTTGACCGGAAAGCTGTGACACAGTCTGTGCTACCCATCGTGATACAAATGCGCTGTCGAAGATAGAAAAAAGCCAACAAAAACAACGACGACGGCCTTATGTCGATCCCGGCCAACAATCCCATCATTCTCAACGATCTGAACGTGCACCTCGAACCTTTCCATTCCTTCGGTTTCGCGTACCACGGGCAAGATGTCTTGCCGGTCGAGGCCGACTCGGCTCGAATGGGGCATGCATCCTTTGCGGGGTGCCGACGTTCATGGCTACCAACCGGCTTTGCCGCCAGGGAAGAAGCAGTATGAGTGAACATGCGATCGAGTTCTTGCGCGGATGGATTGGCGAGAAAGTCCAATGCCAGCACTCGCCGATCAAGATCGAGCAGGCCGAGACCCTCGCCAGGGAGTGCTGCGCCAAGGCCGCCGAGGCGGGCATTCTGCTTGAGGACATCCAGGAAGAGGTCGGCGATATCCAGGAACTGATCGCGTCGCGCCTCGAGGAAGCCGCCGAAGAGGGCACCAGCGAAGCGAAGCCCGACAAGCCGGCGGAATAAATACCCGCCTGCCACAGGCCGCCGGCGTTCTATCCAAATTTTTCCTTCAGCCATTCCTTCGGCAGCGCCGGCACGAAATTGCCGCCGCGTCCGGTCATATCCTCATTCGCCACCAATGCGTTGAGGATCGCTTCTTCGACGCCTTGCACGACCGCGTCGAAGAACGGGTCGATGTCGACGTCCGGGATGAACTCAGCGCGGGCGATGCGGCCGGAAGCCGCCTGGGCGGCCTCCGGATTGGCGGTCGAGAAGGCAAGAAAAATGTCGCCCGAACTGTGGTAGCCATAGCCGCCGGTCATGGCGATGCCGAGCGGCACGCGCCTGGCGAGCCGCTTCATTTGATGCGGCAGGAACGGCGCGTCGGTGGCGACGATGGCAATGATCGAACCCTTTTCGGCGCGCGCCGTCGCCTCGCGGATCGCCGGGTCGGCAAGCTCCGGCCCGATGCGCCGGCCACGAATGGTGAAATTGCGCCGTTGGCCGAAATTGGACTGCACGAAAACACCCAGCGTATAACGCCTGTCCTGCCATTCGACGATGCGCGAGGCGGTGCCCGATCCGGCCTTGAAGCCGAAGGTGATCATGCCGGTGCCGCCGCCGACGCTGCCTTCGTCGATGGCCCCGCGGCTGGCGCTGTCGAGCGCTGAGGCGACATGCTCGAAGCCGACATGGTGGCCGTTGATGTCGTTGAGAAAGCCGTCATAGGTCTCGGCCGCCACCGGCAGGCCCCAGCCTGTATCGAGCGCGCCTGGCAGCACCTTGTGCATCCAGCGCAGCGTGCCGTCGCGGGTGACGCCGCAGGAATGCGTGTTGGTGATGGTGACCGGCAAGTTGAAGGCACCGGTTTCCTCGATGATATGCGTTCCCGTCAACTCGCCATTGCCGTTCTGGCTGAACACGCCGGCGAATACCGGCGTCGCGAGATCGGCGGTCGGCCTCGGCAGGATCGCGGTGACGCCGGTGCGTACCGGGCCGTTGCCGACCTGCAGCGGACCCTCGCCGGAAATCAGCGTCGTGTAGCCCACCGACACGCCCGGCACATCGGTGATGGCGTTGAAACGGCCGGGCGTGCCGTCGAGCGCGATGCCGAACGAGCGCAGGCGCGGCTTGCCCGACGGGGTGATAAGATGCGGATCGTGGCTGCCCATGCAAACCTCAGAACAATGAGCCCTGATTGCCCGGCTCCTTGGCCTTAGCGGGCGATTTCGCGGCCAGCTTCGGCCGCGCCCCGCCGCTGGTGGCGATGGCTTCGGCATTGCCGTCGGCGAATTCAAGCTGCAGCGCCGCGCCCGGCGCAAGCTCCGCGACCCGCTTGACGACGGCGCCGTCGGCGTCCTTGACCAGCGCGAAGCCGCGCGCCAGCACGGCCTTGTGCGACAGCGTCGAAAGCAGCCGGTCCGCTTGGGTCAGCGCCGCGCGCAGCCGGTCGAGCCGCCGTGCCAGCGCCTGGTCCTGCCTGCGCGACAGTCCGGCCAGCGCGTCGGACTGCAGCTTCTGCCGCCTGGCGATCGGCGCCGGCGACAGGCGTGTCGATGTGCGCTGGAAGCGCGCGCGCCGTTCGCGCACGATGGCGAAGAACGCGGCTCGCGCCCGGGCAATGTCGCGGCCGGTCAGCGTGCGCGCTTCGTTGAGGCGCAGCGACAGGGTCGCCGGCGTCAGCCTTTGCCGCTCCAGCGTCGCTCGCTTGCGCTCAATATTCACCGTCAGCCCGCGGCCGAGGCGGCTGGTCGCGTCGTCGAAACGGCGGCGCGGCAGCGCCAGCAACTGGTCGGGCGAGGGGAGCGCGCGTGCCGCGGCGCGCACCGCCTGACGCTTGCGCTCCAGGTGCCGCGAGGCGCAGGCGTTGAGCCGCGCGCCGAGGCTGGCCAAGGTTGCCTCCAGATCCGCCCTGACCGGCACGGCGATCTCGGCCGCGCCCGTCGGCGTCGGCGCGCGCATGTCGGAAACGAAGTCGATCAGCGTCGTATCGGTCTCGTGGCCGACGGCCGAGATCACGGGAATGCCGGACGCAGCAATGGCGCGCGCCAGCCCTTCGTCGTTGAAGCCCCAGAGGTCCTCGAGGCTGCCGCCGCCGCGCGCCACGATCAACAGATCGGGCTGGGGGATGGGACCGTCCCCTGTCAACGCGTTGAAGCCGTTGACGGCTGCGGTGACCTCCCTTGCCGTCGTGTCGCCCTGGACCCTCACCGGCCAGACCAGCACATGAAGCGGAAACCGGTCCTTGATGCGGTGGATGATGTCGCGGATCACCGAGCCGGTCGGCGAGGTGACGACGCCGATGACTTTGGGCATGAACGGCAGCCGCCGCTTGCGGCCGGCGTCGAACAGGCCTTCGGCCTGGAGCCGGCGCTTGCGCTCTTCCAGCAGCGCCATCAGCGCGCCGGCGCCTGCCGGCTCCAGATTGTCGATGACGATCTGGTAGTTGGATTTCCCGGGATAGGTCGTCAGCTTGCCGCTGGCGATCACCTCCATGCCTTCCTCGGGGCGGAACTTCAGCCGCGCCATGGTGGTCTTCCAGACCACGGCATCGATCCGAGCGCGGTCGTCCTTCAACGCGAAATAGGCGTGGCCGGACGAATGGGGGCCGCGATAGCCGGAAATCTCGCCACGCACCCGCACATTGCCGAAGGCGTCCTCGACAGTGCGCTTCAGCGCGCCGGAAATCTCGCTCACCGTGTATTCGGTGGCGTTGCTGCGTGATTCGGTTGCTGTTTCACTCATGTGGCGATTGGGGAGCGCTTATCGGCGCGCGTCAAGCACGGAGAAACGGCGCTAATATTATAACGCGATCTTAAACCCGATTTGCTTTGACTGGCAGCAGGAGAGCAGGCCAGGGACGTGATGAGCGCACGCCACGACAGCAGCCCGTTGACGCGTCAGGTCACGCTGACCGTGCTGACGCTCGCCGCTTTCGCTTTGGCCATCGTCGTCGGCTTCGGCTTCTACGCCGCCGGCCAGGCCGATAACGCCTCGCTCGAACGGCAGAAGATGTTCATCGCCGATGGCCTGCAGGACCAGATCGCGGCTGTTGAGCGGGAGCAGGAAAGCGTTTCGGTCTGGGACGATTCCGTCGTCAACGCAAAGGCCGGCAACCAAGCCTGGATGGCCGACAATCTCAGCGTCTGGATGTACACCTATTACGGCCATAACCGGGTCTACATTCTCGATAGCGCCAACCATCCGATCCACGTCATGCGCGAAGGCAAGGTGGCCGACCCGTCCGCTTATAGCCAGGATCAGCCCGCCCTTCTCCCCACCATCGAAAAACTGCGCGGCATGCTCGCGCGACCGCCCAAAGCCGACATGTCCGGCCAGCCCGTGAGGTTGGCTGCCGAGGACCTGGTGTCGCTCGACGGCAAGCCGGCGATATTGAGCGTCATGCCGCTGGTGCCGAGCTCGGACAGGGTTACCCAGGCGCCGAGCACCGAATACCTGCATGTCTCGGTCGAATTCATCAACGACGCCGTGATCGGCAAGCTCGCCGGAAAATATCTGCTCGAGGGCGCGCGCCTAGTGCCGCTGTCCGAGCCGGCCGGCCTGGCCGCGGTGCCGCTGGTCGATTCGCGCGGCGTCATCCTCGGCTATATCGGCTGGGATCAATTGCGGCCCGGCCTTGCTTTGGTGCGCAAGATCGCGCCGGCCCTGGCGATCGCGCTGCTCCTGGCGGGCGGCGTGCTGGTGTTCCTGTTGCGCAGGTTGCGTCGCGCCTCGGCCGCGTTGCAGACAAGTCAGGACGAGGCGCAATATCTCGCCTTCCACGACATGCTCACCGGCCTGCCCAACCGGGCGCTGTTCGATGACCGCCTACGGCGCACGTTGCTGTTCGCCGGCCAGGACAAGACACGCGTGGCGCTGCTTTACCTCGACCTCGATCGTTTCAAGCATGTCAACGACACGCTCGGCCATCCGGCCGGCGACGAGCTCGTGCGCCAGACGGCGGCGCGGCTCAAGCACACGATCCGTGAAGTCGACACCGTCGCCCGGCTCGGCGGCGACGAGTTCGCCATCATCCTGCTCGACGTTCCCGATGTCGGCAGCGCCGAGGACATCGCCGAAAGGTTGCTCTTGAAGTTGCGCGAGCCGTTCCGGCTGATCGACGACCAGGTCTTCGTGAGCGCGAGCGTCGGCATCGCGCTGTCGTCCGGATCGGACATCGACGCGGACGACCTGCTGCGCAAGGCCGACATCGCGCTTTACGAGGCCAAGAAGAACGGTCGTGGCCGCTACGAGGTGTTCGCCGGCGACATGGATGATCTGTTGTTGCGCAAGCGCAAGGTCGAATCCGAACTCCGCAAGGCGCTTGAGGGCGAAGGTGGCATAAAGCTCGCCTATCAGCCGGTTTTCGCCGCCGACGGCCGCGCGATACTGGGGGCCGAAGCGCTGATCCGCTGGGGGCATGAAGTGCATGGCGCCTTGCCCGCGGCGCAATTCATCGCGATTGCCGAAGAGCGCGGCCTCATCGGTGAGCTCGGCAAATGGGTGCTCAGCGAAGCTTGCCGCTTCGCCGTCGGGACCGAATTGCCTTGGATCGCCGTCAACATCTCGCCGATGCAGCTGCGTGATATCGGCTTTGCCGAAGAGGTCGCCGAAATCCTGAGAGAAACTGGGCTCGACCCGTCCCGCCTGCAGCTCGAGACCACCGAAAGCGTGCTGCTCGAGCACAATGACACGATCGGCACCGTGATTGCCGCGCTGCGCCAGTCCGGCGTGCGCATCGTGCTCGACGATTTCGGCACCGGCTATTCCTCGCTGAGTTATCTGCGCCGCCAGGCGATCGACAAGTTGAAGATCGACCGCTCTTTCGTGCGTCTGCTCGATGAGGACCAAAGCGCCCGCGCAATCGCCAAGACGCTGATCGAGCTGGCGCTGGCGCTTAAGGTCGAGGTGACCGCCGAAGGCGTCGAGACCGACACGCAAAAGGCCTTGCTGGTCGGCATGGGCTGCCACCAGTTGCAGGGTTATCTGCTGTCGCCGCCGCTGGAGCCCGGCCAATTGCTTGCACTGCCGGGCCTTTCGTCAGCCGACCGGGAACGTTCCGCTGTCCGCGCCTGACTGCTACCACCCAGGCATGATCTGGTTCGCCTTGACCCGCTTCATCTTGGCAAAGGCGAGCGCGGCGAAGTCGAAGCTTCCCGCCTCTTCGCTGATCGGCACCGAGATGTTGTCGAGACTTTCCGCGATGTGGCGGGCCAAAGCATCGACGATCTCCGGCTGCGAGGTCTGGCCGCGCATGATGCCGATACGGCAGTCCGGCAACTGGCCGAAGCCGTCGGCCTCGCCGAGCACGCGCATGCCGGGCCGAAGCGCGCATTCCGGCAGCACCGAGACAGCCAGGCCCGAAAGCACGGCGGCGGTTATGACGGTAGCCGAAAAGCTCGAAAACAGGATGCGGTAGTCGCGCTTTTGCCGGTCGAGCACGTCGACCGCGGCGCGGCGCCAGATGCAGTTCGGCCGGCCGAACGCCATCGGCAGGGTTTCCTGTTCATGCGTGGCGTGGTTGGCCGAGGTCACCCACAAAAGCGGCTCGCGCCGCACCACCTCCGACTGGCCGCGCGTGTCGTTATGCGTCACCAGCGCCAGGTCGAGATTGCCCCGCTTGATGTGCTCGACCAGCCCGGGCGTCGGCTCGCAGACGACCGTCAGCTCGACGCGCGGGTTGGAGCGCGAGAAGCGCGCCATGATCTCCGGCAGGAAGCGGTCGGCGTAATCGTCCGGCGTGCCGATGCGGATCGTGCCTTCGAGCCGCTGGTCGTCGAAGGCGGCCAAGGTCTCGCGGTTGAGGTAGATCAGCCGCCGCGCATAGGAAAGCAGCCTGTCGCCCTCCTCGGTCAGCTTGTTGGTGCGGCCGTCCTTCTCGAACAGCGGCTTGCCGATCCGCTCCTCCAGCCGGCGCATCTGCATCGACACGGCCGACTGCGTGCGGTGCACCTCCTCGGCCGCGCGGGTGAAGCTTCCTGTATCGGCGATCGAGATGAAGGTCTGTAACTGATCGAGGTCAAGCGGCGCTTTCATCGGTCCAACCCATCATTGATGTTGATGCTAGAGATTAAAAACATTCGTTGGATTAATCAATCGCGCGATGGCAAATTGGCATTGTCCACATGAGGCACTGCATGTCGCCCAAAAGTGGCCCCCAATTTTGGGGCGACGACATGCATCACTTTAAGTGTATCGAGACCGGAACGGCGCTTCTCCCAAGGCGCCGATTGCCTGGTTTCGTCCGCTCGACTCCTGGAAGGAGAGACTGACATGACCACGATTGAATTCGCTTCCGAGACCCCGCGCATCACCACGCGTCCGGCCGTTGCGACGCGCGTGCTCAATGCTCTCGCCAACGCCTATGTCGCCTGGAAAAATCGCCGCGCCTTCTATCGCCTGGGCGAGATGTCGGACGCCGAGCTTGCCGATATCGGCCTGACCCGCGCCGACCTCCATGTCGCCGTGGCCGTGCCGTTCGGCCGCGATCCGACGGTGAAGCTGCGCGCGATCGCCAGCGAGCGCGCCGACACGATCGAGGACCTCGCTCGTCAGGTCGCCTGAACGGTCGGCTTGTCTGGATTTCCGGTCGCGTTTGAACCTTTTTAGGACCCGGCGCGACCAAGTTTCATGCAGGCTCCCACACTCCCTGCCGGTTCCCCGCCGGCCAGCCTGCACATTGCCCGGTTCCTCCTCCAGGACCGGGCATTTTTTTAAGCTGTGCCGCCATTCAGGTGAGGCCGGCCTGCAAACGGCGGCTTCCGGTGCTCACGTACTCAAGTACGCTCCGCTCCGGTTCTCGGAATCCGCCGTTTTCGACTCGGCCTGACCTGAATCTCGACACACCTTGGATCGGTGAAAAACCTACCGCCGGTCCATGTCGCGCTTGAACTGGTCGAAGATCGTGCCGACGTTCTTCTCATACTCGTCGCGCTGCTGCGCGCCGGTCTCGAACATCTTGCCGAAGATATCGTCGAACGGGTTTCGCGGACGGCCGCTCGGATTGGTCTGCGGCTGTTGCGGCGCGCTCTGCTGCGGCTGGCGCTGTTGCGGCTGCGGCGCCGGCTGCCCGCCAGGCAGGCCGAAACCCCCGCCGCCCTGGCGCAACATCTCCTCGAAGATCTTGCCGAGCGGGTTGTCGCCATAGGGGCTCTGCGTCTGTTGCGGTTGAGTCTGCTGGGGCTGCTGCGGAGCGCCGCCGCCGAACATATCCTGCAGCACCTTGCCGAGGGGATTTTCACCGTAAGGATTGGGGGCCTGCCGGGGCTGGCTTTGCGGCTGCGGCTGCGGAGCGCCGCCGCCGAACATGTCCTGCAGCACTTTGCCGAGCGGGTTCTCGCCATAGGGACTGGGCGCCGGCTGCGGCGCCTGGCGTCGCTGCGGGGTCGGCGCGACGCCGCTTTGCCGCATCATCTCCTCGATGATCTCACCGAGCGGATTGTTGCCGCCGCCGAAACCGCCGGCGGCCTGCATCTGGCTGTTGGTCTGCTTGAGCAGCCCGCCCATCATCATCGAAGCCATGGCCGGCAGCATCTGTTGCAGCACCTGCTGGCTCAGTCCCGTCGCCTGCGCGGCCTGGCTCGCCACGGCGCGCGACAGATCCTTCGAGCCGAACAGATGGCCGAGAATGCCGTTGCCCTCATTGATGCCTTGCGGCGAAAAGGCTCTGGTAGCGTCCTCGAAATACTTGGCGTGCTGGCCGCTCGCCATCGCCGTCATGAATGCGCCCATCCCGTAAGGGTCGGCGGTGTTGCGCTGCAGCCCCTGCGAGAAGGCGGGCAGCAGCGCCTGGACCGCGGCCTGGGTCTGCTGCATCGAGAGCCCGTACTGCTGGGCCAGCGCCTGCATGCCGGCGCCGTTCTGGGCTTGGGCGAATATGTCGAACAAGGAAGGCATTGGCATCTCCTCCGAGAACATCCTCGTGGAAGAAACCTAGTTCGTTTCCATTCCTGATTGAAGCGGCTTTCGTCGCGCCACCGTCACGCGGAACCCCGGACGGTTAATAGGCATATTCCATGAACACCGGCTCGATCGAGCCACCCCAGCGCGTGTGGTAGGCCGAAAGCATCTCCTCGGCGCTGGTGGTGCCGCGCGCCACCACCTCGTCGAGCGTGTTGAGGAAGGACGTCTCGTCATAGCCGTCGCGGTTCTTCCTGGCCCGGTTCTTCAGGCCCGTGCGCGAGATGGCGAGCACGTCGCGGGCGATGTCGCGCAAGGTGGCGTTGCGGAACGGCGCGCCAATGCCCAGCTCCGGCACGGCGTTGCGCATCGCCAGCGCTTCCTCGTAGGTCCAGCTCGCGGTCAGCGCCTCGGCGGCGTCCAGCGCCTGCTCGTCATAGAGCAGCCCGACCCAGAAGGCGGGCAGGGCGCAGATGCGCCGCCACGGCCCGCCGTCGGCGCCGCGCATTTCCAGGAAACGCTTCAGCCGCACATCGGGGAACAGCGTCGAGAGATGATTTGCCCAGTCGCCCATCGTCGGCAGGCCGTCAGGGATATCATTGCGGGCCGCGCCCGCCATGAACTCACGGAACGTGTAGCGGGTCATGTCGTGATAGTGGCCGTCGCGGATGACGAAATACATCGGCACGTCGAGCGCCCATTCGACGTAGTCGGCAAAGCCGAAATCGGGCGAGAAGCAGAATTCGAGCATGCCGGAGCGCTGGTTGTCGGTGTCGCGCCAGATGTCGCCGCGCCAGCTCTGCAGCCCGTTCGGCCGGCTCTCGGTGAAGGGCGAGTTGGCAAACAGCGCCGTCGACAGCGGCTGCAGCTTCAGCGACACCTGCATCTTGCGGCGCATGTCGACCTCGCTCTCGAAGTCGAGATTCACCTGGATCGTGCAGGTGCGGTACATCATGTCGAGGCCCTTGGTGCCGACCTTCGGCATGTAGCGCGTCATGATCTCGTAGCGCGACTTCGGCATTTTCGGCGTGTCGGCCAGCGACCATTTCGGGCTGCCGCCGAGGCCGAGGAAGCGGATCCCCATAGGCTCGGCGATCTCGCGCACCTGCGCCAGATGGGCGTTGCCCTCGCGGCAGGTCTGGTGGATCGACTCCAGCGGCGCTCCGGAAAGCTCGAACTGGCCGCCTGGCTCCAGCGAGATCGCGCCCTGGCCGGTCGGCTCGACAAGGCCGATGATGCGGCCCGCATCCATGATCGGATCCCAGCCGAGCTTTTCCTGCATGCCCTCGAGGATGGCGCGGATGCCGCGCTCGCCGCCATAGGGTACAGGCGCGTTGCCGTCGACATAGAAGGGGAATTTCTCGTGCTCGGTGCCGATGCGCCATTTTTCGCGCGGCTTGTTGCCGGCGGCCAGATAGCCCACCAGTTCGTCGATGCCTTCTATGGGCTGGGTATCGGTTGTGTCGCGCGCCATCTAGCCCCTCCGTGCGCATGATCTCCGAAAACCGGCACCGATTTCCGTTGGACGTCCTGCGCAAGACTTTAAATTTTACAGCGCCCTTTGCTCCACGAAAAGGAGGTGCGGTGCTGCAGTGGCCGGACGGCCGCCGGCGCTAGATGGACGAAATGCCGGCAGCCGATCAAGCAAAAAATCCTGAGCCAGGCTCAACAGGATTTGATCACCAGTCGCCGATCGTCGCCTGGATCGCGGCAAGTGCGGCCACCGCCGCCGTGTCGGCGCGCAGGATGCGGGGTCCGAGCGGGATCGCGGTGACGAAAGGCAAGGCCCTCAGCATCTTGCGCTCGTCCTCGGAGAACCCGCCTTCCGGACCCACCAGAAGCGCAAGTTTCTTCTCTTTGACCGCTTGCAAGGCCGGCAGCGGATTGTTGGTCGAGGCATCCTCGTCGCAGAAGATCAGCCGCCGCTCCTCGTCCCAATTGGCAAGCAGCCGTTCCAGCTTCTCCGCCTCGCGCACTTCCGGCACCGCCAGGATGCCGCATTGCTCGGCCGCCTCGACGACATTGGCGCGCAGCCGGTCGATGCCGGGCTTTGCCACTTGCGTGTGCTGGGTGATGATCGGCTGCAGGATGCCGGCGCCCATCTCGACCGCCTTCTGCACAAGGTAATCGAGCCGGCCCTGCTTCAGTGGCGCGAAGCAATAGACGAGGTCGGGCAGTGGCGGCTGCGGCCGCTGCAGCTCCAGCACTTTCAGCTTGACCGCCTTCTTGGACTTCGCGGCGATCGCAGCCGACCATTCGCCGTCGCGGCCGTTGAAAAGCAGAATTTCGGCGCCTTCGGCGAGCCGCAGCACATGGGCGAGATAATGGCTCTGCTGCTGTCCGGCGTCGAATTCGACACCTGTGCCCAGATCGTCCGGCACAAACAGCCGCTGCATTTTGTAGTTGGCACGCATCACCGAGCAATGGGCGAGGCAATCGGCGGCGTCAAGTATCGGCGCTTGGATGCCAGACCGGCGCAAAGCCTTGCCGCAGCACCGCAATGGTGGTCGCCGGCGTCAGCAGGCGCATCGGCCAGTCGGCAAGGCGATCGAAGGCAATGGGATCTGCATAGCCCGCGAATGACCATTTGCGTGCCGTGCCGGCACGCAGCGCATAGGCAACGTCGCCTTGCGCGATCACCGTGCCATCGGGCAGGCCGCCAAGCTCCGGCACGGTGACGAGGGGCGGCTGTCCGCCCGAAGCCATCCGTTCCTTGTGCAGCCGCTTGTCGACCATCGGCGCGCGCGGCTCATCGAAGCCAAAAGCCAAACCGAAGCGGCCGACGAAATCGGTCGCATGTTCGCGCTGGCAGAAGAAGCAGGGCCGATGGCCCGCAGCCAATGCCGTCACCTCGTCGAGGAAGAACAGCTCGGTCCAGCCGGCTTTTCCTCCTGGCCGGTTGCGGCCCATCGGCTCGCGCCGCACATTGCGGAACTGGCACACGCAGATGATCCAGGCCGGCAAGGCCCAGCGCTTCCTCAGCAGCGTCCTGGTCTCCGGATCATGGATGATGCCGCGATTGCCGGTAAACAGGCCGCGTTCCGGCACGGCATGGATGGCGCCGAAGGGGTCGACCCGGTTCTGCAGTGGCATAGCTTTCTCTCCGCTGCGCATCTTGGCTGAAACACGGGCCGCATGATATCGCTCGACCCAGCATTTTCATGTCAGCAGGGTTTCGATGCGGGTTTTGGTCGTCCAGAATTTCGACAATGAGGGCCTCGGCCAGATCGGTGCTGCCCTGGTGGAAGCCGGCGCGGACATCGATCTGCGCAAGCCCTACAACGGCGAAGCGCTGCCGCAGGACAGCAGCGGGCACGACGCCATGGTCATGCTGGGCGGCGCCCAGAATGCGCTCGACGATCAAATCTGCCCCTACTTCCCCCATTTGCTCGACCTGACGCGCGATTTCGCCGACAAGGATCGCTCGGTTCTCGGCATATGCCTTGGCAGCCAGCTCCTGGCGCGGGCCTTCGGCGGCACCAACCAGATCGGCGGCGCCACCGAGTTCGGCTGGCACAAGGTGTCGCTGACGCCGGCCGCCAAATCGGACGCGGTCCTGGCGGCGCTGCCCGAGAAATTCCCGATCTTCGAATGGCATGACGACACGTTCGGCCTGCCGGAAAAGGCCGTGCGGCTGGCCGGCAGCGCGGTCGCCGAAAACCAGGCCTTCCGCCTCGGCCGAGCCGTCTATGGCTTCCAGTTCCATTTCGAGGCGGATACGCCGATGGTGCGCGACTGGAGCACGTCCTTCGCAGCGACGATCGCCGCGCGCCATCCCGACTGGAACGACCGCCTCGACGACGAGCTCGCCCGCAATGGCGCCGACGCCGACGCCGCCGGGCTGGCGATTGCGCGCGCCTGGGTGGCGACCATCTAATTACCCGGCCAACCGAGCACAGCGTGGCATATTTGGCACGCCTCTTCGTTTCCGCCTGGGGAAAACGCTCTTCATCCTTGGTTTGTGTCCGGCCGCTCGCCTAAGAGGGCGCGCCTTGTATCGTCGGTGCAACCACCATGAACCTTTTGTGTGATCTAGCCGACACACCGGCGATACAGAATCTGCTTAGAAGCGCGAAATCGTCGAAACATTGAGACGCATTTTATCGTTTCAACGCATTGGTAACCGCCTCGTGCCCAGATGCAGAAAGCTTAACCAGAGATGACGTCCGTGAAAGCAGCTCTCCTGTCTTTTGTCATGCTGTCTGCCATCGTGCTCTGCGGCCTGGGCATTTATGCCGCCGACGCAGCGACCAATCACCGGGCCGTCGACGGCTACGGCGTCACCGCCTCGCTGGACTAAACCCAATCAAAAATCGGAACAGGCCTGCGCCGGGCGCGCCTAAAGCGCTTTGCCCTGGACGGTCAGGATGCGTTTGTCGCCGCCATTGACGGCGAGCGCGCTCAGCGTTCCGGATTTCCAGGCGAGCGTGTCGACATTGACGCGGTTGGCCCTCACGTCCGCTTCGGCAACGGGCGTGTGCCCATGCACGATCACCTTTGAAAACAGCCCCGGATAGTCGTGGAAGGCGTCACGGATCCAGATCAGGTCCTGCCGGCTCTGACGGTCGAGCGGCACGCCCGGCCTGATCCCGGCATGGCAGAAGAAGAAGTCGCCGAAACTGACCGAAAAAGCCAGCGATTGCAGGAAATCGACATGGCTGCGCGGCACCGCTTTCACCAGGGCCATATGTCCGCGGGCGGCCGCGTCCGCCTTGCCGAACCAGTGGCCGTCGCGCAGAAGATCCACGCCATAGGACTGCGCCGTCTGGACGCCGCCATAATTCATGAACAGGCCGTCCGGCTCGCCGTTGGCAAGGAATTCGAGCATGCCGATGTCGTGGTTGCCGGCGAGCATGACGTTGCGCGGATCGCGTTTCTGCGCCTCGATCAGGAAGTCGATGACGCTTTTTGAATCGGGACCGCGGTCGACATAGTCGCCGAGATGGATGATGCGCCAGTCGGACCCAGGCGCATATTCCAGTTCGCTCTCGATACGCCGGTGCATGGCGGCGAGCAGGTCATGGCGCCCATGCACATCGCCGATAGCGTAAAGCCGCATGCCTTCCGGCCCGCTTGCGTCGAGATAATGGATGCCGGTTTCGGTCAAGGCGAGTCTCTTCCCCCGTGCGGGATATCGGGCGAAGCTAGCGCAGGCAGGTGAACAAGCCCCTAGCGGCGCAACTGCTCCTTGCCCATGTCGGTCACGAGGCGCTTGCCGCAGAGCGCCAGCGTGATGTCCATTTCCTTGCGGATGATTTCGAGCGCCTTGGTGACGCCGTCCTTGCCCATCGCGCCGAGGCCATAGAGGAACGGCCTGCCGATATAGGTGCCCTTGGCGCCGAGGCAGAGCGCCTTGAGCACGTCCTGGCCGGAGCGGATGCCGCCATCCATATGCACCTCGATCCTGTCGCCGACGGCATCGGCGATTTCTTCCAGCACCGAGATCGACGAGGCGGCGCCGTCGAGCTGACGCCCGCCATGGTTGGAGACCACGATCGCGTCCGCTCCGGTCTTCGCCGCCATCAGCGCGTCCTCCTTGTCGAGGATGCCTTTCAGGATCAGCTTGCCGCCCCAGCGCTCCTTGATCCAGGCGACATCCTTCCACGACAGCTGCGGATCGAACTGCTCCGTCGTCCAGGATGACAGCGAAGAGACGTCGCCGACGCCCTTGGCGTGGCCGACGATGTTGCGGAAGGTGCGGCGCGGCGTGCCGGCGATCCCCAGGCACCAGCGCGGCTTCAGCGCCAGGTTGACGATGTTGGCAAGCGTCATCTTGGGCGGCGCCGAAAGGCCGTTGCGCAGGTCCTTGTGGCGTTGGCCCAGGATCTGCAGGTCGAGCGTCAGCACCAGCGCCGAGCATTTCGCCGCCTTGGCGCGGTCGATGAGGTTGAGCACGAAATCCTTGTCGCGCAGCACATAGAGCTGGAACCAGAACGGCTTTTTGGTCGCCGAGGCGACATCTTCGATCGAGCAGATGCTCATGGTGGACAGCGTGAACGGCACGCCGAACTCTTCCGCCGCCCGCGCCGCCAGCATCTCGCCGTCGGCATGCTGCATGCCGGTCAGCCCGGTCGGCGCGAGCGCCACCGGCATCGCCACCTTCTCGCCGATCATGGTCGATTCCAGCGAGCGGTTGCTCATGTCGACCAGCACGCGCTGGCGGAACTTGATCTTGCCGAAATCCTCTTCGTTGGCGCGGTAGGTGCTCTCCGTCCAGGCGCCGGAATCGGCGTAGTCGAAGAACATCTTCGGCACCCTGCGGCGTGCCAGGTCCTTGAGGTCGGCGATGGTGAGGATTTCGCTCATGATGGGTTTCCCGCTGATGGCTAGGAGCGTTTGCGTGTGGGTTCGATGTCGTCCGAGCGTTGTCTGAGGCGCAGCCTGGACACGCGCTGCCAGTCGCCGCTGCGCTCGGCTTCCGCCATCGAGCGTTCGACATAGGTGATGTGGTCCATCGCAGCCTTGCGCGCCGCGATCGGGTCGGCCGCCTTGATCGCCGCGTGGATCGCCTGGTGCTGCTCGATCAGCGCCTCGCGCGCGCCGGGCACGCTGAACACCAGAAGCCTGTTCTGGAAGACGCCCTCCGACAGCAGCCGATAGCAGGAACGCAGTGTATGCAGGAGGATGATGTTGTGCGCGCATTCGCACACCGCATGATGGAACTCGACGTCGATTTCCGCCTCGTCGTCGAAATCGCCTGTACGGTGCGCTTCGTCCATGCGCGCCATGATGCGGTCGAGCAGGGCCAGATCCTCCGGCGTCGCCCGTCGCGCCGCATATTCGGCCGCCACCGCCTCGATCTCGCGCCGGTATTCCAGATAGTCGGTCACCGCCTTGCGGTGCGTGGAGATCAGGTCTGTCACCGGCTTGGTGAAGAGTTGCCCGATGACGTCGGCGACATGCGTGCCGCCGCCAGCCTTGGTCGTCAGCAGTCCCCGGCCTTCCAGCGCCTTCAGCGCATCGCGCAGGATCGGCCGCGACACGTCGAACTGGCGTGCGAGCTCGCGTTCGCCGGGCAGCCGGTCGCCGGTGCGCAGCACGCCTTCGAGGATCAGGCTCTCGATCTGCTGCACCACCTCGTCGGCGGTGCGCGAATGCTCGATCCTGGAGAAAATGTCGCTCAAAGGGACGCCTGGAGAAACGGGATGGAAGTAACCCAGATTAAAGCGTCCCTCGCCAACTGGTCAAATTATTTATCCAATTAGCCCAGTCCGGGGGCATTGCCTGCCGCGCGTCATCGCCGCCGGACGCCAATATTTGCTGTTTACGCGTCCCGCCGATTGCCGCAAGACGACCGGATTGCACGATGGGTCGAAATCAAGGGGACCAGCCGTGTCGGACGAGACGTCCAAGCTCGAATTCCAGCCGCGCGCCCAAGGCAGTGTCATGGGCTTCCCGGCGCATGAAGGGCGACCTGGCGCGCTGGGCGAGGTCCATGCCCGCCCGCATCCGTTGATCGACAAGCCGCGGGTGCTGATCCAGCTTTCCTTCATGACCGAGGGCGGCGCCGCGGTCGACCATGCCGTGCTCTCGGAACTGTCGCGGCGGCTGGGCATTGCCGCGCCCGAGCGCTACGCGCGCCATCATGCCATGAAGTGGGGCAAGGGCACGCTGCGCTGGGAACGGCATACGGAATTCTCGACCTATCTGTGGGAAGGCCCGCTGGCCGAAAACGGCCGAGGGCAGGAGGATTCGCCCTTCGGCAATGGCTTCTCGCCGCCGGGCACGGTGATTTCCGGCATCCGCCTCGAAATCCGCAAATGGACGCTGGCGAGCGAAAAGCTGGTCGCTGGCTTCGATCCGACCAGCCTGTGCTATTCGCTGGTCGAGCGGGGCGCCGCCGCCATCATCACCGATTTCCGCCAGGACGGCGACGGTCTGACCCGTATGCTGGTGCTCGATCGCGGCCTGACGCCGGCCAGCACCGGCGCTCTGTCGCAGCGGCTGATCGACATCGAGACCTATCGCACGCTGGCCATGCTCGGCCTGCCGATGGCGTTGACGCTTTCCGGCCGCGCCCGTCGCATCGAGGACCGCCTGGCGCAGACCACGCTGGAAATGAAGGCGGTCGAAACCCGCGACAGCCAGACGCTGCTCGCCGACCTCACCGAACTCGCCGCCGAGCTCGAGGCAGACGCCGCATCCAGCCTCTATCGCTTCGGCGCCAGCCGCGCCTATGACGGCATCGTCACCGAAAGGCTCGAAGCACTGGATGAAGAGCCGGTGCAGGGGTTTGACACCTGGGCGGGCTTCCTCTTGCGGCGCATGGCTCCGGCCATGCGCACCTGCCGCTCGGTCGAGGAGCGCCAGGCCAACCTCTCGCGCAAACTCACCCGCGCCACCACGCTTCTGCGCACCTGGGTCGACGTCGAGGTCGAGAAGCAGAACCGCGACCTGCTCGCCTCGATGAACAACCGCGCCCGGCTGCAACTGCGCCTGCAGCAGACCGTCGAAGGGCTGTCCGTGGCCGCCGTGTCCTATTATGTCGTGGGCCTGATCGGCTATGTCGCCAAGGGCGCCTCGATCTTCGGTCACGCTTTCGCGCCCGAAGTCGTCACCGCCGCGTCCGTCCCGGTCGCCATCCTGCTTGTATGGTGGGGCGTGCGCCGGGTGCGGAAGATGCATTCCGAGCCGGCGAAGCATCCGGGCGAGTAATCTCCCCCCTCGAGGGGGAGATGTCGCCGAAGGCGACAGAGGGGGTCGCTGCGCGTGAAGCTCCAGCGCCTTCCTTTACGCCAGGCGGAGTCGGCGATCTACGTTAGACGACCCCCTCTGACCGCTTCGCGGCCATCTCCCCCTGAAGGGGGGAGATTCGAGCGCCAGCGGCAGATTGCCGCTGCGGAAGCTTGGCATTACGCTCACCGGCGCATCTGACCGAAGCAGCATTTGCAACAAAACCGCCAGGCTGGTAAAAGATTTTGACCAGTCAAGCGAGATGCCCGATGTCCGGCCTAGCCATGCCCAAGCCAGATGCCGAGACGATGCGCCGGCGCGCCGAGATCGTCGCCGACATGCGCATCATCGTGCCGGGCGAGGGGGTCGTCGACGCGGCCAATGAGATGCGTGCCTTCGAGAGCGACGGCCTGACCGCCTACCGGCAATTGCCGCTGGTGGTGGTGCTGCCGGAAACGGTGGCTCAGGTCTCGCGCGTGCTGAAATACTGCAACGAGCGCAACATCCGCGTCGTGCCGCGCGGCTCCGGCACTTCGCTCTCGGGCGGCGCGCTGCCGCTCGAGGATGCGGTGCTCCTGGTCATGAGCCGCTTCAACCGCATTCTGGCGATCGACTATCCGAACCGCATCGTCGTTGCCCAGCCCGGCGTCACCAATCTCGGCATCACCACCGCCGTCGAGCAGGAGGGCTTTTATTACGCCCCCGATCCATCCTCCCAGATCGCCTGCTCGATCGGCGGCAATGTCGCGGAGAATTCCGGCGGCGTGCATTGCCTGAAATACGGGCTCACCGCCAACAATGTGCTGGGCATCGAGATGGTGCTGATGAATGGCGAGGTGGTGCGCCTCGGCGGCAGCCATCTCGACCAGGAAGGCTACGATTTGCTCGGCGTGATGACCGGCTCCGAAGGCCTGCTCGGCGTCGTCACCGAGGTCACCGTGCGCATCCTGAAGAAACCCGAGACGGCGCGCGCTCTGCTGATCGGCTTTCCGACCAGCGAAGAGGGCGGCCAATGCGTCGCCGACATCATCGGCGCCGGCATCATTCCCGGCGGCATGGAGATGATGGACCGCCCGGCGATCCACGCCGCGGAGGATTTCGTCCATGCCGGCTATCCGCTCGATGTCGAGGCGCTGCTCATCGTCGAGCTCGACGGTCCGGGCGTCGAGGTCGACCACCTGATCGGCCTCGTCGAGGCGATCGCCTATAGGAACGGCTCGACCACCTGCCGCATCTCGCAGTCGGAGCAGGAGCGGCTGAGCTTCTGGGCCGGACGCAAGGCCGCCTTTCCGGCGGTCGGCCGCATCTCGCCGGACTATTACTGCATGGACGGCACCATCCCGCGCAAGGAACTGCCGCGCGTGCTCGCCGGCATGCGCGATCTTTCCGAGAAATACGGCCTCGGCGTCGCCAATGTCTTCCATGCCGGCGACGGCAACCTGCACCCGCTGATCCTCTACGACGCCAACGTGCCGGGCGAGCTCGACAAGGCCGAAAGCTTCGGCGCCGACATATTACGGCTTTGCGTCGAGGTCGGCGGCGTTCTGACCGGCGAGCACGGCGTCGGCGTCGAGAAGCGCGACCTGATGCCGGAAATGTTCAACCAGATCGACCTCGATCAGCAGATGCGCGTCAAATGCGCCTTCGATCCCAACCACCTGCTCAACCCCGGCAAGGTTTTTCCGCAATTGCGCCGGTGTGCGGAGCTGGGAAGGATGCATGTGCATCGGGGACAGGTGGCGTTTCCGGATATTCCGAGGTTTTGAGTGGCAATGTTGGCGCTTGAGCACCCCCCTCTGTCCTGCCGGACATCTCCCCCGCAAGGGGGGAGGTTAGCAGCTTCGGCGCCTCGCTTTCCCGCCAACGCTGGAGGTTGGCGAAAGCCTCGGCGACATCCAATCTCCCCCCTTGCGGGGGAGATGTCCGGCAGGACAGAGAGGGGTGTGAAGGAACGCGACCTATCTCTTCTCCCCTGCTTCGCGGGGGCGAGAAAAGGCGCTCACCGCCCATGACCACCTTCACCCCATCCTCTTCCGCCGAAACCCTCTCCACCGTCCAATGGGCAGCGGCGGAAGAAACACCCCTTGAGCTCCTCGGCCACGGCTCCAAGCGCGGCATCGGCCGTCCGCTGCAGACCGAGCACACGCTCGACCTCTCGCGCCTCACCGGCGTCACCCTCTACGAGCCCGCCGAGTTGGTGCTGTCGGCCAAGGCAGGCACGCCGCTCGTCGAGATCGAGCAATTGCTGACCGAGAACGGCCAGCAATTCGCCTTCGAGCCTATGGATTACGGCCCGCTGCTCAGCGGCGAGCCGGGCCAAGGGAGCAAGAACGGCACCATCGGTGGCGTGCTCGCCACGAACCTGTCCGGCCCGCGCCGTCTCAAGGCGGGTGCCGCGCGTGACCACATCCTTGGCGTCGCCGCCATCTCGGGTCGTGGCGAGGCTTTCAAGTCGGGCGGGCGCGTCGTCAAGAACGTCACCGGCTATGATCTTTCCAAGCTGATGGCCAACAGCTGGGGCACGCTCGCCGTGCTGACCGACGTCACCTTCAAGGTTCTGCCCGCGGCAGAGACGGAAGTGACCCTGGCCATCCGTGGCCTGCTCGACGATGCCGCGGTCGCCGCCATGGCGCTGGCGCTCGGCTCCAGCGCCGAAGCGTCGAGCGCCGCGCATCTGCCGGAGCGCATCGCTGCGAAGGTCGCAGGCGGCAAGCATGGCAGCGACGCCGCCACGCTGCTGCGCGTCGAGGGTTTTGGCCCGTCGGTCGTCTATCGTATCGAGGCGCTGCGAAAGCTGCTCGGCAAGGCTGGTCCGCTCGAAGAGATCGCCGGTGAGGCGTCGAAGACCATCTGGCGCGACATTCGCGATTGTTTGCCTTTCGCCGATGGCGGCGCGCGGCCGGTCTGGCGCGTGTCGATGGCGCCGTCGCAGGCGCATCACATGGTGATGGCGCTGCGCATGCAGGTTGCGGTCGATGCCTTCTACGACTGGCAGGGCGGGCTGGTGTGGCTGTCGATGCGTGAGGACGATCCGGAGGCTGATTTGCTGCGCGGGCTGATCCGTAAGCATGGCGGCGGTCACGCGACGCTGGTGCGCGTCTCGCCCTCGCATCGCGCGGCGCTGCCGGTTTTCGAGCCGCAGCCGTCGCATCTGGCGGCGCTGTCGGCGCGGCTCAAGGCCGAGTTCGATCCGAAGGCCATCCTCAATCCCGGCCGCATGGCGTAGGACTTAAAAGAGATGCAGACCAATTTCTCAGCCGCGCAACTCGCCGATCCGCACGTCGCGGAATCGGAAAAGATCCTGCGCAAATGCGTGCATTGCGGCTTCTGCACCGCCACCTGCCCGACCTATGTCACTCTCGGCAATGAGTTGGATTCGCCGCGCGGCCGCATCTACCTCATCAAGGACATGTTGGAGAACGGCCGGCCGGCGGACAAGGAGATCGTCACCCATATCGACCGCTGCCTGTCCTGCCTGGCCTGCATGACGACCTGTCCCTCGGGCGTGAACTACATGCATCTGGTCGACCACGCCCGTGCCCATATCCAGGAGACCTACAAGCGCCCGCTGCTCGACCGGCTGACGCGCGCCATGCTGGCTGCCGTGCTGCCTTACCCGCGTCGCTTCCGCGCCGCGCTGAAGCTCGCCGGGCTTGGCCGGCCGTTCATCGGCCTGTTCGAGAAGCTGCCGGCGCTGAAGCCGGTCGCCGCCATGCTGAAGCTTGCGCCGTCCGCGATCCCGTCGGCATCGCCAATGGCGAAACCAGGCACACATGCCGGGCAGGGCGCGAAGCGTGGCCGCGTCGCGATCCTCACCGGCTGCGCGCAATCGGTGCTCGATCCTGCCATCAATGACACCACCATCTCGCTGCTGACCAGGCTGGGCGTCGAGGTCATGGTGCCGGAAGGCGAGGGCTGCTGCGGCGCGCTCGTCCATCACATGGGCCGCGAGGCGGCGGCACTTGCCTCGGCAAGGCAGAATGTCGACGCCTGGACGCGCGCCATTGACCAGGGCGGGTTGGACGCCATCATCATCACCGCCTCCGGCTGCGGCACGACGATCAAGGATTACGGCTTCATGCTGCGCCTCGATCCGGCCTATGCCGAAAAGGCCGCGCATGTCTCGGCGCTGGCCAAGGACGTCACCGAGTATCTCGCCGCTCTCGACCTGCCCGAGCCGGCGCGCAAGCCGGGCACGATCGTCGCCTATCACTCTGCCTGCTCGATGCAGCATGGACAGAAGATCACCCGCCAGCCGAAGGAGCTTCTCGCCAAGGCCGGCTTCGTCGTCCGCGAGCCGCGCGAGGGTCATCTGTGCTGCGGCTCGGCCGGCACCTATAACATCCTGCAGCCCGACATCTCGGCCAAGCTGCGCGACCGCAAGGTGAAGAACATCGAGGCGACAGGCGCCTCGGTTGTCGCCACCGGCAATATCGGCTGCATCACCCAGATCGCGTCCGCCGCCAGGCTGCCGGTGGTGCACACGATCAAGCTGCTCGACTGGGCCTATGGCGGCCCGAAGCCTGAGGGTGTTTCCGAGCGAGGGCTTGTGGCGGCAGAGTGATCCTCGTCGCCGGCGCCCCCTCATCCGGCCGCTTCGCGGCCACCTTCTCCCCGGCGGGGAGAAGAGGTTTGCGCCGGCGTCGACAATCTCCTCTCCCCTCGGGGAGAGGTCAGCCGAGCGAAGCGGAGGCTGGGTGAGGGTGTGTGCCGGCCTACTCCGCCGCGAGCTGGTCCGGCACGCCATAGGTCGCGCGGTAGAGCGCGCGCTGGCGGTTGAGCGCCACCATGGTGTTGCGCAAAAGGATCGCGACCGTGAGCGGGCCGACGCCGCCGGGCACCGGCGTGATCCAGGATGCCACTTCCTTGACGCTGTCGGTGTCGACGTCGCCGACGATGCGGGTTTCGCCGTCCGGTCCGACCTCGGAATTGATGCCGATATCGATGACGGCAGCTCCCGGCTTCACCATGTCCGCCTTGATCAGCCGCGGCTTGCCCACGGCGACGAACAGCGCGTCGGCGCGCCGCGCATGGGCAGCCAGCGAGCGCGTCATGTGGTGGCACACCGTCACCGTCGCGCCTTCGCTCATCAACAGAAAGGCGATCGGCTTGCCGACGATCTCGGAATGGCCGACGACCACCACCTCGAGCCCCTTGAGCTCGAGCCCGGTCTCCTTCAGCAGTTCGACCGAAGCCGCCGCCGTGCAGGGCGCCAGGTCGAGCTGGTTGTAGACGATGTTGCCGATCGAGGCCGGATGCATGCCTTCGACGTCCTTCAGCGGATGCACGGCGCCCTGCAGCGTCTTGATCGGGATATGCGCCGGCACCGGCCGCTGGATGATGATGCCGGTGACGCGCGGATCGGCGTTGAGGCCGTGGATCGCCGCTTCCAGTTCACCGGCGGTGATGTCGGCGGCGAAGCGCCGCTCCTCGAAGCCGATGCCGGCAAGGGCCGCCTTGGCGCGCTGGTTACGCACATAGACGTCGACCGCCGCGGTATCGCCGACGGTGATCGAGACCAGCTTCGGCGGAAAGCCTTCGGCCGTGGCGATCGCTGCATCCTCGCGCACCGAGGCGATGATGCGCTGGGCGACCGGCCCGCCTTTCAGGTAGCGGCTGTCGTCGGTCCGGGTCATGGCTGGCACCTTTTGCCTTCTGGAGCAATTCGGGAACAGGCGCGGGAGCGGCTTTCTGTCCGGAATTGCGTAACAACTGAGATTTTGTGCGGTGCAATAGCAGAGGATCGCCGGGAAATCAGCCCCGAAAGCGAAACCTGGTGCCTTCGGGGCGACTTGCCGCGCCATGCATCAAAAGAAGCTCAAAGTGAAAAGGGCAGCGCGGTTGCCCGCGCTGCCCTTTTCGTGACCGGCCGTATCCCCACACGGCCCGTCCCCCGTAAACTCCGACACCGGTTACCGGTTTAAGCACATCCCGCAGGATCGCACTATGACTTGGCGGCAACAGCTTGAGACTAAATTTGCTGCGCCGTCTAACCAGCTGATTCGCTGCGACTATATCACCTCGACCGTGGTTCCGACATTCACGCGTTCGTAAAGGTCGACGACATCCTCGTTGCGCATGCGGATGCAGCCGGAGGACACCGCGCCGCCTATCGTCCAGGGCTGGTTGGTGCCGTGGATGCGGTATTCGGTGGTGCCGAGATAGAGCGCGCGCGCGCCGAGCGGGTTTTCCATGCCGCCGGCCAGGTAGGTCGGCAGATAGCGGCCCTTGGCCGCCTCGCGCTTGATCATCTCCGCCGGCGGGCGCCAATCCGGCCACTCCCGCTTGTTGGTGATCTTGTGCGTGCCCGACCATTCGAAGCCCGGCTTGCCGGTGCCGACGCCGTAGCGCCGCGCCTTGCCGTTCTTCTCGACCAGGAAGAGGAAATTCTGGTGGGTGTCGATGACGATGGTGCCGGGTTTCGCCGGGCCGTCATAGGCGACTTCCTGCGGCAGGTAGACCGGGTTGATCTGCGGCCGCATCACCATGCGCTTGGCCGGCTGCTGGACGGCCGCCGTCCTCTGCCGGTCGGGCTGGGCCTGGAACAGACGGCGCAGCGGCTGCTGCGTTGCCTGCGGGGTCGGGCGCACGATGCCCGGCGCATGGCCAAGCTGCAGCACCCAGGGCGCCGAAAGGTCGGGGCTCACCATCACCGGCGGCCGGTCGGTGTAACGGTCATTGGCAAGGGAGGTCGTGGCGCCGGCGGCCAGGATCGCCGCGGCACCTAGCAGGGAACAAAACGCTGTCTTCATCGGAACGCACCTTGATCGAACTGATCCGGGGCGGAGAGGGCGCCCTCGGTTTCGCGATCCTTGGCGCGGAGCGGCAAGCAAAACATGAATCGGAATGCGTAAAATGCCGCTTTGTCAGTAAACCTTTTGGTGTGGTTACCGGCCGGTTCAGGAATCTGGTAAAGCCACGGTAAAACGGCGCTGAAGCGCATTAACGAATGGATTTGCGAGCGATGGCGACTGAAAATGCCGGTATTCTCGACGGCCCCGACGGCAAGGCGCGCTGCTTCTGGCACGGCAACCTGCCGGACTATCTCCACTATCACGACCATGAATGGGGCCGGCCGGTAACGGATGATCGCCGGCTGTTCGAAAAGATCTGCCTGGAAGGTTTTCAGTCGGGCCTGTCGTGGCTGACCATCCTGCGCAAGCGCGAGAATTTCCGCGAGGCCTTCGCCGGCTTCGATTTCGATAAGGTGGCGTCGTTCACCGACGCGGATGTCGAGCGCCTGCTTGGCAATGCCGGCATCATCCGCCATCGCGGCAAGATCGTTTCGACCATCAACAACGCAAAACGCGCCCGCGAGATGGCCGACGAGTTCGGTTCCCTGGCCGCCTGGTTCTGGAAGTTCGAGCCGGGTCCGCAGGAGCGCCCCGAAATCGTCGACCTGGCGCATCTGCGCGCCAATCCGACGACGGCGGTGTCGGTCAGGATATCGAAGGAACTGAAGAAGCGCGGCTGGAGCTTTGTCGGCCCGACCACGGTCTACGCCTTCATGCAGGCGATGGGCCTGGTCAACGACCACCTCGAAGGCTGCTACTGCCGCGCCGAGGTGGAGAAGGAGCGCAAGAAACTGAAGCGGCCGAAGTAGATGCGCTCTTTCCTTCTCCCACAAGGGTGTTTGGACTGGGGACATCGCGAACAGGTGTGCGAGGACATCGCGAACAGTTTTGCGCGTTTTGCGCGAGGGGGTTC
>NZ_VFUA01000089.1 GCF_006440735.1 Mesorhizobium sp. B2-7-1 | reverse complement strand
TTGTGGGAGAAGGTGGCCGCGAAGCGGCCGGATGAGGGGTGCTCCAGGGAAAACCAGCGCCTCACTCCGCTGGAACACCCCTCATCCGTCTCGGCGCTATGCGCCGATCCACCTTCTCCCACAAGGGGAGAAGGAAAGAGCGCTACGCCAGCGTCCGCTCCACGATATCGCGCAAATCGGCCGACAGGTTCTCAACCTTCGCCATATCGAGCAGCGCCTGCTTGGCCTTGGCCTGCCGTCCGGGCTCCAGCGCGCGCCAGGACCGTAGCGCGGTCGCCAGCCTTGCCGCCACTTGCGGGTTGCGCTTTTCTACCTCCAGCACCGTCTCGGCGAAGAAACGGTAGCCTTCGCCGTCGGCGCGGTGGAATCCGGTCTGGTTGGCGCTGGAGAAGGTGCCGATCAGCGAACGCACGCGGTTCGGGTTAGCGATCGAGAAGGCCGGATGCCGCATGAGCTCGCGCACCTTCTCGACCGTGTTCGCGCCCGGCACGCCGGCCTGGATCTGGAACCATTTGTCGAGCACCAGCGCGTCGCCGCGATAGCGGGCCTCGAAGGCGGCCAGCGCCTCTTTGGCCTCGGCCGTGCCTGAATGGCGATGCGCCAGCACGGCGAGCGCAGCGGCGCGGTCGGTCATGTTGGTGGCGGCATCGAAGTGCCGCGCGGCGAGGGCGGCGCCGCCCGGCAGCAGCGACAGATAGTCGAGCAGGATATTGCGTAGCGCGCGCCGTCCTGCGCTCGCCGCGTCCGGGCTGAACGGACCCTTGTCGGCAAGCCTTTCGTAGAGCGCCTCGAAGGCCTCGCGGTTTGCCTCGCCGATCGTCCGCGCCAGCGCCTCGCGCGCGGCGAAGATGGCGTCTGGGTCGATGCCCTTGCCGATGTCGCGGGCAATGTCGGCTTCGCCGGGCAGCGACAGCGCCAGCGCCCGGTAGGCCGGCTCCAGCGTCTCGTCGCCGGCGATCCTGCCGGCGAGTTCGGCGAGCTTTGCCGTGAAGGCCGGCTGCTTGCCGCCGAGAAGCTGGCGGAAGGCAGCGATCAGCGCGTCGGTCAAAAGCGTGTTGAACGCCTGCCAGCGTGAGAAGGCGTCGCTGTCATGCGCCGCCAGGAAGAACTGGTCTTCCGGTTTCTGCTGCACCGAAAGCGTGATCGGCGCCGAGAAACCGCGGTTGAGCGACACCGAAGGCCGTTCCGAAACGCCCGAAAAATGCACCGTGTGCCGGCGCTTGCGGATATGGATGACGCCGTCATCCACAGTTGCGCCCTCGACGGCCGTCCAGGTGACGGGCTTGCCGCCGGCGCCGACGAGCCCGAACGCAAGGGGAATATGCATCAGCCGCTTGCGGCTTTCCGACGGCGTCGGCGGCACCGACTGCTCGATCTCCAGCGTGAACTCCCTGGCCGCCGCGTTGTGCGTGGAGCTCACCGTTAGGTTCGGCGTGCCGGCCTGGTGATACCAGAGCGCGAATTGCGCCAGGTCGCGGCCCGAGACGTCCTCGAACACTTTGAGGAAATCCTCGATCGTCGCCGCCTCGCCGTCGTGCCGCTCGAAATAGAGATCCATGCCGGCGCGGAAAGTCTCCGGCCCGAGGATGGTGCGGATCATGCGCACCACTTCCGAGCCCTTCTCGTAGACGGTCGCCGTGTAGAAGTTGTTGATCTCGCGGTAACGGCGCGGCCTGACCGGATGCGCCAGCGGTCCCTGGTCTTCCGGGAACTGATGCGCGCGCAGCGTGCGCACTTCGGCGATGCGCTTCACCGCCCGCGAGCGCTGGTCGGCGGAGAATTCGTGGTCGCGGTAAACGGTCAGGCCTTCCTTCAGGCAGAGCTGGAACCAGTCGCGGCAAGTGATTCTGTTGCCAGTCCAATTGTGGAAATACTCGTGCGCGATGATCGCCTCGATATTGGCGAAGTCGGCATCTGTCGCGGTCTCCTCGTCGGCCAGCACATACTTGTCGTTGAAGACGTTGAGGCCCTTATTCTCCATCGCCCCCATGTTGAAGTCGGACACGGCGACGATGTTGAAGACGTAGAGGTCGTATTCGCGGCCGAAGGCTTCTTCGTCCCATTTCATCGAGCGTTTCAGCGCATCCATCGCATAGCCGGCAAGCCGCTCCTTGCCGGGCTCGACATAGATGCCGAGCTCGACCTCGCGGCCGGACATGGTGGTGAAGCTGCCCGCCACCTTACCGAGCGCGCCCGCCACCAGCGCGAAGAGGTAGGAAGGTTTGGGGAAGGGGTCGTGCCACACCGTGTAGTGCCGGCCATTGGCGAGGGCGCCGCGTTCGACGGGATTGCCGTTGGAGAGCAGCAACGGCGCATCGTTGTGCGGAGCCTCGATGCGCACGGTGTAGACCGACAGGATGTCGGGCCGGTCGAGGAAATAGGTGATCCGGCGAAAGCCTTCGGCCTCGCATTGCGTGCAATAGACGTTGCTGGAGCGGTAGAGGCCCATCAGCGCCTCGTTGCGCGAAGGCGCGATCTCGGTCTCCAGGCGAAGCTCGAAGCGCTGTGCCACCGGCGGCTTCAGGATCGTCAGCCGGTCCGGCGTCGCCTCATAGTCGCCGGCTGGGAGGGCCTGCCCATCGATGGCGAGGCCAAGCAGCGTCAACCCGTCGCCGTCGAGCACCAGCGGCGCCGAGGCGACAACGCCCTCGCGCCGTTCGATGGTAAGCAGCGCGGTGACATGGGTCGCGTCCGGCGACAGGCGGAAGTCCAGGCTGGTCGCGGGGATGAGATAGTCGCTGGGGCGATAGTCTTCGAGCTTGAAGACATGGCCGGTATCTGTGCGCATTCCTTCGGCTTTTCCTGTCGGTTTCGGGCGGAAAACCAGCCTGGCTGGTCCGAGATTTTTGAGGTGCGTGCTCTTTACACGAAACGGCCACGCGACAAAACTGCGGGATAGGATGTGTTTCGCAATTCCGGTTACACACTTTTCCTGGAATTGCTCTTGGGCTATTTGGCGGCTTCGTTTTCAGACCGTCCTTACGAGGCAAGATGACCGTCGATCATGCCGTCGGCCACAACACGCTGCGCGGCATCACGCTGAAGATCGTCTCGGTGACGGTCTTCGTCGGCATGCAGACCTGCATCAAGGCGGCCGGCGACGTGCCCGCCGGGCAGATCGTCTTCTTCCGCTCTTTCTTCGCGATCTTCCCGATCATTGCGTTCCTCGCCTTCAAGGGAGAGCTCGCCACGGCATTCACGACGAAGCGGCCGTTCAATCACATCGCGCGCGGCCTGGTCGGCGTCGGCGCCATGGGGCTCGGCTTCTTCGCGCTGACCCGGTTGCCGCTGCCGGAGGCGATCACGCTGAACTACGCCCAGCCGCTGCTGGTCGTCGTGTTCTCCTCGATCTTCCTCGGCGAGACGATCCGTGTCTATCGCTGGAGCGCGGTTGCGGTCGGCCTTGCCGGCGTGCTGATCATCTCCTGGCCCGAACTGACGCTGCTCAATTCCGACGAAGGCCTTGACGACCAGGAGGTGCTGGGCGTCATGGCCGCGCTGATCGCCGCTGCGATCTCAGCCGTCGCCATGCTTCTGGTGCGCAATCTCGTGCAGACGGAGAAGACGGCGACCATCGTGCTATGGTTCTCCTCGACGGCTTCGGTGCTGTCGCTCTTCACGCTGCCCTTCGGCTGGCAGGTGCTGACGCCGATGCAGGCAGCGCTGCTTGTCGTCGCGGGCTTCTGCGGCGGACTCGGCCAGATCCTGATGACGGCAGCCTATCGCCATGCCGAGGCCTCGGTCGTGGCGCCGTTCGAATACACCTCGATGATACTCGGCGTCGTGGTCGGCTATTTCGTGTTCGGCGACGTGACATCGCTGAACACGCTGATCGGCGGGATGATCGTGGTAGCCGCCGGTATCTTCATAATATGGCGCGAACGGCAACTCGGGCTGGAGCGCACGCGCATCAGGAAGGCGGCGCCGCCGCAGGGGTGATCTGTTCTGTTGGCCTCCCGCGGCGAGAGGTATGAATCTTAACGGCAATGACAGCGAAGGCTGATGCTCCGATATGAGCTGCAATCTGGCAAGCGTTACCATGCATTTATACGCATGGTTCGCATTTGGATCATGGGCTACGGCCGCGATATCCATGGCAGTGGTGTCAATCAAAGGGCCTCGCGATGAGGGCTCGGACTTTGCCAGGATGAGGAGCGGCGCCTTTCTCCTCAGGGCAATGACCACGATCGCGGGGCGAATATTCAAATACGGCGTTCTCGGATTTCTCACAGCTTGGGTTTTGGGAATTCCGTTGCTTGCTGCGGGCCACATCCTCGGACCGGATTTCTTCAAGGCATGCGGAATTGATTTCTGAGAAGCTGCCGACGACTAGGAATCTTTACCCGCCTCGCTCTTTCGCCAGCCGCACCAGCACCGTGCGCGTCTGCTCGTCGGCGGGAAAGAAAGACTCGATCGCCAGTTCCGACAGCGTGACATCGAGCGGCGTGCCGAACACGGTGATCGTGCTGATGAAGGACAGCACCTGATCGCCATGCGCCAGCCTGAGCGGATGCACTATACCGTTCGGCTCAATCGGCACCGGCCGTGCGCTCTTCATGCCCGACGGATAACCGCGCAGCTCCCGCTCCAGATCGATCAGCACCGGATCGCCGGTAGCATCGTTCTGCTGCTTCAGCCGCTCCAGCAGATGCGCGCGCCATTCCACTAGGTTGACGATGCGCGGCGCCACGCCGCCCGGATGAAGGCTGAGCCGCAGCACGTTGACCGGCGGCTGCAGCAGCGACGCCTCCGTTACGTCGGCCAGGAAGGGGCCGATCGCCGCGTTTGCCGTGACGAGGTTCCAGTGCCGGTCGACCGCCAGTGCCGGGAAGGGCTCATGACCCTTGAGCACCGTCTCCACCGCGGCAACCGCCGGCGCCAGCGCGGCGTCGGTCAGCGATCGCTCGCTGAAGCTCGGCGCGAAGCCCGCTGCGAGCAGCAGCTGGTTGCGCTGCCTCAGCGGAATGGAAAGCTGTTCGGCGAGATGCAGCACCATCTCGCGCGACGGCTGCGCGCGCCCGCTCTCGACGAAGGAGAGATGCCGCTGTGAGATCTCGGCCTCCATGGCGAGGTCGAGCTGGCTCATGCGGCGACGGGTACGCCATTCGCGGATCAGGCTGCCCGCGGAGGTTGGGGATGTGGTCATGGGGGAATGACTAAGGTCGCCAGGGGCGCAATTCAATTACCTTGGAGGTTATTGGCGAAGGCGCCGGTGTCGGCTGATCTCCCCCACAACGGAGGAGATCAGCTAGTCGCCAAACTCGGCAGCTTCGCCTTCACCTCCAGAAAATCCCGCCAGGCCAGTTTCTTGTGCACCGGCGTGCGCAGGAGATAGGCCGGGTGGAGCGTCGGCATCGCCGGAATAGCAATGCCCGACGCCGTCGTGTGCACCCGCCAGTTACCGCGCAGCCTGAGAATGCCTTCCGTTGTGTTGAGCAGCGTCTTGGCCGACGGGCCGCCGAGATTGACCAGCACCTTGGGATTGACCAGCTCGATCTGCCTTTCGATGAAGGGCCGGCAGATTTCGGTCTCGTGCGGCGTCGGCGTGCGGTTGCCCGGCGGCCGCCAGGGAATGACGTTGGCGATATAGGCCGAGTTGCGGTCGAGGCCGATCGCCGCCAGCATGCGGTCGAGCAGCCGGCCGGAGCGGCCGACGAAAGGCAGGCCTTCGAGGTCCTCGTCGCGGCCCGGCGCCTCGCCGACCAGCATCAGGTCGGCGTTCGGGTTGCCATCGGCGAAGACCAGGTTCTTGGCGGTGAATTTGAGATTGCAGCCATCGAAGGCGGCCATGTGCTGGCGCAGCTCGTCGAGCGTCGTCGCGCGCGCTGCAAGCTGGCGCGCGGCGGCAGCCTGCGCCTCGTCGGGAACGGCGGCGGCCGCCGGCACCCGCGCGGGTGCGTCCGGAATGTTGCTCGCATCGATGCCGGATGGCGGCGCTGGCGGGTTGGGCCTCTCGGCGCGTTCGGGAGCCTGCTCGGGTGCCGGGCGGCTCTCTTCGCGGTGCGGCGCGGCCACCACGCGCTCGGCGGGACTGCGCCCGGCAGGACCGCGCTCGGCAGGCCTGCGTTCCGCCGACCTCGCCGCCGCTTCGGCAAACCGATTGATCGGGGCGTCTTCAAGTGCCTCGTCGACGCCGGCGCTGGCATAGAAGGCGAGCAGCTCGGCGATCTCGGCGGGTGTGCTGGGGGAGGCGGTAGTCATGGCGCCACCATCGTCCGCGCGGCGCCGATTTGCAAGTTGCCAGGTCCGCCTTGGATACCGGCCGTACTTCACCCGGTGGGTATGCGCGGATCCTGCACGATGTAAAATGTCCAGCGCGGTGTGTAGTCGGTGATCAGGAAATCGAAGGTCGCCGTCTTCAGCGGGTCGACCTTGCCGTTCTTGAACAGCAATTGATCATACGGTTCGAACCGCCGGTCGAAATCGGCGAAATTGCTCGACCAGATGTTGTCGGGTGTCTTGTTGCGCTGGTCGAAGGAAAGGCCGTCGCCGAACACGCTTGGCTGGTCGAGGATCTCCTGCAGCTCGAACTGGAACTCCACCCAGGGCAGCGCGCTGTTGTTCAGCACGTCGATGCGCATATACATCACGCCATTGGCGACTTCGCCGGCCTTGCCGAAGGGTTCGATCGGCTTGGTCGCGCGGATGGTCAGCGTCACCGGTGTCGCCGTGTTCAGCTCTTCCTTGATGACCAACGGGTCTTCCTTGGTACCGATGCCGGACACGGCGGTGATACGGAAGCCACCCAGCTCGTCGGAGAAGGAATAGGCGCCGGTCGCCCAGACCTTCACCGGGTCGGCCTCCGCCGGCAGGGTCAAAAAGAGGAGCGGAAGAACCGCGCGCCAGGCCAGGCCGGGCGTGAAGAGTAAGCGCTTCGATGGAAAGCCGGGCGGCTCTAGACTGCGCATGGCGTGAAGTATTGCCGATAACCAAGCCGTCGAACAATTAAAAACATGCGGGCGCGGCCTGGCCTGCCAACCGATTGGCGCTGGCCTATGCTTGGCTTGAGCCGTGCCATCGCCCGTTTGGCATGCAAGACCCGCGACTTTTTGTCGAAATCGGTGTTGTCACGTCAGCGCCGGTTTCGCGTCGCGAATTGATGCGCTATGCAGCGCGTGAGCCAGCAGAATGCGAAAACATGGCGAGCCAGTGAGGGGCCGATGAGCGAAATCGAACGCGAGAGCATGGAATTCGACGTGGTGATCGTCGGCGCGGGTCCCGCCGGCCTCGCCGCGGCGATCCGTCTGAAGCAGCTCAACCCCGAGCTTTCCGTCGTCGTGCTGGAGAAGGGTGGCGAGGTCGGCGCGCACATCCTTTCCGGTGCCGTCGTCGATCCGATCGGCATCGACCGGCTGCTGCCTGGCTGGCGCGAGGAGGGCGATCATCCATTCAAGACGCCGGTCACGGCGGATCATTTCCTGGTGCTGGGGCCGGCCGGCTCGTTCCGCCTGCCCAACTTCCTGATGCCGCCGCTGATGAACAATCACGGCAATTACATCGTCTCGCTCGGCAATGTCTGCCGCTGGCTGGCGACCAAGGCCGAGGCGCTGGGCGTCGAGATCTATCCGGGCTTCGCCGCCGCAAGCCTCGTCTACAACGACGCCGGCGCCGTCACCGGCGTCATCACCGGCGACATGGGCGTCGAGAAGGATGGCTCGCATGGCCCGGCCTACGCGCCTGGCATGGCGCTGATGGGCAAATATGTGCTGATCGGCGAGGGCGCGCGGGGTTCCTTGGCCAAGCAACTCATCGCCAAGTACCAGCTTGCCGATGGCCGCGAGCCGGGCAAGTTCGGCATCGGCCTCAAGGAGCTCTGGCAGGTCAAGCCCGAGAACCACAAGCCGGGTCTCGTGCAGCATTCCTTCGGCTGGCCGCTCGACATGAAGACCGGTGGCGGCTCGTTCCTCTACCATCTCGAGGACAACCAGGTGGCGGTCGGCTTCGTCGTCCACCTGAACTACAAGAACCCCTATCTTTCGCCCTTCGAGGAGTTCCAGCGCTTCAAGACCCATCCGGCGATCGCCGGCACCTTCGAGGGCGCCAAGCGCATCGGCTATGGCGCGCGCGCCATCACAGAAGGCGGCTGGCAGTCCGTGCCGAAGCTTTCCTTCCCGGGCGGCGTGCTGGTGGGTTGCGCTGCAGGCTTCGTCAACGTGCCGCGCATCAAGGGTTCGCACAATGCGGTGCTCTCCGGCATGCTGGCGGCCGAGCATGTGGCCGAGGCGATCGCCGGCGGCCGTGCCAATGACGAGCTTGCTTCCTACGAAGACGCCTGGCGCGGCACCGACATCGGCAAGGACCTGAAGAAGGTGCGCAACGTCAAGCCGCTCTGGTCGCGCTTCGGCACCATCGTCGGCGTCGGCATTGGCGGTCTCGATATGTGGCTGAACACGCTGTTCGGCTTCTCGCCCTTCGGCACCATGAAGCATGGCAAGGCCGACTATGCGGCGCTCGAGCCGGCCTCCAAGCATCAGAAGATCGCCTATCCGAAGCCGGATGGCGTGCTGACCTTCGACCGGCTTTCCTCGGTATTCCTCTCCAACACCAACCATGAGGAAAACGAGCCGACCCACCTGATCGTCGGCGACATGGTGCTGCAGCAGCGTTCCGAGCACGACGTCTTTGCCGGTCCATCGACCCGCTACTGCCCGGCCGGCGTCTACGAATGGGTGGACAAGGACGGCAACGCCGCCGCCGACCCATCGGCCAAGGACGTGCGTTTCGTCATCAACGCGCAGAACTGCGTGCACTGCAAGACCTGCGACATCAAGGATCCGAACCAGAACATCAACTGGGTGCCGCCGCAAGGTGGTGAGGGACCAGTCTATCAGGGCATGTGATCCGGCCGCCGGCCGGGCACCTCGACCGCCGTTCGGCAACCATCCCGCGGTTCCGACCGGCCCGTTAACGGCGTTCAAGCGCTCAAGCTTGAAATTGCGCCCGGCTTATAGTTCCCTTCCCTGCGGATAGGGAGCAAATGGCCATGCGCCTGACGGTTCTTACATGCCTCGTCATGCTCGGCGGCCTGTGCGGCATCGCCCCAGAGGCCCTGGCCGGCACCAAGGTGCTGGTCACGACGCGCAGCTATGACATCGCCGGCACGACGGGCGCTGGGCTGGTCGAAGCGATGGACCGCAAAGGGCCCAAGCACGGCTTCATGACTCGCGCCATCGCCGACACCAGCTACGTCGTGAACTGGAACCTGGACGTGGATCGCGCCGACGGCGTCTGTCGATTGCGGAGCGCCGGCGGAACGATGGAACTCACCTACACTTTTCCTCGCCTTGCTTCGCCGCCGACATCCAGGCTCGAGCGGCGCTGGCGGCGCTTCCTTGCCGGCGTCCACGCTCACGAGCACCACCACGGCCGCATCGCCAAGGCCATGATGCGCGCCACCGATAAGTCTATTGCCGGCCTTGAGCTGGCCGACAACTGGTTCTGCACCGCCACCCATCGCGAGGCCAGGCGCCGGATCGACGCCGTCTACGCGCAATATGAAGCCAAACAGAACGCCTTCGACGCGCGCGAGCATCGCGACGGCGGCCACGTCGACCGGCTGGTCAATGCGTTGATAGGCAAGAACTGAACTCCAGCCAGTTTGCCTGCCAGGCGGGAGCGTCAGCCTCGCGGCTTGTCCGGCGCGTCATTCGCCGCCAGCGCCGATTTATGCTCGTCCTCAGGCGCGTTGCTGTCGGTCGGCAGCGTGAATTCGACCAGCACCGGCAGATGATCGGAGCCGGTATCCTCCATCCGGGCCGACGACAGGATCGTCACCCGGCCCTTGCTGAATACCTGGTCGATCGGCAGGCCTGCATAGCGGCGCAGGAAATCGGGCAGCGTGCGGTGGATCCAGGTCGGGCCGGCCGACGGCATCAGCGTCATGCCGCTGAGCCGCGCCATCCGCCGCACCGCCGCGCTCCATGGCACGGCGTTGCAGTCGCCGGCCATGATGGCGGTCTCGCCGAGCCCGGCAAGCGGCTCCGCCAGCTCGCCGATCTGCCAGTACTGCTCCTTCGGCCACGGCCAGCTCAGATGGATCGCGGCGACGTTGACCGGAACGCCGTTGAAATCGATCGTGGCGGTCGCCATCGCCCCGCGCGGCTCGCAGCGTGGCGCGGTGCCTGCGGCGAAGGGACGGCGCGAGAGAAGCGCGACGCCGAATATGCCGTTGGGATAGTCGCAAAGGATGCGATAGGGGTAGGCGCCCGCAATATAGCCGAGCTCCTTCGCCCACATGCCGGACACTTCGTCGAGCGTGATGACGTCGGGATTGGTCCGGCCGATCAGCGACAGCACTTTCTTCGGCGTCGGGTTGTTGAAGCGCAGGTTCATCTGCAGCAGGCTGTAGGTGATCCGGTCGGCGGGCTTTGCGATCGCCTGCTGCGTCGACAATCTGGGCAGCGCGCTCGTCGTCGTGGCGAAGCAGGCGATGGCGAAGATCAGTGCCGCAACCGCCTGCAGCCGGTAGGGACCGGCAAGCAGCGCCAGCGCGAGCAAGGCCGCAAGCAGGCTCAGATGCATGCGGAAATGCGAGAAGGAATCGAGAGCCGGATGCAGCGTGCCGAAGAACCCGGCCAGCAGCGCGGCCGAACATGCCATCATCGCCAGGAATGTCAGTTGAGCCACCATGCCCAAGCGCGCACCGCCCGTTGTCATTTGCTCCGACCGCCCAGGGCATTTCACCGTTTCATGAAAAACGCCGAAATACCCTTTCTCTTGTTCTGACGGAAAACCGCTTCGCACTTTTCCTGAAATTGCTCCAGGTCAACCGTTCGGACCGCTTATCGGCCAAATTGGGGCCCAAGCAAGACGACCGATTGCCTCGCTGGCGCGCGGCTACTGGAACGCCGTCTCCGAAAAGCTTCTGAGCTTGCGCGAATGCAGCCGCTCCATCGGCATCTCGGCCAGCTTCTCCATCGCCCTGATGCCGATGGTGAGATGCTGCGCCACCTGCCGCTTGTAGAACTCGGTCGCCATGCCGGGCAGCTTCAATTCGCCGTGCAGCGGCTTGTCGGAGACGCACAAAAGCGTCCCGTAGGGCACGCGGAAGCGGAAGCCGTTGGCGGCGATGGTGGCCGATTCCATGTCGAGCGCGATGGCGCGCGACTGCGACAGGCGCTGCACCGGTCCGCGCTGGTCGCGCAGTTCCCAGTTTCGGTTGTCGATGGTGGCGACGGTGCCCGTGCGCATGATGCGCTTGAGGTCGTAGCCGGAAAGGCCGGTGACTTCGGCGACCGCTTCCTGCAGCGCCACCTGGATTTCCGCCAGCGGCGGGATCGGCACCCAGACCGGCAGGTCGTCGTCCAGCACATGGTCCTCGCGCACATAGGCATGCGCCAGCACATAGTCGCCCAGCGCCTGTGTGTTGCGCAGGCCCGCGCAATGGCCGAGCATGACCCAGGCATGCGGCCTCAGCACCGCGATATGGTCGGTGATCGTCTTGGCGTTGGAAGGGCCGACGCCGATATTGACCATGGTGATGCCGCCATGGCCGGGTTTCTTCAGGTGATAGGCCGGCATCTGCGGCAGGCGCTGCGGCGGCGTGCCTTCCGGAACCGTTGCCCCGTTCTGGGTCACGACATTGCCGGGTTCCACGAATTCGACATAGCCGCTGTCGCCGGCGGCCATCAATTCGCGGGCCCGCGCGACGAACTCGTCGATGTAGAACTGGTAGTTGGTGAACAGCACGAAATTCTGGAAATGCTGCGGGCTGGTCGCCGTGTAATGCGTCATGCGGTGCAGCGAATAGTCGATGCGTTGCGCGGTGAACGGCGCCAAAGGCCTTGGCTCGCCAAACGCCACCTCGAACGTGCCGTTGGCGATCTGGTCGTCGGTGCCGTCGAGATCCGGCACGTCGAACAGGTCCCGGATCGGCCGCTTGATGCGCTCGGCGGCCGCGCCGTCGACATAGGTGCCTTCGAGGAAGGCGAAATGCAGCGGGATCGGCGTGGTCGACTCCGACACGGTTACCTGCACGCCGTGATTGCGCATGATGAGCCGAAGCTGCTCGACGAGATAATTCTCGAACAGTTGTGGCTGGGTGATCGTGGTCGCGAAATGGCCGGGCGTCGGCATATGGCCATAGGCCTGGCGCGAGTCGACCTGGCTGAACGAGGTCGTGGTGACGCCGATCTGTGGATAGAAGGCCCGGTAGCGCTTGCTCTCATCGCCTCCCGCGGCAAGCGCGGCGAAGGAATCGCGCAGGAATTTGGTGTTGCGGTCGTAGAGCGCCTGCAGCGCCGCGACGGCCTTTTTGGCGTCGTGGAAGCTCTGCTTGCCGAAGGGCTCCGGCATGACGACCGATTCGATGGCTTGGGGGTAGATTCGCTTTTCCATGGCTCAATATAGAGATTTGGAAGAGCGGTTGGGAGGGGTCGGCGGGGGGAACGGCAATCCAAGTCGAGATTTTTTGTCGCTCAGATTCAAGGTGAGTTGAGATTCAGGTCAGGCCGAGTCGAAAATGGTGGCTCCCGAGAACCGGAGCGGAGCGTACTTGAAGTACGTGAGCACAGGAAGCGCAGGAAGCCGCCGTTTGCAGGCCGGCATCACCTGAATATCGGCATACCTTACCCGCGCTGCAGGCTGATCAGCAACACAAAGCCCACGCTGGTGTTCTTGTGCGCCGGCGCCTCGATCGTGTTGCCCGTATTGGCGCGCATCATCGGCACCGCCAGCACCGGGGCGGCGAGCAGCATCAGGATGAGCGTCGCCCGCGGCAGCAGCTTGAGGATATTCGTTGCGGTGGCGGTGATGCGGTTCATTTTGGTGGTGTCCCGAAATTCAGCTTGGTTGCTTCTTGGCTTTGTCGTTTCAGCGCTTCACTTGGTTCACGGCGCCGGAAATGAAGCCGTCGGCCGTTCCCACGAGCGGGTCGAATGGCCGGCCTCCGCCACCAGGATGGCGAAGAACATGCCGAACAGGCTCATCAGCAGGCAGACGATGGTGAAGCGACGGGCAAGCATTTCTCTCTCCTTCAATGCGGGAGAGAATGCCGGAATGCCTCTGAACCGGTTCTGAGACCGGTATTCATCTGCGGTTCAAATTGATTGACGAGAGTTTGAACGGGCGCCGGTGCCACAGCGCGGTCCGGGGGAGCGCTGCCGCTCCAAAAACAAACGGGGCCGCTTTGGCCCCGTTTGGACGATCCGGAATGTGGCGATCAGAGCTTGTGCCAGGTCTGGCTCTTGCAGATCAGGCCGCCGAGCACGCAACCGCTCATCTTGAGCGTGGTGCCTGTAAGGGTCGCCTTGCCGGAATAGGTCTTGTCATTCGCCGGGTCGGTGATGTTGCCGGCATATTTGTTGTCGCCGGCCGCCTTCAGCGAGCCGATCGTCTTGCCGGCATATTTGCCGGTCTTGAGCGTGATGGAAAACGAGCCGCCGCCGCCGATCGTCGCCGTCTCGCCGGATTGCGTCTTCCAACTGCCTTCGATCGGGTCGGCCCAGGCGGCACCCGCCATGATCAAGGTGGCCGCCAGGGCCAGGCTCATCTTTCGAAACATCTTGTCCTCCTCCCTATGGGGTTGCGGTGGGCTCCGATCCGCCCGTCTGCCCCTTACGCAAAGGTAAAGCTAATCCAGCTCCCGCCAAAACAAAAGCGGTGCCGCCAGGGAAGGTTGCAAGGATTTTCGCCACTCGTGCGGCTGAAAATAAACGCGACTGGAAAAACGCTTCGGTTTCCGTGGTTAGCGAAGTCTTGATTCCGCTCGCGGCAATTTTCATCGAATTTGATGCAAAAGGGCTGAAACGCTGGATTCCCATGCTTAACGGTTTTTCGCGTTTACCTCTTGTTTTAGCTTTGTTTTCCTCAAATTAAGCACGCCATTTAACGACGGATTCAAGGCCAGCCGTCATCCTCGAAAGCATCGAAAGAGCGGCTCGCCCCGAGGGACACCGGGGGAAAAGGAGGCAGCTCTCGGGAGCCAGACAGGGGATTGAAATGGCACGCTTTGAAATGCTTGAAGACGGCTTCGGCGCCATGGGGGCAACCGCCCAGGCCGACATTCTTTTCGAACTGGGCATGATGTATGCGACCGGCCGCGATTGCGAGACCGACGTCGTCGCCGCCCACAAATGGTTCAACATCGCCGCGATCAAGGGCTCGGCCCGCGCCGCCGAACTGCGCTCGGAATTGTCGTCCTCGATGTCGAAGCCCGAGATCGCCCGGGCGCTGCGCGAAGCGCGCGAATGGATGACAATGCACTGATCCTGGGGGATCAGTCCGAAGGGTTCAGGGGACAACGCCGCAACAAGACGGCCATTAGACAAGACCAAGAACGCGGCAGGCCAACGAACCTCAAGCCGTGCTGACCATGGCCCCGAAAACTGGAGTCCGGTTTTCGGATAAGATCATGGTCCACTAGAAACAGGGAAGCGAGCGGGTTTCAGGCGCGGGGGCGTCCGGGGAGCTCGACTGCAAAAGCCGCGACCGACCGAAACAAGGTCGGCGCGGCTTTTTGCATTACGCTTGGTAATCAGCCGCGTGGCCCAAGAAATCCTCACCGGAATGAACCAAAACCTTCTGAATTGTCCTCTCGACAGTTTCAGCGAAGGGTGAAATTGTCCCGGCTCTGTGAAGAAGCGCCGGCCGGACGGCCGCGCGTAAGTGGAGGAGTTCTTATAGTCATGAAAAAATTGGGTATTTTGAGCGCGGCCGCATTTGGCCTGATGATGAGCGCCCCGGTTGCCTTCGCCGACGACATCACCATTTCGGTGGTCGGCCCGATGACCGGCCAGCTCGCCACCATCGGTGACCAGTTCAAGCAGGGCGCGCAGGCTGCCGCCGACGCCATCAACGCGGCGGGCGGCATCAACGGCTCCCAGATCAAGCTCGACATCGAGGACGACCAGTGCGATCCGAAGCAGGCGGTTTCGGTCGCCAACCGCATCGTCGCCAACGGCGTCAAGTTCGTCGACGGCCATGCCTGCTCGGGCTCGAGCATTCCGGCCTCGGCCGTCTATGCCGAAGCCGGCACGCTGATGATGAGCCCGGCCTCGTCCAACCCGGTGCTGACCGATGCCGCGGCCAAGGCCGGCTGGCCGACCATCATGCGCCTTTACACGCGTGACGACGCGCAGGGCGCCTTCATCGGCCCGTGGATCGCCAAGAAATACGCCGGCAAGAACGTTGTCGTCCTGCACGACAAGAGCGCCTACGGCCAGGGCGTTGCCGATGCAGTCAAGGCGACGATGAATGCCGGTGGCCTCAAGGAAGTCGACTATGAAGGCATCAATGCCGGCGAGAAGGACTATTCGGCTCTCGTCACCAAGCTGAAGGAACTCAAGGCCGACGTCGTCTATTTCGGCGGCTATCACCCGGAGGCGGGCTTGATCCTGCGCCAGGCGGCCGAGCAGAACGTCAAGTTCCAGCTGATCATGCCGGACTCGATCGCCTCGCCGGAATTCTGGCAGGTTGCCGGCCCGGCCGGCGAAGGCACCATGTTCGTCTTCCCGTCGGATCCGCAGGCAAAGCCTGAAGCGAAGGATGCGGTCGCCAAGATCAAGGCCGGCGGCTTCACGCCTGAAGGCTTCACGCTGTTCTCCTACGCCGTGATCCAGGCCGTGGCCGAGGGCGTCAAGCGCGCCGGCAGCGACGATCCGGCCAAGGTCGCCGAGGCGCTCAAGGACGGCAAGCCGATCAGCACCGTGGTCGGCGACGTCATCTTCGACGAGAAGGGCGACCTGAAGAACGCCAGCTACGACATCAACCAGTGGCACGACGGCAAATACGCGCCGATCCAGCCGTAATTCGGTTCTGCAATCGAGGAAATGGCCGGGCATTGTCCCGGCCATTTTCGTTTCTGCTGTGGCATTGACGTGCAGGCGAGGGGGCGCCGGCCCGCCATACCTCTCTATTTTGTCTCGTTAACGAGACAACCGAATGAGCGCTCAGCCCTGGCCGTCCTCCGCGAAGCGCACCAGCACCGTGCCGTCGCTGACCTGCGCGCCCTCGGCGGCGATCTCGGCGATCACGCCGTCATGCGGGGCGGCGATCGTGTGCTCCATCTTCATCGCCTCGAGGATCAGAAGCGGTTGGCCCTTGATCACGGCATCGCCCGCCGCGGCGCGCACCAGCTTGACCAGCCCCGGCATCGGCGCGCGCAAGTTGCCTGCGGCGGCTCCCGCCTCGTCTGCCTTGGCGAGCGGATCGGGGACCGCGAACGTATAGCCGACCGCACCCTCGAAGACGGTGACGTGGCCCGGCCAGCGCGCGGCATGCGGCATGGTCCTCAGATCATGCATGTTCACCGCGTCGTGCGGCGCCTCCAGCGCCACCTGGAAGCGACCGTCCGGCCGTGCCGAAACCCTGGCCAGGATGTTCTCCTCGCCATGGCGCAGGCGGATGCGGCGCGCGAGCGTGTGGAAATGCGCATAGCCTGAAAGCGTGGACCATGGGTCGGCGGCTGGACCCGGCGCGCCGGCGTCCGTCGCGGCAAGCGCCGCGGCCGCAATCGTCTCGTCGCCAGGCGCGGGAATGGCGGTGAGCGCCTGCTGATGCCGGCCGATCAGACCGGTGTCGACGTCGCCGGCCGCGAAATCGGCGTCGGCGGCGAGCGCCGCCAGGAAGGCGGTGTTGACGGTCGAGCCGGCCACTTCGGTCCGGCTGAGGGCATCGCGCAGCGCGCCGAGCGCCGTGGCCCGGTCCTTGCCGTGCACCACCAGCTTGGCGATCATCGGGTCGTAGAAAGGCGAGATCGCATCGCCGGCGCGCACGCCGGTCTCGATGCGCATCTGAGCGCCCTCCGGCGCCGCGTAGGGGAATTTGAGATGATGTAGCGTGCCGGTCGCCGGCAGGAAGCCCTTGGCGGCGTCCTCGGCATAGAGGCGCGCCTCGAAAGCATGGCCGGTAAGCGCGATCTCGCCTTGCGTTTTCGGCAGTTTTTCGCCGGATGCCACGCGAAGCTGCCATTCGACGAGGTCGACGCCGGTGACCATCTCGGTGACGGGGTGCTCGACCTGCAGCCGCGTGTTCATCTCCATGAACCAGAAGCGGTCGGCCTTGAGGCCCTGCGAGGCATCGACGATGAACTCGATCGTGCCGGCGCCCGAATAATTGATCGCCTTGGCGGCCTTCACGGCCGCCTCCGTCATCGCCTTGCGCAGCGCCGGTGTCATGCCGGGGGCGGGCGCCTCTTCGATCACCTTCTGGTGGCGGCGCTGCGCCGAGCAGTCGCGTTCGAAAAGATGCACGGCATTGCCGAAATTGTCGCCGAACACTTGGCACTCGATATGGCGCGGCTTGTCGACGTACTTTTCCACCAGCACACGGTCGTCGCCGAACGCCGCTTTCGCTTCGCGTCGCGCGCCTGACAGCGCTTCGGAGAAATCGTCGGGGTGGTCGACGCGACGCATGCCCTTGCCGCCGCCCCCGGCGCGCGCCTTGATCAGGACGGGGTAGCCGATCTCGCGCGCCTTGGAAGCAAGCAGCACGATCTCCTGCGCCTCGCCATGATAGCCGGGCACAACGGGTACACCGGCCGCTTCCATCAGCCGCTTGGCGGCGTCCTTCAATCCCATGGCGCGGATCGAGGCGGCGGAGGGACCGATGAAGACGAGGCCCGCCGCCGTCACCTGGTCGACGAAATCGGGGTTTTCCGACAGGAAGCCGTAGCCGGGATGGATGGCCTCGGCGCCCGTGGCAAGCGCCGCCGCGACGATCCTGTCGCCGCGCAGATAGCTTTCCCCGACGGGCGAGAGGCCGATATGCACTGCCTCGTCTGCCATCTCGACATGCAGGGCGCGGGCATCCGCATCCGAATAGACGGCGACGGTGCGAACGCCGAGCTTGCGGGCTGTGCGGATGACGCGACAGGCGATCTCGCCGCGATTGGCGATCAGGATCTTGCCGAACATGGAGCCTCCCGGTTTTGTCTTGGGCGGCGCCAGTCCTGCAGGCGTCTGCCTATTTCGACGCCGCGATGGCGCAGCCGCCGCTCGCCGTGTTGAGCCGCCACCTCTTCAGGCCGCCCTGGCAGTTGCGCAGCGCGACATCCTCCGCGGCCTTCTGGGACGGCGCGTTGAGCGCCTTGCCGCAGACGACATAGAGGTCCACCACGCGCGTATAGAAAGTCGTAGCATAAGCCGAATGGCCGCTCGCCGCGACGTAGGACCTGTAGGCGCTGGTGCATTGGTCCTTGGGATTCATCGACAAAGGTGGCGGGAAACGTTTGTCGCCCACGCTGCCCGCCAGGGAACCGGCGATGGCCGCGGTCGACGCCGAGAGCATAAGCAACGCCAGAAGTATAGAAGCGGGCGCGCGCCGAGTGTATTTCAGTTCCATTTTTTCCCCATCCCCATTGGATAATGCGGGATGAGAAATAGCGAATGTTCCGGGCTGTCGCCAGCCACGATCTGCAAGTTCGCACTTTCGTGAGAAAATGAAGGATTGCATTCATAAAGTTCAATCCCGACCCAGGGCGGCAATAGTCCGCCGATATAATTCTGCCGTATGCTCGTCGAAGCAGCAGAAAGTAACGACGTCAGGCGCCGTGTTTCTCCGCAGGAAGTCGCTTACAGTGCCGACGGCGATCCCGGTCGCTTCCTCTTTCGGGAAGCGGTAAATACCGGTCGAGATCGCCGGAAAGGCGATCGTGTGGCAATCATGGTCACGCGCGATTTCAAGCGAGCGCCGATAGCAGGAGGCGAGCATCTCGGCCTCGCCCTGGCCGCCGCCTTGCCAGACCGGCCCGACCGTGTGGATGATGTAGCGCGCCGGCAGGCGATAGCCCTTGGTCAGCTTGGCGTCGCCGGTCTTGCAGCCGTTGAGCATGCGGCATTCGGCAACCAGTTCCGGCCCGGCCGCGCGATGGATGGCGCCGTCGACGCCGCCGCCGCCGAGCAGCGAGGAATTGGCGGCGTTCACAATGGCGTCTACCGAAAGCCTGGTGATGTCGCCGGTGTGTATGCGGACCCTGTCGCCGATGCCGCTCATCGTCACATCCTGAACACGCCGAACTTCGTCTCCTCGACGCCGGCATTGAGCGCGGCCGAGAGGCTGAGCGTCAGCACGTCGCGGGTCTTGGCCGGATCGATGATGCCGTCGTCCCAGAGCCTGGCCGAGGAATAGAGCGGGTGGCCCTCATGCTCGTATTTCATCAGGATCGGTTTCCTGAACTTCGCCTCGTCCTCGGCGCTCCACGCACCGCCCTTGCGCTCGATGCCTTCGCGCTTGACCATGGCAAGCACGGCGGCCGCCTGCTCGCCACCCATCACCGAGATGCGCGCGTTGGGCCACATCCACAGGAAGCGGGGCGAATAGGCGCGGCCGCACATGCCGTAATTGCCGGCGCCGAACGAGCCGCCGATGATGATTGTGAGCTTTGGCACTTTTGCGGTGGCGACCGCCATCACCAGCTTGGCGCCGTCCTTGGCGATGCCGCCGGCCTCGTATTTTCGACCGACCATGAAGCCGGTGATGTTCTGCAAAAAGATCAGCGGAATGCCGCGCTGGCAGCAGAGTTCGATGAAGTGGGCGCCTTTGAGCGCGCTTTCGGAAAACAGCACGCCGTTGTTGCCGATGATGCCGACCGGCATGCCGTGCAGATGCGCGAAGCCGGTGACCAAAGTCGTGCCGTAGTTTTGCTTGAACTCGTCGAACTCCGAACCGTCGACGAGGCGCGCGATCACCTCGCGCACGTCATAGGGCTGGCGCAGATCTGTCGGCACGATGCCGTAGAGTTCCTGCGGATCGTAAAGCGGTTGAATCGGCTTCTGCAAATTCAGGCTTACGGCCTTGTTGCGATTCAGGTTCTTGATGATACGCCGGCAAATCGCCAAGGCGTGTTCGTCGTCCATGGCGTAGTGGTCGGCGACGCCGGAAAGCCTTGTGTGCACATCGGCGCCGCCAAGCTCCTCGGCGCTGACATCCTCGCCGGTGGCGGCCTTCACCAGCGGCGGGCCGCCGAGAAAAATGGTCGCCTGGTTGCGCACCATGATCGTTTCGTCCGACATCGCCGGCACATAGGCGCCGCCCGCCGTGCAGGAACCCATCACGCAGGCGATCTGCGGGATGCCGGCCGCCGACATGTTGGCCTGGTTGTAGAAGATGCGGCCGAAATGCTCGCGGTCGGGGAAGACCTCGTCCTGGTTGGGCAGGTTGGCGCCGCCTGAGTCGACCAGATAGACGCAAGGCAGGTTGTTCTGCAGCGCGATCTCCTGCGCCCTCAGATGCTTCTTCACCGTCAGCGGATAATAGGTGCCGCCCTTCACCGTCGCGTCATTGACGACGACCATCACTTCCCGGCCTTCGACGCGGCCGACGCCGGTGATGATGCCGGCCGACGGAATGTCCTCGCCATACATCGACCATGCCGCGAACTGGCCGACCTCGAGGAAGGGCGAGCCGGCGTCGAGCAGTTGCGCCAGCCGCTCGCGCGGCAGAAGCTTGCCGCGCGAGACGTGGCGTTCGCGGGCTTCATCGGAGCCGCCGCGCTCGACGCTTGCCGCCTTCTCGGCAATGTCGGCAACGAGCGCGCGCATGCGCTCGGCATTGGCGCGGAAAGTGTCGGAGGAGGGGGAGATCTGGGAGGTCAAGGCAGGCATTGACGAACCTCAAATGATATCATATTTTAGTATCACGTCGGGGCTCTCGCCCTAACCCCAGAGGAGCTGACCACAAAGGTATTCTATTGGGGAGGGCGAAAGCCATGAAAGCAGCGCACCGGCTGACACTGGACAAAATATTTGCGAACCCGGTCAGCGCCTCGATTAAGTGGCGAGATGTTGAGGCGTTGCTGATCGCGCTTGGAGCTGAGGTTTCGGAAGGCAGTGGTTCGCGGGTCCGTTTCACAATATCCGGCCAAACGCTGTTCCTGCACCGGCCGCATCCGTCGCCCGATACCGAGAGGTGGGCGGTCAAGGATATCAGAGAATTTTTGACGAACGTTGGAATAAGGCCATGAAGCTTTACAAGGGATATGCCGGTTCGATCGAGTTCGACGACGAGGATATGGTCTTCCATGGCCGCATCCTTGGCATTCGCGACATCGTTACCTTTGAGGCCGAGACGGCTGAGGAACTGGTGAAATCGTTCCACGACAGCGTCGACGACTATCTTGCCTTTTGCAAAGAGCGCGGCGTCGATCCGCAAAAACCCTATTCCGGCAAGCTCGCTCTCCGCACGACGCCGGAAATCCATGCCTTGCTTGGCAAAGCAGCGGCCAGCGATGGAAAATCGATCAACCAGTGGGTTTCTGACACGCTCGCCGAGGCGGCCCGCAAGCGGGTCGATGAAAGCTCGACGAAGGTGACGAGCAGAGCTCACTAAACCCCCTCCGCCATGATCTCCCGGCCGATCAGCCAGCGGCGGATCTCGCTGGTGCCGGCGCCGATCTCATAGAGCTTGGCGTCGCGCAGCAGCCGTCCCGTCGGGTAGTCGTTGATATAGCCGTTGCCGCCGAGAAGCTGGATCGCGTCGAGCGCCATCTGCGTCGCTTTCTCCGCCGCGAAGAGCACGCAGCCGGCGGCGTCCTTGCGCGTGGTCTCGCCGCGGTCGCAGGCGGCCGCCACCGCATAGACATAGGCCCGCGCGGCGTTCATGGTCGAGTACATGTCGGCGAGCTTGCCCTGCACCAGCTGGAACGTCCCGATCGGCTGGCCGAACTGCTTGCGCTCGTGCACGTAAGGCACAGCGACGTCGAGGCAGGCCGCCATCAGCCCGATCGGGCCTCCGGAAAGCACGGTGCGTTCATAGTCGAGCCCCGACATCAGCACCTCGACGCCGCGCCCTTCCTCATGCAGCACATTCTCGAACGGCACCTCGACATTTTCGAAGACGAGCTCGCCGGTGTTGGAGCCGCGCATGCCGAGCTTGTCGAGCTTCTGCGCGACTGAAAAGCCGGCCATCGCCTTTTCGACGATGAAAGCGGTGATGCCGCGCGAATGGCGTTCCGGATCGGTCTTGGCATAGACCACCATCGTTCCGGCGTCGGGGCCGTTGGTGATCCACATTTTCGAGCCGTTGAGCACATAGCGGTCGTTGCGCTTTTCGGCGCGCAGCCTGAGCGACACCACGTCCGAGCCGGCGCCCGGTTCCGACATCGCCAGCGCGCCGACCGTTTCGCCCGCGCAAAGGGCAGGCAGGTACTTCTCCTTCTGCGCCGGAGTGGCCCAGCGGTTGATCTGGTTGACGCAGAGGTTCGAGTGCGCGCCGTAGGAGAGGCCGACCGAGGCCGATGCGCGTGAAATCTCCTCCATTGCCACGACATGCGCGAGATAGTTCATGCCGGTTCCGCCGAAATCCGGATCGGCGGTGATGCCGAGCAGGCCGAGCGCGCCGAGTTCGGCCCAGAGATGCGCGGGAAACTCGTTGGAGCGGTCGATCTCCGCCGCGATCGGCGCGATCCTGTCCTGGGCGAAGCGACGCACGGTATCGCGCAGCGCTTCGATGTCGGGATCAAGTCCGAAACTGAGCGTATTCGTGTACATGCCGTTCCTCCCTGCGCACGCCCCGGTCTTCGCGGGGATCATGCCTGTATCAGAGTGCCACGGCGTCCCCGGCGCGCCCGGAAGGACGTGCGGTGCCATGGCTGATTGTCGCGCCGACCAGGCGCATTGTCATCGAAAGATATGATGCCGTGACTTCAGCGATCGACAGCCGCTCGCCCGGCCGGAACCAGACGATGACGCCGGTCATCATCTGGATCAGCGCCATGGCTGTCAGGCCCGTATCGTCGATCTCGAAAGCGTCGGTTTCGGCGCCGTCGCGCAGGATCGCGCGCAGCTCCTTCTCATAGGCCGTGCGCATCTTGAGGACCTGCGTCAGTCTTTCATGCGAGAGGCTTCGCAACTCCATATTGGAGACATGGGTGGCGTGGCGTCGCTCGATATGGAAGGCGATGTGGTTCTCGACATAGGCGGCCAGCCGGGTGACCGGATCAGCGCCCGTCGGCCGCGCCGTTTCCCAAGCCTTGAGCAGACCTTCCATATGCTCTCGCATCAAGGTGAACAGCAGGTCTTCCTTGGTCGGGAAGTAACGGTAGAGCGCGGCCGCCTGCACGCCGACCTCCGCCGCCAGCTGCCGCATCGACATCGCCTCGTAGCCGAGGCGCGCGATCAGGCTGACCGCCGCCTCGCGGACGGCCGCTTCGGTTTTTCCCCCGTCGGAACCTGTGGTGCGCGCCATGTTCGCCTCCAGCAGCATTAATAAAACGAACGTTCAATTAATTCAAGATGCCACATACGCTCTTTCTGGGTTGCGGAGGCGAGATGAGGCTAGATGATGATCCTGAAATCCACCGGCGCGTCGTCGGCCGATTCCTCGATCTCGACCTTCGAGACGAGCGCGCCCCGCGGTCCTTGCCATAGGCGTTCGATCATCGTCGTGACGGCGGCATCGGCGCCGGTAATCAGCGCGGTGACCGAACCGTCGCGTTCGTTGCGAACCCAACCTGTAAGCCCGAGACGCATGGCTTCGCCACGCGTCCAGACACGGTAGCTCACACCTTGAACCTTGCCGGAAATGTGCACCCGAACGGCTCTTTGCTCACCCTGCATTCGTCCGCTCCAGAATCGTCTCCATCAATCTGGAGCACGAGGGGTGAAATGCAATCGGTTTGAGGCAGCAGTTCCCTCGATTGGATAATTGACTCAGTCAACCAATGAGGGAATTATCGGATGCAATTTCTCCAAGGAGGTCAGCATGCCGCACGAAGCCCTGGTTCATGAGATTCGTCGCTTCAACCGGTTCTATACCGGCCTGGTTGGGCTGCTCGATGAGACCTTGATGCAGAGCCCTTACACGCTGGCCGAAGCCCGCGTGCTGTTCGAGCTCGGGCGCAAGCCTCGGCGTGTCGGCGCTCGAGCCGGTTTCCTGGCGCGCATGTTTCATCTCGATCTCGCGCCAGTGGCGTCGGAGTTGGCCGGCGAACTCAACCTCGCCCTGCCTATCTCATGAGGGTCCTTCGCAAATGCACCGCCATTGGCCTGGCCGAGATGCGCGATGGCCCGGAGAACGGGCAGCCCGTTCTTGCGCTGACCACGCGGGGCAAGGCCGCGCTGGCTGATCTCGAGGCGGCGACGAACCGCGATCTCGCCCGCCTGATCGTCAAGCTCGAGGACAGGCAAGCCGCGGAGCTTTCCGATGCGCTGAACCGCGCGACACGCCTGCTGGCAGCCGCAGGACTATGAATTGCCCAATCTGTCCCCGGGGGAGCAGACCTATAGGCCAGGGTTTGGTCAGTTCCCCCGCGCCGCCGCCAGCGCGCCCGGCAGTTCCTCGGCGAAGATGTCGAGCTCATGGTCGAGGCCGACGCTGACCCTGACGCAGCGGTCGAGCACTGGCACCATCGGCTTGCGGATGAACACGTCGCGCGACAAAAGATTCTGCATCACTTTCAGCGCGAAGGCGCCGTCGCGGCCGCAGTCGATGGTGACGAAATTCGTTGCCGAAGGCAGTGGCTTGAGATCGTTCTGCCTGGCGATGGTTGAAATGCGCTCGCGGCCTGCCGCCACGCGCGCCACCACCGAACGCAGGTAGTCCTGGTCGGCAAGCGCCTCGAGACCGGCGACCTGCGCCATGCGGCTGACGCCGTAATGGTTGCGGATCTTCTCGAAGTCGCGGATCACCTCCGCCTCAGCCACGGCGTAGCCGCAGCGTATGCCGGCCAGGCCGTAAGCCTTGGAGAAGGTGCGCATGCGGATGACGTTCGGCCGCGCGACATCGATCGCGGGCAGTGCCGAGGCCGGTCCCAGCTCGCCATAGGCCTCGTCGAGCACCAGCATGGTGGTTTCCGGCAGTGCTTCGATGAAGCGCACGACATCCGGCGCCTCCCACCAGCTTCCCATCGGATTGTCGGGATTGGAGAGATAGACCAGCGGCGCCTTTTCGCTCGCGACCTTGGCGAGAAGCCCGCCCAGGTCCTCCTTGTCGTCGGCATAGGGCACCGTCACCAGGCAGCCGCCGACGCCGGCGATATGGAAATTGAAGGTGGGGTAGGCGCCGAGCGAGGTGACCACGGCGTCGCCGGGGCCGACATACATGCGCGCCACCAGGCCGAGCAGGCCGTCGATGCCTTCGCCCACGACCACGTTTTCGACGGCCACGCCGTGATGCGCGGCAGCCGCCACCTTCAGCTCGTAATTGTCGGGATCGCAATACATCCACTGGTCGCGGGCGACGCTCTCCATACGGGCGATGACGCGCGGCGAAGGCCCGAAACTGCTTTCATTGGCGCCGATGCGGGCGCGGAAAGGCCGGCCGCGATCGCGCTCCTGCGCCTCCGGGCCGACGAACGGCACGGTGGTGGGAAGCGCGCCGATGATGGGCGTGAGGGAAGGGCGCTGGCGCATGGCAAAAGCTCGCGTGGAAGGGGCGTTCTTGCTAGCGTGATCCCCCGGCCGGTGCAAGCTGGGCAGGGGACCCGTCACCGGGGCACGGTCTTGCGCGGGCTGGATTCCGACAGCTTCTTTTGCTAGCGAAGCGCCATGAACAACCGTCTGCCGCCCGCCTGGGCCAAACATATAAAGTCCGGCCCGGTATCCAAGCCGTCCGCTCCGGCGCTCAGACCCGGATTGCCGCAAGCGAATCCTTCGAGGCCGGACGCACACGCGCAGTCGGACGACCTGCTGCTGAAGCAGGCTTTTGAGCATAAGCAGGCCAAGCGCCTGAAGCAGGCTCAGGATCTGTGCCTGCAGGTTCTGGCGCGCACGCCGAACCACCCGCGCGCCCTTTTTATGATGGGAACCATATCTCTGGGTTATGACGACGAGACGGCGTTGCAATATTTCGCCCGCGCCATCGCGGAGGAGCCGCGCAACACCTATTATCATCTCAGCCTGGGCGAGGCCTATCTTAAGGTCGGCGAACACTCGCCGGCGATCGAGCATATGCGATACGCCGTGGAGCTGCAGCCCGACCTCGTCGCGGCCCTCTGTGCCTTGGGACGCGCTTATGTGGAATCCGATAAGCCGGATCTGGCTTTGCCGCTCTACGAGAGAGCGCTGAAAGTCGACCCCGATCATCCCGAGATCAGAGTGGGGCTAGCCAATGCCCTTAGCAGCGTGGGCCGCATGGATGAAGCCGCCGCCTGTCTGAACCAGGCAATAGAGCGGCGTAGCGACCTGCCGAGCGCCTATTATCATCTTACGCAGACGCGGAAATTCACCGACGAGCCTCCGGAACTCCGCTCCATTCTTCGTGAACTTGCCAATGCGAAACTCGGACCGGACGACGCTCGGCTGCTCCACCATGCCGCCGGCAAAGTGCTGAATGATCTTAAACGCTATGATGAAGCGTTCGATCATTTCCGGAAGGCGAAGCAGGCCTCTCAACCATTCGACATCGACCGGTATCGTCGGTGGGTCGACGCGCTGATCGAGCTCTTCACACCGGGGTTGTTTGCCGCCGCCGAACACAGCTTTGGCAATCCCTCCGAGGTGCCGGTTTTCGTGGTCGGCATGCCCCGCTCGGGAACGACGCTGACGGAACAAATCCTGGCCAGTCATCCCGACGTCTATGGCGCGGGGGAGCTTTCCAAATTGGGGCGCGTCGCGAACGCCCTCGGCCTCAAGCCCGCCTTGGCCGAAAAGTTGAACCGTCTTGTCGATTCGATCACGCCGGAACTGTCGAAAACGCTCGCCACCGAGCATTTGTCTTATCTCGCAAAACGGTCAGCCACGGCGCTGCGCATCGTCGACAAGATGCCGCACAATTTTGAGCTGATCGGCCTTATCGCCTTGCTCTTTCCCAAGGCTCGCATCATTCACTGCCGTCGCGATGCCATCGACAACTGCATTTCCTGCTTCGTTCTGCCCTTCAACGGTTATCACAGCTACAGCGATGATCTGAAAACCCTCGGCCTCTACTATCGCGAATACGACCGCTTGATGCGGCATTGGAACGAGGTGCTTCCGGGCCGCATCTTCGAAAATCGTTACGAAACGCTCGTTGAGGACCAGGAAGCGCAATCACGCCGCCTTATCGATTATATCGGGTTGCCCTGGGATGATGCGTGCCTGCGCTTCTTCGACAGGGAGGGCTCGGTCACCACGGCGAGCCGCTGGCAGGTTCGGCAGCCGATCTACAAGTCGTCCGTCAAGCGCTGGAAAAACTATGAAAATGAAATTCGGCCGCTGATAGAGGCGCTTGGCGACCTCGCGGATATTTGAACGGCAGGCTCGCTGCCCACCGAGCTTTGACTGGATTCCATCAGTGCTTATTGCTAGCAGATGCGATGAACAATCGTTTGCCGCCCGCCTGGTCAAAACACCTCAAATCCGGCGCTGCGCCGAAACCCGGACGGCCCCAGGCAAGCCCGCCACAGCCAGCTCCGCCGAAGACAAATTCGTTCGCGCGCGCGCAGGCCAATGATGCGTTGCTGAAGAAAGCCTATGAGCTTCAACAAGCCAAACGGCTTGGCGAAGCACAGGACTTATGCCTTGAAGTGCTGGCGCGGACGCCGAACCATCCGCTGGCCCTGTATATCATGGGCACGCTTTGTCTGGGCTATGACGACGAGGCGGCTCTGCGCTATTTCGCGCGCGCGGTCGCCGAGGAGCCGAAAAACGCATACTACCACCTTAGCTTCGGCGAGGCCTATGCGAAGCTGAGTGAATTCTCAGCCGCCATCAAATACATCCAGCACGCCTTGGAAATACAGCCCAATCTTGTGGAGGGCCTGTGCGCCTTGGGGCGTGTTTACACCCAGTTCGACAAGCCCGATTTGGCATTGCCGCTTTACGAGAAGGCGCTGAAAATCAACCGCGATCACCCCAAGGCGCGGATCGGAATGGCTGCTACGCTCACTGGCCTCGGGCGTATGGACGAGGCCCGCGCCTATCTCAATGAGGCGATCGAACGCCGTGTCGACGCAGCGGCTGCTTATTACGATCTCGTGCAGACCCGGAAGTTTACCGAAGAGCCCCCGGAGCTCCAATCGATCGTTCGCGAACTCGACCGTCCGGGGCTTAAGGCGGAGGGCGTGCAGAGCCTTCACTACGCCGCCGGTAAAGTGCTGAACGACCTCAAGCGCTACGCGGAAGCATTCGACCATTTCAACAAGGCCAAGCAGGCCGCCGGCCACAGGTTCGACATCGATCAGTATCGCCGTTTCGTAGACTCGATGATTGAAATCTTCACGCCGGGCCTGTTTACCGCCGCGTCCGGCTTTGGCAACGGTTCCGATCTCCCCGTGTTCGTCGTTGGCATGCCCCGTTCCGGAACGACGCTGACGGAACAGATCCTGGCCAGTCATCCAGGGGTTCACGGCGCGGGAGAACTTGAAAAACTAAGGCGGGTGGCAAACGCAATCGACCTCAAATCGTCGGCTGAAGATTTGAGCAAGCCCATCCATTCCCTTACACCGGAACTGACCAGGACACTGGCCGACGAGCATCTGTCCTACCTCCGGGAGCGGGCGCCCGCTGCGCTCCGAATCGTCGACAAGCAGCCGCATAATTTTGAGCTGGTCGGTCTTATCGCTCTTCTGTTTCCCAATGCGCGCATCATTCACTGCCGCCGCGATGCCATCGACAATTGCGTCTCATGCTATGTCCTGCCCTTCAGCCCGGCACACAGCTACAATGCAGCCCTGCGGGCACTCGGCCTGTACTATCGCGAATATGACCGCTTGATGCGTCACTGGAACGAGGTTTTCCCGGGCCGTATCTTTGAAAATCGCTATGAGACGCTTGTCGAGGATCAAGAGGCACAGTCGCGCCGGCTCATAGATCATCTCGGCCTGCCTTGGGACGACGCATGCCTGCGCTTCTTCGATAGGGAAGGGGCCGTCACCACGCCCAGCCGCTGGCAGGTTCGTCAGCCGATCTACAAATCGTCCGTGAAGCGCTGGAAGAATTACGAGAGTGAGATCCAGCCTTTGATTGAAGCGCTGGGCGACCTCGCCGACGTTTGACTTTCGATCACGGGTGCGGCTGCTTCGGGGCGCCGTTTCCCCGGAATTTAAAGCTTTCCATCGCGCTGCGGCGCAATCAGGTCGAACGCCTAGTGGCACCGCACAGGGATTTTGACCGGTCGGCTCTGTTTGCGTTGGCAAGTGGCATGCGTTGGGGATTGGCCGAAACGCCCATCGCGATCGTCATCCACGGGCGGAGCAAGGAGCGAAGCGACGCGGCGCAGACCCGAGGATCCACTCCGTAACTTTGATCGTAGGCGCTGC
>NZ_VFUA01000088.1 GCF_006440735.1 Mesorhizobium sp. B2-7-1 | reverse complement strand
GGATCCACGGCACCGTCTTGGCGATGGCCAGATCCTGGCTGAGCGCATAGCCGACATAGATGATGCCGACGAGCACCAGCACGCCGAAAGCCGGCAGGAACCACTTGGCCCCGCCTGATTGTTCTAGGGGATGATCCGGTCTCGGGATCCCCGCCTCACTGGAAACTACGTCTACCATTGTCCCACTCCGTTTGCATTGCAGCAAAGAACCGGGAGGGACGCTATGTCGCCAGGATGAAGCTGGTGTGACGCTCTTAACCGTTTGGTCACTACCAAACCGTTTGGTCACTACCAAACCGTTTGGTCACCACCAAACCGTTTGGTGGCTTATCCCGCTATCTTCAGCAGCGAGGACACCAGAAGCTTACGCTCGTCTTCGGACAGCACGTCTGAATCAAACAGATTCATGCTGCGCATCCCCTCGATGGCGAGAAAGCAGACCAGCAGCGAGCCGAGGTCGTCCGTCTCTGCCTTCAGCCGTTCGAACAGCTGGTGCTTGAAGGCCTTTATCGGCGTCAGGAAATCGGGATCTTCGGCGATCGCCGAGAACATCCATGACGCCGAGGGTTTCGGCTGCTCGCAGTCGTCGGCCGACAGCTTGATATAGGCCGAGAGCACGCTTTCGTGGCCGGCCTCGGCGGCGCGTGCTTCCAGCGCCTTCTGGAAATCGCTGAGATAGCTTTCGACCAACCCCTGCATCAGCTTGGCCTTGGTCGGGAAATTATAGAGCAGGCCGCCTTTCGATACTCCGGCGCGGCTGGCGACGGCATCGAGCGACAGGCTTCCCGGGCCTGCCTCGCGCGCCACATCGGCGGCGGCGGCTAGTATCTTCTCGCGTGAGTTCGCCCTGGGTACTCTCATCGCGCTTCCTCCTGCATCAGCCTAGGCGGAATTGACAAGACCGTCCAGCCGGTACAGTAAGGCGCGCCATTTGAAATCGGGGCCTATCGTCGATATGTGTCCCGGCATCGATTGATTTGCCGGTTGCCGGCTCGAGGGGACCATCCGTGAAGCGCTTTTTCATCATCGCCGGATTCTTGCTGCTGCTCGCCCTCGTGTGCGTCGGCATCGTTGGTTTCAACTTCATGCGCGACGCCGGCATCAAGCAGTATTTCGCCACCATGAAGCCGCCGGCCGCGACGGTCTCGACCGTGACCGTCAAGCCGTCGGAATGGACCCCTGGCGTCGAGGCGATCGGCACCGTCAATGCCGTGCGCGGCGTCGACCTTACCGTCGAGACCAGCGGCATCGTCAAGGACATCCTGTTCCACGCCAACCAGAAGGTCGCCGCCGACGCGGTGCTTTTGCAGCTCGACGACGCGGTCGAGAAAGCCGATCTGGTGGCGCAGAAGGCGCAGGCCGCCTCGGACCAGGCGGCGCTGACCCGCGCGATCGAATTGCAGCGGCGCGGCGTCGGCACCGACGCGACGCTCGACGCCGCGCGCGCCGCGGCGGACGCCTCGGCCGCGCAGGTCAACAAGATGCAGGCCGTGCTCGACCAGAAGCAATTGTCCGCGCCCTTCGGCGGCACGGTCGGCATCCCGAAGATCGACGTCGGCCAGTATCTGGCCCCGGGCAACTCGGTGGTGACGATCCAGGACCTCGACACGATGCGGGTCGACTTCACGATTCCCGAACAACAGCTGCCGCTGCTCAAGATCGGCCAGACCGTCAAGCTCGGCACCAGCCTTGCGGACATGTCCTTTGCCGGCTCCATCCGCGGCATCGACCCCAAGATCGACCCGGCAAGCCGGCTGGTCTCGATCCGCGGCGAGGTGGCCAATCCGGAAGGCAAGCTGACGCCTGGCCAGTTCGTCCAGATCCGCGTCGAGCTGCCGCAGGAAAACAACGTCATTTCCGTGCCGCAGACGGCGGTGACGACCAGCCTCTATGGCGATTACGTCTTCGTGGTCGAGCCGGCGAAGCCCGCCGAAGGCGTGGCTCCGGCTCCGGCAAAGCCGGACGAGCAGAAGGCCGACGCCGCCAAGCCCGCCGACGGCGCTGCGAAACCGGCTGACGCGAAGCCGGCCGACAAGGCGGCTGGCGACGCCGCCAAGCCGGCCGAGGCCGCGCAGCAGCCGGCGCTCACCATCTCGCAGGTCTTCGTGAAGCTCGGCCGCCGCAACAACGGCATGGTCGAGATCGCCGAGGGCCTCAAGGACGGCGACCAGGTCGTCACCGCCGGCCAGAACCGGCTCTTCAATGGCATGTCGGTTGCCGTCGACAACACGATCGACCCCAGCAAATCGGCGAACAAGCAGGTTCAGCAATGAGCTTTTCCGACCTCTTCATTCGCCGGCCAGTGCTCTCGACGGTGCTGGCCTGCATGATCCTGCTCCTGGGTTTCCAGGGCATCTTCGGCCTGTCGATCCGACAGTATCCCAAGGTTGACGAGACGGCGATCACCATCACCACGGCCTATCCCGGCGCCAGCGCCGACCTGATCCAGGGCTTCATATCGGCCCCGATCGCGCGCGCCGTCGCCTCGACCGAAAACATCGACTACGTGACCTCGTCCAGCCGTCCGTCCTCGAGCACGGTCACGGTGCAGATGAAGCTCGGCTCCAATCCGGACGTCGCGCTCGCCGAGGTGCTGTCCAAGGTCCAGGGCGTGCGCGGCACCCTGCCGGACGCCTCCAAGGATCCGGTGATCGTCAAGGGCACCGGACAGCAGTTCGCGATGATGTACATCTCGATGCAGAATCCGAACATGACGAAGGAGCAGCTCACCGAATATATCGAGCGCGTCATCCGGCCCCGCATCTCGACCGTGGAAGGCGTCGCCGACGTCCAGATCTTCGGCGCCCAGGAATATTCCATGCGCATCTGGATCGATCCGATCCGGCTCGCCGCGCGAGGCGCCACGGCCGTGGACGTGCTGACCGCGATCAACAACTCGAACTTCCTGTCGGCGCCCGGCAACACCCAGAACGAGTATGTGGTCTCCTCGATCAGCGTGCACTCGACCCTGCAGACGCCGGAGGCCTTCGCCCAGCTGCCGATCCGCTCGACGGGTGGCCAGGTGGTGCGCCTGCGCGATGTCGCGCGTGTCGAGCTCGGCGCGGAGAACACCGACACCAGGGTGAGCTTCAACGGCAAGCCGGGAACCTTCCTGGCCATCTTCCCGACGCCGGCGGCCAACCCGCTGACGACGGCGGCGGCGCTGACAAAGCTTGTGCCGCAGGTCCAGGACACGCTGCCGAAAGGCATGACGATCGAGATCGTCTACGACGCCACCGGCCAGATCAGCGCCTCGATCGAGGAGGTGTTCAAGACCATCGGCGAGGCCGTCGCCATCGTCGTCGTGGTCATCCTCCTGTTCCTGGGCTCGTTCCGCTCGGTGATGATGCCGATCGTCACCATCCCGCTGTCGCTGATCGGCGTCTGCTTCATCCTGTTCGCGGTCGGCTACTCGATCAACCTCCTGTCCTTGCTGGCCATGGTGCTGGCGATCGGCCTTGTCGTCGACGACGCCATCGTGGTGGTGGAGAACATCCACCGCCACATGGAGGAGGATCACATGTCGCCGATGCAGGCGGCATTCAACGGCATGCGCGAGATCGCGACCGCCATCATCGCCATGACCATGACGCTGGCGGCGGTCTTCGCGCCGCTCGCCTTCACCGGCGGCCTGACCGGCGCGCTGTTCCGCGAATTCGCGGTCACCCTGGCGGGCTCCGTCGTGCTGTCGGGCCTTATCGCCATCACCATCACGCCGATGATGTCGGCACGCTTGCTGAAGGCGGGCCAGCACGGCCGCTTCCAGCGGATCGTCGACGGCACGTTCACCCGCGTCGAGCACGTCTATGAGCGGGCCGTCACCGCTTCGCTCAGGAACAGGCCGGTGACGCTGATCATCGTCATCGCGCTGGTCGCCCTTACCGGCTTCATGTTCACCAAGACCTCGACCGAGCTCGCGCCGGAAGAAGATCAGGGCTTCCTGCTCTCGATCGTGACCGCGCCGCGCTATGCGACGTCGGATTACACCGAGACCTACGTCAACCAGATCCTCGGCCTGGTGAAGGACATCCCCGAGACCAGGGCGCAGTTCTCGGCCGTTGCCTTTGGGGGCGCCACCAACAGCGCCTTTGTCGGCTTCGCCTTCAAGGACTGGGCGGAACGCAAGCGCAATTCGAAGGCGCTTCAGGCCGACATCCAGGGACGCATCTCCAAGGTCGCCGGCGTCGAGGCCTTCGTCTTCGCGCCGCCGACGCTGCCCGGTTCCGGCGGCGGCCTGCCGATTTCCATGGTCGTGCGCTCCACCGGCGACCCCTCGGAAGTCTTCGAGCAGGCGGAAAAGATCAAGAACAAGGCGCAAGCCTCGGGCCGCTTCATCGTCGTGCAGAACTCGATGGCTTACGATGCGCCCCAGGTGACCGTCACCATCGACCGCGAGCGCGCGGCGGCGTTGAACCTGCCGATCGCCGATATCGGCAACACGTTGACGCTGCTTGTCGGCGGCGCCGAGGTGGCGCAGTTCGACCGGGATTCCAACAGCTACGACATCATCCCGCAGGTGCCGCAGGAATTCCGCGACAATCCCGAGAAGCTCGGCGAATATTTCGTCCGCAGCGTCGACGGCAAGATGGTACCGCTGTCGGCGGTCGTGAAGATCTCGACCAACGCCTCGCCCGCGGCCATCGAGCAGTTCAATCAGTTGAACTCCTCGACGATCTCGGCCTTGCCTTTGCCCGGCGTGACCACCGGCGACGGCCTGAAGGTGCTGGAGGATCTCGCCAAGGAGACCCTGCCCGACACCTTCTTCGTCGACTATTCGGGCCAGTCGCGGCAGGAGAAGGAGCAGGGCAACACCATCCTGATCGCCTTCGCGGCGGCCGTGATCGTGATCTACCTGGTGCTGGCGGCGCAGTTCGAGAGCTTCCGCGACCCGCTGATCATCATGATGGCGGTGCCGCTGTCGATCTTCGGCGCGATCGTGCCTCTCAACATCGGCCTAGGAACGCTCAACATCTACACCCAGGTCGGTCTGATCACGCTGATCGGCCTGATCACCAAGCACGGCATTCTGCTGGTGGAGTTCGCCAACCAGCAGCGTGAAATGCATGGCATGCGGCGCCGCGACGCCATCATCGCTTCGGCCAAGGTGCGCCTGCGGCCGATCCTGATGACCACGGCCGCCATGGCGCTCGGCGTCGTGCCGCTGATCGTCTCCAGCGGCGCGGGCGCGGCCGCGCGCTATTCGATGGGCCTGGTCATCTTCACCGGCATCCTCGTCGGCACCATGTTCACGCTCTTCGTCGTGCCGATGTTCTACACCTTCATCGCCAGCAAGGACCTGCCGCATCTCGCTGAGAAGCCCGATCCGAAGCTGATGCCGGCGCTGCCGAGCTGAGACAGCAACGAAGCGAAAAACAAAAGAGGCCGGAAATTCCGGCCTCTTTTTTTGGCGGCTGCCCCACGGCTTCGGCGCTATTCCGAAGGCGGCAATCCGCCTGCTACTTTGTCCAGCTCGTTACTTGACGATCACGATGCTGGTGTTGCCGGGGCCGAAGGCCTCGACGAGCTGGTAGAAGTCGGCCGCGGCATCGGGATGCAGCCGCACGCAGCCATGCGAGGCAGGGCGGCCGAGACGGTTGATGGCGTAGGTGGCGTGAACGGCGTAGCCGCCGCTGAAGAAGACCGAATGCGGCATCGGCGCGTTGTCGTATTTCTTCGAATACCACATCTCATGCATGCGGGTCGGCTTGAACGAGCCGGTCGGCGTGATGTGCCTCCTGTCGCCGGTCGACACCTTCCAGGTGTAGGTCGGGCGGCCGTCGACCGTGACTTCCATGACCTGCTGCGACAGCGAAACCTTGGCGACGATCTGATTGGCATAGGCGGCGTTGCCGGCGCCGAAGAGCAGCGCAGCACCCGTGAGCGCGACGGCGGTGATGTTGATGAGCTTGGCGGAAATGGCGGTGTGCATGACGATCCCTCTGTTCTTGCCGTTGTGTCCGGCTTCAATTTCAATGGGGCTCTTATCGTGCTCGTCCGTTTCAGACCTATTTCGCTTGATGCTCGTTTCTGTTTCGAATTCGTTTCTAAAAATTAACAGGACATCCCGGTGGCGGATGTCGCCAGACCTTCGACGAGTAATCGATCGAGCGTTGGACAATGGCCTCAGACCGGAAACGAAAGTTCATCTCACACATATATGAAAGAGACGGGGCCGTTTTCGAAACCAATCTGCAACAAAGTGCGGCCACGGCGGCATGATGCGGATACAGGCCGGCGTCAGATTTGACGCAACGGGAATAGACATCTGCAAATGAAAATGGACAGGAAATCGAAACTCCGCTCCTGGTTTCTCAGGATCAGCGTCGCGGCGATCGTGCTCGGCGGCGCCGGCTCGGTGGCCGGCAACCCGGCGACGACGCTGGCGGCGATGAATTCCGGCGAGGTTTCGACGCTGCACATGGCTCTGTTCATCGCCACGGTCTGGATTGTTTCCAACCTGCGTGTCCACCGGCTGAAGGCCCTCTGGCGGGTCGGCCTCCGGCTGATGAGGACACGCGGCCCCTCCGGCTACTTGCTGCCGAGAGGACCGAAGGCCCGCGCCGCAGCGGGGGGCTCCGTCAGCGGCGCGGGCGCTTCGGGAGTTTCCTGAGGCGCCGACGATATCGAGATTGGGGATAAGACATGAACACGAAACTTGCCGCCTCGGTGCTTTCCGCGCTGCTTTACGCGCAGGGCTTGCTCGGTTTCGCGGCGCTGGCGACGGTGCTGCTGAAGGAGCGCGCCCAGGCCGAGATCACCGTCAGCGCGAACGTTCCAACTGGACCCTCGGTCATCGTGGTGCGCTGAGCGCCCGGCGTCGGACCCAAAATGATCAACGCTCGGGGGATCCGATGCTCGACGGGCTTGCTGACCTGAACTCACTCGTTCCGCGAGGCCGGCGGATCGAAGCGATAACCGGCGCCTCGGACGGTCGTGATGGTCTCGGTATCAAGCTTGCGGCGCAACCGCACGATGCGCGAATCGATCGAACGGTCGAAGGCGTCGGCATTCTCGGCCGGCGCCGCAGCAATGATGTCGTCGCGCGTCAGCACCTTGCGCGGGCTCGCCAGGAACAGCTTGAGCAGCGCCACCTGGCCAGGAGAGAGCTGATCCTCAGTGCCCGAGCGGTGCATGACCATGGCCGACCGCAGGTCGACGGTGGCGTTTTCCAGCACGATCAGTTCCCCGGCGGCCCTGCCGCGTCGCATCAGCAGGCCGCCGATGCGCGCGGCAAGCTCGCGCACGTTGAGCGGGCTTTCGATGACGTCGGCGGCGCCCAGCTCGAGCGCCAGCACCTTGTCGACAAGGTCGCGCGGCCGGCAGATCAGGATGAAATCCGGGCCTCCCTCGCCGCCCTGGCCGCCATAACGCCGGAGCAGTTCGCGGCCCTCGGCCTGGGTGACGTCGTCGCCGACCACCGCGACATCGATGCCGCCCGCCGAAAGCAGCGTCTCCGCCTCCCAGGGCTGGCGCGCCTGCCGCACGTCGTGGCCGCGCCGTTCGAGATGATCGGCGAGATCGCCCGCCACCACCTCGGCGACGGACACAAGCGCAATGACGGACCGTGCGGCCATTTTCTCCACCCCGCCACAGACAACTCGAGATGAGTGCTGGACATCATGTTTATACCCAATCTACTTTCCGCTGAAAGCGGGAGCGAGCGCGTCGTGAAGGCACGCATCATCGTCGTCGAGGACGAACCGGATCTGAGAGAGGCCGTGGCCGAGTATCTCGGCGCCAGCGGCTATGACGTCGTGACGGCCGAGAATGCCGCGGCCGCGCGCGCTCTGTTCGAGGCGCAGTCCTTCCACCTCGCCATCCTCGACATCGCCATGCCCGGCGAGGACGGGCTGTCGCTCGGCCGCTGGCTGCGCTCGAAAACGCCAATCGGCGTCATCTACGCCACCGCCGCCGGCACCGCGCTCGACCGCATCGTCGGGCTGGAGCTCGGCGCCGACGACTACATCGTCAAGCCGTACGAGTTGCGCGAGGTGCTTGCGCGGGTGCGCAGCGTGCTGCGCCGCGTGCCGCAGCCGGCCGAGCCGCAGGTGCAGAAGGCCGAAACCGGCAATCGCCGCTTCATGAATTTCGGCGGCTTCCAGGCCGATTTCGACGGCCGCCTGGTCATCGGCGCCAATGGCGCGGTGATCGAGATGGCCAAGAGCGAGTTCGACGTACTCGAGGTTTTCCTCACCCGCGCCAACCGGCTTCTGACAAGAGCGGCGATTTCGGAAGCCATCGGTTTCGTCGAGGATCCGGAATCGTCTCGCGCGGTCGACATCCGCATCATGCGGTTGCGGAAGAAGATCGAGGCCGACCCCGCCAATCCGAAATTCCTGCGCACGGTGCGCGGCGAAGGCTATATCTTCTCGTTGCCGAGCGGCGACGCCAACTAAAGCATGTATCCCGAAAGTGGGAACCGGTTTCGGGGCAAAGACATGCGCAAAATCAAAAGCCTAAAGCGCAAGGAGCGAATCTGAAAGATCGCGACGCGCTTTAGAGCAATTCCAGGAAAAGTGTGAGCGGTTGGGCTCGGCGGTTTCGCCGTAGCCTTCCGTCCGGAATTGCGTCAAAACAAAGCTATGGAGCAGTTTGCCGTTTCCCGCGGAGCGGAGGGACGCTCTGAACGACCGACGTCCGGGCCTGGAATAAACCATGACTGCTGATACAGCACGCGCCGACATGCATGGCTCGCGCCCGGGCGGCGCCGCGATGGCGGCTGTCCATGTCGTGCGCCGCCTGCGCGAGGCAGGCGACTGGCGGCGCGAGATGGACGACATACTGGGGACGATGTGCCGCAAGATGGATTGCCAGCGCGGCATCCTCTTCCGGCTGCGTGAACTGCCGGGCGAAGGCTTCGCCCAGTCCGTCGCCGCCTACTGGATCGACCCTGGCTTCGGCGGCGAGCTGGCCTCGCCCACCGTGATCATGCAGTCGATCATCAACTCGGACTCGCTCCTGGAACGGCTGCAGGAAGACGAGCGGCAAGGCAAGATCTTCTCCGGCCACACGCGCGACCTCGACGGTTTTCTGCGCGCCGACTTCGAGAAGCAGAGCATCAAATCGTTCCTGTCCGTCTCCGTTTTCGCGCATGGCCACCTTTGGGGCACGCTGGCCGTCAACGATTGCGCCGCCGAGCGTGAGTGGACGGATGAGGAAGAAGCGACGCTGCACATCATCGCCTTGGCCATCGGCGACGCCATCGAGCGCTCGCCATCCGAGGCGCATGCCAGCGAAGTGATCCGCCGCACCATGCTGCAGGCCTCGCTCGACGCCATCATCGTCATCGACGAGACGGGTTCGATCATCGAGTTCAATCCGGCCGCCGAGAAGATGTTCGGCTTCCAGCGCAGCGCCATCCTCGGCAAGGACCTGCTCGATACCATCGTTCCGGTATACTACCGCAAGGGCTATGCCTCGGGCGCCGAATACATGGCCGGCCGCGGCGCGCCGATGGTCGGCCAGCGGCTGGAGACCGTCACTCAGAACGCCGCGGGCGAGATTTTCCCGATCGAGCTGACGGCGACCGAGATGCGTGTTGCCGACCGCCGCCTGATCTTCGGTTCGATCCGCGACCTGCGCGAGAAGCTGCAGGCCGAGGAGGAGATCAACCGGCAGCGCGAGAAGCTGCACCAGAACGAGAAGATGGCGGCGATGGGCTCGCTGCTTGCCGGCGTCTCGCACGAGCTCAACAATCCGCTGGCGGTGGTGGTGGCGCAGTCGACGCTGCTGCACGAATTCGCCGGCGACCCGCAGACCAAGGTGCGTGCCGAGAAGGTGCGCGCCGCCGCCGAGCGATGCGGCCGCATCGTCAAGAGCTTCCTGTCGATGGTGCGGCTGCACCCGACCGAGCAAGCCGAGACGGATCTCAACCAGGTGATGCGCTCTGCGCTCGAGGTGACCGCCTATGGCGCTCGCTCCAGTGGCATCATCATCGACACCGACTTCGCCAGCGGGCCGCTGCTTGCCATGGCCGACGCCGACCACATCACGCAGGTGGTGGCCAACTTCCTCATCAACAGCCAGCATGCGCTGGCCGGCGTCACCGGCGAGCGGCACATCAAGGCGCGGACGTTCCGCAACGAGGACGGCAATCCGGGCTTCTCCGTCGAGGACAACGGCCCGGGCATTCCCGAGGCGATCCGCGCGCGCATCTTCGAATCCTATTTCACCACCAAGCCGGTCGGCGTCGGCACCGGCATCGGCCTGTCGATCTCGAAATCGATCGTCGAGCGCCATCACGGCAGCATCCGGTTCGAGGAAGTGCAGCCGAGCGGCGCGCGCTTCGTCGTGCAATTGCCGGCGATCGCGGGCAGCAGCGCCGCGCCCGGCGAAGGCCCGGCGCGTCCGAGCGGGCTGCGCCATGCGCTGGTGATCGACGACGAGCCAGACGTTGCCGCCTCGTTGTCCGACATACTCGAACTGATGGGCGTGAAGTCACGCGTCGTGGCGAGTTGGACATCGGCCGCCGACGTCCTGAACGGCTACATGCCGCCCGACATCGTCTTTTCCGACCTACGCATGCCGGGCATAAGCGGCATTGCGATCTACCGCGAGTTGCTTTCCAAGCAGCCTCCGCTCGCCAAGCGCTTCGTGCTGGTGACCGGCGACATGATCGGCGCCAAGGCCGAGATCGAAGCGCTGCCCCCGCAACAGCGCCCGCATATCCTGGAAAAGCCTTTCTCGACGCTCGACGTCCGCGGCATCCTATCGACCGTCGCCGACGAAGCCGCAGCCGACAACGGCGCCCACATCTGAGCCGAGATCGCGACAAGAGGCATCGCCGATTTGAAGCTCGCGCGCCCATAGGCTCGGCCGAGAATCAGGCCAGGCTGAGCTGGAGAAAGGCGCCTGCGCGGGGTCTATTCAAATTCAGGTCAGGCCGAGTCGAGAATGGCGGGTTCCGAGCACCGGAGCGGAGCGTACTTGAAGTACGCGAGCACCGGAGCGAAGGAAGCCGCCATTTGCAGACCGGCCTCACCTGAATATGGATAGACCCCAAAAAAAGAGGCTCCCGACCGACTTTAGCGGCGGGAGCCTGACTGGAGCGCAGGAGGGTGCGCTCAGGGGAGGTCTTAAAAAACGTTCGGCGTGTTGGCGAGCGGCGCCGCGTTGGCGATCATGCGTATCGCACGCTCCCGGTGCTGGCCGGACTGCTCGGCGATGGCGCGCAGGCAGTCGACGCTCTCGGCGCCCCAGTTCTGGCCCTTGCAGGCAAAGTCGATCGAGGGTTCCGGCAGGCGGGCGGTCTTGAGCGTGGTCTGCGCGCCCTCGACGACATTGGCCGGCGGATTGACAGAAGCGAAAGCCGGGCCTGAAGCAGGTGCCGCCAGCATGCCGACAAAGGCGCAGGCGCCGATCAGCATGAACATCGCCATCGGATGGTCGCTGGCGCGCTGGCGCAGCGCCAGCTTCGGCCGGCGATCATTGCGTTCCGGCCCATCAAGGCGGCGATTGGCGTCGGCGGCGCGAGCTTTCGCAAACATCGTTGTTCCCTTCGTTATCTTTCTTTTTTGCTATGAAACGAACATAATCGCACCAGGTAACGGCCGGATGATCGGCGGTGGTTGCCTGTGTAACAGGATTGAAACAGACGCTGGACGCGGCAGCATCCCAATCCGCGGCAACCATTCGGCCGGCCATTGAAGCGGTCGGCGCAGATGTGCGCCTGTCGCGCCCGGCTGACTGTAAGCAGCCTCACACAGCAGTACCTGAACAGAACCAGCCACCGCCGTCTGCCGCACGCTCGACATCAATCGAGACATGCTCTCTTCGAGGCAGTCTTCAGCGCTCGGAATCGCTGTTCCGCTTCCTCGGTTAAGACCCGGATTTTCCGGGATTTTTCCGGCTCAGGCGAAGTCGGACTCGCCGCCACGGAACTTCCATATTTCCGCAAGCCATTGCATTTCAATGAAAAATATGCGTATATTGAATGAGTATTCAACAAAAAGAAGAGCATGCCCATGAACCCGCACCTCCGTGACGTGGCGATCCCCAACGATTGGGACCGGCGGGGTTTGCCGGGGTGGAGCTACCATTCCAACGCCCTTCTCGAGCTCGAGAAGGAACACGTCTTCCGCAATCACTGGCAGATCGCCGGCCATGTCTCCGACGTGCCTAACACCGGCGACTATCTGACCATGGATGTCATCGGCGAACGCGCGCTGATCGTGCGCGGCAAGGACGGCGTCGTGCGCGCCTTCAACAACATGTGCCGCCACCGCGGCAGCCGCGTCGTCGCCGACAGCCAGGGCACCTGCAAGAACGCGCTGGTCTGCCCATTCCACGGCTGGGTCTACAATCTCGACGGCACGCTGCGCGGCGCCGCCCGTCCGCTCTCCTTCCCCGAGCTCGACAAGACCGAGTTCGGCCTGATGCCGCTCGACCTCGAAATCTGGATGGGCTTCATCTTCATCCGCTTCCGCAAGGGCGGTCCGCAGCCTTCGGTGGCCGAGCTCTTGAGGCCGATCGAAGCCGAGATGGCGCATTACAATGTCGCCGACATGGTGCCGTCCTGGGGGATCTGGACACAGAAATCGCCGGTCAACTGGAAGTCGGTGCGCGACGTCGACAACGAAGGCTATCACGTCGCCATGGCCCATCCGGCGCTGCAGGACCTCTATGGCGCGACCTATTTCGACGAGCCCTTCATCAACGGCGTGTCGCGCTCCTTCGCGACCTACAATCCGCATGCCGGACGGCGCTGGAGCGTCAACCAGTATATCAAGCTCTCGCCCGAGCCGACCCACCTGCCCGAGCATCTGCGCAAGGCCTGGATCTATTACGGCATCTTCCCCAACAACGCGCTGTCGATCATGCCGGAATCCGTCCAGTTCTATCAGGAGTTCCCGCTGTCGACCGGCGAGACGCTGCTGCGCGGCGCGATCTACCGCTACAAGGACGAGACCAGGGAACAGGCGGCGGCGCGCTACCTCGCCTATCGCATCGACCGCGACACGATGAACGAGGACGTGCAGCTTTCCGTGTGGTCGAACGAATCCATGCTGTCGGAAGCTTTCGAGGGCTTCTATCTCTCCGACCTCGAATACGGCGTGCGCACCCACCACGACCATCTGCGCAAGCAGGTGCCGGTGCTGAATCTCGAGACGGCGCCCGAGGAAAAGGACATGTGGGGATTGAACGACGCGCTGCGGTCGAGGGGTTAGAGCGAGGCGCTGAAGCTGCTAATCTCCCCCTTGTGGGGGAGATTAGCTGATCACCCGCGCCACACCCCTTCCTTCCTCAAATCATCCATCGTGCGCGAAATCCCTTCGCGCAGGATCGCCACCATGTCGTCGACCTGCTCGCGGCTGATGATCAGCGGCGGCGACATCACGCACATGTTGATCAACGGCCGCACCAGAAGGCCGAGCTCGTGGCAATGCGCGTCGATGCGTTTTCCGACATCCTTGTCGAGCTGCAGCGGATCCTTGCTTTCGCGATCGGCGACGCATTCGACGCAAGCCATCAGGCCGAGGCCGCGCACCTCGCCGACCAGCGGCAGCTCTTCCAGCGTCTTCAGCTGCGCCTGGAAATAGGGCGCGATCTCGCGCGTGTGGGCAAGCACGCCCTCTTCCAGCAGGTCGAGATTCTTCAGCGCCACCGCGCAGCCGATCGGATGGCTGGTGTAGGTCAGCCCATGGCCGAACAGCGCATCCGGGTGGTTGGAGCGGCGCAGCTCTTCCAGCAGCCGCTCGGAGATGATCACGCCGCCGAGCGGGAAATAGCCTGACGTCACGCCCTTGGCGAAAGTGATCATGTCCGGATCGATGCCGAACACGTCGCCGGAGGCAAAGACATGGCCGAGCCGCCCGAAGCCGGTCACCACCTCGTCCGAGACATAGAGGATATCGTTCTCGCGGCAGATCTCGCGGATGCGCTTCAGATACCCGTCCGGCGGCACGATGACGCCGCCGGACGCCTGCACCGGTTCGCCGACAAAGGCGCCGATGCGCTCCGCGCCGACGCGCGCGACGGTGTCGCGGAACTGGTCGACCAGGAAATCGGTGAAGGCGGCGACATCCGTGCCTTTCGGGCGCCGGAAGGGATCGGGCGAGGACAGCTTCACCACCAGCTCGTCGGCGCCGTCCATCCAGTCGCGGTCGCGCGGCCGGCCGTTGAGCGAGGCCGACAGATAGGTCGAGCCGTGATAAGCGCCGCCGCGGCTGAGGATCAGCTTCTTCTCCGGCCGGCCGCGCACATTGTTGTAGAACTGCATGAAGCGCAGCGCCGTCTCCACCGCCGACGAGCCGCCGGTTGTGAAGAAGGTATGGCTGAGGTCGCCAGGGGCCACATCGGCGATGCGCTTGGCAAGCTCGGCCGAGGGGGCGTTCATCGTATACCAAGGCGTGTTGTAGGACAGCGCCATCGCCTGGTCGTACATGACCTTGGCCAGCTCCTCGCGGCGATGGCCGACATTGATGCACCACATGCCGGCCGGGCCGTCGATCAGGCGCTTGCCGGAGCCGTCGGTGATGTAGATGCCGTTGCCTTCGCCGATCAGCGCACGGGCCTCGTTGCCGACCGAGCCGGCATAGGGCCAGGGCTGCACGAGATGGCGCTTGGCGAGCTCGACCGCGTCGTCGTCGCCGGGCTCGATGAGTTCGTTTGCCTTGATCTTGCTTTGAGCCGCCATTTTCGCCTCGCATCGCCAGGGTTATCGAATTTTTGCCGGGCATCAAATGACGTTGAAAACCATGGAAATTCGGCTTTTCATCACTTCATTTTGAATATCCGTTCAATCAATATCGCAGAAATAGCGCTTGATTTCAATCGGCGGATGCGCTCATGATGAAAGAAAGTCGGCAAGCCAGGGAGCGATCGCGCTCCGAGCATAAATCGGGAACAGGCGGCCGGCGCCAAGGCATGATCCCGAAAAGTGGGAACCGGTTTTCGGATAAGATCATGCTTCAACGAGGAGTTAGGCCAGGATAACGATCCAACGGAACGTTATCCTGGTCTAGCGAATGGGAAGGCCGCATGGCGGGACAGTCCGAGCCAGCTACTGAAATCACGCCCGGAGCGCTGCAATGACGGCGGCGGCGGAAGGGTCGCCCCCGCTGCGCGTGGCGGGATCGAGACGAAGTCCCCTTCTGCAATCGGAAGCCGCCCAGGGTTTTGCCCTGATCAGTCCCACCTTCGTTTACGCCCTCATTCTCCTCGTCCTGCCGATCCTGGTCGTCATCGCGCATTCCTTCTGGACGCAGAACTATCTCACCATCGACCACACATTCACGCTGGAGAACTACCGGATCGCGCTGACCGAGCCGATCTACCGCGACCTGCTCTGGCGCTCGCTCTACATCTCGCTGACGGTCAGCCTGCTGACGGTGGCGCTTGCCTACCCGATCGCCTATTTCATTTCCTTCCATGGCGGCCGGCACAAGAGCCTGTGGCTGTTCCTCATCACCATCCCGTTCTGGACCAGCTACCTGCTGCGCGTGATGTCGTGGAAGGTGATCCTCGGCTATAATGGCGTGCTCAATTCCGGCCTGATGGGCCTCGGCATCATTCAAGAGCCGTCGGACGCGCTGCTCTACAATTCCACCGCCGTCATCATCACGTTGACCCATGCCTGGGCGACCTTCGCCATCCTGCCGATCTTCGTTTCGCTGGAGAAGGTCGACCGCACCCTGGTGGAAGCGGCGACCGATCTCGGCGACGGGCCGCTGCGCTCCTTCCTGCGCGTCACCCTGCCCTTGTCGGCGCCCGGCGTCATCTCGGCCGCGCTGATCGTCATGATCCCGACCGTCGGCGACTATGTCACGCCGAAACTCGTCGGCGGCAAGGACGGCGTCATGATCGCCAACGCCATCCAGGCGCAATTCGGCAAGGCGTCGAACTGGCCGCTGGGGGCCGCGCTCTCCGTCACCACCATGATCATCGTCTCGCTGATGGCCGGCGCCACTGTGCTGGTCTTCCGCGCCCTGCAGAGGCTGGCACGATGACGGCGATAAGACGTTTCCTGCCCGGCTGGCTCTCGAGCTACGCCGTCCTCTATCTGCTGTTCCTTTATCTGCCGGTGATCTTCCTGCCGATCTTCTCGATCAACACGGCGGCGACGCCGAAATTCCCGCTCTCAGGCGTCACGCTGCATTGGTACGAGGACCTGCCCCGCACGCCGGCGCTGATCGACGCCACCTGGAACAGCCTGATCGTCGGCGTCTCCGCCGCGATCCTGTCGACGGTGCTGGGCATCCTCGCCGCCCGCTCGATCACCCGCTACCGTTACCCGGGCCGCCGCCCCATCAACGGGCTGATCATGGCGCCGCTGGTGCTGCCGGAGGTGATCGTCGCCATCTCGATGCTGCTGGTCATGCTGCAGCTGGGCCTGAGCCTGTCGCTGTTCACCGTCGTGCTCGGCCATGTGCTCGTCTGCATCCCCTATTCGATGACCGTGCTGACCTCCGGCTTCGAAGGTTTCGACCGCAGCCTGGAGGAGGCTTCCGCCGATCTCGGCGAGAGCGCCTTCGGCACCTTCCGGCGCGTGACGCTGCCGATGGTCGCGCCGGCGATCATCTCCAGCCTGCTCGTCTGCTTCACCATCTCGCTCGACGAATTCATCATCGCCTTCTTCCTCACCGGCACCGAGGCGACGCTGCCGATCTACATCTGGGGCCAGCTGCGTTTCGCGGCCAAGCTTCCCGGCGTGCTGGCGCTCGGCACCTTGCTGCTTTTTGCGTCCTTCCTGCTGATGACCGTCGCCGAAATCCTGCGCCGCCGCGCGGCGAGACGCACCCAGAACGAGGGAGGCCTCTATGCTTGAGCGGATCCAATCCGAGCGCACGCAACCCGATCGCACCATGATCGAGATCCGCGACGTCACGCGCAGCTACGGCGCCTTCAAGGCGCTGGACAATGCCTCGCTCTCGATCAGGGAGGGCGAGTTCTTCTCCCTGCTCGGGCCTTCCGGCTGCGGCAAGACCACACTCTTGCGCATGATCGCCGGCTTCGACACGCCGACCAGCGGCTCGATAGCCGTCGACGGCCAGCCGATGGACGGCATCCCCGCCAACCGCCGGCCGACCAACATGGTCTTCCAGAGCTACGCGATCTTCCCGCATCTCAATGTCGAGCAGAATGTCGCCTACGGGCTGAGGCGGCTGAGGCTCGACGCCGGTGAGGAGAAGCGTCGCGTCGAGGAAGCGCTGGCGCAAGTATCCCTGACCGGCCTCGGCAAACGCCGCGCCACCGAGCTTTCCGGGGGCCAGCGCCAGCGCGTGGCCTTAGCCCGCGCGCTGGTCATGCGACCCAAGGTGCTGCTGCTCGACGAGCCGCTTTCGGCGCTGGACAAGAAGCTGCGCGAGCAGATGCAGGTCGAGCTGCGCCGCCTGCAGCAGGCTGTCGGCATCACCTTCGTGCTGGTTACCCACGACCAGTACGAGGCCTTGGCAATGTCGGACCGCATCGCCGTGATGTTCGGCGGCCGCATCGCGCAGGTCGCTTCGCCGAAGGAGATCTACCAGCGCCCCGTCAACCGCCAGGTCGCCGACTTCCTCGGTGGCATGAACTTCGTCAAGGCCGAGATCGTCGAGGAGAACGGCGCCTCGCTGGTGCTCGACACGCTGGGTTTCGGCCGCGTCAAGACGGACAAGCCGAAGGCCTTCGTGCGCAATGGTGGCAATGCGACACTTGGCATCCGCCCGGAGCGCCTGCGCGTGTTATGGGACAATGCGACGGCGAAATTCGAAGTCGCCGGCAAGGTCGTCGAGCGCCACTATTTCGGCGAGATCACGCATCTGATCGTCGAGATACCGGGGCTCGAAAAGCCGCTCTCGGTGACCGAGACCAACGATTTCGGTGCCGACGACATCCCGGTCGGCACCTCGATCCGTCTCGGCTACGACCCGGAGGCGCTGGTGGCGATGGCCGACTGAATCTTGCCGGCCGCGATGCGGCCAGCGACGATCGCGCCTTCGACATAACCGGGGAAAGACGGCGACACTTCCGAAGCAGCGAAATAGACGGGCGGCGCGCCGGCGAGGATGACGCGCTCGGCATCGCGCGCCGTCACATCGACGATGAGGTCGCTATAGGCGCCGCCGCTCCAGCGGTCATGCGTCCAGTCGCGCGCGCTGAAATCGACGACGTCGGCGGCCCGCGGCCCGAGCGCCTCGACAAGCCGCGCCGTGACTTCCGCGCGCAACGCCGCCGCGCCGAGCGGGTGCCAGCGCAGCGCCAGCGGCCCGCCGACAAACACGACAAGCGCGGCATGATCGGCGTCCGTGCTGGCGTCGCAGGCGAACAGCCCCGGCTGGTCGCGCCACATGACCATGCCGCACAGGTCCCGCTCGCGCCAGAACGGGCTGGCATAGCGCACCAGGATCTTGATCACCGCGCCGCTTTCCCAGACGCCGAGCGCGCTTGCGAGCGCCGGCGGCAGGGCAGGGGCGAAGTCGAGCTTCGCGGCCATCGCCGGCGGCAAGGCGACCAGCGCCGCGCCCGCCTCGATGACGCCGCCGGCCGAGACGACGCGGACGCCCTGCCGCCCGCGCTCGATCCGTGTCGCGGCTTCGCCGAGCCGCAGCCGATCGCCAAGATCTCGCGCCAGATCGTCGGCCAGCGACTGCATGGTCTCGCGCAGGAAATATTGCAGCTCGAACACCTCGTTGGTGATGCGGCGATCATTATCGATCAGGTACCACAGCGGCACCTTGTCCAGCGCCAGGCACCACAGGCCCTCGATCATAGACCGGAAGGCCGCCTTGGCGTCGGCCGTATCCCTCTGCCGGTCGAGCCATGCCGCGACGGTCAGCCCGGCGATCGACGGATCGTCCGGCTCGATGCGGTTCATGCGCTCGCGGATCGCCATCGCGACCTGGTAGGTCCGCTCGGCTTCCTCGACCGACATCGAAGGATGGGTGATGAACTCGCCCTCGACATAGGTTTCGACGAAGGTCTTGCCGCGCGCCTTGGCCAGCGCTATCAGCTCGGGCATGTCCTGGCACAGGAACTGGCCGCCGCTGTCGATCAGCTCGCCAAGCCCGTTTGGCCTGGCTTCCACGCGCCCGCCGACGCGGTCGCGTGCCTCGAGGACAAGGAAGTCGATGCCGGCGCGCTGAAGGTCGAGCGCGGCGGACAGGCCGGTGAAGCCGGCGCCGACGATGACGACGTCGGTCTTTTCGATGACATTGCTCAATAGCCGGCCTTGATCTTCTCGAACTCGGCGACCATGCGCTGCTTGAGGTCCGGCGCCACCGGCTGCTGGAACAGCGTCTTGTCGAGGAACTTGTCGAGATTGTCGAAGCCGCGTTCGGTGAGCAGCTTCTGGTCCATCGCCGCCATGCCCGCGCTGTTGCCGTGACCGTAGCCGAAGGTCTTCACCATATACTCCGAAACATCCGGCGCGTTGACGGCGTTGAGGAAATCATAGGCCTGATCGAGCTCGCCCGGCGCGTCCTTCATCAGCACATAGCCGCACACCCAGGTCGAGATGCCTTCCTTGGTGTCGCGGTTCATGGCGATCGGCATGCCCTGCCCTTTCAACGTCACATAGGTCTCGTTCCAGCCCCAGACCAGGTCGACCTCGTTGCCCGTGAAAGCCTGGTTGAGATCGGTGTCGTCGGTCCAGTAGAAGCGGATGTTCTTGTGCACGTCGCGCAGGAAGGCGGAGGCTTGGCTGAATTGCTCGTCCGTCATCTTGGTCCAGTCCTTCAGGCCTATGACCAGGCTCGCCAGCGCATAGGCGTCGTCGACATTGTCGCCGATGGTGACGCGGCCCTTGAATTTCGGATCGGCGAAGATCTTCAGCGACTGTGCCTCGTCCGCCGTCACCCTGTCGGTGCGGTAGAGCAATGAGGTGTTGCCCCAGTCGAAAGGCATGAACCAGGCCTTGCCATCGGCGGTGGTGGCGAGATCCTTCATCGCCATAATGCCTGGATTGAGGTCCTTCCAGCCGGCGATCTTCGAGGTGTCGAGCGGCTGCAAGAGGCCGGCTTCGCGCCACTTCACCACGCTTTGCGAGCAGGGATGCGCGACATCGGCCTTGAAGCCGGCGCGCATCTTCTCGAAGGCCTCGTCCTCGTCGCCGAAGAAGGAGAAGGTCGGCTCGGCGCCATATTTGGCGGCATAGGCGGGGTGCAGCAGCGGATCCTCGTAGCCGGACCAGTCGAAGACGACGAGGTCGCCGCCACCTTCGGCAAGCGCATGGGCGGAGCCCGCGCCAACAGTGACGACGGCGGCAAGAACAAGGCGGCGAAGCATGGTTTTCATGGCGCGAGAAACTCCCCCATCGCGAACATATCGAGGGAGGTTAGCGCATGACCTCGAAAACCGGAACTCGGTTTTCGGAAGGGAAGCATGCGCCAGGTAGGAAATCCTCCAGCGCCCCTGGGGCGCTGGAGGAGAATTCCCGGGCTTTGGCGAGCCCGCTTACCTTGCTCTGCTTTGCAAGTGGGCGTGCCGCTAAAATTCGGCCTAATAGCCGGCTTTGATCTTCTCGAACTCGGCGATCATCTTCAGCTTGAGGTCCGAAGGCAGCGGCTGCTGGAACAGCGTCTTGTCGACGAACTTCTCGACATTGTCGTAGCCCTTTTCCTTCAGGATCGCCGGGTCGACGCCAGCCATGCCCTTGGCATTGGCCTGGCCATAGCCCCAGTCCTTGACCAGCGTCTTGGCGACTTCGGGATCGTTGACGGCGTTGAGGTAATCATAGGCCTTGTCGACGTTGCCGGGCGCGTCCTTGAACAGCACGTAACCGCACACCCAGGTCGAGATGCCCTCGTCGGTGTCCTTCTTGGACTTGATCGGCACGCCGGCCTTGACCGACTGCACCGTCGCATCGTTCCAGGCCCAGGCGAGATCGACTTCGCCGCCGCTCAAAAGCTGGACGATGTCAGTGGTGTCGGTCCAGTAGGAGCGCACATTCTTGTGCACCTGGCGCAGGAAGTCCGACGCCTGCTTGAATTGCTCGTCCGTCATCTTGGTCCAGTCCTTGAGCCCGATGGCAAGGCTGGCCAGCGCGTAGGCGTCGTCGACATTGTCGCCGATCGAGACCCTGCCCTTGTATTTCGGATCGGCGAACACCTTCAGCGACTGCACGTCCTTTTCGGCGATCTTGTCGGAATTGTAGGTGAGCTGCGTATCGCCCCAATCCCACGGCATGAACCAGGCCTTGCCGTCGGACGTCGTGGCGAGATCCTTCATCGCCATGATGCCGGGATTGAGATCCTTCCAGCCGGTGATCTTCGACGTGTCGAGCGGCTGCAGCAGTCCCGCCTCGCGCCACTTCACCACGCTCTGCGAACAGGGATGGCCGATATCGGACTTGAAGCCGGAACGGATCTTTTCGAAGGCCTCGTCCTCGTCGCCGAAGAAGGCGAAGGTCGGCGAGTCGCCGTTCTTCTCGACATATTTCGGATGAAAGCTCGGATCCTCGTAGCCGGACCAGTCGAACACGATCAGGTCCTTGTCGGCGGCGACGGCGAACGCCGCCGCCGAGGCGGCGAGCGCGCTGCCAAGCGCCAGGGTCAATGTCAGGCGTCGGCTGAGTTTCTTCATGCTGTTCCATCCTCTTTTGGTTTTGCCGGTCTTGTTTGGCCGGCTGTTGCTAAGCCTGGCTTTTGCTAGCCCCAGTTCTCGCTAGTCATAGTGTTTCGGGAAGGCAGAGGCCAAAAATGCGTTGGCCGACTGCAGCGCGGTTTCGCGGGTCGTGTCCTCCGTCCCCATCATCAGCCGCAGCCACAGGCCCTCGAGCATGGCGCTGAGCGCCAGCGCGATGACCTGGGGATCATAGGCGTAGCCGCCGCTCTGTTTGAGCGTCGTGCATAGGTCGATGAAGACCTGCTGGTAATAGGCGTCGCGCGAGCTGCTCAGCGCCTGGTAGGTCGGCCGCGACTTGGCCTCGCCCCAGAAGGCGAGCCAGGCGGCAAGCTTGCGCTTGTTGCAGATCGAGCGGTCGAAATCGGCCCACACCAGATGCTGCAGCTGTCGCGCCGGATCGTCGCCCGCCTTCTGCAAGGCCGTGCGCCAATGCGCCGAGTACTCGTCATACATGTGCTGCAGCGTGGCGATGAGCAGCTTTTCCTTGCTCTCGAAGTGGAAGTTGACGATGCCGCGCGAGAGGCCCGCGCCATCCGCGACATCGGCCATCGTCGTTTCGGCATACCCGCGCTTGGCGAGGGAATCGATCGTGGCCTCGATCAGCTGCAGCTGCCTGACCTCTTTCGAGGCCTTGCGACCGCGTCTTTCGGCATCGCCTTTTTGCGCCGTTTCGGAGAGAGCATCGCTCGCCTCAGTCTTCATGGGTGTGACGGTCTCCAGCATCGCCGGCTATCCAACCGGCTTCCAACCGCGCAGATGAGTGGGACGGTGCTCGCCACTGTCAAGCACCTTCTGCATCGCCTCCCAGGTCTTGATATTCTTGTCGACATAGGCCGCGCCGACCGCCACGGCAGCCTGCGCGTAAAGCGGCCCCTTGAGCCGCGCCAGTTCCTCCCGCGCGACCTCGCGGTACCATGGATTGCGGTCGCGCACCGTGATGTCGGTGAAGCCGGCCCTCCGCATCGCTTCCGCATAGCGCGCCGGCGAGGCCATGGCGAAGGAGAGCCCTTCGGCCGCGACATAGGCCTTCATCTCAGGCGACGGCTCGCCGTCATGCCCGATCATCCAGTTCGACGCCGCAAACACTCCGCCCGGCTTCAGCACACGGAAGATTTCGGCGAACAGCGCGTCCTTGTCCGGCACGTGCAGCAGCGCGTCCTTGGAGAAGACGACGTCGAAGGACGCGTTCGTGAAAGGCAGCGGCCCCGGCGGCGCCTGGACGAAGCTGACGCGGTCCTCAAGACCTTGCCTGATCGCCCCTCGCCTCGCCGTTTCGATCACCGGCTTCTCGACATCGAAACCGGTGGCTCGAGCCGCACCGTGCTTTGCCACCAGATGCAGCGTGATGCCGCCGGCGCCGCAGCCGATATCGAGGATCGTCTTGCCCTTGAGCGAGAGGCCTTCGACCACGCAGTCGACCTCGTCCGGACCGCCCGGCGACAGGTAGCCCTCGCCCCACAGCGCTTCGAGGAAGCGAATGGCGGTGTCGTCATATTCCGGCTCGGCGTCAGCCGTCGCGATCATCGGATCTTCAACCCCAAATGCCGATGTGGATCAGTCCAGAAATGCTGGCAAAGCCTAGCGCATCAACAGGAAAACGCAACACCATTTGTTGAACATTCATTCAATATGGCTGGACAAAAAACTGTGATCCGTGCCAAATTCGACTGACCAGGGAACAAATCGCACGGAGCAATTCCAGGAAAAGTGTGAAGCGGTTTTCCGTCCGGAATTGCGAGAAAACAACAAGATAGGGCGGCCGGATGGAGGGTGAGCGCGTATGAAGGCATGGGACGCGATCGTCATTGGCGGCGGTCACAACGGGCTGGTCAATGCCTGCTATCTGCAGCGCGCCGGGCTGGATGTGCTGGTGGTCGAGAAGAACGACTGGGTCGGCGGCGCGGCCACCAGCCGCGAGCTGACGCCGGGCTTCCTCTACTCCAACTGCTCCTATGTCTGCTCGCTGTTCCGGCCCGAGATCATGCGCGATCTCGAGCTGCCGCGTTTCGGCCTGCAGGTGATCTCCTACGAGGGCGGCGCGGTGTTCACCCGCGACGGCGACTACCTTGCCAACTACCGCGACCACGACGCGCATCGCCGCGAGTTCGCCCGCTTCTCGAAGCGTGATGCCGAGGCCTATGACCGCTATTCGCGCGACGTCACCAGGCAGTGCCGCTTCATCCAGCCGCTCTTGATGCGCACCGCGCCCGACCCGACCAGCTTCAAGCCGCGCGACCTCGGCGAGTTGCTCTATCTCGGCAAGAAATTCGCCGGGCTCTCGGCTGAAGAGATGGCGCTGACCCTGCGCTTCTGGACGATGTCGATCTCGGACTTCCTCGACGAGTATTTCGAGACCGACGTTATCAAGGCGAATTTCGCGCTGTCGGGCATCATCGGCACCGCGCTGGGGCCGATGTCGCCCGGCACCGCCTATGTGCTGCTGCACCATTATATGGGCGAGGTCGACGGCTCGGTCGGCGCCTGGGGCTATGCGCGCGGCGGCATGGGCGCCGTCACCAGGGCGCTGGCCGCCTCCTTCAAGGCCAGCGGCGGCACCATCCGCACCGGCGCCGAGGTCGACCATGTGCTGATCAAGAACGGCAACGCCAAAGGTGTGGTGCTTGCCGGCGGCGAGGAGATCTACGGCAAGCTCGTCATCTCCAATGCCGACGTCAAGCGCACCTTCCTGAAGCTGGTCGAGGAGAAGGAACTGCCCGACATTTTCCTGCGGCGTGTGCGGAATTTCAAAATTCGCGGCTCATCCGGCAAGGTCAACATTGCGCTGGACTCCCTGCCGGAATTTCCGGCTCTGCCGAAAGATTCGCCGGTCTATCGCGCCGACATGCATTTCACTGATTCCATCGGGCGCATGGAGCGCGGCTACGATGACTGGAAGGCCGGGCGCTGGTCGGCCGATCCCTTCCTCGACATGATGATCCCGACCACGCTCGATCCGACCATGGCGCCGCCGGGCAAGCACTTCATGAGCTGCTTCGTGCAGTATGCGCCGCCCAAGATAAACGGGCGCGACTGGACCGACGCCGACCGTGACGGCTTCGCCGAAAGCGTGATTGCGCAGATCGCCGAATACTCGCCCGGCTTCCGCGACCGCATCGTCCACATGGAGGTGCGCACGCCGCGTGAGATCGAGGCCGAGGTCGGCCTTACCGAAGGCAACATCTTCCAGGGCGAGCTCACCTTCGACCAGCTGCTCTTCAACCGCCCGGTGCCGGGCTACGCGCAATATCGCTCGCCGGTCGGCGGACTCTATATGTGCGGCTCCTCCACCCATCCGGGCGGCGGCGTCATGGGCGCGCCCGGACGCAACGCCGCCGCCGAGATCCTGCGCGACCTCGCCAAGCCAACCCTGCACATGAGCCCGGCCCATGACGTCATCTGATTTGAACTGGGACGCCATCGTCATCGGCGGCGGCCATAACGGCCTCGTCGCCGCCGCCACGCTGGCGAAGGCCGGGCGCAAGGCGGTGCTGCTCGAGGCCGGCAACGAGGTCGGCGGCGCCGCGCGCACCGAGGAATTCACGCCGGGCTTCCGCGTTTCGGCGGTCGCCCATCTGCTCAACCGTCTGCACCCCGACGTGATGAAGACGCTGGAGCTGGAGCGGCACGGGCTGACGGTCGAGCGCGGCGATTTCGTGCCGTCGGTGGCGCTGTCGAAGGACGGTCCGCTCACGCTGCACGGCGCCTATGGCGAGGTGCTGACCGGCGCCAGCACCTCGGAGCAATCCGCCTGGAAGGAGCTGCGCGCGCAATCGCTGCGCTATGCCGGCGTCCTGAAACCATTCCTGTCGCGCCGGCCGCCGAATCTTGGCGACATGTCGCTCGCCGAAATGACCGGGCTCGGCCAGACCGCGCTGGCGCTGAAAAGGCTCGGCAAGGAAGACATGCGCGACTTCCTGCGCGTGCTTTTGATGAACGTCTACGATCTGCTCGACGAGCAGCTTTCGGACGACCGGCTGAAGGGTCTGCTCGCCTTCGACGCCACACTCGGTTCGCATCTCGGCCCGCGCTCGCCGACCTCGCTGCTCGGCCTCTACTATCGGCTTGCCGGCGAGATCGGCGGCCTTGCAGGCGCGCAGATACAGCCGAAAGGCGGCATGGGCGCCGTCGTCGCCGCCATCCGCTCGGCGGCCGAGAAAGCAGGCGTTTCGATCCGCCCAGCGTCGCCGGTCGCCAAGGTGATCGTCGAAAAAGGGCGCGCCGTCGGCGTCATCACGCAGAAAGGCGAGACGCTACGCGCCAGGACCGTTGTTTCCGCCATCAACCCGGCGACCACGATCCTCGACCTGGTCGGCCCGCGCGAGGTCGATACCGGCTTTGTGCGCAAGGTGAAGAACATCCGCATGAAGGGCGATGCGGCGAAGCTTCATTTGGCCCTCGACCGGCCACCGCAATTTTCAGGCGTCGACGCCGCCGGCCACAAGGGCCGCCTCGTCATCGCACCGTCGCCCGACCATGTCGAGCGCGCCTTCAACCCGTCGAAATATGGCGAGTTCTCGCCCGAGCCGGTGATGGAGATCACGCTGCCCAGCCTCGCCGATTCCTCGCTTGCCCCTTCCGGCGCCTGCGTGCTGTCGGCGGTGGTGCAATACGCGCCCTATGCATTGAAAGAGGGCTGGGCCGCCGGCAAGCCGCAATTCCTGAGGGCGATCATGGCGCAGCTCGAAGCCTATGCGCCCGGCATCGGCGCGACGGTGCGCCATGCCGAGCTTCTGACCCCGGCCGACATCGAGGCGCGCTACCGCATGCCCGGTGGCCATTGGCACCATGGCGAATTGCAGGCCGACCAGATGCTGATATCGCGCCCGGTCTCCGGCTGGTCGGGCTACGACACGCCGCTCGAAGGACTGTTCCTGGCCGGCGCCGGCTCGCATCCAGGTGGCGGCATCTCCGGCGCCCCCGGCCTCAACGCCGCGCGCCGCATCATCGCGATGAGGGCATGACCATGGCACAGGCAACCAGGAAGAAGCCCGTCGACACCGAAATCGACACCGCGCTCGAAGCACGCAGCGCGGCCCAATCCCACTTCCGCACGCTGCGGCTCGGCACGCCATTCCAGCCGCGCATCGACGCTCTGGGGCTGAAGCAGGATTGGTACAGCTGGGCCGGCTACCGCGCGCCGCATTCGCTGTGGGACGAGGAGCTCGAATATTTCGCCATCCGCAGCCAGGCGGCGCTGTTCGACATCTCGCCGATGACGAAGTACCGGATCGAGGGTCCGGACGCCGAAGCCTATCTCGACCGCGTCACGCTGCGCGACGTGACCAGACTGAAGCCCGGCCGCGTCCACTACACCGCCTGGTGCGACGACGAAGGCTTCGTCCTCGACGACGGCACCTTGTTCCGGCTCTCGCCGACACGCTTCCGGCTGTGCTCTCAGGAGCGGCATCTGCCCTGGCTGCTGGACAGCGCTTTTCGGTATGACGTCAGAGTCGAGGAAGAAACCGAAGCGGTTGCCGGGCTGGCGCTGCAAGGCCCGACCTCCTTCGCCATCCTGCGCGACGCGGGCTTTGCCGGCGTCGAGCGGCTCAAGGTCTTCGACCTCGCCGAATTCGCGCATGACGGCGCGACCGTCACGATCTCGCGCACCGGCTTCACCGGCGATCTCGGCTATGAATTGTTCGTGCCTGCGGACAAGGCGCTCAGCCTGTGGGACCGGCTGATGGCGGCGGGTGAGCTGCGCGGCATCCGCGCCATCGGCTATACTGCGCTGAACCGCGCTCGGCTGGAAGCCGGGCTGATCGTCGCCAATGCCGACTTCACCACCTCCGAGCACGCCATCCGCACCGATCGCCTGCGCATGCCCGACGAGATCGGCCTCGGCTTCATGATCGATCCGGACAAGGGTCATTTCAACGGCCGCCGCGCCATCCTCGAAGCGCGCGCGAAGAAGAAACTCCGTCATGTGCTGGTCGGGCTGGAGATCGAAGGCAATATCCCGGCCGAACACGCCATCGTCTACTACAAGAAGGGTCAGGAAGTCGGATTGGTCAGCGCGGCCATGTGGTCGCCCATGGCCAAGCGCAACATCGCGCTCGCCTCGCTGCAGCGGCCCTATGGCGACACGATCGTCGACGACCTCTGGGTCGAGATTTACGCCATGCGCGAGCTGCAGTACCAGAAGCTGATGAAGAAGGCGAAGGTGGTGCCGCGGCCCTTCATCAAGCTCGACCGTCGCACCGCCAACCCGCCGGCGGATTTCTGAGATGGCAGGCGAAGCGGAAGACCCGGACACGGAAGCAACCGAGCAGTGGCAGCTGGTCAACACGCCGCTCGGCGAGATGTGGTCCGGCCGCACCCGCTACGCGGCGGCCATGTTCTTCTTCAAGCGCGGCGAGATGAACGCCGAGACGCTGGAGGTCTACCGCATCTGCGCCCGGCTCGACGCGGAAAATCCCTTGCCGATCATCCGCGATCGCGGCATCGGCAAGGAATGGCTGAAACGCATGGGCCACTGCTGACAGCGCGCCAAGACCCTGCCGAGATTAAGGTCAGGCCGAGTCGAAAACAGCGGCTCTCGATAACCGGAGCGGAGCGTACTTAAAGTACGTGAGCACCGGAAGCGCAGAGAGCCACTGTTTGCAGGCCGGCATCACCTGAATATCGGCAGGGTCTCAGCCGATCGTGCGTTCCAGCACACTCAACCAGTTCCGATAGGCGATCTTCTCGATCAGCACGCGCCCGAAACCGCGCGCCGCGAGCGCGTCGATGAGCTTGGGCAGTCCGGCGACGTCGCCGATGGGGGCCGGGATCATGGCGCCGTCGAAATCGGAGCCGAGACCCACGCCGTCCTCACCCAGCGCCTGCAAGAGCGAGTCAATGTGGCGCACCATGATGTCGATGCTGGTGTCGGCGTTCATGCGGCCATCCTCGCGCAGGAAGCCGGTGGCGAAGTTGAGGCCGACCATGCCGCCCGTTTCGCGGATCGCGCCGAGCTGCCAATCGGTCAAATTGCGTGAATGGCCGCAGATCGCATGCACATTGGAATGGGTCGCGACCAGCGGCGCGTCGCTCAAGCCGGCAACATCGCGAAAACCCTTCTCGTTGAGATGCGAGAGGTCGATCATGATCCGGAGCTGGTTGCAAGCCTTGACCAGCGCCTTGCCGGCATCGGTGAGGCCAGGCCCCGTATCGGGCGAGGATGGGAAGCGGAACGGCACGCCATTGCCGAAGGCGTTCGGGCGGCTCCAGACGATGCCCAGCGAGCGCAGGCCGGCGGCATGCAGCACGTCGAGCATGGCAAGCCCGGGATCAATCGCCTCGACGCCTTCGATGTGGAAGACCGCCGCGATCGAACCCTTGGCCATCGCGTCCCGCACATCGCCGGCGCTGCGGCAGACGGTGAGCGCGCCCGCGCGCTCCAGCCGAAACAGGATCGAAGCCATGCCGATGGTCGAGGTGATCGCCTCCGCCTGCGGCAGTTCCGGCGGCAGCGGCTCGTTGTCGCCTGGCGCTGGCGGCACGGCGCTGCGCTTCGACTTCTCGACCGGCGGCGGAAAGATCGCGAACATGCCGCCGGCAAAGCCGCCCTTCCTGGCGCGCGGCAGGTCGATATGGCCGCCCGGTGTCCCCTCGATGAACAGCTTTTCAACGTCGGCTTCCTTCGACTGGTAGAGTCGAAGCAGCGTGTCGTTATGTCCGTCGAAAACGGGGATCAGGTCGGTATCGGTCATCAGGGGGGCCATTCAAATCGGTGACGGGCGGGACGACAGGTTTCGTCCGAGCGAACCGTCAACTTAGGCAAGATGACCGGGCGGTGCAAATGCCAAGGCCGGCTCTTTCCCTTCTCCCCTTGTGGGAGAAGGTGGATCGGCGCGATAGCGCCGAGACGGAT
>NZ_VFUA01000087.1 GCF_006440735.1 Mesorhizobium sp. B2-7-1 | reverse complement strand
CGCTTTCTACGACGATCCGGTCAAGATCGCCGCCGACGAAAGAGCCATGCGCGCCAGCATCTATGCCAGGCGCATCAACACCGAGACCGGGCTTGAATGGCGCCTGCGCCGTCTGCGCAACAACACCGCGCGGCACCTGATGATCTTCGCTCGTCGGTTCCGCGAGGCAGGAAAACCGCGTGACGCCGCCCCTGGCGCAAGAGAAGCTGCTTTCGATCACACCGACAAGACAGCCCAGGAGTTGCACGCCGGACCGCGCGTGGGAACATAATCGTGAGTGAGCTTACCAATCCGTAAGTCGCGATCCCTGGCGAGGCTGGTTTAGATCGCACTGAGCAGTGTCTCCTGCTCGGCGGGCCAGCACTCCCGTCGCACCAATGGCCCGCTGCCGCCTTTATTGGCTCGGCAGTGGGCTATCGGGCGGCGGCTCTCACAAAGCGGGTTAACCTAATTTTTCATTGCTACCCTGCTCGCGTGTGGGTTGCTTGAGATTGTTTCAGCTACTCGTGATATTCCCTCGCGTGGGCTGTGGAGCAGAAAATGAACACCGCGCAGAGCCGCGAAACGCCCGCCGCCCAGGCAGGCGCGGCCGAAGTCGAAGTGGCGATCGTCGGCGCCGGGCTGGCGGGCACGAGCCTGGCCGCGGTGCTGAGCAAGGCCGGCCGCAAGGTAGCGCTGATCGATCCGCATCTGGTCCATCACGACGAGTTCCGGGCCGAGAAGATCGGCATGAAGCAGATGGGGCTGTTCGAGAAGCTCGGCCTCGGCCCGGTCTTCAGGTCCCTCGCCACGCCGATGACCGATCTCCATGTCTTCCGCTTCGGCCAGTTGTTCGAGCGCAAGAAGGCCTGGGAATACGCCTTTTCCTACACGCCGCTGGTCAACGGCATGCGGCAGGCCTTGCCCGCGCAAGTGCCGCTGACGGTGGGCAAGGTCGCCGAGGTCTCGACCGGGCCGGACCGGCAGCGCCTGGCGCTTACCGACGGCTCCGTCATCGAAGCCCGGCTGCTGGTGGTGGCCACCGGCTACAGCGAGGCGGTGCGGCGCGCCATCGGCGTCGAGCGCGTCGAGGAATCGAAGGCGCATTCGCTGTCGATCGGATTCGATCTCGCGATCACCCCGCAGGAATTCGGCCTGCAGTCGCTCACCTTCTACGGAAGGCGGGTCGCCGACCGCATTGCCTTTCTTACCATCTTCCGGATCGGCGAGCGGCTGCGGGCCAACATGTTCGTCTACCGGACCGTGGCCGATCCGTGGGTGCGTACGTTCCGCGAAAACCCGCAAAAGATGCTGCTGGAACTGATGCCGGAGATTGCCGCGCGATGCGGCAACTTCGTTGTCGCCAGCGAGGTGGAAGTGAGGCAGGTCAGTCTGACGACGACTAAGGGCCACCGCCGCGACGGCGTCGTCTTCATCGGCGACGCATTCGCCACGACCTGTCCGGCGCAGGGCGACGGCATGCACCGGGTGCTTACCGATGTCGACTGCCTCGCCTCGACGCATATCCCCGCCTGGCTGGAGACGCCCGGCATGGCGGCCGACAAGATCTGCGCTTTCTACGACGATCCGGTCAAGATCGCCGCCGACGAAAGAGCCATGCGCGCCAGCATCTATGCCAGGCGCATCACCACCGAGACCGGGCTTGAATGGCGCCTGCGCCGCCTGCGCAACAACACCGCGCGGCACCTTATGATCCTCGGCCGCAAGATGCGCCGTCGCGAAGGATTGCCGGCGCCGCGCGCGGCGTAAGGGAAAACCTGGCTTTTCCTCGCCCATGAAATGGGGAGAGGCGGCTCGGCGAAGCCGAGCGTCCTACGAAGGCCCCCTCTCCGTCCGCTCCGCGGACACCTCTTCCCCGCCTCTGGCCGGGGCGAGGAACCCGAGCCTTCGCATGCGGCGATTGGCTGTATCGGTCGCTTCGCCCTATCTTCAGACTCCAACAGGGATGACGAAGATGACGCATATCCGGGCGATGACGCGCAACGACCTCACCGATGTCTCGCGGCTGCTCGGCCAATCCTGGCGGCGGACCTATGCGCCGATCATGGGCGACGAAACCGTTGCCCGGCTCTCCGACGAGAAGCATGCGCCGGACAGGCTCGCCGCAGACCTCGAGGACGAGGACATCATGTCCTTCGTCGCCGAACGCGCCGACGGCTCGATCGCCGGCTACGCCATGGCGGCGATGGACAAGAAAGGCGACGTGATGCTGGAGCGGCTCCACATCGAGCCGCAGGCGTTCGGCAGCGGCCTCGCGGTCGACCTTTTGCACGCGGTGCTCGCCGCGCATGCCGGCATCCCGAGCATCGCGCTGGAGGTGATCGAAGGCAATGACCGCGCCATCGCCTTCTACCGCAAGCACGGCTTCGAGGTAGTCGAACGCCGCGAGGCCGCGCATGGCGTCGAGGGACATGCCTCGCTGATCATGCGCCACATGCTGCCGCGGGCTTAGAGCTTTGTTTTTGCCGCAATTCCAGGCGGAAAACCGCTCACACTTTTCCCGGAATTGCTCTAGATCAGGCAGCGGCCCGCATGCGCAGCGCCTGCATGACGCTTTCCTCGAAAGCGCCTGGCACTCTTCCTGCCTCGGCCAGCTGGGCCGCATCCCAGCTCCGGCTGAGGCTTCCATCGACCATCAGCACCGCGCGGTTGCACAGCGCCGGCACCGCCTCCACCACATGGGTCGAGACGATCACGGCGTGACGGCCGCTCGCGCAAAGCGCGGCGATGACACGCTTGACCTCCCAGGCGGCGACCGGGTCGAGGCCGTTCAGCGTCTCGTCGAAGATCAGAAGCGGCGGCCGGCCGAGAAGCGCTGCGACGATGGCGGCCTTGGCGCGCGTGCCAAGCGAATATTCGGCGATCGGGCGGTCGATCCAGCGCCCGAGCCCGAGCCGCTCAAGGAGGTCGCCGCTCGGCAGGTCGCCGCTTCGCAGGTCGCTTGGCGCGCAGCCACGGATCGAGGCGACAAGCTCGATATACTGACGTCCCGAAAGCGGCGCCGGCAGTTCGTGCGGCTCGATGGCGAGGCCGAAGCCGGTCTTGGCGCGTTCCGGCGAGGCGGCGAGGTCTATGCCGTCGATCGCCACGCTGCCGCCGATCAATGGGATCTGGCCGGTGACCGCCCTGATGAGCGTCGACTTGCCCGAGCCATTGGCACCGAGCAGGCCGAGAATATCGCCCCGGCGAAGCGAAAGATCGATGCCGCGAACGGCAATGCGTCCGCGATAGCCGGCGCTGAGTTCCCTGGCGGCGAGGACTTCATCCATTGCGATACCTCTGTCGGGTTCGGTGCCACAGGAAGAACACCAGCGCGGCCAGACCGATCAGCACGGTGCGGCCATATTCCAGCGTCTCGTAGCCGGCATAGGCGAGCGCGCCGGCGAAGCTCAGCATGGCGACGAAGGGCGCGTTGAGGAAATAGGCGCCGAACACCGCATAGGCGGCATTCAGCACCAGCAGCCAGAGCCCGCCCGCCACCGGCACGGCCCACGCCGACGGCTCGGCCGCAAGTGCCGCGCCCGCCGGCAGCAGGAAGAAGGCGAGCGACAATTGCAGCGGCAATCGCACCAGCCGCAGCCAGACGCGGGTGAAGCCGATGGGCGCCGTGCGCAGCACCGGCGAGCCGAGCGGCTGGCAGCGCAGGCTGAGCATGAAAACGAGGATGCCGCCGGCCAGACCCGCGACCGCCGCCGGGGCGGCCGTGCGGCCCGCCAGGCTGGCCCATCCGCCGAGGACGGCGCCAAGCGCAAGCAGCAGGCCGGCGGCGGCCAGCTTCCATGACGGCCGTACATGACCGGCCGGCAGCCTCCAGGCCCAGCTGGAAAGCCAGCTTGGACGCGCCCGGTCGAGGCGGCGCAGCCAGGGCTTTCCGACCGGCGCCGCCTCGCTTGCCGCCTCATCGAGGAGAAAGCGTGGCCGTTGCAGGCGCCAAAGAGTCGTCGTGCCGAAGCCCAAGGCAAACAGGATTGCCGCACCCAGGCCCCAGACCGGCGCCAACGGTTTTCCGATGACCGCGCAGGCGAAGCCGACCGACATGGCGATCATCAGCATGAGTGGGAAGCCAAGCGCGAAGGCTCCCACCCCCGCCATGCGACGGCGCTCCGCGGAAACGAGCGGCAGCGCCTTGAGGAAGGGCGCAAAGGCGCGAGAAAGGCAAAGCCGCGACATTGAATTGCCGGCCAGACATCCCAGCACGGCGAAAATGATTGGCAATCCGAGCATCCACAGAAGCTGGTCGTGCAGCAGTTTCGGCGCCGCGGCACGCAAGGCGACGACGATATCGGCGACCGCATAGGCCAGAAGCCCACCGCCGCCGAGCGCAATCCAGGCGAGATCGCGACGCCGCATCGCGCGCAGGCCGGCGACCAGCTCGCGCCATAGCAATATCAGGACAAGCCTGTCGTGCCGCATAGAACCGCGATTCCATTCCTCGCTCGCCAAGCAAAGCCAGGATTGCGCCGCCAATAGGGCGATTGATGGAGAGCCGCGCGGGCGTACGGCCGATCTCACCCCTCAAGCCGAGCGGCGCAGCATCAGTTCGGCGTTGAGCAGGACGCGCGCGTTGTCGCGCTTGGCGGCCGGCGCATTCTCGTCCAGCCGCCGCAGCAGGAGCTCGATCGCCAGGCGGCCGATCTCGTTGTAGTTCTGCGCCACCGTCGTGATCGGCGGGCAGGCATAGCGCGACAAGGGATGGTCGTCATGGCCAGCGACGCGCAGGTCGCAATCGGCGCCGTGCCCCACCTTCAGGCCGAGCTCATAGGCGGCGCTGATGACGCCGAAGGCGATGCGGTCGTTGGCGCAAAGCACGGTCCTTGTGGGGAAGCCCTGCCCTTTCAGGATGCGCAGCGCCTCGTCATGGCCGAATTTCTCGAAATCCCAGGAACCCGCATCCTCGACCGCCACGATCGAGGACGTCATCTTGAACCCATGCATGGCCTCGACATAGGCCTCCTGCCGGGCGGAGGCGTTGTTGTTGACCAGCGGCATAGCGAAGTAGCAAGGCGGCTCGCCGGAACGGCAGAGATAGTCGACGATCAGCCGGAAGCTCTGCCGGTTGTCGGTGCCGACGAAGGACGAGGTCTCGTCGAGCGGCGAGTCGACATAGATCAACGGGATCGAGGCGCCGAGCTCGGCCAGCACGCGATGGTGCGAGCGCACGCCGAGCGGCGCGATGATGGCGCCGGCGATGTTCATCGACCGGAACGTCTGGATCGCCTGGTCCTCCATCTCGGCGCGGCCGTCGGATGAGAGCACGAAGGCGAGGAAGCCGGCCTCGTTGGCGATCGTCTCGATCCGGCGCGTCAGCGCCATGTAGAACGGGTCGGTCGAATTGGGGATGATGACGCCGAGGATGTTGGAGCGGCGGCGGTTCAGGTTGACCGCGAACATGCTGGGGCGGAAGTCCGACTTCTTCAGCGCCGCCTCGATGGCGCTGCGCGTGTTCTGCCGCACCGAAGCGGGATCGTTGAAGTATTTCGAGACCGTGGTCCGGGATAGGCCGACAAAGGCGGAAAAATCCTCCATCGTCCTGATCGTCTTTGCCATCCTTCTGCCCCTGTCGGTAGCGCCCTCACGACTGTCTACTTGAGTCATCTCGCAACGCAAAGGCGGGCAATCGCGCTCTCCTAGTGCGTTTCACCGTTTCACGGAAACGGCGAAACGCCCTATCTCCTTGTTTTTACGCAATTCCGGACGGAAAACCGCTCACACTTTTCCTGGAATTGCCCTAGTCAAGCCTCGGCCGAGAACTGGACCTTCATCGTCGCCGGATTGCCGCCCTTGGCGAAGAAAGGCAGCACCTCGCCCAGCGGCAGCCGATGGCTGACCAGCCTCGCCATTGTGCCGTCGTCGCGGCTCAATATCTCCAGCGCCTGCGGGATGTTGCGGTTCAGCGAATGCGAACCGGCGAGCCTGATCTGGCGGCGGAAGATCTCGAACGGGGCGACCGCGATCCTGGCGTCGGGCGCGCAGACGCCGAAGACAAGAGCGGTACCGCCATCGGCGGTGAGGCCGACCATGCCTTCGACCACCTTGGCGATGCCGGTGGCGTCGGCGACGAAGTCGAAACTTTTCGCCCGCGCCGCGACGTCCTGCGATCCCGACACCAGCGGCTCCAGCCCGAGCGAGGCGGCGAAGCCGAGACGCGGCTCGCTGATATCGACCACCGCGACTTTGGCGACGCCGCTCGCCTTGAGCGACAAGGCCATCAGCAGCCCGATCGGCCCGGCGCCGAAGACGAGCGCGTTGCCAGGCACGTGACCGCCGGCCCCTACCCCGGCCGCGCCAAGACCGTTCAGCACACAGGCGAGCGGCTCGGCGAGCGCCGCCGTTTCGAAAGCGAGATCGCCGATGGCATGGAGATGATCGACGGCGACGAGGCTGTATTCGGCGAAGCCGCCATTTTCGGTTACGCCATAGGCCTTCAGCGTGGCGCAAAGGTTGGTGAGGCCTTTGCGGCAGGCCGGGCAGTGGCCGCAGGGGATGTTGGGATCGACGGCGACGCGATCGCCCGGCTTCACCGCCGTGACGTCCTCGGCGACAGCCTCGACCGTGCCGGCATATTCATGACCGGGCACCAGCGGAAACGCGCCCGAACCGTAGCGGCCGTGCAGCACGTCGATATCGGTGTGGCAGAGCCCCGCCGCGCGCACCCGCAGCAAAGCATGGCCAGGCCTGATCGCGGGCATGTCGAGCTCCGCCATGCCGGCATCGCCGGCCGCGGCAAATCGGATGGCCTTCATTGTCGTCTCCTGTTTCGACGCAATTCCGGACGGAAAACCGCTTCACACTTTTCCTGGAATTGCTTCGTTTTGTTTCGACGCAATTCCCGACGGGAAACCGCTTCACACGTTTCCTGGAATGCTCCGGCGCCTCAGTTCATCCAGTTGCCGCCGTCGACATTGTAGGTCTGGGCCAGGATGTAGTCGCTATCGGACGAGGCGAGGAACACGGCCAGCCCGGCAATGTCCTCAGGCCGCGCGAAACGGCCGATCGGCACCGATTTCGCCACCGCTGCTTTTTTCTCGCCGGGCTTCAGCCCTTCCCATTTGGCGAAATGAGCATCGACGACTTCCCAGTGCTCGCCATCGACGACGCCGGGCGCGATCGCATTGACGTTGATGCCGTGCTTGACCAGCGCGAGCGCGGCCGACTGCGTCGCCGAGATGATCGCCGCCTTGGAGGCGCAGTAGAGCGTCACCAGCGCCTCGCCGCGGCGGCCGGCCTGGCTCGCCATGTTGATGATCTTGCCGCCACGACCGCGCGCGATCATCACGTTGGCCACCGCCTTCATCACGAAAAGCGGGCCTTTGAGATTGATGCCGAAGACGCGCTCGTAGCTCTGTTCGGTGATGTCGGTGATCGGCGCCATGTCGAAGATGGCCGCATTGTTGACCAGGATATCGATACCGCCGAACTCGCGGTCGATTTCGGCGACGACGCTCTCGATCGCGGCAAGGTCGGTAACGTCGAGCTTCCTGGCGCTTGCCGCCGGACCGATTTCCCTGGCCGCCCGCGTCGCGCGTTCGATGTCGATATCGGCGATCACCACTTTCGCGCCTTCGCGTGCAAAGGCCTGCGCGAAACCGAGGCCGATGCCGCGCGCGCCGCCGGTGATCAAGGCGATTTTGTCCTTCAGCTTCATTGCAGTTTCCAATTCTTCCGCGTTTCGAATGTCGGGCGCGAGGGCGTTGTCTGGTCCGCTCACGAGGAACGCACGGACCCACCTTTGCTCGTGGAATTCCGAAGGAAAAACTATGCGCTTCTCCTCGAATTGCCAGGCGGATCCGCACATCCTTCGGCCGCCGCAAGGGAGTGCTGCAGCGAGCCGGATGGCCGGGAGGCGGCGCACGTTCCGCTTCCCGGCTTCACCTTTAGCAGCCTGTCTATTTGATGTAGCCCGCCTCCTCCATCGTCTTCTCGACGGAAGCCTGGACTCCGTTCAGCGCGTCATCCACCGACTGCTCGCCGGTGACGGCCGCCGCGATCGCCTGGCCGACCTGCGTGCCGATGCCCTGGAACTCTGGGATGGCGACGAACTGGATGCCGGTATAGGGCACCGGGTCCTTGGTCTGCTTGGTCGGATCGGCGGATTCGATCGCGGCAAGCACGGTCGCGGCAAAGGGCGCCGCCTTCTGGTAATCCGCGCTGGCATAGGTGGACTTGCGCGTTCCAGGCGGCGCCGCGACCCAGCCTTCGGTCTCGCCGACGCGCTGGACATAGGCTTTCGAGGTCGCCCATTTGACGAAGGATTTCGCCGTGTCCGCCTTCTTGGTCGAGGTCGGGATAGCCAGGCTCCAGGCCCAGCCCCAGGCCGACCCGTTGGGCGTGACCGCGACCGGGGCCTTGGCGAAGGCGACCTTGTCGGCGACCTTGCTCTGCTTCGGGTCATAGACGCGTCCGGCGGCGGACGTCGCGTCGATCCACATCGCGCAATGGCCCGACGCAAACAGCGTCTGGTTCTCGTTGAAGCCGTTGGAGCTGATGCCGGGAGGGCCGTCCTTCTTCATGGTGTCGACATACCAGCCGATCGCCTTCTTCCACGCATCGGAATTCAACTGCGGCTTCCAGTCCATGTCGAACCAGCGGCCGCCGAAGGTGTTCACCAGCGTGCCGACGAAGGCCATGTTCTCGCCCCAGCCCGGCTTGCCGCGCAGGCATAGGCCGTACTGTTCCTTAGACTTGTCGGTGAGCTTGTCGGCGAATTCGGTGATCTGGTCGTAGGTCGGCTGCTCCGGCATTTTCAGGCCGGCGGCATCGAACAGGTCCTTTCGGTAGAGCGTGAAAGAGCTCTCGGCATAGAACGGCACGGCATAGAGGTTGCCGTCGACGGTCAGGCCTGAGCGCACCGGCGCGATCAGGTCGTCATAGTCGTAGTCGGCGCCGAGATCGTTGAGCGGCGTCAGCCAGCCGGCCTTGCCCCAGATCGGCGTCTCGTAGCCGCCAATCGTCATCACGTCGAACTGGCCGCCCTTGGTGGCGATGTCGGTGGTGACACGCTCGCGCAGCACGTTCTCTTCCAGCACCACCCAGTTGACCTTGTTGCCGGTCGCCTTTTCCCACTCCGGCGCCAGTTTCTGCATGATGATCATGTCGCCATTGTTGACCGTGGCGACCGTGATTTCCTCCGACAGGGCAACGCCTGCCATCAGCGCCGAGGCGGCAGTGGCCGCGGCGAGAATTCCCATAAGCCTACGCATTGGCATTCCGTCTCCTCCTTTACGAATGCGCATGAAAAACTGAACATGCGTGTATATTCTATCGCGCTATCGGAACACTTAGTCAAGCCCCGCAGATGCAACCCCTGCCGCACTCTTCGCCTTGACAGGATTTCGTGACCAAACCGGAAATGCACTCCGGGCTCGACAAAAGTGAACATGCGTATAGTTTTTGTTGACATCGCCGTCGCCACGATTTACCTCGATCGAAGTCCGGCGCTATCGTGAACCGCTCGCGCCGGTCCGGCTGGGGAGAAGGAATTGCATCAATGAGCCGAGGGGAGATTGCCGCCGAAGCGACCGGGCCGACGATCGTCGCCGGCGAGATCCTGGTCGAGATCATGGCGAGCGAGCGTGGCCAGGGCTTCCTCGAACCGCTGGCGCTGACCGGCCCCTACCCCAGCGGCGCGCCGGCCATCTTCATCGACCAGGTGGCGAAGCTCGGCGGGGGCGCCGGCATCATCGCCTGCGTCGGCCGCGACGATTTCGGCGCCATCAACCTGGAGCGGCTGCGCCACGACGGCGTCGACGTTTCGGCCGTTTCGGTCAGCGACCGTTACCCGACGGGTAGCGCCTTCGTGCGCTACAGGCCCGATGGCGGCCGCGACTTCGTCTACAACATCGCCGAATCCGCCGCCGGCCGCATCAGCCTGACGGCCGAAGCGCGGCGGCTGGCCGATGGCGCCGGCCATTTGCATGTCATGGGCTCGGCGCTCTCGATCGCCGGGCTGAAGGAGATCGTCGGCTATGCCGTAAAGGCCGTGCGCGCCCGCGGCGGCTCGACCTCGTTCGATCCGAATGTGCGCAAGGAACTGATCGACGGCGCCGACGGCGCGCATTTTTCCGCGCTGGTCGACGACGCCGACCTGCTCTTGCCCTCTGGTGACGAGTTGCTCGCTGCGGCCGGCGTCGAGGACGAGCGGCAGGCGGTGGCGGCGCTGATTGCGCGCGGCGTCGGCGAGATCGTGCTGAAGCGGGGTGCTGACGGCTCGACCCGCTTCGGCGCCGACGGCAGCCGCATCGACTGTCCCGGCTTCCTGGTCGAGGAAGTCGACCCGACCGGCGCCGGCGACTGTTTCGGCGCGACCTATCTCACCTGCCGGCGCAAGGGCATCGAGCCCGGCAAGGCGATGCTCTACGCCAATGCCGCCGGCGCGCTCAACGTGACGCGGCTCGGACCGATGGAAAGGCTCGCCGGCTTCGACGCGCTCGACCGGTTCATTGCCGGCACGGACCGGGCCAAATGACGATGACGACCAATCCGCTTCAAGGCCTCGCCACCGCCCGCCGCAACGGCAAGCCCTACGGCATCACCTCGGTCTGCTCGGCTCATCCGCTGGTGATCCAGGCGGCGATCCGGCGCGCCGTGGCCGACAAGAGCGCGGTGCTTCTGATCGAGGCAACCTGCAATCAGGTCAACCAGTTCGGCGGCTATACCGGCATGACGCCGGATCTGTTCGTCGCCTTCGCGCAAGAGATCGCGAGCCGCGAAGGACTCCCCGCCTCGCGCATCATCTTCGGCGGCGATCATCTGGGGCCGAACCCGTGGAAGGCAGAGCCGGCCGCGCAGGCGATGAGCAAGGCCGAGGCGATGGTTACGGCCTATGTCTGGGCGGGCTTCAGCAAGATCCATCTCGACGCGTCGATGGGCTGCGCCGGCGAACCGGCGGCGCTCGACGACGAGACCATCGCCACGCGTGCCGCGCGGCTGGCCAAGGCGGCGGAGAAAGCGGCGCGGTCGCGCGGCGGCGCCATGCCGCTCTATATCATCGGCACCGAGGTGCCGGTGCCCGGCGGCGCCGACCATGCCATCAGCGACCTGAAGCCGACCGAGACCGGGGCGGCACGCCGTACCATCGACATCCATCGCGAGATCTTTGCCCGCGAGGGGCTGGAGGAAGCGTTCGGCCGCGTCATCGCCGTGGTCGTGCAGCCGGGCGTCGAGTTCGGCAGCGAGAACGTGGTCGCCTACAGGCCGGAGGCATCCGCTCCACTGACCGCCCTGCTCGGCCGGGAAACCGCTTTCGTCTACGAGGCGCATTCGACCGACTATCAGAGCCGCGCGGCGCTGACGGCGCTGGTCGCCAACGGCTTTCCGATCCTTAAAGTGGGGCCGGGCCTGACCTTCGCGCTGCGCGAGGCGCTTTACGGACTGGATCTCGTGGCCTCCGAAATGGTCTCCGGCTATGGCGAGCGCTCGCTTGCCAAGGCGATGGAAACGCTGATGCTTTCGGCGCCCGGCCACTGGCGCAGCCACTACCACGGCAACGACAAGCGCCTCTATCTGCAAAGGCATTACAGCTACAGCGATCGCATCCGCTATTATTGGAGCAACCCCGCGGCAAGCGTCGCCGTCGCGCGCCTGTGCGAAGCGCTGAGCGGCGTCGCCATTCCCGAGACGCTGATGCGGCAGTTCCTGCCGACGCTGCCAACGGAACTCGGCGCGGCCGGCAATCCCGAGGCGATCCTGCTCGCGGCCGTCGACCTGGTGCTTGCCGACTACGACGCGGCCTGCCGCCAGGCATGACGCTGGACGCTTGCTCTCCCAGCCCTATAATTTAGCCGGATCGCAAATTCGGCTGGAGAGAAATGCATGAGCCTCGGCAAACAGAAACTCGGCAGCCAAGGGCTCGAAGTCTCGGCCATCGGCCTCGGCTGCATGGGAATGAGCCAGGCCTATGGGCCGGCCGACGAAGCGGAGTCGATCGCGACGATCCACCGGGCGATCGAGCTCGGCTGCACCTTTCTCGATACGGCCGAGGTCTACGGGCCCTTCGTCAATGAAGAGCTGCTTGGACGCGCGCTGAAAGGCCGGCGCGATCAGGTTACGATCGCGACGAAATTCGGCTTCCGCATCGTCGACGGCAAGCAGTCCGGCACCGACAGCCGGCCCGAACACATCCGCGAGGTGGTCGAGGCTTCGCTCCGGCGGCTCGGCACAGACCGCATCGACCTCTTCTACCAGCACCGCGTCGACCCCGCCGTCCCGATGGAAGACGTCGCGGGCGCGGTCGGCGAATTGGTGACCGAGGGCAAGGTGCGCTTCTTCGGCCTGTCGGAAGCCGGCATTGCCAACATCCGCCGCGCCCATGCCGTCCATCCGGTCTCGGCGCTGCAGAGCGAATATTCGCTGTGGGAGCGCAACCTCGAGCCGGAGATCATCCCGGCGCTGAAGGAGCTGGGCATCGGGCTGGTGCCGTTCGCCCCGCTCGGCCGCGGCTTCCTCGCCGGCGACGTCAGGCGCGCCGAAGACTATCCCGAGGGCGATTTCCGCCGTGGCGACCCGCGCTACCAGGGCGAGAATTTCGACCTGAACGTCGCCGCGGCAAGCACGGTGCGTGACATCGCCGATGCCAAGGGCGTCAAGCCCGGCCAGATCGCGATCGCCTGGCTGCTCGCCAAGGAACCCGACTTCGGCATCGACATCGTGCCGATCCCCGGCACCAAGCGGCGGAGCTATCTGGAGGAAAATGTCGCGGCGGCCGACATCGCGCTGGATGCGACCGAGATGCTGGGGCTCGACATGGCGCTGACGCCCGACAAGGTGTCGGGGCCGAGGTATAACGAGCGGACGATGTCGCTGGTGGATCGGTAGTGATCGAGGTCGTCAGGACCATTGAACGTCGGCGCGAGGCCCTCCTCTCTGCCCTGCCGGGCAGAGAGGAGGTGACGGAACTCAGCTTCCACAGTTGACAACCGCCCTCACCCGCCCGAATGGGGATCGATGCTGTAGGGATACACCGGATAGCCCGGGCCGATCGCCTCGCTGACCCTCTCCACCCAGGCCTCGACCGCCGGATAGTCGGCAAGCTCAAAGCCGCAATCCCCGGCGCGATGGCTGTAGGCATAGACGGCGATGTCAGCGATGGTCAGCGTGTCGCCGACCAGGAACGGCGTCTCCCGCAGGCTGCGCTCCAGCGCACCGAGTGCCCGCACGCCCGCCTCGCGCTTGCCGGCAACCAGCGCCTGGTTGCGCTCCAGTCGGCCGGTCAGCGTCCAGAAACGCAGCGAGCCGATGACGGGCTCGACATAATACTGCTCGAAGAACAGCCACTGCATCGCCTTGGCGCGAGCAAGCCGGTCTACCGGCAGATAGGGCGTTCCCTCCGCAACCAAAACGAGGATCGCGTTGGACTCGGCGATCGCCTGGCCATTCTCCACGGCAAGCACCGGAACGGCGCCCGCCGGGTTGAGCGTCAGGAAAGCCTCCGTGCGGCTCTCGCCCTCGAAGATCGATACCATGCGGGTTTCGTAGGCGATGCCGACAAGCCCGAGCAGGACACGAATTTTCCAGGCATTTTGCGACGGGAGATAATCGTAGAGCGTGAGCATGAGGTGGGTCCCCTGGGGTGATGGCGTGACTTCGCATGGGCGATGTTGAGGCACCACCCGATTCAAGCATCGCAACCCTGAATACCCGGCGTCAGCGCGAGGCGCCCCCTCTGTCCTGCCGGACATCTCCCCCTCAAGGTGGGAGATTAGCTGTCACGCCGGCTTTCGCCAATCGCCAGCGTTTCCATACCCTCACCGCCTGGCAATATCCTTCGCCACCGCTCGGGCCTCGATGCCGATCTCGCGCAGCAGCCCCGTAACCGGATTATAGAAGCCAACCAGATAGACGCCGAGCTCGGTCGCCCGCGCATTCACGCCGCTCTTGCCCGGCCTGAGCTCCGCCGGCAGGAAGCCGTCATAGGCCGGGCGGTAGCCGGTGGCGAAAATCGCCGCGTCGAAATTCTTCTCGACGCCATCGGCAAATTCCACGCCATCCTCGGTGAAGCGCGCAATATCCGGGGCGATGCCGATCCGGCCGGCCTTGACCGCCGCCACCGTGCCGACGTCGATCACCGGAATGCGGCCGGCTTCGATCCCTTGCAGGATGCCCTGTTTCGGCCGAACGATGCCGTATCTCTCCAGCCGGCCCAGCGCCAGATCGAGGATTTTCGGGAACATCCAGTCGTTCAGCGCCTGCGGCATCGGCCGGCTGGCGATGCCCACCATCTGGATCGGCACGCCGAACAGCTGGCGCGGCACGATGTGGGCGCCTTTACGCACCGAGATAGTGGGTTTGGCGCCGCTTTCGGCGAGATCAAGCGCGATCTCCGCGCCCGTGTTGCCCATGCCGACGACCAGCACGTTTTTGCCGACATAGGGCTCGGCCTCGGTGTAGGCGGCGCTGTGCAGCAGCTTGCCCCTGAAAGCTTCGACGCCCGGGAAGCTTGGCATAGCCGGTTGGGCATTGTTGCCGGTGGCGACGACAACCTTGCGGGCATTGAAGAGCCCGGCATCGGTCTGGACCAGCAGGCGGCCGCCTTCGCGGCGGATGGATTTCACCGTCACGCCGAAGCGCGGCTCGAGCCCGAAACGCCCGGCATAGGCATCGAGATATTCGACCACCTTCTCGCGCGGCACATAGCGCGGATGGCTTTTCGGAAACGGCACGAAGGGCAGCGACGAGAGGGACTTCACCGTGTGCAGATGCAGCCGCCGGTAATGCCGGCGCCAGGCCGGCGCAACCTCATCGGCCTTTTCAAGGATGATGAAATCCCGCCTAGCCTGTTTGAGGCAAGCGGCAACCGCGAGCCCGGCTGGACCGGCGCCGACGATGACGACATTGGTGTCCAAAGGCCTCTCCTCCCGCCCCAGCCGCAGAAGCTATGACGAGAGGGTACGGGCGACAAGTAGGGAGAAGCCCCTACTCCACCGTGCCCGGCGTCTCGGGCTCGTCCTCGGGCGGTTCGAGGATATCGATCAGCTTCGCCACGCGGACGCCGGGCATGGCGTGGCCTTCATTGACCAGCGCCTCATCGGCGCCGATCCAGGCGAAGGCCTCGCGCAGTTCCTCGAGGCTGGCGCCGGTGAGCGCGATGTCGGCGATGACGGCCTCGTCGACCGGTCCAAGCACGGAGATGATGTCGTTGCGGGTCATCTTGTCCTCCCCCATGGGTCGGGATGATTGCCCAAGGAAACGGCTGACGGGCGGAGTGGGTTCCGATGGCCGCGACGCGTCGTTCCACTCCGAGAGACAAGCCTCCTCAGCTCTTCTTCGCCATTCCGGCTGCGGCAAGCGTTTCCATCCCTTCGCCGAGATGCTTCTTCAACACGGCGACCGCTTCCTTCACGTCGCGCCTGCGGCAGGCGGCGATGAGCTCGCGATGCTCGGCCTGCGAGCGGCTGCGGTAGTTGAGGTTGGAGAGAAGGATGCGGACATAGCGGTCGGCGGCGTTGTGATGCGCCTCGATCAGCGACAGCAGGCGCTGGTTGCCGCAGGCGCCGTAGAGCGCCAGATGAAAGACCCGGTTCAGCGCGCCCCAGCGGCCGACATCGGGCTCGGCGTCGATGCGGGCCAGCACGTCCTCGGCCTCGTCGAGCCTGTCGTCGCTCAATGCCGGCAAGGAAAGTCGCAGCGCCTCGGCCTCCAGCAGCTCGCGCAGCGCGAAGATCTCGCGGATTTCGGTCGTGTCCATGCCCGCGACATGCGCGCCCTTGGTCGGGTGGATCGACACGATGCCCTCGGCCTCGAGCTGGCGCAGCGCGTCTCGGATCGGCATGCGGCTGAAGCCGAAACGCGCAGCCAGATCGTCCTGGCGCAGCGCCGTGCCGGCGGCCAGGCTGCCGTCGGCGATCGCCTCGCGCAGCACGTCGGCGACCTGCTCGGCCACCGTCAGCGGCCGGCGCATCTCGGCGAAATTCCGCATCGCGATTCCTCCTGCCATTGCGCCTGCCTAGCAGAAAGCGCCTTGTGCGGATACTGTATTCTCGTATACGCGTATACAACAATTAAATTGAACCCGACCAGGGATCCGGAGGAGGAGAAGCCATGCCGACTGCCACACACAAACCTGTTGAAGCCCTTATCATCGGCGGCGGCATTGCTGGCTGCACGCTGGCGCGCGAGCTGTCGTCGCGCGGCGTCAAGACGCTTGTGCTTGAGCAGGCCGTGGTCGCGGCCGAATCCTCGGGCCGCAACACCGGCACCTTGCTCAGCGGACCGCAGCCGGAAGTCGTCGAGATGCTCGACGCCTCCGCCGCCATCTATGCCGAGCTGGCCGATGGGTCGGTGCCGTTCGAGTTCGCGCCCATCGGCCACCTGCTGATCTCTGAAAGCGAGGAGGACTTCGAGGGGGCCGCAACCGTGGTCGAGGGCTACCGCGCCGCCGGCGTCACGATGGACAAGGTCGGCGGCGGCGAGCTTACGCGCGATCACAAGCGCATCGGCTTCCGCGTCGCCGGCGGCTATCATGTCGGCCGCGCCTGGACGCTGGAGCCGATGGGCGCCACGCACGCCTTCGCCCATGCCGCGCGCGAGGCCGGCGCCACGATCCGCACCGGCCTGCGCGTCGCCCAGATCCGCTCGAGGGGCGGCAAGGTCGAGGGCGTGCTGACCGACCAGGGCATCATCCCGGCCGATCTCGTCTTCATCGCCAACGGATTATGGATGCCGGAGCTTTTGCGCCGCACGGTGGGTGACGGGCCGCTGCCGGCGCTCCCCTTCACCGCCGGCCGCGGCTGGCTGATCCAGCTCGGCCGGCTCGACTTCGAACTGCCCTTCATCGTCGAGGAACTGACATGGCCCGACCAGGAAGAACTGGGACGGCGCATGAAGCTTTCCGGCCTCGCCGACGTCGCCGCGCAGCGCGACGACCAGCCGGCTGTCGAAGCGATCTGCCTCAACCCGATGCGCGGCGGCGACGCCAGGCTCGGCGCCTCGGTGCAGCCGGCCTTCCGCGACCTCGTGCGCAACACCGACATGGCGTCGCGCATCGCGGCGCGCACGCTGAGGATGCTGCCTGGCCTCGGCTCGCCCCGGGTGATCAACGCCTATCCCGGCAACCGTCCGATGCTGTCGGACGGGCTGCCGGTCGCGGGCCGCACGGCGGTCGAAGGGCTCTATGTGCATGGCGGCATGGGTTCGATCGGCATGCACGCGGCGCCTGCCACCGCGCGCTGGCTGGTGGAGGCGGTGCTGTCGGGCGACGGCAATCCGCCGCAAGGGTGGTTGCGGCCGCAGCGATTCGCAGGTTGGTGAAGACGAGGCGACGCGGCGGCTTGTCTCCTCCCTTGCGGGGGAGATAGAACGGCGCTTCTCGTCCGCAATCCATGGATCCCCGTGAAGCCCGCTCTCCTCCTCGCCGCCCTGCTCCTGTCCACGCCGGCGCTTGCCGACTGGAAGCCCATCGAAAAAATCGAGACCTATGCCGTCTCGGGCGAAAGCGCGGAGCAGCTCTATTTGTCGATCGGCGAGAAAGGCCCGCTAGTCGGCACGACCGGCAGCGCGCGGCGCGTCATCGCGCATACGTTCTTCAAGCTGACCTGGCAGCGCGATTACCAGCCGCAGGGCAATGCCTGCGTGCTGAAAACGGCGCGGCCGAAGCTGATCATCACCTACACGCTGCCCAAGCCGGCGGGAGAGCTCGCGCCCGCTTTGCAGGCGCGCTGGGACACCTTCGCCGCCGGGCTGATCGCGCATGAGAAGGTGCACGGCGCCGGCATCGTCGACATGGTCGACAAGATCGTCGCCTTCAGCACCGGCCTCACCGCCGAGAACGATCCAGGCTGCAAGAAGGTCAGGGCCGAGCTGACGGCCTATCTCGACAAGCTCTCCAAAGCGCAGCGCCAGGACAGCCGCGACTTCGACAAGGTCGAGTTCGGGCAAGACGGCAACATGCTGAAGCTGATCGCGGCGTTTTTGGGGGCCACGCCTAAAAACTGATCTCCACCGCCGGGGCACTTCGCCTCGCCTCGCCGTGGAATACCGCCTCGATGTTGTTGCCGTCGGGGTCGAGCAGGAAGCAGGCATAGTAGCCGGGATGGTAGCGGCGCTCGCCTGGCGCGCCATTGTCCTTGCCGCCGGCGGCCAGCCCGGCCTGATAGAAGGCATCGACCATGGCGCGGTCCTTCGCCTGGAAAGCGAGATGGTGGCGGCCGGTGAGCACGCCGAGCGCGGCGCGGCTGTCGGCGCTGGAGACGAACAACTCGTCGGCCCAGAAATAATCCTGCGCCTCGCCGCCGATCGGGATGCCCAGCACCTCGAACAGGGCGCCGTAGAAACGCCGGCTGGCCTTGAGGTCGCGCACCACCAGCTGGATATGGTCGAGGAGCCGGCCGCGATAGAGTTCCATGGGTGACGCCTCCTCCTGAATGCTGCGGCTCAATCTAGAAGGGCCCACAGTCGGGTCAATGCGGGGTCTTGCAGGCTGCTGACAGTTGGAGACGCCGGCGGGACAGCGCCCCCTCAGGCAATCGGCGATCACCGCCCCAAAAAATCCGAATAAAAAATGCAACCAGATTTGTAGGATCGGCTCCGGCCCTGGCGTCCTTCGGACGCAAGCGGCCCGGTGGACTGGAAAAACCGTGCCGCATCAAACAGGATGCCTTTCGGCATGGGAGCAGAACCATGAACCATTCCTATCGTTGGGTCATCGTCGCGGCCGGCGCGCTGATGACCTGCGTGGCGCTCGGCGCCATGTTTTCGCTGGCGATCTTCCTGGAGCCGATGTCGCTCGACACCAACTGGTCGCGCACCGGCATTTCCAGCGCCATGACGTTGAATTTCCTCGTCATGGGCCTCGGCGGCTTCGCCTGGGCGCGATCTATGACCGGGTCGGCGCCAGGCCCGTCGTGCTGGCGGGCGCCGTGCTGCTCGGCCTGTCGCTGGTGGTGGCGAGCCGCGCCAATTCGCTGCTGGTCTTCCAGCTCAGCTACGGCGTGATCGTAGGCCTTGCGGCCAGCGCCTTCTTCGCGCCGATGATCGCGCTCACCACCACCTGGTTCGACACCAACCGCAGCCTCGCCGTCTCGCTGGTCTCGGCCGGCATGGGTGTCGCGCCGATGACCATCTCGCCCTTCGCGCGCTGGCTGATCACGGCCTATGACTGGCGCACAGCCATGTTCGACATCGGCATCATGGCCTGGGTGCTGCTGTTGCCCGCCGTGTTCCTGGTGCGCCAGCCGCCGGCGGCGGCCGCCGCAGGCGACGGCGCGCCCTCGCCCGCAGCCGACGATCCCGGCATGAGCGTCGGCCAGGCGCTGCGCTCGCCGCAATTCATCGTGCTGGGCCTCACCTTCTTCGCCTGCTGCGCGGCGCATTCGGGCCCGATCTTCCACATGGTGAGCTATGCCATGTCGTGCGGCGTGGCGCCGATGGCGGCCGTGTCGATCTACAGCGTCGAGGGGCTGGCCGGCCTTGGCGGGCGCGTGCTCTACGGCGTGCTCGGCGACAGGCTGGGCGTCAAGCCGGTGCTGGTCACCGGGCTCGCCATCCAGGGGCTGGTGATCGCCGCTTACCTGACTGTCGGCCAACTCGAGCAGTTCTACCTCTTGGCAATCATCTTCGGCGCCACCTATGGCGGCGTGATGCCGCTCTACGCGGTGCTGGCGCGCGAATATTTCGGCCTGCGCATCATCGGCACCATCCTTGGCGCGGCCACGATGCTCTCAAGCCTCGGCATGTCGCTCGGGCCGCTTGCCGGCGGCATGATCTACGATGCCACCGCCAGCTACCACTGGCTGTTCATCGGCTCGGCGCTGATCGGGCTGGGCGCGGCCGGCATCGCCATCGCCTTCCCGCCGCAACCCAGCCGGCAGAAGCTGCAGATGGCTTGACGAGGATTGGACATGCGGCCGCCTGACGGAAAGCGGCCGCAGTCCGTAGCTAGTTCAACGACTGGCGGCGCGGCGGTGGCGCGGGATGGCGCTTTTCGAGCTCCGCTGCGGCCGCCCGGCGGCCTGTCTTGCGCAGGCGCTCGAGATAGGCCGGCAGTTCGTCGCGTGTGTGGAACGGCCCGCCCTCACGCATCACCGTCACCAGCGGGTCGACGTCGCCGTCGCTGCGCCTGGCCATTTCGGTGCGCCAGTCCTCCAGCAGGCGGCTGGCATGGTCGACGATATCGGGCCTTTCGGCGGTCAGGTCGTTCTCCTCATGCGGATCGTCCCACAGGTTGAACAGGCTGACCGGGCCGAAATCCTTGTAGCCGTCATGGTAGGTGCGCAGCATCAGCCAGTCTGCGCCCGCATGGCGGAAGCGCACGCCGCGCTGCACCGCCCAGGCGCCCTGACTCAGCACCAGGAAATCGCGACCGCCCTGCTCTCCCTGGCTGAGCGCCGCGGCGAAGGAGCGGCCGTCCCACAGCGCCGGCACGGTGCCGCCGAGACGATCGATCAGCGTTGCTGCCCAGTCGAAATGATAGTGCAGCCCGTCATTGACGCCGCGCAGGTCCTTGGCGCCTGGCCAGCGGATGATCAGCGGCACGTTGCAGGTGTATTCGTCGGCGGTCTGGTGATCGCCCCAGACATTGAGCTCGCCGAGATTTTCGCCATGGTCGGCGCCGATAACGATGATAGTCTTGTCGAACAGGTCCTGGCGCTTCAGCTCCTCGACGATCAGGCCGATGTAGTGGTCGGCATAGAGGATGCCGGTGTCGTAGCCGTCGAACCAGGCCTTCACGTCGGCCATCGTGTCGATCGGCGCCGGCATGCGCCGCCATTTCGAGCCACCCGGCGCAACGTCGAAGCCTGACGGCTCCTGCGGGCTGTGCGGGCCATAGCCGGCATGGGATTTCTCGAACATCTTCTCGGTCACCCAGGCCGGCATCGGCTCCTTGGCGAAGGGATCGCCAAAGGCATCGGGCGCGCGGTAAGGCGTGTGCGGGTCCCAGACATTGACGTGCAGGAACCACTGTTTCTGCGCGCCGTTGCGCTTCAGCCAGTCCAGCGCCAGCGCCGAGACCTCGTCGGCGTTTTCCATGCCGGCCTTGCCCGGATTGATGATCTCGTTGAAGCCGGCATACCAGTGCCAGCAGCCATGCCGCTCGCCGAAGCTGGAGATGGTGGTGGTGTAGTAGCCGAGGTCGCGCAGCGCGCGCATCCAGCCTTCTTCGTAGAAAGTGCCGGCCCAGGCGCGCTCGGCGCCCTCTCGGAACGGCTCGCAGGCGGTGCCGCCATGGCCGACGACGCCGGTGCGCATGCCGTGGCGGCCGCTCCACAGCGCTGTGCGCGAGGGATGGCAGGGAACGTCGGAGACATAGACATTCTCGAAGCGCATGCCCTCCGCCGCCAGGCTGTCGATCGCCGGCGAGGTGTTGCGGTGGTAGCCATAGCAGCCGAGATGGTCGCGCCTCAGGCTGTCGATGTCGATGTAAAGGACGTTCATGGGGGACTTGGTCATCGGGCACTCTTTTGGGGATGAACTTGCCGGAGCCACCGGCTCACGGGTGGTTGCCGCCCCGCCGACGGCGGGACGGCAGGGTCGGTCAGGCCTGCAGGTAAAGGTCGGACATGTAGTAGTCCTTCGGGTCGAGCGAGGTGTCGAACTTGCCGAAGGTCTTGAACAGCTCGTTCATGGCGCGGAACCAGCCGGCGACGGTGCCGTCCTTGGTGAGCTTCACGACATCGGCCGACGTCATCAGCTTGCCGTAGCCAGCCTCGGTCTTGAGCTGGTCGGCCGGGATGCCGAGCTGCTTGGCGGTGATGTCGACCGCCTCGTCGAGATGGGCGGCGCGATAATCCTGCGCTTCCTTGATGGCGCCGATCACCTTCTTGACCAGGTCGGGGTTCTTCTCGACCAGATCGTTGCGGGCAATGAACACGCTTGGGAAAGTGGTGGCCGGATAAAAATCGTCGTTCTTGGCGATCTCGACCAGGTCGGGCACGGTCTTCTTGATGATGCCGACGAAGGGATACCAGATGCCGGCGGCGTCGACCTGCTTGGAGGAGAAGGCCGCGACCACCGTGCTCGGGTCCATCGGCACCATCTCGATGTCTTCAACCTTCATGCCGGCCTTGGCGAGCGCCAGCCTCAGCAGCATATCCCCGGAGGTGCCGGCCGGCACCGCGACCTTCTTGCCCTTGAGGTCGGCGACCGACTTGATGCCGGCCTGGGCAATGACGCGGTCGGAGAAGCCGACATCGTTGACGGCGATGATCTTGGCCTTGCCGGTAGCCGGCAACCACAGCGCGCCTGGCCCGAGATAGCCGAATTCCAGGCTGTTGGCACCAAGCGCCTGGACCTGGATCGGACCGTTGGTGAAGACCTTGGTGGTGGCGCTGACGCCATGCTTGGCCCAGAGGTCCTTGGCGTCGGCGATGCTGGCGATGGAAGCGCCCCAGAAATCACCGTTGTAGCCGATGCGGGCGGTATCGTCCGCGGCGCTGGCCGGCAGCGCGCCGGCCGCCAGGATCGCGGCCGAAGCGGCCATGAAGTCACGTCTGTTCAATGTCATGTTCTCTCTCCCTGTTGTCATTGATATTCGTCGCTGGACCGCCCTCACCGGGCGGCTTGCGCGGCGGGCGGCTGGTGGTAGACGGCGTGCCAGACCCGGTTGCGGATGGCGGCGAATTCGGGTGATAGGCGGATCTGCTCGGTGCGCGGATAAGGCAGGTCGACCTCGATGACCTCCTGCAGCCGGCCCGGCCGCGCCGCCATGACGACGACGCGATTGGCGAGATAAACCGCCTCGTCGACGTCGTGGGTGATGAACATCACCGTTCGGCGCTCGCGGCTCCAGGTTTCCAGAAGCTGGTCTTGCAGTTGGACGCGGGTCAGCGCGTCGAGCGCGCCGAAGGGCTCGTCCATCAAAAGGATGACCGGATCGACGGCATAGGCGCGGGCGATGGCGCAGCGCTGCTTCATGCCGCCCGACAAGGTCTTCGGCAAGGCGTCGGCGAACTGGCTTAGACCGACCAGGTCGATGAAGCGCTCGGCGATCTCGCGCCGGCGCGCGGCCGGCTCGCCCCTGATGCGCAGGCCGAACTCGACATTGTCGCGCACGGTGAGCCAGGGGAACAACGCATATTGCTGGAAGATCATGCCGCGCTCCGGCCCCGGGCCGCTGACCGGCCTGCCGTCCACCGTCACGCGGCCGTCGCTTGCCTCGAGCAGGCCGGCCGCGATGTTGAGCGCCGTGGATTTGCCGCAGCCCGAAGGGCCGACCACGGTGACGAACTCGCCGTCGCCGACATCGAGCGAGAAACGGTCGAGCGCCAGGAAGGAACTGCCCTTGAGATCGAAGCGGCGCGAGACGTTGTCGAAGACGATCTTCGGGGTCATATCCGCTCCTGCCAGATGGTGAGCCGCCGCTCGATCGCCTGCAGCGCGCGGTCCATGGCGAGGCCGAGAATGCCGATGGCGAACAGGCTGACGAAGATCGTCGGCAGGTCGTAGTAGAGCTGCGCCTGCTGCATGCGGTAGCCGAGGCCGGACTGGGCGGCGATCAGCTCGGCCGCGACCACCGTCGCCCAGGCCGATCCCAGCCCGATGCGCACGCCGACCAGGATGAAAGGCGTCGAGGCCGGCACGACGACGCGGCGGAAGATGGTGAAGTCGCCGGCGCCGAGCACGCGCGCGGCGTTGATCATGGTGCGGTCGACGCTGATCACGCCCTGATAGGTGGCGACCACGCTGGCGAGGAAGGAGGCGAGGAAGATGACGAAGATCTTCGGCGTCTCCTCGATACCCATCGTGACGATGGCCAGGGGAATGATGGCCAGCGGCGGGATCATGCGGAAGAATTGCAGGTAAGGTTCGACGAGAGCCCGCGCCACCTTGTACCAGCCCATGGCGAAGCCGACCGGAATGGCGAGCAGGACGCCGAGCAGGAAGCCGGCCAGCACGCGCGCCAGGCTGGCGGCGGTGTCGCGCAGCAGCTGGCCGTTGCCGGCAAGCTCGATGAAACGCGTCAGCACGTCAGGCGGCCGCGGCAGGCCGACGGCCCCGCTGGCGGTGAGCGCCCACCAGATCGCAATGCCGGCAATAACGCCCGCAATGTTCAAGGCAAGGCTGCCATAGTCGAAGGCGGCCGGCCGGCCGGCCGAGGACGCGGCGCGCGGCTTTTCAGCAACCGAATTCATCGCGGAGCCCCCGAATAGAACAGATGGTCGAGCGCCACGGCCGCGCCGCCGATGGCGCCGGCGCCCGGCCCGATGCTCGAGCGCTCGAAGCGCATCGTGTCGCGCATCGGCGGCAGAACGCGCGGCGGCACGCCGGCGCGGATGGCGTCGATGAAGCTCTCCGGCGCCTCGCCGAGATGGCCGCCGAAGACGATCAGGTCCGGATTGAGCAGGTTGGCGGCGCTGGCGATGGCCGTCGTCAGGTGGCGCACGGCATCGTTCCAGACCTCTGGGTGCTTTTCGACGGCGGCAAGCAGGCGCTTGGGATGCGGCGTGTCCACGCCCGCAGCGCGCGACAGCGCCCGTTCGGACAGGAAGGTCTCCAGGCAGCCGGTGCTGCCGCAGGCGCAGCGCGCGCCATGCTCGACGACCTGGATATGGCCGAGCTCGACCGCGCCATGGCCACCGGGCCGGAATGGCCGGCCGTCTACCACCAGCCCGGCGCCGAGGCCGGTGCGCAGATAGATATAGAGCAGCGCGGAGGCCTCACGGCCGATGCCGTAGCGCGACTCCGCCAGCGCCATGGCGCTGACATTGTGCTCGACGACGACGGGCATGCCGAGCGCGCCTTCGAGCTCGTCGGCGAAGGCGACGTCACGCCAGTCGTAGTTGATCGACAACAGGTTGCGCCGCCGCTTGATGTCGACGGGGCCAGGCACGCCCAGCCCCATGCCGAGGATCTTCGAGCGGTCGGCGCCGGTCTTGCGGACGAGGGCGTCGACCATGCGGGCAACCTTGGCGATGACACGGGCCGGCTCGATGGTCGAGGTATCGAAATGGAAGGTATCGAGCTGCTTGACCGAGGCCTTCAGATCGGTGACCGCGGCGTGGATGGTGCCGGCGCCGATATGCACGCCCACGACATGATGGGCATCGGGCACCAGCGCCAGGCCGACGGCCGGCCGGCCGATCGGCGCCCCGCCTCCGGTCGCCTGGGTAAGCTCGGTGACGATGCCGTCCTTCAGGAGCTGTGCGGTCAGATGGGTGAGCGCGGTCGGCGACAGCGCCGTGCGCCGCGCCAGCTCCGCCCGCGATTGCGGACCGTCATCCCTCAGGATGCGCAGGATCGCGCCATGATGGATGCCCATTGTTCCTCCCATTTATTTTCTAATCTTTAGAAATTAATTGGATTGTGTCAAGGACGGCGAGCACGTTCTTTCCTCGCCCCACGCAAGTGGGGAGAGGTGGCTCGGCGGAGCCGAGACGGAGAGGGGGAACGCGCAGACTTCGCAAGTTTCCTCTCTGCGAGACAGAGCGCCCTACGAAGCCCCCCTCTCCGGCCGCTGCGCGGCCACCTCTCCCCCGCCTGTCGGCGGGGGCGAGGAAGCCCAATCGCCTCATCCAGTCCCCGTGCCCGTGCGCACGGCCTCGCGGTCGCTCTCGTCGCGTTTCACCCGCTCGTCGGAGATCAGCACCACCGGACATGGACTGCGCCGCAGGACGCCCGTCGTCGTCTCGCCGAAGATCAGCTCTTCGCCCTGGCGCCGCGCCACGCCCATGACGATCAACGCCACGCTGCGGCCGGCCTGGCGGGCGATGGCATCGGCGGCGGCGGCTCGACTGCGAATGGCCGTCTCGATCTCGACGCCATAGCGGTCGGCGAGCGCGACGATGTCCTTCAGCACCGCTTCCCTGCGACGGTGCGAGACGGTGTCGCGCGGCTCGTCGCGACCGACCCTGGCGACATAGAGCATCTTGACCGGCGCGCCGGTGACGGCGGCGATGGCCAGGGCCAGCTCGGCGCCGCGGCGCGCAACCGCCGTGCCGTTGACGGGCACCAGTATCTTGCCCGATCCCGGTTCGAGCCGCGGCATCTGACGGCCGGCGCTCGTCGGCTTCAGCACAAGGCAGAGCGGCCCGTCGAAGGCGCCTGTGACTTCGTTCAGCCGATGCGAGAAGGCGCCCTTGGAAGTGACCGCGCGGCCGAGGCCGACAAGCAGCATGCCGTAGCCCTTGCGCGCCTCCTTCGCGACCGCCTCGGCCGAAAGCACTTCATGCTGGCGGCGGGTGACCGGCGCTTCGCGCACCGGCGCCTCGTCGCCCTTTTTCGCCGCCTCGCGGCTGTCCTCCGCGCCCTTCTCGATTTCCTCCAGATGCAGCCCCTCGGTCGGCTCGGCATCGATCTCGCCGCTGGAATGCAGCACCGTCGTCGGCTTGCCGGCGCCGATGACGCCCGCAAGGTAAGCGGCGAAGCGTCCGACGACGCCCTCGTCGACCACCACCAGCAGCCGCTCCAGATTGGCGACGAAGCCGCGCTGGTCGATCTCCTCGCGCTCCAGCCGCTTCTTTTCCTTCTCGCCCATCGGCAGGCGGCGCAGCGCCCAGCGCAAGGTCGGCGGCATGACCAAAGTGGTGATGACGGCCATGGTGACGATCATGGTGAAGAGGTTGTGCGAAAGCACGCCCATCGACAGGCCGATCGAGGCGACGATGACCTCCGTGGAACCACGCGCATTCATGCCGCAGCCGACGGCGATGCCTTCGGCGCGGCTCATGCCGGCGGCTTCCGCGCCGATGAAAGCGCCGCCGAACTTGCCGATCGAGGCGATCACCACCAGCGCCACGGTGAGCATCGCGAGCTGCGGATCGAGAAGCACGGTGAGATCGGCCGACAGGCCGGCGACGCCGAAGAACACCGGCATGAACAGCGCGGTGATGATGCCGCGCAACTGCCCTTCGATGTGACGCGACAGGATCGGCGACTCGCCCACCAATATGCCGGCAACGAAGGCGCCGAGCACGGTGTGCACGCCGATCAGGTCGGTGATCAGCGCCATGGCGCCCATGATGGCGAGGATGACGGTGACGACCGCATATTCCGAGCGGAAGGTGTCGTTGGTCCAGCGGATGGCGTCGAAGACGATGCGGCGCCCGAGCGTGAAGGAAAACGCCATGAAGGCGGCGACGCCGGCGATGGTCAAAGCCAGGCTGCCGATCTCGATGCGCCCCTTGGTGGCGATGCCGATGGTAATGGCGATGATCACCCAGCCGATCGTGTCCTCGATGATGGCAGAGGAGACGATGACCTGGCCGAGATCGCGGCGCATGAAGTTCATGTCGCGCACCACCATGGCGACGATCTTGACCGAGGAGATGGAGAGCGCAGTGCCGAGGAAGAGCCCGGCGACGATGCGCTCGCTGCCGGCGGCAAGCAGCGTGGCCGGCATGAACTGGGCGGCGATGAAGCCGAGCGCGAAGGGGATGGCCACGCCCGCGGCCGAGATGGAAAAGCACGCGCGGCCGACGCGGCGCACGAGCCTCAGATCCGTCTCCATGCCGGTGAGCAGGAGCAGCATCAGGACACCGAGCTGGGCGATGGCGTTGATCATCGACTTTTGCGATGGATCGTTGGCGAAGATCAACCGTTCGGCCGCCGGCCAGACCCAGCCGAGCAGCGAGGGCCCGAGCAGGATACCGCCGATCAACTGCCCCATGACCGCAGGCTGGCCCAGTATTTCCAGCACCTCGCCAATGCCGCGGCCGACGACAAGCAGCAGGATCAGCTCGGCGACGAAAATGCCCTCCGAGGACATCCCGGTTTTCTCTGCCGCGAAAGCAATGGCGGGCATCAGGGCAAGCGCCGCAGCACCAAGCGCGATCCAGACCGACAGCGACCGGCGCCGATTGAGCATGTTGAACAATGTCTGCACCCCTCGTTCCTCGCGCCGGCATAACGGTTTGGCGCAAGGATCGGTTGCACGGAGGCGGCCGCCGTTTCCTCGCCCCATGAAATGGGGAGAGGTGGCTCGGCGAAGCCGAGACGGAGAGGGGGAGCGCCGGTTCGACCGGCAAAAGCACTTTGAAGAGGAAGACTCCCGCCCTACAAAGCCCCCTCTCCGTCCGCCTCGCGGACACCTCTCCCCGCCTTTGGCGGGCGAGGAAACGCGCCCCTACAATTCTAATCAAATGCCACCGCCGATCTTTGCTTCCCGGTAAATCGACTCGGCGATGGTCGCGCCGTGGCGGGCAATAAGGAGAAGCTAATGAAAAGCGACTTTGCCGCCGCCCACCTGCACCTCGACCGGGCCTGCCATTACCTGCGCGGCGACGATGAAACGAGCCGCGCGGCGCTTGCGGCGCTCGACCTTGTGATCGAGGCAGTGGCGGCCGCTCAGCATGCGAGGCCGATGGCCGATGTGCTGCCCTTTCGGCGGCGCGCGAATGGCGGTCTTCCCCCACTTGCATCCTGACTTATCCGCCTGAAAAGGCGGGAACATTTTGGGCCGGCCGCACGTTGTGCTATATGGGGGGTGGCCGGCCTGTTCTTAAGATCGGGAGGCGGCCGGCCATGGCGGCGGGAGGCGCATGGCAGAATGTCCCAGACGAAGGCCGCAAAATCCACCGACGCGGCCACGGCCCCGAAATCCACCGAGGCGAACGCGCCGGCGACATCAACCGAGAAGGCAGCACCGCCGCGGGCGTCCGACACGCTGGCGCTAAAGCTTAGTTCCGCCGAATTTACCACGACGCTGTCGCATTTCCACCGCGCCGAGATTGCGCGCATGGCCGGCTGGCGCGACCGCCTCGACCGCACCAGCAACTGGGCGATCACGGTGGTGGCGGCAATGCTGTCGGTGTCGCTGTCGACGCCCTCCGCGCATCACGGCGTGCTTTTGTTCGCCATGCTGCTCATCACGCTGCTTTTGTGGATCGAGGCGCGGCGCTACCGCTTCTTCGACGTCTACCGCGCCCGCGTGCGGCAGTTCGAGCGCTACTACTTCGCGCAGGTTTTTTCGCCGCAGCCCGACTATGCCTCCAACTGGCTGGCCATCCTCGGCGAGGGCCTGCGCTCGCCGCGCTTCCTGATCTCGCAGCGCGCAGCGCTGATCCGGCGGCTGCGCCGCAACTACATCTTCATGTATACGATCCTGCTGCTGGCCTGGATCCTGAAGATCACCACGCCAAGCCTCTCGCGCGAAGGCTCTCCGATCGGCTTCGGCGCCTCGCTCGTCGATACGTTCAGGGTGGCGACGCTGGGCCCGATCCCTGGCGTCGTCGTGGCGGGCGCGGTGGCCGCCTGCTATCTCGCGCTACTTGCCGCGGCATTCCTGATCCGCGCCGATGACGGGGAGCTGTCCTTCGGCGACGTGCATGTGTGAGGGATTAGGCAGTAGGCAGTAGAAGGGCGTCCGCGCAGTCTGATTTTCCTACTGCCCAATCCCTACCGCCTACTGCCTTAACTGCAGCGACAGCCCAGTTAATTAAATGACTGTCGCGCCCCAAGTTCGGGTTGACCCCTCACCGGCAGACGGCGACTATCCTTCTTAGAGACCGGGTCACGCTCTGAATCGTCGAAGCGGGCCAGGCGTTTGTTTTTGGGAGGAGATCGCATGGATGAGCTCGAACAGTGGCGCAACATGGCGAGCGCGCCACGGGACGGCAGCCGTATCCTGGTGACGGTACGCTCCTCCGAACAGGGACCGGCCGAGGTCGACATGGCCTACTGGTCGCGCGCCGACCAGTTCGGCGAGGAAGGCTGGCGGGCGTCGGACTCCTCGCCCGGCCGTATCGTCGAATACGCCGAACCGGAGTTGCGGTGCTGGATGGCGCTGCCTTCCGCCGGGCGCGGCTCGATGCCGACGCCCTGGGAAGGCGATGACGTGCCGCTGGTGGATGGCGAGGGGATTTAGGCGGGGCGCCTTCTCCCCCTGTGGGAGAAGGTGGATCGGCGCGCAGCGCCGAGACGGATGAGGGGTGTTCCAGCGGAGTGAGACGTCGGCGTTCCC
>NZ_VFUA01000086.1 GCF_006440735.1 Mesorhizobium sp. B2-7-1 | reverse complement strand
GCATGGCGTGCTCTAGGGAAACTTGGCAATGAAGGTGCTTGCTGGTCGTAAGGTGCTGCTGACCGGCGGCCTCGGCTCGCTCGGCCGGGCCCAGGCGGTGACGCTGGCGCGGGCCGGCGCGCGCGTGCTGCTGCTCGACCGCCCCGATGCCGAAAATGCGGTGGAGACCGTCGCCGGTCTGGCCGGCGAAGCTGGCGGCGACATCGCCTTCGTCGGCTGCGATCTCAACCGGCTGGCCGAGGCGGAAGCGGCGGTTGCCGCGCTGGCGGCGAAGGAAGGCGGCATCGATATCCTGATCAACAACGCGGCGCTGATCATCAACCGGCCGTTCGAGGAATTTTCGCTCGCCGAGTATGAGGACCAGATCCGCGTCAACTCATCGGCCGCCTTCGCGCTGGCGCGGGCCTGCGCTCCAGGCATGAAGGCCAAGGGCTACGGCAAGATCGTCAACTTCTGCTCGATCACGCTCAACGGCCGTTGGGACGGCTACGTGCCCTATGTCGCGTCGAAAGGCGCCATGCTCGGCCTCACCAAATCGCTGGCGCGCGAACTCGGGCCGCATGGCATCAGGGTGAACGCCGTGTCGCCGGGCGCGGTGGTCTCGGAGGCGGAAGAGCGCGTCTTCGGCGACCGGCTGCAGGAGTATAATGACTGGATCCTCGCGAACCAGAGCCTGAAGAAGCGCATCGAGCCTCATAACGTCGCCGATCTCGTGCTGTTCCTCGTCTCGCCCGCTTCCGACATGATCAGCGGCCAGAACATCGCCGTCGACGGCGGCTGGTAAGACATGCCCGGCGTGGTCGAGCTGAACGACGGGCGGGCGAGGCTGGTCCTGGCGCCCGAGAAAGGTGCGGCGATCGCCCGATATGACGCGCTGGCGATCGGCGGCGAGCCGGTTCCGTTGCTGAAGCCGGGGGACGGTATCGGCACATCCGGCTGCCAGCTCCTGGTGCCGTGGTCGAACCGTATTTCCGGCGGCGGCTTCGAGTTTGATGCTCGCTTCCATGCGGTCGCGCCGAATGTGCCCGGCGAAGCCTTTCCGATCCATGGTGACGGGTTCCAGAAGCCGTGGCGGCTTGCCCGCCAAACCGACACCGAAGCCGAGCTGGTGTTGGACGAGGGGGCGATCGGGCCTTACCGCTATGCGGCGTCCGTGACCTATGCGCTGCAGGACGGCGCATTGGAGGCGCGCGTCACCGTCGAGAACCGCGCCGGCATGCGCCTGCCTTACGGCCTCGGCTTCCATCCGTGGTTTCCGCGCGGCGAGAAAACGCTGCTCAAGGCGAAGGCGAAGCGCGTCTGGCTGGAGGATGAGCGGCACCTGCCCGTCGGCGTCGTGCCGGTGGGCGAGCGCCCGGCTTGGGATTTCGCGCGTCCCATCCCACTGCCGCGGGGCTGGGTGAACAACGCCTTCGACGGCTGGGACGGCCGCGCCTCGATCGCGCAGCTCGACGATGGGATCAAGATCACGCTGAGCGCTTCGCCGAAGCTCGACGTCTACATCCTCTATTCGCCGTCGCCGGATGCTGGCTTCTTCTGCTTCGAGCCGGTCTCCCACCCGGTCGACGCGCATCACGGCGAGGGACTGACGGTGCTCGGTGATGGGCAAACGATGAGCGCGACGATGCGGCTGGACTGGGCGGTGGTGCGCGCCGGCTGAGGGCACGCTACAACTCCTTCTCCGCCAGCTCCCTGAACCCGTCCGGCACCGAGCGCGCGCCTTCCAGCGCCACCGTGCCGTAGCCGACCGCCTCCTTGCCGAAGCGCTGGCGGATCTTGTCGATGGCGCGGTCAGCGCCGAAGCGGGCGAGACCTTTGCGGCTGCCGGGCCTGCGCTTCTCGTCGGCGAGGCCGAGCGGCAGTTCGAGCTGCAGCTCGGCATGCTCCTCCAGATGCGAGACGGAGATGGCAAGCAGCGAGATGTCCCGCTCGCCCGGATGGGCGGCGAGCACGCCGCGCACCAGCTCCTCGGCGATCTCGGCCAGCATCGCGGTCGCCTGGATCGGCTGTTCCAGCGTGATCGAGCGGGTGACCGCACGCAGATCGGCGAAGCGCACGCGCACCGTGACCGTGCGCCCGGGCCGGTCCTTGGCGCGCAGCCGGCTGGCGACGCGGTCGGCCAGATGCAGCAGCGTCGGCACGAAGACGCGCGGCAGCGCCGGCTTCCTGCCCAGCGCCGATTGCGCGCCGGCCGAATGCGCGCGCTGATGCGTCTGGAGTTTGCGCGGGTCGCGGTTCCAGGCAAGCGCTGCAAGCTTCTGGCCGGCGGCATGACCGATCAGCCGCTCCAGCGCGCGGCTATGGGTGCGCGCCAGCTGCCCGATCGTCTCGACGCCGATTTCGGCGAGCCTCGCCTTGGTCGCCGGGCCGACACCCCACATCAGCGTGACAGGCAGGTCGCGCAGGAAGGCGAGCTCGGTGCCGGGCTCGACCACCACCAGCCCATCGGGCTTGGCCACCTGCGAGGCGATCTTGGCGAGATGCTTCGTCCGCGCCACGCCGATCGAGATCGGCAGGCCGAGATCGGTCTTCACCCGCTCTCGGATTTTTCGCGCGATCTCCTGCGGCGGCCCGAACAGATGCGTGCAGCCGGCGACGTCGGCAAACGCCTCGTCGATCGAGATGCGCTCGACCACCGGCGTGAAATCGCCGAGCACCTTGATCGCCGCGTCGCCGAGACGCTGGTACTCTGAAAAATGACCGCCGACGAAGATGAGCTGCGGGCAGAGCTCGCGCGCCTTGCGGCCGGGCATGCCGCCGCGCACGCCGAAGGCCTTCGCCTCATAGGAGGCCGCCAGCACCACGCCGCCGCCGACGGCGATCGGCTTGCCGCGCAGCGACGGGTCGAGCAGCTGCTCGACGGAGGCATAGAAGGCGTCAAGATCGGCATGCAGGATGGTGGCGGCCGCGGCGTGGTTCGTGGCGAGCATCCTGCGCTCCGTCTCCATCCGGTCCGCAATGCGGCGCCGCAGCATTAGCTGCGTCTTTTGTAAGGGATTTAATCGGAACATAAAGAGAACAAAAGCGGTCTCTTGTCAAGCTGGCGAGCCGGATACCAGAACAGTTGCAACCGCGCACAACCGGTACGTTTGCAACGCGGTTGCAAGGGAAACGCGACTTGAAGCGTTCGTCATTCGAGAACCGAGCAAGGCGCGAAGCGACGCGCGTGGGCCTTGGAATCCGATCGCGCATTCCCGCAGAAAGGATTGCGCGCCCAATAGCAGCGCCCAGCCGCCAATCGTCTACGCTGGCTTGGCGTATTGCTCGGCGCTCAGCACCTCGATGCACTGGAACGGCTGGTTGCCTTCCACCCAGGCGTCGTGGCCGGGCGGGATGGTGTAGGAAGAGCCGGCCTCGAAGGTCTTTTGCGTGCCGTCGGTCATTCGCACCGTGATCGAGCCGGACACGACATAGCCGACATGCGAGACCTGGCAACTCTCGGTCTTGACCACCGGCTTGACACATTCGGACCATTTCCAGCCCGGCTGCATGTTCATCCGCCCGAGCGTATAGCCCGGCAGCCGGACGATCTCGACACGCGTCTTGGCGGGCGCGCGGACCTCGTCGGGATTGTTGTGCGATTTGGATTCGAGCTTGCTGACGTTCACTGCGGTTTCGGCCATGGCATCCTTCCTTTGTGCAAGTGGAGCACGACTATGCGATCGTCGGCGACCGCTGCCTCATCCATACGCTTTATTATGAGGTATCGCTAATATAATCGAGGCGACCGCGAATTCAGCCAAGCGGTTGGCGCCTCTTCATGGACGGCGGATATTCCGGCCTTCGGGCGACGGTCCGGGGCCTGTTCGGACTGAAGTCTCACCCATCGAACGCAGAGGCCCGAGGCGCCGATTTCGAGGCAACAACAGCGCCATCAATTCATTGGGTTAGCGAGCCGCCGGACAAAGTCCCTTCATCGGCGGTTTGACCACGGAGTGCCTGCCATTTCCTGCGATATGGCGGGCACTCCTTTCCCTCCCAAAAAGCTCTTGGAGTTGCCGGCCATGCTACCCGGCAGGATCATCGCGAACCTGTTTGCCACGCTGTTTCTGGCGGCGTTCGTTGCCAGCGTCTTCTTCGTCTTCGGCAGGCCGCTCTGGCCTGAGCGCCATGCCAAGATGGTGATCCTTCTCCCGGTCGACACGATGGCAACCGGATCGCTGCGAAAGGCCTGTATCGAGCCCTGCCTGCCCGCCCGCTTCGATCTCAGGCTCGCGCCGGCGAGACCGCACGGATGAAGTCGGCGGGAACCAGTCAGCGCCTGACGCCGTTGATTGAGCGAAGGGACGGCGCTGGCGGAGGCCGCCATGCATAATTTCGAACTCATCGATCTTCTGTGCGTTATCGACGCATGCGCGAGCGACCGTTTGGCCGGACGTCTCGTGCCGATGTCGAAGGCCGTCGAGGAATTGCGCGTCCTGACCGGCGATTTCGTCTCGTCGGATGCGGATGCGGCTAACGCCTTGACGCAGGTCGCGCTCCAGCGCGGCTGCGCCGTGCTCCTCGATGAGCAGGCCGGCGCCGACATCGTGGGCTAGATATGATCTGCCTCTCGGCGGGCGGGTCACTTCGCGAGGGTGATCATCCGTCCCGCATACATTTCGCGGTTCCCGAGTTCGGCCGTGCAGTCCGATTTCACGGCGGAGCTTCCCGTCATTGCGACAGTGTTGCCGACCAGCCGCAGGCAACTGCCCTGCGCGTTCATATCCGAATTCCCGGTATAGGTGATGGCGGCGTCCGGGGCGTAGATGAAGCCGCTCACCAGTGAGCCGGATCCACCGTTCAGCGTCAGCGCCTGCGTGTTGCCGTGCGCCTGATAGATGGTGATGCCTTGATAGGGGCCGCTGGTCGGCGGCGACAGGTTCACCTGCTCGTTGGCGTTGATATAAATCTGCGAGTTCTCCATCAGGAAGATCGTCACGGCCTGGCCGGTCAGGCTGCCATTGCCGCCCGGCTTTATGGTGATGTTGCGCATGATGTAGGTGCCTGGATCGAGCGTGATCTTCCCCGACAGGGTCTTGTCGCAATAGGTGCCCGGCGAGAGCGTTATCGTCTTGCCGTTGGGCACTGGCAGGCAGAGCGTGTAGGGAGGCGGAACGACGTCGGCCAGCGGATCGAACGAGGCGTACTGGTTTTCGTGTGGCGCGCCGCAGGAAAGCGTGGCGCTGGGCGGGGTCAATCCTTGCGTGCCGCCGACCGTTGAGACGCAGCCGGCGCTGACGATCGCCGAGCCGCCCCGGTTGACGGCGTCGGTGGCATCCGAATTGGCCGCGATCACGCAGCCCGTCATCGCCACATTGGTCGACCCCTGCAGGTTGACCGCATCGTCGGCGTGCGGGTCGAGCGCCAGCACGCAGGCCTGCGCGCCAGGCTTGATCTTGACCGAGGCGGAGCGCGTCGCCTGCCAGGTCGGCATGCCGGGGACGAAGGCCGGGCGGCTGATGCTCGACGACAGCGAAAGGAAGTAGGCGCTCGGATCGCCGCTGGCGGCAGCCTGGAAGGCGGCGACGCTGCCGGAATATTCCTGCGCATCCGCGGCGCTCATATTGGCAGCGAAAAAGGTCTGGCCGAGTTGCCGCACGTCGCTCGCCGACATGCTCGGCTGGTATTTGGTGCCGATCGCAAGGCCGGCGGCGTCCAGCGAGTTCTGCAGCTGCGCCGCGTCGTCGCTGGTGCCTATCAGGTCGATGGACCCTGCCAGGCCAAGCATCACCGGCACCATGGCGACAGCGGTAGCGACCGCGAAGTTGCCGCGCCTTGAAGCCCAAAACCGTCCAAACATGGAACCCGCCCTTTGCCGTACGGCAAGAGTGATAGGCGCGCCGTCTCAACGAGCGATTTGGAAAAAAGTTAAAATGCAGAAAGTGCTAAAATATATGGTTTTACTGATACTTAGACCTTAGGTCTGAAGGGCGCTAAGCCTTAAGTCGTAATGTTGGCGGCCCAAGATGGGGGCGGCGGCCCGCTGCGGTCCTACCGGCACAAGTCGAGCGAATTAATTAGGCATTCATTCATACGGCAATGATGACGTCACGGCCGGGATAGTTTGGGCGCGCTTGGCCATGGCCTTTTCAGGTCGGTTCTTCAGACAACTTTTTTCTCGGCCCGCCTCTCGGCGCTTTTGCGAAGGCAAGGGCGGCAATGTCGCGACCATCTTTGCGTTCACACTGCCGGTCGTCGTCGGCGGCGCGGGGCTCGGCGTCGAGACCTCCTATTGGTACTATTCGAGCCTGAAGCTGCAAGCGATCGCGGATGCGGCCGCCTATGCCGGCGCGCTGGAAAAGATCGCGGGCTCCGACACCGTCGCCATTACCTCGGCCGCCACGACATCGGCCACCTCGAACGGACTTGGCGGCGGCACCATCGTCGTCAACACCCCGCCGACGTCCGGACCGAACACGGCCAAGAAGGCGGTGGAGGTGATCCTCAACCAGAACCTCGACCGGATGTTCACCTCCATTTTCACGCAGACGAAGGTGCCGGAGCGGGCGAGGGCGGTGGCGCTGATCACCGATGCTTCCAAAGCTTGCGACATAGCTCTCAGTCTCACGGCCTCGCAGGCCTTGCTTTTCTCCGGCAGCACCAACGCGAAGAAAGTCGGCTGCGTTGACATGGCGAATTCGAACGCCTCCGACGCCATCAAGATCCAGGGCTCGGCGGCAGTCCAGACCGACTGCCTGATCACTGTCGGCGGCGTGGTGCTGAACAATCCGCCGGTGATGGTCTGCAAGGCCGCGATTACCCAGGCGCTGCCGGCCGCCGACCCGTTCGCCAGCCTGCCGGCGCCCGCGGCGAGCAACCCATGCAAAAACGTTAACGGCAACAAGACGTCGCAGACACTTCAGCCCGGCACCTACTGCAGTGGCATGAGCCTCAACGGCAACGTTACATTGCAGCCCGGCGTCTATGTCGTGCAGGGCAGTATGAAGGTCAACGCCAACGCTGTCGTCTCCGGCAGCGGCGTTACCATCTTCATGGCAGGCAACAACACCGTCAGTATGAATGGCAATGCCACGGTGACGCTGAGCGCGCCGACCTCGGGAACCTATTCGGGCGTGCTGTTCTATGGCGACAGGACGGGGACCGCAGCGAAGAGCACCTTCAACGGCACCGCGGACTCGCTTCTAACCGGCGCCATCTATTTTCCCAGGCAGCAGGTCAACTATCTCGGCAATTTCTCGGGCGTGAATGGCTGTACGCAAGTCGTTGCCGACACCATCCAGTGGTCGGGCAATTCGACCATCAACCAGGACTGCACCAGCCTCGGGATGAAAGATATCCCAGCCGCCCAGTCGGTTGCGGTCGTCGAGTAGCGGCCATGGGGCTAGCGGCAAAACGTTTCGGTAGAGACCGCGGCGGCATCGCCGCGGTGGAACTCGCGCTGGTGATGCCGGTGTTGTGTGCCGCTCTTCTCGGCGTCCTCGATGGCTGGTCCTACGTCACCAGCTCGCTGGCGATGCGGGCAGGAGTCAAGACGGCCGCCAACCTCGTCATGGCCGGCGGCACCGACGACAATGCCACCCAGGCCGCGGCGCTGGCGAGCTGGGAACAGAAACCGGCTGACGCGGCGGTCACGGTGAGCCGGACCTATCAATGCGGCACGACCGTGGTCACCTCGACCACCATCTGCAGCGGACCGAAAGTGCCTACCGTCTTCGTCCAGATCCAGGCATCGGGCACTTGGGTTCCGCCGTTCACCTTCGGCCCATATCCGGACAACACCGCCATGGGCCATCTGCAGGTGGTCCGTGTCCGCTAGCCAAAGATTGCGGGCATTTGCCGGCGATGCCTCGGCCGGCGCCGGTCTCGAATTCGCGCTGGTTGCGCCCTTCCTCATCACGCTGCTGTTCGGCATCTTCGCCTTTGGCTGGTCGATGAACAGCATGTCCAGCGTGCGCTATGCGCTTGAAGCCTCCGCGCGCTCGCTGCAGCTCAACAACACGCTGACGCAGTCCGACATCCAGGCCGTCGCCACGCAGAAGCTTCAGGCGCTTGGCCTGAAGAATGTGAACGTCACCATCACCACCGATCCGGCGAGCGGCGGCTTCCGCATGGCTCATGTCAACGCCAGCTATGCCTTCGTCATCAGCTTCCCCTATTTCAGCGATTACCCGATCAGCTACACCACCTCGGTGACCGTGCCGCTGATCGGCGGGTAGGGGGAGCGGTCGCCGGTCCGGCACCGGCGCAAGGGTCAAGGGGCGGGACGCGGCCACAACACGCGGATCAGGATGCCGCGCTGCGGAAGCCGGGTGAGTTTCTGTGCGACGGGACCTTGCTGCTCTCGCCCTTGCGCGGGCGCAAGAACGCCTTTTGGGACCATGGTCTGGCGGGGTGAGGGCCCTCATTGTTCCAAACGGCCCAAGGGCGCTCGGCCCTTTATATTTCCGTTAAATTTCAAGGAGTTAAAGCGAAATTTTCCGAAAACCGCCGGGCGGCAGCGGCCATGCTCTCATTTCGCGACCGCAATTGCTTAAAGTTTATCCGACGCCATTAGGAAATTCTCATAAGAGCCTGCCTAGCGGTTGGGCCACGATTACGATTCATCTGCGGAGAAGCACAATGACATTGCGAAAGACACTTCTGGCATCCCTTGCCATTCTGGCGCTCGCGGCGGCCCCCGCATTCGCCGGCGCCGGTGGTAATGGCGGCGGCAACGGCGGCGGCCATGGCGGCGGCAATGGCAATGGTAATGGCGGCAACGGAAACGGCGGCGGAAATGCCGGTGGCAACGGCAATGGCAACAGCGGTGCCTCGCACGGCAAGTCGGCTTCCGCTCACGGCCACAACAAGGGAACCGACAGCACGTCCGATGACAGCTCGACCGATAACACGACGACGGCTGCCACGCCGAAGGAGAAGAACCTTCACGCCAAGCTCGGCCGCTTGAACTCGCTGAAGCGCAACATCAACGCCTACATGAATTCCAAGAGCAAGAAGTTCGCGGGCGTCCAGGCCTATGTGACGCAAGCCGCGGCGGCCCAGAACGCGCAGGCGGCGGTTGATGCGGCCCAGAAGGCTGTGAATGACGCCACGGCTGCGCTCGCTGCGCTGACTGCGCCCGGCGCGCCCACCCCGACCCAGCAGCAGCTCGATGAGGCGAATGCCGCGTTGACCGCAGCTAACAATGCGCTCGCCGCCGCCACGACCGCGGCTCAAAATACACCGCCTCCCACCGATGCTTCCTTGGACACCGCCCTTTCCGACATGGCCAACAAGCCCGTCGACGCCGACGTCACCGCGTGGGCCAAGGATACGCTGGCAAGCAAGGTCGACGCCATCGCCGCTGCCACCGCGACGACAACGACGACAACCCCATAAGGCCGGGCGAACCGACCAGAGGGTGGACGAAAAGCCGCCGGGTCTCGCCCGGCGGTTTTTTTGTCGATACTCGCGGTCTCAGAAGAAAAATGGCTCGTCTCGGTCGAGACGAGCCAAAGCGGGAGCCGCAGTTGGGTGTCGATTCCCGCTAGAGGTTGCCACCTGTTTTCGCGAATGGCCGGTGCTTTCTTGGCGAATGAAACGCAAGACGCTGCCTGGCAGTGCGCACGTTCGGGTGTCGCAGACTTCTTTCGCAAAAATATCGTAGTCCGATACACTTATCGTCGGCACGACAGGCCGGCAACACTTTTTGATATATTCGAAACGCCAGCCACGCGGGGTTGCGTCAAACAGGCTCCTGGCGGGGCGTCCTCGCCCACCCTCGACGCGTCGGCACCGGCCCAATGCGTCGGCGCGTCGGACCTCAGTCACCTTGTATTCGGTGAAGCACAACGTCAATCTAACCATGCTCCCTGTTCTTGCCCGCCATGGTGCATGGCTTAGACTCCGCCGCCCCCGGCGAACCGAGCCCAGATATGGGGAGTTGAGAAGACGACAGTCGATTCCTCGGGGATGTAGCTGTTCCTTCATCGAGCCCGCCACTGGTTCAGGCGCCAGTAGGCGGGCTTTTGATGATCGGCCTAGTTGGCGTGATCGAGCAGGCGGGTGGCGTCGGCTCGCTCCCCGCCGTGTTTCATCCCTGCGTGATCGATGCCCTCTACGGTGATCGCGAATGTCCCGTTCTCGGTCCTGCCGATGAAGCCCTTCGCCTTGAGGTACCAGAGGTGGAACTCGAGGTGCTCGCGAGGGCAACCCGACAGGCGCTCGAGCTCGTCGTCGCCGACGCCCGGATTGTTGACGTCCCGCCGGCGCCTCACATAGAGAAGCGACAGCAGATTGGCCTGGATGACGGCATCCCTCTCCATGCCGCCAGCATCGCGCGCGCCTTCCGTAAGCTCGTGACGAAGGCCCAGATGCTCGCGATAAAGGATGTCGTACTGAGCCCGTTTGACCGGGTCTCGCAGTGTATTGTGAGCCTCGACGATTTCGCTGAAGCGCGCTTCATTGCCGGTTTCCCGATTGTCGGGGTGGTAGCGCATAGCAAAGTAGCGGAAGATCCGCTCGATGGTTTCAGAATTGGCGTTCGGGCTTATTTCCAGAAGTTCGTAGTAGTCAATGAACATGTAATCGTGCTTCCGACATTACGGAAACCACTCCCCCAATCCCAAGCATTGCCCAAATGCCGCGCGCTTGCAAGGCGCCCGGGCCGGTCGCGGATCGTCATTGCGGGCGCGAATGCCCCTCATACGAAAATGTAAGATTGCGGCCAAAATTGCGGGAGCTTTCGAGCCAAATTCGGCCACCTCCTTTCGACTATTCAGCAACGTGAAGGCGTGGGACGCCTCGTATTCAGGGGAATGGACGCAATGGAACCAGACGGGACGCTGAAGCGCATGCTTTCGCCCTCCGGCTAGAAAGGAAGGGGACGTTCGGTCGGCGCCTTTGTTCGCGGTGCCCGATCGGCAAGGGCTTGCGCTGCCGCGCGGGTTGGAAAACCTTACCGGATCGATCCGCTATTGTGGTGGAATAAACCCCGCACCCTGCTACGTTAGCCATGTTTGAAATTCAGGTGGCAACCTGGATGGGAGCCGACCTCAAGCCCGGCTCCCTTTTTGGCTCGCCTCGAAAGGGGCGAGCCATTTTTTTTGAAAATCTGCCGGATGGGACCAATCTCGCCGCTTTCGCCCGATGGCCGCACCGACCTAGGTGTGTGATGGCTAATTCGACTTGCGCGATGTAGAGTGGAATCGGGTTTATAGAGGCATTGGGAGGACAACAAAATGCCACGGGTTTCGGAGCTTTTCTTCAAGACGGCCATCGTCTTTCTCATCCTGGGTATCGCCGCCGGGCTGCAGATGGCGATTTCGGGTGATCACGGCGCCTTCCCGGCGCATGCCCACATCAACCTTCTTGGCTGGGTCACCAGCGCGATCTTCGGCGGCTACTATGCGCTCAATCCGGCCAAGGCCGAGCGTCGCATCGCCATGATCCACTACGGCCTCTATACGGTCGGCATCGTGATCATGCTGCCGGCGCTGTACTGGATGCTGGCGGCAGGCCATCCGGAGGTCGAGCCTGTCGTGGCGATCGGCTCGCTGATCGTCGCCGCTGCGGTGCTGGTCTTTGGCTTCGTCGTCTTCTCGGCTTCGGAGACGGTGCGCTCGGCCTCATCGGTCACCGTGCGTTAGCTCGGCAAGTCGGCCGGCTTGCAGCCTCCTTTGGTCGCAGTTGCAGTCCAAGTTGGCTGCAAGCCGGTCGTTTGCGTTGAGCCCGCATTAACTTTGTTAAAAGACGACCCGTTGGCGACAATACAAAGTGATGGGGCCTCGGAGTCCTGATGCCGGGCGTAGCCCGGCTCCTGCATTCGAGCAGAGGAATGCAGCGTGCCGGGCTATTGCAGCATGGCCGCATTTCGAAAAGGAAGAAGATGATCCATCGGCGGCCCTGGCCGCGAAATGCCACTCAACGTGATTAGGGCAGCAGTTTCGGGAAAAGCCACAAGATGAGAGCGTGAATGATGCCGTCGCGCTCGAACGGGCCGGGCAATTTGGCCGGCGCCGAGCTTGCATCCGCTTTGCTTTCGTCGGTCACGTCGGTCTCGCCGTGCACGAGCCAGAGCACGGCCACGAAATAGCCGGCCTGCAGCGCCACGGCCGCCAGGAATGTCCAGCCGATCGCCATCCAGACAGATCCCGTGGACATGAAGGTCCAGCCGAGGATAACCAGAAGCGTTGCCACCATTCCCACAAGAAACTGCGGAAAATACATCTGCCCAACCGAGCGCCTCGACCACATTCGGTCATCGACGATCTCGCCCATATCTCTACCCATCTTGACCCATGCACCTTTTCCGGGTGGACCGCAAGCTTGAACGATTTGCCGGCAGGCTGATCGCTCTTTCGTCCGACGTTGATAGGGACGACGGGCGCAGGACCTCCGTTGTGACAACTGGGAATTGCGCCAGATCGTTCCCTGGGTCGCAGCATTCAACGCATGTCTAATGACTGCAGTGCTGCCCCTGCGCACCTGACGTGATGAGATATCAGTGCTGTAAAAGAGGCCCGCCATGTAGGCGGGCCCTTGTCCTCTTGCTGTCCGGATCAGGTCAGGATCAGCACGATCTTGTAGGTGTCGGGGTCGACGATGACGATGCGTCCGTCGGCCAGCACGAAATACTCGTAGGACTCGTAGGCAGGCACGATCTTGACGATGCGGGCCGGCAGGCGGTGCAGGCGTACCTTATGGCGCGGCACCTCAATGCCGACCGAGATGTCGAAGCTGACATCGCGAACCGGCTCGACATGGGTCTCGTGAATGACCTGGGTAATCTGCGTCTTCTGTTCCACCGTCACGTTGTTGATTGACGCCGTCTTGTTCTGGTCGGTCTCGACGTTGGTGTTGCCCTGAGCATTCTGCTCGGTGGCGGTACCGGTCTTGCCCTGGGCGTTCTGCTGGGTCTGCATCTTGGTGTTGCCCTGAGCGTTCTGCTCGGTCGTTGTGCCAGTCTTACCTTGAGCCTGCTGATCGGTCTGGGTCTTCGTCTTGTCCTGGGCATTCTGCTGGGTGATTGTACCGGTCTTGCCCTGGGCGTTCTGCTCGGTCTGCATCTTGGTGTTGCCCTGGGCGTTCTGCTCAGTGCTGGCGCCAGCCTTGCCCTGCGCTTGCTGCTTCTTCTTCAGCTGCGTATTGTCCTGAGCATTCTGGTCGGTTTTTGTGCCTGCCTGACCCTGTGCCTGCTCATCGGTCTTCATCTTGGCCTTGCCCTGGGCCTGCTCTTCAGGGTTGGCGCCGGCCTTGCCCTGCGCGTTCATCTCGGTTTTCGATTTCACCTCGCCCTGGGCCTGACCGCCGGCCTTGCCGCCCTTCTGGCAATCTGCCGTGCCGGCCGCGCAATTGTCGCCGCCGCTCGGCTGCGCGGATTCGGTCTGGGCCATCGCGGCGCCGCAGCTGACGCCGAGTGCGATCATGCTTGTGATCAGCAGATGTTTCATTGGATTTTCTCCTCGGAAAGTCGGTCCCTTCGCATGGGTAACCCCGCCCGAAACGCATTGTTCCGAAATTGCAGCGCCGGGCGAAGATGATGGTTTGGCGGAGCGCGGAGGCAGTATTTTTGGAAGCGCGAGTTTAAATTTTGCAGGAACAAGGGTTGGCGAATGGCGTTACGGCAATGCCGACCCGCTGTGGAAAATCGCAGGCGCAGCATCAAGGCGATTTGATTCAAATCCACATAGGAGAGACGACCAATGAAAATACACCTCACCTCCGCCGCCGCCGGCTTCCTGCTTCTCGCGGGCATTGGCGCTGCTGCCGCGCAGGATGTTGTCATCGCGCCGGAGCAGGAAACTGTCATCAAGGAATATGTGCACAAACAGCCGCTGGCCTCAGTGAAGGTTCCGGGCGTCGAGTTGAATATCGGCAGCACGCTTCCCGATACGGTCGATCTACAGGAAGTGCCGAACGTCAAATACCGTTACGTCGTCGTCGACAACCGGACGGTGATCGTCGATCCGGGCACGCGCAAGATCGTCAAGGTCCTCGACTGATTGACATCGCGCCAAATCTGACGGTCCGTCGCCGGTCCCGGCGTCGGGCCGTTAACCGATTATTATTTTGTTACCATGTGCTAAAGGGAACCTTCCCGCCGCGTTTGAGTTAGCGGCTCTGGGTCCGCGCTGTCTCATAGACAACACAAATCAATGGCAGCGTTGAGATTCGGGCGGTGGCGAACAGGTATGGGCGGGCGAGGAGGAGACTAACCGACATGTCGAAACGAGAAATCGGAACATCCCGTTCGCTCGGGATGCGGGTGGCCGATCTTAAGGCCAGAATGCAGGACGCCCGGATCACCGAGCATGAAATGAAGACCTTTCAGAAGGTCGCCGCCATCATGGGGGGCAGCGAAGGCTCCCTACGCATCGACGCGGACGATCTGATCGCCGCGTCCTTCGTCACCGAGGCGCTGGGCGAACAGACGCCGAGCTGACAGCGGCCACCAGCCAAAATCCCGGATCGATCCAGTCGACCGTCAGCCGGCCAGGCGACGGTCTGCGGGCAAAGCGGACGCCAAGCGACGCCAGCTCGCTTCCGGATCCGCCGGCCAAACCCTAAAACTTGTAGCAAGGCCGATACGTATGGCGTGAGTCTGAAACGCGCCGAGGCTGGGCCTATCCAGGCACATGTCGGTTCGGCGCCCGGCTTTCGCGCGCCCGGCTGCGCCTGATCTTTGCTTCGCGCAGCACCGCGACCGGATCGGCGCCGGTCCACTCGATCCCCGCCTTCTTGGCGAAGACCAGGAATGCCTGCCGCGCCGTGTCGAGATCGATCTCGCCGGCCCGCGCCGCCTCGCAGGCGCGCAACGCCCTGCCGTAGCTCTCGCTTCGCGAGGCGGATGGCCATTCCTTGAGAAAGTTCTGCATCGCGGTGAGTGAGGCGATCTCGCGCCTGAAGCCCGCACCGACGGCGATAGTCACCGGAGCCGGAAGTTCGATGTCGCTTTTGATGGACCCTTCTCGCATGACGACGGCGCCCTTTGAATTTCAAAGTCTTGGGAGTTTCAAAGCCTTCTAATGCAGAGCCGATGCGAAGGTTCCGCCAAATCAATTAGTCACCGCTGACGGAACAACACCCTGCCGGCGGCGTTTGCCCCGGGAGCTCCCATGTTCGACCTGCAACGTTTCCGCCCCCGCGGAGGCACGGCGGAGCTCGCCAACGCAACAGGAGAAAAACGATGAAAACCACCCTCATTCCAGCTGTCGCCGGCCTGGCTCTGATGGCCGGCATCGGCGTCGCGGCCGCGGACGAGGTGATCGTCACCCCCGAGCAGCAGACCGTGGTGAAGGAATATGTCCACAAACATCCGGTCGCCTCGGTCAACGTGCTCGGCCTCGAACTCGGCATCGGTTCCACCGTGCCTGACACCGTTGAGCTGCAGCAGGTTCCGGACGTCCAGTACCGCTATGCGGTCGTCAACGACCATACGGTGCTGATCGATCCCGGCACGCGCCGTGTTGTTCAGGTGATCCAGTAAATCTGGCCCCTGGAGAGCCCGATCCCTCTGACCGAAGCATCGGGATCGGGCTCTTTTCGCATCCGGGCATGAGGCCTAGAATAGGCACCGGTTTGGGAGGCAGCGAAGCGCGGAAGGAGTCGTTGCCATGCATCATCCACACGTCGAATCACCCGACATCGCACGCCAGGTCGACAAGCTTCTGGCCGAGCGCGGCGATGGGCTGCTGTCGATCAGGCAGGCGGTCACGCTGCTGCGCGAGCGCACCGGCACCGACCGTTCCGACGCCGATCTGGCCGGCCTAATTGCCAAGAAGGCCGCGTATCTCGGCATCGTGGTGCTCTCCGACGATCCCTGAACCATCACCTGGTTTTGCTCTAATATGCGTTTGCGCGCTGCGTCTATACCCAAGACGCCGCGCGAAAATTCGGCTAATGTTCGCGCCGGGGAACCGTCCCAACCTTAGGAGGCGACAGTGACGGACGACAGGCACGAACGCATTCGCCAGCGCGCGCACGAGATCTGGGAGCAGGCTGGCCGGCCGGAAGGCGCGCATATCGAGCATTGGGACCGGGCCACAGCCGAGGTGGATGCGGCAGGCAAGCCGAAATCCGCCAAGAAGGTGACCGCCGCCAAGGCCGACAAGCCAAAAGCCGCGAAGGCGGAAAAACCCGCCAAGGCCCCCGCCAAGGCAAAGGCGACCAAACCAAAAGCCAAGGCCTGATCTCCAGCGGCCGCGCCGGCAGGTGCATAGCCGCTGGCGCAATTCCAGGAAAGTGTATCGCGGTTGGGTTAGGCGGTTTCGCCGTAACCTTCCGTTAGGAATTGCGCGAAACAAAAGACGCTAGCGCGCCGTCCTCGTTGCGTATTGAGCCACCGCGCAAATGAGGGCCAGCGCGGCCGTATCGCAGGCGGCCCGCGACGGCGACGGGCCTTTGGCGAACAGCACCGCGTCCGCGACCGGAATCGTCAGGCCGTGCTTTCGGGCGAATGAGGTGACTTCGTATGGCTGGTCGTCAGGCAGTATGCCGATGTCGATTTGCTGGTCCATCAAACGAGTTCCTCCCTGTTGCGCGGCTTTACCCTCCTTCGCCTGAGACGAATTTAACCACCCGCCGATCGTCCGCGTCCACCAATTGCCAATTGTGTGAAACGATGCATTTTTCGATGGGCGGCCTAAGGTTGTAGCGGGCGACTGCCCGGCCTCACCACGCGTCGCTCGACCGGGCAAACCTCATCCCCGCCGCGATCATCGCGCTTTCGCATTCGCTGATCAGCCTGAGATTGCGCAGATACCGCGCCACCGTCTCGGGCAGCCAGGCGGCGCAGGCCTCGACATAGGCACGGCCATGCACCAGCGTGCCGGTCGAAAGCCGCTCGTCCTTCTCGGCGATCACCTTCAGATATTGCCGGATGAAGCGGATGTCGTCGGCGATGTCCTGGCTGGCCATGCGCCAGGCCGAGGCGAGGCGCTCGCGCTCGGCGAGTGGCAGTGGCGAAAGCAAAGGGTGGGAGAGGTCGGCGAAAGCGGCATGGTTCGCGGTGTTTAAGCAAATTCCCTCAAAGCAAGGGAAGTATCGTACTTTATGTACGAAAAGCAATCAAGTAGAATTCGTACAATTTGAACGACAAGGCGGTTAAGGGCGGTTATAAGAAATCCGCGAAAATCTTATAATCCAGCCATCTCCCCCTAGGGGGAGATGAGGCTCCTGGCCCAATTGGCGTCGCAAAAAACCGCTTTCCCATTCACTCGAACAGTGCTTTAACGCGCCCATCCACAGGGGTGCTCCGTACGGTCGGGGCTGAGATGGCGGCGGCAAGCCTCCGGACCCTAAAGCTGATCTGGATAATACCAGCGGAGCGAGGCGGGCGATGTTTTCCGGCGCACAGATTTCCCTTTATCCCATGGCCGACGATTTCGTCGGCGTGATCCTCGGCGCGCTCGGCGCGCTCGACCCTTACCGCGACAGGCTGAGGATCGAGACCGACGACATTTCGACGCTGCTGGTGGGGTCGCCCGAAGTGCTGTTCCCAGCCATGCGCGACCTGTTCGTGGCGGCCGCCAAAAGCGGCAAGCACTGCGTGCTGTCGGCCGCCGTCTCGCGCGGCTGCCCCGGCGAGCCGGACGATCCGATCTGCCGTTCCGACGAGACCGGCGGCCCAGTGATCCCGCTCGACGAGCGCAAGCGCGCCGCGCTCGGCGCCGTTGCGGCGACGACGACTACGGATCAGCCGGTGGCCGCGCAATTCTCGCTCTATGTGATGGGCACCGGCGACCACATGGACGAGATCTATGGCTGCATCGACTTCCTGAAAAAATCCGGTGTTTTCGAGCGCTCAAAGAACTTCTGCACCAAGCTGCGCGGCGACGCCGGCGCGGTGTTCGCCACGCTGGGCGAAGCCTTTTGCCGCTTCGGGCCGGGGGCGGGGCATGTGACGCTCGACATAACCATTTCGGCGAACAGCCCGACCGCGGTTTGAGCCTGCGGCTCAAGCCCGGCGTCGGTCGAGGAGGGGGTTGTGAGCGTTATGGTGGATTCTGCACCGCGAGATGAATCGCTGGCGGTTGGCGAAAGCCGTGATGACGGCCAATCTCCCCCACAAGGGGGGAGATCAGCCGTCACCTCGACCTTCGCCAAGTTCTTCCCCGCCGCCCTTGCTTTCGCTCTCCTCTTCATCGCCTGGGAACTCTACGCACGCCTCGGCGGCATCGCGCCCACGATCCTCCCCGCACCCTCGCGCGTGCTGGCGCAGGCTTGGGAGAACCGCGCGGCGCTCGCCGACAACACGCTGCCCACCATCCGCGCCACGTTGGCCGGCTTCGCCTGCTCGCTCGCCGCCGCCTTCATCCTCTCGGCGCTGGTCGACTTCTTGGCCCCCCTGCGCCGCGCGCTGTTCCCGCTGCTGATTGCCAGCCAGACCATGCCCCTGGTAGCGATCGCGCCGCTGGTGGTGCTTTGGTTCGGCTTCGGGCTGCTGCCGAAGATCCTGCTGGTGGCTTTGGTCACCTTCTTTCCGATGATGGTGGCATTGGTCGAAGGCTATGCCGCCACGAGCACCGAAATCAGCCAGATGCTCGCCGCCATGGGAGCAGGGCGCTGGCGTATTTTTTGGCTCGCCCGGTTGCCGTCGGCGCTGCCCTATTTCTTCGCCGGACTGCGCATCTCCATCACCTATGCCGTGGTTGGCGCAATCTTCGCCGAATATGCGGGTGCGGCGAAAGGGCTGGGCATCTACATGCTCAGCGCCAAGAACAATTTCCGGCCTGACCTTGTGCTTGCCGCCGTGGCCGTCAGCTCGGCGCTCACGCTGGCGCTGTTCGGCCTTGCCGTGCTTGTCCAGCGTCTCGCCATGCCCTGGGAGAGGGCAGGGCGCGACCGGAAACCGGGCCCCTCCGGAGAGGGCCGGCCGTGACCCGCCTCGAACTCCGCGACGTCCGCAAGAGCTTCGGCGCGCTGGAAGTGCTCGCGGGCGTTTCGCTGCATGTCGCGGCGGGCGAGTTCGTCTCCATCCTCGGGCCGTCCGGTGCGGGCAAGTCGACATTGTTCCAACTGCTCACCGGCGCGATCCGGGGCGAGGGCGGGATGCGCTTCGACGGCGCGCCGCTCGATGGCGCCCGCTTCGCCTTCATGCCGCAGCGCGACGCGCTGATGCCGTGGCGGCGCGTCATCGACAACGCGACGCTGGGGCTGGAAGTGCAGGGCATGAAGCGCCGCGCCGCGCGCGAGCGTGTAGCGCCCTTGTTTGCCGAGTTTGGCCTCGCCGGCTTCGAGCGCGCCTGGCCGGCCGAGCTGTCCGGCGGCATGCGCCAGCGCGCCGCCCTTTTGCGCACCGTGGTGCAGGAGCGCGACATGCTGCTCCTCGACGAGCCGTTCGGGGCACTCGATGCGCTGACCCGCGCGGCCATGCAACGTTGGCTCGAAGGCATGTGGCGAAGCCATCGCTGGACCGCGCTGCTCATCACCCACGACGTGCGTGAAGCGGTGCTTCTGTCCGACCGCATCTACGTGCTGTCGGCGCGACCCGCGCGCGTGGTCCGCGAAGTGGCGGTGCCGCTGCCGCGTCCGCGCACCGAAAGCGCGGCGCTCGCCCGCGAGGCCGCCGCGATCGAGGCCGGCATCCTCGACACGCTGCTTGGCCAGTCCGAACCTATTTCCCGATCATCCGATGGAGAATTGAAATGACCGACCTGACCCGCCGCCAGGCGCTGTTTCTGGCCGCCAGCCTACCCTTTGCGGGGGCTGTCACACGTGCCCGCGCCGCGCAGAAGGTCACGGTTGCGCTCGACTGGACCGTCAACACCAACCACATCGGCCTGTTCGTCGCCCGCGATAAGGGTTTCTACCGGGACGCGGGGCTCGATGTTGAAATCCTGCCCTATGGCGACACCGGCTCGGGCACGCTGGTCGCCAATCGCGTCGCCGATTTCGGCATTTCCGGCTCGCTCGGCCTGTTCACGCAAAAGAGCGCCGGCGCCGACCTGAAGGCCGTCTATGCCGTCGTCCAGTCGGAGACCGGCCGCGTCGTCTTCAACGCCGACCGCACCGCTATTCAAAGTCCGAAAAATCTCGACGGCCTGACCTATGGCGGCTTCGGCAGCGACTGGGAGAATGCGCTGCTGCGAACCATCATCCGCCATGACGGCGGCAAGGGCGATTTCTCGACGGTGACGCTGGGCACCTCGGCTTACGAGGCTTTGGCCAATGGCGCGGTCGATTTCACGCTGGAAGTCTCGACCTGGGAAGGCGTCGAGGCCGAGCTGAAGGGCCTCAAGCAGCGCAGCTTCCGCTACGCCGATTACGGCGTGCCGGACGAGCACACCACGCTGATCGTCTCCAGCAACGCCTACCTCGTCGCCAACCCGAAGGCCGCCGCGGCCTTCGTCCAGGCGACGCGGCGCGGCTACGAATTCGCCGTGGATCATGCGCAGGAGGCAGGCGAGCTGCTGATCGCCGCCAACAAGGACACGCTCACCAACCCGGCGCTGATCGATGCATCGCTGAAGGCGCTGAACGACGGCCATTTCCTGAAGAGCGCAAACGGCGCCATCGGTACGATGGACAAGGCCAAGATGGAAGCGATGGGCGGGTATTTGTTTGCCTCGGGGATATTGCTTGACGGCAACGGCAAGGCGCTGAAGGAGAAGCCGGATTTGGGCGCGTATTTCACGAATGAGTTTCTGGGGTAGCGGCCACGCGCCGAAGGAACGCGGCTTGCGCCGGCCTTTGCGGGGAAATCCGGTGCGGAGCCTAATTCTCGACGATGGCCTGAAGCAGAGCGGTCTTGATGTGCCATCCGGGTTCGCCATGCAGTAACAGGGCGGCCTCGTAGAATTTCGCCATGGCCGGGCACAGGCCCGGGAAGTCCTGGTTGGCGCTCGAGATAGCCTCCATCTCGGCCGGCGTGCCGCCGATCTTTGTGAAAACGTCGGCGACCAGCGACCAGTCTTGGTCGCTAGGCACGGCCGCCGGCAAGCCGCTTCTTTTGGCGGCGCCGAAGGCGCGGAACAGGGTGGCGCCGATCCTGTCCAGGTCGGCCAGGAAATCGTCGCCGGGCGCGCTGATCGCGTCTGGCCCGTTGCGCAGGTAATTGTTGCAGGTGGCCGGCGTTTCGCGCGCCATGACATGATTGAGCATGTCGAGTTGCGCCGAAAGCGCTTCCGAAGCATTGCTGTCGGGGGCCGTGGGCAGCAGCGGTGCATATCTGTGCCTGAGATCGGCGACCGCCTGCCTGCTGACATTGCGCAGTTCAGTTTGGTTTCCAGTCTGGGCCGCGGCAGTGATCTTGCGCAGCATCGCATCGTAGTCGTCCGGAAATTCCCTGGCGATAGCCTCGAAGATCCGGAGATCCTGCTTCCGGATTTCGGCATCGATGTCGGCGGTGGTCAGCGCCCGGGGCGGCATCGCCACTGACTGATAGTGGTGATGTCCACCGCCGAACATCGTTGGCATCACGTCAGCCCCAATGATGCTTACGGGGATGACCGCCACCACTTGCAACCATTTCCAGGGTGACATCCGCCTGCGCTCCAACACCCTTCTCACTCTGCCCCGAGGCTGAGCGCCTTCTTGCGGTCGGCCTTGGCGCGTTTCAAATCGCCCTTGGCTGCCCAAGCCCAGCTTCGGGCGGTGTAAGCATCTGCATATCTGGGGTAAAGCTTGATGGCTTGATTGAAGCTGGCGATTGCCCCGTCCTGGTCGCCCGCTCGTGCCCGCAGAAGGCCTCTGCCATAGTAGCCGCCGGGGCTGTTCCGGTCGATCTGGATAGCCGTCTCAAAGTCGGCCTGGGCCCGCTTCAAGTCCCCTTTGACAACCCACAAAATTCCGCGATCGACATGCACTTTGGCAACATTCGGATCGAGTTCGATGGCCTTGCTATAGTCTGCGATCGCGCCATCGTAATCCCCGACGATCATTCGGCTGATGCCTCGACCATGAAAGTTCGTGGCGTAGGTGGAATCGAACTCGATCGCCTTGCCGAAATCGTCGATCGCACGTTTATGGTCGTTCTTGGCCGTCCAGGCGAAAGCGCGAGCGGAATAATAGCTGCTTTTTTTTGGCTCGATGGCGATCGCGCTGCCATAGTCGGTTATGGCCCGATCGTAATTGTCCTTCTGCCCCCACGCGAGACCGCGATATGCAAAAGCCTCGGCATTGTTGGGATCGAGCGCTATCGCATGGTCGAATTTCGCGATTGCAAGATCGTATCGACCCTTGTTGTACAGAGCTATGCCGCTCTTGGTGGCGCCGTCCACCGCCACCGCGGCCGCAGTCGTTGGCTTGTATGAAGCCTTTGCCGCGGCCGCCTCGTCTCGCTCCTTGCGGGCATTGGCGTAGTTTGGATCGAGGCGCAAGGTTTCATCGAGATCGGCGATGGCGCGGTCGTATTGCTTCTTCCTGTTCCAGCAGAATCCGCGATTGAACCATGCTTCGGCATTCGTTGGCTGCAGTCCGATCACCTTTGTCGAATCGGCGATGATGCCATCGCAATCGTGTTTTACAGCCAGGGCTCGACTGCGCAGCACATAGGCGTCGACATTGTTCGGCTGCAACGAAATGATGGTGGTCAGATCCGCGATGGCGCGGTCGATCTTGCCTCTCTGTCGCCAGATGAGAGAACGATAGAAATAGCTGTCGGTCGACTTGGGATCGAGTTCGATTGCCTTGTTGTGGTCAGCCAACGCCCGGTCGGAATCGCCCTTCAGCGTATAGGTGAAGCCGCGCAAGGTATGAGCGCGGGCATTGGATGGGTCGGCGGCGATCGCAATGCCGTACTGCTCGAGCGCGCGATCGAGTTGGTTTTGACCGCGCCAGATATCGCCCGCTTCGATAGCGTCTTCCGCCGCCTTGTTGCGAAGCCGGCCGGTTGGTTGCGAGGCTGCGGCTTTGTCCCTCGCCGCCACTGCCAGATCGCGGCCTTTGAGGGCAAGCGTCATCTTCGGATCGAGCTTCAGCGCCTGGTCGAAATCGGCGATCGCCCGGTCATAGTCGCCCTTGGCGGCGAAGGCGCCGCCGCGCCCGAAATAGGCCTGCGCGTCATCGGCGTCGAGCTCGATCGCCCGGCTCAAATCGGCGATGGCGCGATCCGGTTGGTTCTTTTTGGTCCACGCGACGGAGCGACCGATGTAAGCGTCCGAATAGTCGGGGTAGAGCCCGATGACCTTGTTGTAGTCCTTGATCGCCGCGTCGTACTTGCCTTTGTCGACAAGCGCGATGGCCCGTCCGACATAGGGTGAGGCGTCTTGCGGATCGATCGCCATCGCCTTGTTGAATTCGGCGATCGCACGATCATATTTGCCCTTGTGGTAGAACGCATAGCCGCGATCGACGAAAGCCGCGAGTTCCTTCGAGGATGGCACGATCGAATTACCGCCCATGCCGCCTTTCTGCTGCGCTGCCGTCGCCGCCTTGCGCGCGGCGGCGTAGTTTGGATTGTGCGGGTCTAGTTTGGCCGCCTGGTCGAAGTCGGCAATGGCATCGGCGTAGTCTTTGGCGTCGACCCGCGCCATGCCGCGTCCATAATAGCTGGCGGCGTCTTTCGGATCGATCTCGATCGCCGATGAAAAGGCCTCGATCGCTCGCTTCGCGTCTCCGGTGCCGTACCAGGCCGCTCCAGTACAGAAGAAGGCGCGGCTTGCTTTCGGGTCTAGCCTGATGGCTTTGATGCAATCGTCAAGCGCGCCGTCCGCGTCGCCCGCCGCGGCCTTGGCCAGACCACGGCGCGTGAGCGGCGCGGCGACGTCGGGAATAATGGCGATGGCCTTGTCGTAATCGGCGATGGCGCGGGCAAAATCCTTCTTGCCATCAAAGGCCTTGCCTCGGCCGAAATAGGCGATCGGGTTCTCGGGATCGATCGCGATGGCCTCTTCATAGGCTTCGATCGCTTCGTCATAGTTTTCTTCGTGCAAGAGGCTGTCGCCCTTGGCCACCGCGACCAGGACACGGGGATCGCTGGTGTCGATAAGTTTCGCCAACTTCGGATCGGCAGGCGAAAGATCGTCACTCGCACCTGGCTCGGCCACAGACGGGGTGCCGACCGACGCGGCGGCGGTGGTGTCGGGTTCGTTTGCCGCGATGTCGGAACCATCCGCGTTGGCAATGCCCGCGGCGGGCTCCCCGCTGGCCGCTACCGCCGCCTTGCGGGCTACGGCGTAATCACCATTGCCGGGATCGAGCTTGAGCGCCTCGTCGAAATCGGCGATGGCGCCGGAATAGTCCTTGCGGTCGGCGCGAGCCATCCCGCGCGCGTAATAGCTGGCGCCGGCCTCGGGATCGATGCCGAGCGCCACCGAATAGGCTGCGATCGCGCGCCCGGCATCGCCCTTGGCGTGCCAGGCCATGCCCTTGCAATAGTGGGCGTCGCGCGCCTTCGGATCGAGCTTGGCAGCCCGGTCGCAGTCGGCAAGCGCGCCGTCGATGTCGCCGGACGTCACCTTCGCGAGGCCGCGACGAGAATACGCCGCGGCAAAATTGGGGGCGAGCTGGATGACCCTGTCGAAATCGGCGATCGCCTGGCCGTAATCGCGTGTGGCGGCCCTGGCCCTGCCGCGGCCGAAATAGCCGAAGCGATTGTCGGGTTCGAGCGCGATCACCACGTCATAGGAGCCGATCGCCTTGTCGTATTTGCCCATGTCCAGCCAGGCATCGCCACCCAGGATCGCTTGAAGCGCGCGCTGATCTTTTGTCTCCAAGGTCTTTGCGGCCAGCGTATCGTCCGTGGCCGTCAAATTCGGACGGACGATTTGTGGCTTTGGAGCAGCGGCCGCCGCCTTCGGCTGCTCAGGATCCTGCGCCGTTCCAGTTTTGCCGTCATCGCCGGCAGCCTGCTCGTCGCAGCTTCCCGACCGCGCGGAATCCAGCTCCACGGCGCGCCGGCAATCTGCCGCCGCGCCGGCCTTGTCGCCCCTGATCGTCTTGGCGCGGCTGCGGCCCAGATAGGCGTCGGCATTTTTGGGATCGAGGCTGATCGCCTTGTCGAAGTCGAGCAGGGCGCCGTCCACGCCGTATTTCGCCAGACGCATCTGGGCGCGCTCGAGCAGCATCCTCGCGGCGGCCTGATCCTCTGTTTCGGCAGCTTGAACGGTTTGCTGGCCGGCCATGAGCGCGGCGCACGCATTGGTGCGTTGCGGGTCGAGTTCGACAGCGCGCCGGCAGTCGCTGGCGGCAAGGGTGTCATCCCCGTTTGAGGCCGCTGCCGCCGCTCTGTCGTAAACCGCGTCGGCGTTGTCAGGATCCTCTGCGATAGCCATGCTGAAGGAGTTGATCGCCCCTGCAACGTCGCCCTGCTTCTGCAGTTCCAGCCCTCGTCTGATGTCCCCGGCAGCAAGTTTTGAACGAACTTGGTTGCCGGTTGCCCGCAGCGTCGCGGTTGAAGGCCAGAACTCGGCAGTGGTGTTCGCGGCCGCCGCTTCGCCGACATCCGGCCCCGCATCACAACCGCCAGTCTTCGAATCAAGCTCGATGGCTTTGCGGCAGTCGACCGCCGCCCCGGCGCTGTCCCCTTTGCGTGAGCGCATCAGCGACCGGCCGAGCCACGCCCTGGCATCGGTCGCATCGAGTTCGACGGCTTTGTCGAAATCGGCAAGGGCGCGATCATTGTTGTCCTTGTTCGCCCAGGCGACCGCCCGGGCGTAGTAGCCATCGACGTTCCCGGCATCGAGCTCGATCGCCTTGTTCGCATCGGCAATCGCGCGCGCGCAGTCGTTCTTGCCGATCCAGGCGGCGCTGCGGTTGGCATAGGCGTCGGCGCTCTTGGGATCCACGGCCATCGCGGCGTCGTAATCGGCAATGGCGCGATCGAACTCGTCCTTGGCGGCGTAGGCGATGCCGCGATTGACGAGCGCAATGAAATCAGTCGGATCGATGCGGATCGCCTTGTCATACTCCGCAATCGCCTTTTCCCGCTCGCCGGTCTTGTTCCAGGCGGTGCCGAGTCCCGTATGGGCGTTGCCGTTTTGCGGATCGGCCTCGATCGCTTGCTGGAAATCAAGCATGGCCGCCTCGATCTTGCCCTTGCGAAGAAAGGCCGAGCCACGGCTGGAATAGGCGTCGCTGGCGGACGGCTCGAGGCTGATCACGGTGTTGAAGTCCGCGATCGCGCGGTCGTACTCACCCTTGTTGGACCAGTCGGTCCCGCGGTTGAACAAAGCCGAAGTCCCGTTGGGATCGAGTGCGATCGCCTTGTCGTAGTCGGCGATCGCGCCATTCCAGTCCTGCTTGTCGTCCCGGGTGGCGCCCCGATAGAAATAGGCTTTGATGCGCAGGCGCAACGCCTGCGCATCGTCTTCTGCAATCGCCGTGCAGGCAGCGATACGCTGTTCGACCGCAACTTTGTCGACTTTCGCTCCCTTTTCTTGGCCGCTGTCCGGGCTCTGGTCGTCGCTTTCGCTGCCGAAGCACAGGGCATAGTCCTTCGCAACCGCGGACGCGGTCAGGGCGCCAAGCACAACCATCCCTGCCAGCGCCAAGAGCGGCCCGCGCGGAAGCCAAGCAACAAACGCGCGCGGCAGCGCGCCGATACGGCGTGACATGATTGATCCTCCCCCCGGAGTTACCGCGACTGTTCTCGCGGATGCTTATATAGTTCTGTTTTTGTTCCTCAATGCAAGCTGAAATTGCGGTGGCTGCATTTATGCGCTTGGAGTGGGCCAAAGGCGCTTGGCAAGACCTTGCGAGAGGGGCATGAAGCAACGCAGCCCTTCAGTTTGGCGGCATCGCCCCAGCGCCCCCAGCGGCTCACATATCGATCATCGACCGCTTCACCCGCCCGATGATGGTGATAGCGCCCTCCAGCTCCGGTGGCGGGATGTCCATATAGGACGCCGGCTGGAACGGCGGATTGTCGTTCGGGCGGTAGCGCTTGTAGGTGGCGCGTCCCGTCTCGTCCGAGATCACGTAGCAGCCATTGGTCACCAGCCGCTTGTCGCGCAGATTGACGAAGATGATCGAATCCGGCGGCGAGATCTTGTTCATCGACGAACCGTCGACGCGCAGCGCGATCCATTCGCCTTCCTCGAGGTCGGCGGTGGGGATGGTCGGATAGTCGGAAAGGTTGACCACGCTGTCCTGGCTGCCGAGCTCGCCGGCGCTGATCCAGGACACGATCGGCACGTCGACAGTGACGGGCGAAGGCATGAGACTGACGGGCGCCGCCTCCGCGCCATCCGCGTTGAACAGGAGCCAGCCAGGGTCGACGCCGAACAGCCGGCCGTATTTCTCGGCGGCTTTCCGGGACAGTGGCCGGTTGCCGTTCTCATGGCTGATCAGCGTGTTCTTGTTGATGTCGCGCAGGGCCCGCGCCGCATCGCTGGGCGAAGCATAGCCGGCCTGGGCGCGTGCCTGCTGCAATCTGTGCCGTGAATCCATCATCGTACAAAATGCCTGAAAATTATCGTCCAAAGTGTACGATTTCGCTTGCACGACATTCGTACATAACGTACGCTTAGCGCATGAATGAGCATCCCGCAAGCATTTCCGCACTGCCCGTGATTCCGCCGCCGCCCACGAGCATCTCAGGGCTGGTAGGCAGATGAACGCGCGTCCCTCGATCCATGAATTCCAATCGTCCGGACTGTCCTCCTCCCCGGTCCGGACGCATTCCGGGGTTTTCGCCCCGGATCCGGTCGAACCGCCCGCACCCCGGTTCACCGGAACGGCCGGAGCCGTTCCTCCCCCGGCTCCGGCCGCCCTTTGTGGCGGCGCATCCTGCATCCGCACCGAGGATGGCACCGTCATCCTGTTCGACCGGACGACGGGCCTGGCGGTGTCGGGCCTGACCCGCGCCGCAGCCGAGGCCGCCTTTCTTCGGCTGACCGGCGCCGCCTGACTTCAACCGATCGCTGACCTGACCGCGGCCTCGCGGCCGAACCCTGGCGCTTGTCCGCGCCTTTCGACAAGCAAATGGAATGAGAAGATGGCCGCGTACACGCAAAAGGAAATCGACGAGATCGCCACCTGGCTGCAGGAGGGGCTTTCCGCCTCGCGCATCGCTGGCCGCTTCAGCGCGCTGCGCGGCAGTCCGGTCTCGCGCAACGCCATCATCGGCATCGTCCACCGCAATGCCGGCTTGAGCGCCATCGGCTTCGCCAACCCCAAGGGCGGCCGCGCCGGCGGCAGGCCAAGGAAGCACGCCGCACGGCCGGATCGCCCCAGCCGGCGCGCCCGGGTGGCCGCTGGCGGCGTGACGCTTTCGGAACCGGCCGCGCTTGCCAGATATGCCGAGCTGGTGGAACGCGCCGGCACCGAAGCTGCCAATCTCTCCCCAAGTGGGGAAGATGCCCGGTCCACCCTCCGTAGCTGCAGCGCAGCAGCTGCGGAGGACGGGCAGGGCAGAGGCGGGCGCTGCCCCGCCGGCGTGTCCGTCCATGGCACCCCGGTGAATCCGGTCGCCATCACTACCCGCTCCTCCGAGCCCAAGAAACCCAAACCCCGCAAACCCGCGCGCATGCTTCCGCCCGCCTGGCTCGCACCCGGCGAGCGCGAGAAATCTGAAGCGCAGCGCTACAAGCTGCCCGCGCCGCCGTCGCCGGTAAACCCTGGCCGCCAGCCGCATGTCGCCGCCATGCGTTTCCTCGATTGCCTGTTCGGCCGCTGCCGCGCGCCGCTCGACCTGGCGCTGCGCGAAACGCCGGAAGACGATCCCGCCGGCGCGCGCCCCGGCACGGACATGCTGTGCTGCGGTTTGCGCACCACGGGCACGCGCAGCTACTGCGCGCACCACCATGCCAGGTTCCACGGCCATCGCGGGAGGGGGGTATGAAGGCGTCCCGGCAAGATCGAGGTTCCTCGCCCCACGCAGTGGGGAGAGGTGGCTCGGCGAAGCCGAGACGGAGAGGGGAGCGCCCTACGAAGGCCCCTCTCCGTCCGCTTCGCGGCCACCTCTCCCCCACCTTTGGCGGGGTCGAGGAACCCAAGTTCTGACACGTCCCACAACCTCAGGATTACCCATGCCCCGCAAAGCCGCCAAGAAACCGCAGCCGCCAAAACTCCCCAAGGGCGAGGCCGAGCAGGTGCGCATCCGCCGCGAGGTCGGCCACGACTTCGCGCTGAAGCAGGACGCCTTCGGCCGCCAGCGTCTCACCCTGGGCACGGCCGAAGCGCGCCGCGTCTACGAGGTGTCGAATGGCGGCTACACCTCCACCGGCGGCGTCGTGCGCCTGCGCAATGTCGATCCACTCAAGGGCATCACCTCGCTCACCCGCCAGCAGCGCGAGGCAGGAGGGCGCTTTCGCGACGACTTCGAGCGCAGCCAGCGCGAGGGCCTGCAGCCGCAATCCTGGAGCGAGCGCGTCGACAGCGGCCGCGTCGGCGGCGGCGTCCCCGACCGGGTGCTCTCAGCCGGCCGGGCCTATGCTCATGCCGCGGCCGCGCTGGCGCATTGGGAGGTGGCGGAGGTGGTGCGCAAGATCTGCCTCGAGGGTCAGTCGGTGAAGGCCATCGCCGAACGCACCGGCGAGGGGCGCGACGTGGTGGTCAAGCTGCTGAAAGTGGGGCTGGATTTGCTGGCGGTGCATTATGGGATGATGGGGCGGAAGACGGGGTGAATATCTGGAAGGTGCTGGTTGATGGAAGACTAACCATAAGCCGAGACTGTTGAGGTCGAATTGACCTGGCATATGTATTCTGTATCGCCAGTTAAGCTGGAATTCTCGACGACGTGCTTAGAGCTGCGCATGCGATACGCCGATGGAAACATTGCCAGGCTTGGCGACAAAATCCTCGTCTGGGAGGGAAATGAAGGCGTCGTGGTCTGCTCGATGGATACGGATGAATATTCCGAGGACTATTCTCGGGAGACCTTCGGTTATCTGAAACAGGGCATCATGGTCCTGTCCGAAAAGGCGGGGCTCATCCATTATGTGCAGCCGGAGGCCGACATGCGTCTGCTGTCGAGACGGGCATCAAGGGCGTGACGAAACAGTCCCTGGCCTACCTCACAATTGCCTCGATATCGTTGATCGGGGCGTTGCTTGTCTTCGGGCAAGCGGTTACGCTGGCCGGGCTTTCGCAGTTCCCGGCGTGGCAGCCGGAACTCGCGTCGCTGCAATTCCGCTTCTGGATCTACATATCGGTGGGAGTTGTCGCGCTCTTGGTTGGCGGCGGAACTGCCGTGCGCTGGGTCCGGCAGCAAAACGCCCTGGCGCGAGCCGATGGATCAAATTCCGCGCCGCGCTAAGCGTCTTTCTCTTGCTGCGGCTTTGACGCACCTACGCCGGGCTTCCCCTCCCACCCAAACACGCTCCGCCCGCACAGCAGATGCGACTGGTCCATCTCGCCCGCCACGATCTCCTTTAGGCTCGGCCCCGTCACATACCGCTCCAT
>NZ_VFUA01000085.1 GCF_006440735.1 Mesorhizobium sp. B2-7-1 | reverse complement strand
CATAGAGGCGTGCCAAACCGGCCTGCCTATGGCTGCGCAAAACCGCCTCCCTCACTAGCCGTCTTCCTTGTATAGCAGAAACGTCACCCCAAAGAACATAGCCACGACAACCGGAACCCATGCAGCCACCACTGTAGGCACGAATCCGGCGACACCGAATGCCTTGACCAGTACCGAAACGACATAAAGCAGAAAGCCGGCCACGACGCCACCCAGAATCATCGTTGCCGACTGCCCCATTCGCGCAAATCGCATTGAAACCGTTGCAGCAATCAGCGTCATGGCGACGAGAAGGAACGGCAACGCCACCAGCGAATCAAACTGCATGGCGAAGGCATTCGCCTTGAGCCCGAAGGAGCGGGCAACCTCGATCTTGCGCGGCAGTTCGTAAAAGGGGATGGTTTCCGGGCGCGCCAGGCGCTCCTGCACGAATTCCGGCTTGAGGTTGGTCGGCACCTTGTCGGAGGCCAGCGCCTGGATATTGCCCCCCTTGAAGACCTTGACGTCCTGCAAGTCCCAGTAGCCGTCGCGCAGGAAGGCCTTGGCGGCATCCTTGCGTTCGGTGATGTTGCCCTGCGGGTCGAGGATGAAAAACACCGCATCCGCCATCTCCAACCCCTGGTTGAGGATGGCGCGGGCGCCGATGATGGTGTCGCCTGATTCGGTCTTTTGCCGGAGCCACGGCGTGACGTTGGTGGTGACGGCGTTCGATTTGCCGGCCCGCAGGTCGTTCTCCATCTGCTCGGACCAGGAAAAGCCATGCGCGGCGATCGGGTTGATGACGGCGACCGACAGCACGCCGAACATCAGTGCGCCGACGCAGCAGGGGAACAGGAACTGCCAGGCAGAGACGCCGGCCGAGCGCGCGATGACCAGCTCATAGCGGCGGTTGAGCGACACCAGCGTCGCCATCGCCGAGAACAGCCCGACGAACGGCACGGTCTGCAGCATGATCATCGGCATCCTGAGCGCCGAAATGGCGAAGGCTATGCCGTAGGTGAAGCCGGGCAGCCCGGTCGTGCGGCCGGAAAGCTCGGTGAAATCGATCAGGAACACCAGCGCAAGCAGGCCCAGGAAGAACCAGAAGGTGATCGAGACGTAGCGGAAGAAGAAATAGCGGCCCAGCGTCCAGCCCATAGTCAGGCTCCCTGGCCGGAAGTGCGCCGGGCGATCCAGAGCTTGAATGCCGTCCAATTGTCGCCGGTGCGCTTGGCAAGGTTCGTCAGCCAGTCGGCCCAACTGACCGGCAATTCCATGGTGCGCGAGGAGACGATGAACCAGACCGAGACCGCCGAGGCGACGATCGGTATGCCGTAGAGCAGGTAGACATAGTACCAGACCCTGTCGGCCTTGCCTGCAGCGAAGAAGCCCAGCCATCGCACGAACAGCGCGATCGCGATTGCCGTGATCAGCGGATTGATGCGCGCCTCCCGGTGCGAGCGCGCATCGCCGGCAACCGCAAGCGCGATCAGCGCGAACACCAGCGAATAGGACCATTCGGCGAAACGCTGGTTGAGCTCCGCCCGGTAGCTGCCCGGTTCGCGCTGGAACATCTTGTCGTTGGGATCCGGGTTGAGCAGATAGGTCGTCGTCCGGTCCTTAGGCAACAGCGTGATGTCGTTCGCCGCCGACAGGAAGGCCGACATGTCGAAGGCGTAAGAGGTGAAGCGGATGACGGAGAGGTCGCCGGTCACCGATTTGCGGTTGATGACGCCGTCATTCATCATCAGCACCTTCTCGTCGCCTTTTTCGACGATGCTGCCGGTCTTGGCGTAATAGGTGAGGCTGGCCCCTTCCTCGCGCGAATCGGCGACGAAGATGCCGCCGAGCCTGTTGCCGGGAAGCCGTTCCCCGACCTGCAGGTAAAGGCCCTCGTCGATCTTGCGGAACGTGCCTTCCTGGATGATCAGCGAGACAAGGTCGGCGCGCGAAGCCGCCACCAGTTGCCGGTTCTTCTGCCTGGCATAGGGGTCGATCGCGTTGTCGACGATGAAGGAAAAGGCGCAGGCAAACGCCGCGAGCAGCAGGATCGGCCGCGCGATCGTCCAGCGCGAGGCGCCCGCCGCGCTGAGCACCGCCAGCTCCGAATCGGTGTTCATCGCGCTCAGCGTCTGCGCCACCGCCACCACCAGGGCGAACGGCACCACGATCGGGATGATGGAGGGGATGATGAGCGCCGCGACCTCGAAGAAGGTCAGCGCCGACTGGCCGTTGTCGGTGACGAGGTCGATCTTGGCCAGCACCTGCGTCGTCCACACGATCGCCAGCGTCCAGACCAGCGATGCGAGGAACATCGTCAGCGCGCGGCGCATGATGTAGCGTTCAACGACCTTCATGAAGGCTTTTCTCGATTTTGCCGAACGGCATCATGCCCGCCGACAAGGTAGTCATCCGGCGGCGCCCGTACAACTGGCTCATAGGCGGCTCGCTCCGGTTTGTCGCCCCACGCCACATACTTCGGCGTGGCGGAGTCTCCGCGCCAATGGATAAGAAATGCAAAACATCGATGGTTAACAGCAGGTTGCGGCAGCAAGCTGAGGTCGTGCCGAGGCGAATCCTTTGTCTATCGTGGCGCCGATATAGACTGCGATTTCGGCCAAAGTCTTGCCAAATGGCGCAAAACGACCAAATGTCGCGCACGCTTGCCAAACCTCTCGCTCGCTGAAAATTACCTTTGCCGGCACCTTACGGCCATCCCCGAAAGCAGGACCTGATGACGTCGAGACCTTCCATTTCTTTCGCCAAGTTCGCCGCGCCGAAAAAGGGCAGCGTTTTTGTCTTCGTCGCCGACGACGGCGGGCTCGGCGAGGCGGCGAAAGCCTGCGATCCGGCCGGTTCGCTGGCTCGCGCCTTTCCGGTTGCGGATTTTTCCGGCAAGTTCGCAAGCTCGGCCGAGGTACTGGCGCCGGAAGGGGTTTCGGTCGACCGGCTGATGGCGATCGGCGCCGGCAAGGTCTCGAGCCTCGACGACAATGCCTGGCTGAAGCTCGGCGGCGCCGTTGCCGCTTCGCTGCGCAAGGCGACCGAGGTAGCTGTGGTCCTCGATCTGCCGGACCTGCAGCCTGACGGCCGACAGGCGGCAAGCCTTGCCGCCGGCATCCTGCTGCGCAGCTATTCCTTCGACAAGTACAAGACCAGGAAAGACAAGGAAGACGGGCAATCCGATTCAAAGGGGGCTGACGCCAAGGGAGCGGCGGCCAGGAAGGCCGAGGCGGCCAAGCCCGCCAGGATAACCATCCATTGCGCCGACCCCGCGGCCGCGAAGAAGGCGTTTGCCGGCGAGGAGGCGGTGGTCGACGGGGTGCTGTTGGCGCGCGATCTGGTCAACGAGCCGGCCAATGCGCTTGGTCCTGTCGAATTCGCCGAGCGCGTCAAGGCGCTGGAGCAGCTCGGTGTCGAGGTCGAGATCCTCGCCGAAAAGGAGATGAAGAAGCTCGGCATGGGCTCGTTGCTCGGCGTAGCCCAAGGCTCGCCGCGCGGCGCCCGCTTGGCGGTGATGCGCTGGAACGGCGGCAAGGCCAAGGACGCGCCGCTCGCCTTCATCGGCAAGGGCGTCACCTTCGACACCGGCGGCAACTCGATGAAGCCGGCTTCCGGCATGGAAGACATGAAGGGCGACATGGGCGGTGCGGCCGCCGTCACCGGGCTGATGCATGCGCTGGCCGCGCGCAAGGCGAAGGCCAATGTGGTCGGCGTCATCGGCCTGGTCGAGAACGCTGTCGACGGCCATGCGCAGCGCCCCGGCGACATCGTCAGCTCGATGTCGGGCCAGACGATCGAAGTCTTGAACACCGACGCGGAAGGCCGCCTCGTGCTCGCCGACGCGCTTTGGTACGCCAACGACCGTTTCAAGCCGAAATTCATGATCAACCTGGCGACGCTCACCGGCGCCATCATGGTGGCGCTCGGCCAGCATTATGCCGGCCTGTTCTCCAACAATGACGAGCTCGCCGGCCGGCTGTTCGGCGCCGGCCAAGCCAGTCAGGAGCGGGTCTGGCGCATGCCGCTCGGCCCCGAATACGACAAGCTGATCGATTCCAAGAACGCCGACATGAAGAACATCGGCGGCCGCTATGGTGGCGCCATCATCGCTGCGCAGTTCCTGCAGCGCTTCGTCAAGGACACGCCTTGGGCGCATCTCGACATTGCCGGCACCGCGATGGGCGCGCCGTCGAGCGAGATCAACCAGTCCTGGGGCTCGGGTTTTGGCGTGCGCCTCCTGGATCGGCTGGTGCGCGATCACTACGAAGGGTAGGGAATGGCCGACATCCTGTTCTACCATCTGACGGAATCGACGCTCGAGGAGGCGCTGCCTGGCCTGCTCGAGCGCAGTGTCGAGCGCGGCTGGCGCGCGGTGGTGCAGACCGGCACCGAGGAGCGCCGCGACGCGCTCGACCAGTATCTGTGGACCTTCCGCGACGATTCCTTCCTGGCGCATGCCACCGACCGCGAGGCCTATCCGGCCGAGCAGCCGGTCCTGCTCACCACGGGCGAGGGCAACCAGAATGCCGCGCAGATACGTTTCCTGGTCGACGGCGCCAGCCCGCCCGAGCTTTCCGGCTACGAGCGCGCCGTCTTCCTCTTCGACGGCCATGACGCGGCACAGCTCGAAGCCGCGCGCGGCCATTGGAAGACGATGAAGGAAGCCGGCCACGCCGTGACCTACTGGCAGCAGACGCCGGACCGGCGCTGGGAGCGCAAGGCCTGAGACATCAGCCTGCAATTGCAATTGCAATTGCAATTCTACTTAAGCATCCGCTGCGCGCTTCAGAAAATTCGCCACCCGGTCGATAGCGAGAACCAGATTGCCACCATAAAGGACCGAGAACATAAAAATCCCGAGAAAAGAGGTCTGAAAGAGGACCGCGCCAAAAATCGCGAAAGTCAGGGAAAAGACCAGCAACTGAAAACTTCGTAGCCGGTATTTCAAAAGCAATCCGTAGGAGGCTTGTTCGACCCAGATGCGGCCACTGTCGAAACCGGCCATGGCTGCGGTTCTGGAGCCCGTCTGCCACAACGACGTCTGAAACTCGACGAAATCCTCACCTCTCTTGTTGGCCGGATGCCCATCGTCTTTCAGCGCTGTGGTCACGCGGTCCAGGATTTCATCCTTCGTTGGGGCGGAGGTCAGGACAATCGAGCCGCTCAGGTGCCAAAGAAAATCCAGCATTACTGTTTCCAAGCTTCGGCGACTTTACTTGCGGCATGCAGGCGCAGCTGCATGTTGGCAGCGTTGCTGCACTCTCTTTCTGTACAGTTCATATCCTTGCTCAATCTTGGCCACCACCCTTGATCCGCACTATAGATAGAGCCGAAGCTTATGCGGCGGGGGGAGAATGCGGATCAGGATCGTCGGAACCGGCAGGGCGGTACCGGCTGAGCGCCTCACCACACGCGCCCTGGAGGCGAAGCTGAGCCTCGCCGAGGGCGCCCTTGAGGCCGTCACCGGCGTCGTCGAGCGCTATGTCTGTAGTGCCGAGTCGCAAATCGATCTCGCTGTCGCCGCGGCGACGCTTGCGCTTGAGGATGCCGGCGTCGAGCCCGGCGCCGTCGACCTGATCGTCGGCGGTTGCGGCGTGCCCTACCAGCCGCTGCCGGCGACCGCGCCGCTGGTCATGCAGCGCCTCGGGCTGGCGGACGGCTCGGCCGCCGCCTTCGACGTCAACAGCACCTGTCTCGGCTTCCTCACCGCCGTCGAAACCGCCGGCCGCATGATCGAGGCGGGGCAATGCGAGACGGCGCTGGTGTTTTCGTCCGAAGTCGCCTCGCGCGCTCTGCCGTGGCAGGACGCGCCGGAGATCGCCGCGCTCTTCGGCGACGGCGCCGCGGCGGTCGTGCTGCGCAAGGCCGAGCCGGGCGAGGGCAAGGTGGCGGCGAGCCTGATGCGCACTTATCCGTCGGGCTGGGAAGCCTGCGGCATTGGTTCGGGCGGCACGCGCTTCGATTTCCGCAAGGAACAGGAGGCATTCGCCGCGCACAGCCTCTTCCACATGGACGGCAAGGAATTGTTCCGCCTCACGTCGCGCCATTTCAACGGCTTCGTCGACGCTCTGCTGGAGCGCGCCGGCTGGCGGCATGACGATGTCGATCTTGTCGTGCCGCACCAGGCGAGCCCCTTCGCGCTCGCCCATATGGCGCGCCAGACCGGCTTTGCGCCGGAAAGACTGGTCGACATCTCCGCCCGCTTCGGCAACCAGATCGCGGCCTCCATGCCCTTCGCGCTGGATGTCGCGCGCCGCCAGGGCCGCGTCGCGCCAGGCATGAAGCTGCTTTTCCTCGGCACGTCGGCCGGCGTTTCCTTCGGCGGCATGGCGCTGGAGGTCTAAAGCGATGGCCGTGCTCGTCACCGGCGCCAGCGGTTTCCTCGGCTCCCATGTGCTCGAGAGGCTGGCGGCATCCGGCACGCTGGCGCTCGGGCTAGGCCGCGATGAGGCAAGCTGCGCCGCGCTCGAAGCCGACGGTCATCGCGTCATCCGCCACGACCTCGCGCAGCCGCTTGACGCCTCACTCGATCCAAGGCTCGGCAGGGTCGAGCGGATCATCCATTGCGCGGCGCTTTCTTCGCCCTTCGGCCGCCTCGTGGATTTCGTGGCGGCAAATGTCACGGCGACGCGGAACCTTGTCGACTTCGCCGGGCGGCAGCGTGTCAGCCGCTTCGTCCATATCTCCAGCCCGTCCGTCTGCTTTGCCTTCCGCGACCAGCTTGGCCTGACCGAGGACATGGCCTTGCCGGAGCCGGTCAATCACTATGCCCGCACCAAGCGCGAGGCGGAAAAGATCGTGCTCGGCCAGGCCGCCATCCATCCGGTGGTGCTGCGGCCGCGCGGCATTTACGGCAAGGGCGATCGGGCGCTGCTGCCGCGCCTCATCAAGGCGGCAAAAAGCCGGCCGCTGCCGCTGTTTCGCGACGGCCGGGCGGCCATCGACCTCACTTATGTCGACGATGTCGTCGACGCGGTCATGGCGGCGCTCGCGGCGCCGGAGGAGGCGGAATACCAGGTCTTCAACGTCTCCGGTGGCGAGGTGCTGCCGGTCCGCCGCATCGCCGACGAGGCCTGCGGCCGCGCTGGTCTCAAGGCGCGCTGGCGGCCGACGCCGCTCATGCCGGCGATGCTGGCGGCGGGCCTGATGGAAGCGGTGGCGCTGCGGTTGCCCGGCCGGCCCGAGCCGCCGGTCACCCGCTATGGGCTCGGCCTCTTCGCCTATGCGCAAAGCCTCGACCTTTCCAAGGCCAAACCAGTGCTCGGCTGGGCGCCGAAAGTCTCGTTCGAACAAGGGCTTGACCGCACTTTTGCCGGCGGGGCAGGATCATGAGGATCGTCTTCGCCAACAGCGCCTGGGTGAGCGCCGCCGAACGATTGATCCTGCGCGGCGGCCGCTGGCAAAGCGTCAAGCTGCGTGTCCGCTACGGACTGATCTTTCACCCGGCAGCCGGGCCGGTGCTGGTCGACACCGGCTACACGCCGGAGGCGCTGAGCGGCGAGCGGCGCAGCCGCACGCTTCGGCTTTATGGTGCGCTGCTGAAGCCCGAACTCGACGCTGACGAGCAGATCCTCCCGGTGCTGCGGCGCTTCGGTCTGTCGCCCGATGACATCCGCACAATCATCGTCACGCATTTCCACGCCGACCATATTTCGGGCCTGTCGCTGTTCCGCAACGCGCGCTTCATCGCCAGCGATACCGCCTGGGCGCGGGTCAAGGGGCGCAGCGTCAGGCAAAATCTGCGCCATGGCGTCTTCACCGAACTCTTCCCTCCGGATTTCGAAGCGAGGCTGGAAGGCATCTCCGCGAAACCGCGCGTCGCGCCGCAGGGCGACATGCCGGGCGGCGCCGATCTCTTCGGCGACGGCAGCGTGATCGCGGTCGATCTTCCTGGCCATGCCGATGGCCAATTCGGCCTGCTGTTGAATAGGCTGGACCGCCCGCTGCTCTACGCCGTCGATGTGCAATGGCTGCTCACGGCCTTGACCGAAAACCGCACGCCCGGCTTCCCGGCCACGATGATCGCCGAGGACGCCGCGGCGATCGAGCCGACCAGCGCCATGCTGCGCCGCTTCATGGCCGCCGGCGGCGAGGTGATGCTCTGCCACGATCCCGTACCGACGCCTTATGACCTCGCGCCGGAGGCTGCATGAACAGGCTGGCGGAAGCGGCAGGGTCCTTCGCCCTGACACGCTGGGTCTCGCGCAAGACCCGGCCCGATTTCGAGCGCTGGCAGGCGGCCGCCTTGCGGCGCTTCCTCGACCGCGACCTGCCGCGCGCGCCTTTCTATCGCCACGCACCGGACCGGCTTGCCGACCTGCCAGTGACCGACAAAGCGCTGCTGATGGCGCGCTTCGACGAATTCAACGTCCACGGTCTCACCGCCGCGCAAGCCCGGGCGGCCCTGGAGCGTGACGGCTGCGCGGGATCGCTCACTGTCGGCGCCAGCACCGGAACATCGGGCAATCGCGGCCTGTTCGTGATTTCCGAGGCCGAGAAATACCGTTGGCTGGGCACGATCCTCGCCAAGGCGACGCCCGATCTTCTATGGCGCGGCATGCGCGTCGCCGTCATCCTGCCGCAGAACACCGGGCTCTATGACAGCGCCCGCAAATCGCGCCTGATCAAGCTCGCCTTCTTCGATCTGGCGAACGGGCCGGAAAGCTGGCGCGGCGCGCTGGAAGCCTTCGACCCGACGGTCATCATCGCGCCGCCAAAGATCCTTCGGCATTTCGCGGCCGAGAACTTCCGACTCCAACCGAAGCGTGTCTTCTCCGCTGCCGAGACCCTCGACCCGGTCGACCTTCCGGTGATCGAGAATTTCTTCCGGCTGCCGCTCGACCAGATCTACATGGCGACCGAAGGCCTGTTCGCCGTGACCTGCCGGGAGGTCGGACTGCATCTTGCGGAAGACTCCGTCTTCTTCGAATTCGAGGCGGCGGGCGAGGGGCTCGTGACGCCGCTGGTGACGGCCTTTCGCCGCCAAACCCAGATCATGGCGCGATACAGGATGAACGACCTGTTGCGCCTGTCCAAAGAACCTTGCCGATGTGGTTCGCCGCTGCGCTGCGTCGACGAGATTGTTGGCCGCATGGACGATGTCTTCCGGCTCAGGTCGCCAGACGGCCCGATGCTCGTCACGCCCGATGTGCTGCGCAACGCCGTGCTCAAGGCCGACCACCGCATCGACGATTTCCGCCTCGTCCAGACTGCGTCCGACGGGGTTGAGCTCAGGCTTCCGCCGACGCTGGCAGACGACGCGGCGGCCGCCGCACATCAAGCAGTGCAAGCGTTGCTGGCCGCGCGAAAGGCGGCCGCCACCGTGACGCTCATCCGCGCGCCGCTGCCGCTGGAGACAGGCCGCAAGCTGCGCCGCGTCGAATGCCGCCTGGAGCCGGCGCGATGAGCGGCGCGGCGACAATGGAGTGGCCTCAGCAGCAGGCCGACCGGGTCGAGAACAAGCCGGCAAAGGTCGAGGCTTTTGTGAGGCTTTTCAACGAGATGCCGGTGTGCGATCTCATCGCCAACCTCAAGACGAAAGTCGAGACTTTCGAGGTCGCCGGCCGGGCTTTTCCGCTGACACTGAACGACGCCGACGAAGCGCCCAAATGCTATATCTGCTGTCCGAGCAGCGCCTATATCGACTATGCGATGGACGAGACGCGCAACTTCGCCGCCCACCCTCTGCTGCGACGCGCATTGAACGCACTGATCAGGGCCTGCGCGCCGCTGGTCAGGGCAAGCGGCCTCGACCGTCAGGCGCAGGTCAACAACTGGCTCTATTCGACCAATCCAGTGCCGCTGCTCGACCGGCGGACGGCCGCGTCGCTGCGCGCCGACCTGACCGCGCGTTTCCCCGATCGCTCCATCGTCATCCGCTCGTTGAACGACGTCGCCGATCCGGCGACCATTGCCGCTTTGAAGGCCGAAGGGTTCCGAATGCTGGCGGCACGCCAGATCTATATCTTCGCCGACCGCAGCGCGACGCCCGCGCTGACGCGAGACATGAAGCGCGATCGCGCCCGCCTGCGCGCGACACCGTTCGAGCGGGTCGGCAATGGCGATTTCACCGAGGCCGACTATGCACGCGCCGAGCAGCTCTACGATTTGCTCTACCTCGACAAATACACGCCGCTCAATCCGCACTACACGGCCCGCTACATCGCAGAGATGCACCGGCGCGGCATCATCAGCCTGGCGGGGCTGCGCAGGCCGGGCGGTGAGCTCGTCGCCATCACCGGCCTGTTCGAAAACGGCGGCACGCTGACCCAGCCGATCGTCGGCTACGACATAGCCCTGCCGGTGGCCGATGGGCTTTATCGCATGATGATGGCGGTGGCGCAGGATCACGCCACGGCGCGCGGCCTGTTCTTCAACATGAGCGCGGGTGCCGCCGGTTTCAAACGGCGGCGCGGCGCGGTCGCCGCGATCGAATACAACGCCGTCTATGCCGGGCATCTTGCGCGCCGCCGGCGCCTGGCGATCCGCGTCATGGAGACGGTGCTGGCGCTGGTAGGCATTCCGCTGCTCAGGAGGTTCGAATTGTGAGCGAGCGTCGTGGGGAGGATCATTGGCAGGCGGTGGCGCTGTCCGCGGAGGTCGGCAAGCGGCCGAAGCGCATCCTGTTCGATGGCGAGCCGGTGGTGTTGTTCCGTTCGGCGCAAGGCATTGCAGCGCTTTTCGACCGCTGTCCGCACCGGCTGGTCGAGCTGTCGACCGGCAAGGTCGTCGGCGGTGAGATCGAGTGCCCTTATCACGGCTGGCGCTATGACGGCGAAGGCCGCTGCACCGCCATTCCTGGTCATGTCGGCGCCATGCCGCATTACCGGGTCCGCCGCTACGCGGCGATCGAGCGCGACGGCGTGGTCTTCATCTCGTCCGGCACGCCACGGGGCGAACCTTACCTGCACTGCATGCGGGGCAGGGACATCATCGTGCGGCGGGTGCGTTCATCGACGCAGTCGACGGTGATCGACGCGGCGGAAAACATCCTCGATGCCACCCACACCCATTTCACCCATAAGGGCCTGCTGCGCGGCCTCACCTCCAAGCGCCATCTGGTGCGGGTCGAGGTGACCGGCGGCGAGGGCTGGGTCGAGGCAAGCTACACCGGCGAGGACCGCCAGCAGGGCCTGATCAGCCGGCTCCTGGAAGGCGAGCGCGCAAAGACCATCGGCCGCTTTCGCCATCCCGGCATCGCCGAACTGGAATATTGGGGCAAGGACGGGCTGGTCTTGGCCACCACCTTCCATCTTCGCCAGGCCGACGAGCGCACCGTCGAGGGTGTCGGCTGGCTGATCGGCCGGCGCCAGGGTCTGCTCGGCGAACTGAAGGCGCTTGCCTTCAAGCCGCTGTTCACTATCGCGCTGCATCAGGACCGCCGCGTGCTGAAATCGGCCAGTGACAACGCTCGGCTGCCGCCGCAAGCCCTGCCGGTCATCGGGCCGCTCGATTTCCTGCGCCGCGATATCGCGGCGATCATGGAAGGCAAGATGCCGGCGGCTGCTGGTGGGGTGAGGGTGCACCAGATCGAGTTGTAGTTTTCGCTCTCGAGATGGTTAGGTCGGGTTCCTTCAGACCCCCCTCTGCCCTGCCGGGCATCTCCCCGCAAGGGGGAGATTGGATGTCGCGACCGCTTTCGCCAATCATCGAGGTTGCAGGAAAGGCGCCGCCGGCGGAGCTGCTGATCTCCCCCCTCGCGGGGGAGATGGCCGGCAGGCCAGAGGGGGTGCTGTCCGGCCGGCGTTTGGAATGGAGGCGGCTTAGGCTAGGCCGGCCCATTCCATTCGATATCGCGCGTCGACGCCGCCTGCAGGCTGATCCGCTGGCGCAGCGCCATCCCTACAATCTCCGCCAGTGCCGGCCACTGCGCCCTTACCGGGGCTGAATCTCCCGGCCAGTCGAGCAACTCTTCGCCCTCGCGCATCGCCTTGCGAAAGCGGGCGAGCGCTCTCGAACGCAGCGCCGCCGGCAATCCATAAATCCACATCGCAAGCCTCACTGTTTGCGGGGCGGTGACGTCGGGTGCGACTTCTGCTCCATCGCCAAGCGCAGCATCGGTAAACCGCGCCGGATCGCGAAAGAAATGCAAGCCGCTCACCGCGCGCGGATTACATTCGAGCGGCAGCACCCGGCCGCCTGGCTCGCGCATCAGGTCGAAGGAGATCTGCCCGGTCCATGACGTGCCGGCGACGATGCGCTCGACCAGATTGCGCGCCGCGTCATCCTCGACCCGCTCGAAGAAGATGCCGGCGCCCTTGCCGGCACGGTAGAGCGAGCGGTAGAGCGCCAGCGCCTTGAGCCTGCCTTCCCCCGCCACCGCATAGATGCTGATCTCCTCGCCCTCGAGGAAACGCTGCGCCACCCAGGGCATGGCGGGCGAAGGTGTGATCGCATCGAGGAAATCCGGCGGCGGCCGCAGCAGCACATGGCTGGCAAAGCGCGACCAGACCGGCTTGAACACCAGGTCGCGAGAGCGGCCACGTACCGCCTCCAGATCGTCGCGGGAGTTGAGAAGCGTGGTCTCCGGTACCGCAAGGCCAAGCTGTTCAGCCAACCGGATGAAGCTGTGCTTGTTGTGAACCTGCGCCAGCAGCTCGATATCGGGCGCGAACAGTCGCGCCGGCATGGTCCTGCCGCGCCAGGCAAGCGCAAGGTGAAAGACCTCCTCGCAGGTCGGGATGACGAGGCCGATGCCCTCGGCCCGTATCAGCGCTTCCACCGTGTCGGCATAGGCCCGCGGCTCGAAGCGCGGCGGCGGCAGCCGGTAGTAGCGCGCGCAGGCCCTGCTCGCCGCCGCGATCGGCCGCGCCGGCGTGTCGGCCAGGACCACCCTATGGCCAACGCCATCAAGAAGGCGCGCCAGATGCAGCGCCACCGGCGCGCGTGCTCCCGTAATCAGGATGGATGTAATCAGGATGGATCCGTCAGCCCCCGGCATCGCTCATTCGCGGTCGTTTCCGTCGCGAAAAACCGTTGCGCGAAATCGGCGTCCTTGGCAACGCGGGCTGCTGTCGATGGCAATGCTATTTGGGGGCCAGCCGGATCACTTCCGGCGCGGCTTCGCCTTCTCGGTTGTCGGCTTGCTTGGCCAATGCCAGCCATCGCCCTCGCCATGCGCGGGCTGCGGCCGCGCCACATAGGCGAGCGCGCCGTTGGCCTCGAGATAGACGCGCGAGAGCATTTCGGCGAGCACGCCCGACGTTATCGCCTGCAGCCCGGCGATCACCAGGAAGAAGCCGGTGATCAGCATCGGCCTGGTGCCGATGTCCTGTCCGAGGAACACTTTCACCGCAAACAGATAGGCAAGGATCAGCGAACCCAGCACGCCGAGCACGATGCCGATGCCGCCGAAGAAATGGCCGGGCCGCGTGCGGTAGCGCAGGAAGAAGAACATGAAGACGAGGTCGAGCACCACGCGGAAGGTGCGCGAGATGCCGTATTTCGACTGGCCGTGGATGCGGGCGTGATGCGTCACCACTTCCTGCGCTATGCGGCGCGGCGTCGTCACCGTCGCCAGCCAGGCCGGAATGAAGCGGTGCATCTCGCCGTAGAGCCGCACGCTGCGGATGACGCTGCCGCGGAACACCTTCAGGCTGCAGCCATAATCCTTGAGCTGCACCCCGGTGACGCGCGCGATCAGCCTGTTTGCGATGCGGGAGGGCAGGCGGCGCAACCAGAAACCCTCCTTGCGATCCTTGCGCCAGCCGGCGACGAGATCGAGATCCTCGGTCAGCAGGCGATAGACCATGCGCGGGATGTCGAACGGATCGTTCTGCAGGTCGCCGTCGAGCGTCGCGATGACATCGCCGCGCGCGGCGTCGAGGCCGGCCTGCATGGCGGCGGTTTGCTTGTAATTGCGCACCAGCTCCACGCCGTGCACATGAGGCCCGTATTGAGCCGCCAGCCGGCGGATCTCGACGGGCGTGGCGTCGGTGCTGCCGTCGTCCACCAGCACCACTTCCCAAGGCTGGCTGTAATTTTCCATCGCCTGGTGGATGCGGACCAGCAGCGGCTCGACATTGTCGGCTTCGTTGTACATCGGGATGACGATGGAGAGCTTGTGCTCGGGCATGACGGCGCCCTCGGGCAATCCCGATGCGGGGATGGGAAGCACGTTCATGGCGGTCATTTCCTTGCCGGTCCCGTCGCCGGGGTTTCCGGCAGCGTCGATTTCGAGGGGAACAGCCAGGCGATCGCACCGGTTGCGACCGCCGAGCAGAGAATGAAGAGGTGCAGCGCGAGCGCCGCCTGCAGGCCGTCCTTCATGGCGATGCCGGAATAAAGCAGCGCCGCCGCCGCGCCGGCCTCATAGGTGCCGAAGCCGGCGACGCCCTGCACCGGCAGGATGGCGGCGGCTTCCGCGCCGACCGCGCCGGGAAAGGCGGTCTGGAACGTGGTGTTGAGCAACATGGCGAGCAGCCAGCCCTGCACGCCGAGCTTCAGTGCCCAGTTGGCGATCGTCCACCACCAGCCATAGCGCGAGCGTCCCGTCGCTTCGGTGAAGATGTCGCGCAATTTGCCGAGTTTCGAGACGATCCTGCCGCCAGCCGTCCAGTCGTGCGGCGCGCGCGCCCAGCGCGGCAAGTACCATGCGGCGGCGATCAGCGCCGCGATGCCGGCGGCCCTGAGCGCCGGATGCAAGCCCGGCCAGACCAGGCAGGCCAGCACGCCGACGACGAAGGCGTCCTGCAGCCTGAACCAGAGGAGAGAGGCGCTGGCGCGCACGATCGACACGCCGAACACTTGGCGCAACAGGATCGGGAAGGCCGTCTCGCCACCGCGGAAGGGCACGACGTTGATCATCGCATTGTGGATCAGGATGACGCGCAGCACGGCGCCGAAGCGGCCGTTCACGTCGTCGCGGAATTCGTCGCAGACGCGCAGCGCCCTGAGCACATAGGTGACGAACAGCGCCGCCGCGACCGCCACGAAAGCGCCGGGCGTGATGGAGGCAAAGGCATCGCCCACCATCTTCCAGCGCTGGTCGCTGGCAAGCCATGCCAGCAGCGCCAGGGTGACGATTATCGATATCGCTCGCTTCAATCAGGTCTCCAATGGGCCGCCCGGTTGGGGGGCGGAAGCGCAATCCGAGGGCCACGCAAGGGCAACTCTCGGATGTCGGCCCGGCCGGCGCCGGTCCGATATCGGATCCGTTCCCGCTTTTTCAAGGCGCTGTTCCTATAGAGCAGCCGCCGCAGCGAATCCATAAGCTTGGTTGGAGCCTCGATCGGCACGGTCAAAAGCGGGCGGGGTTCGGCCCGCCCGCTTTGCCGGATAAGCTATGCTGAGATAAATCTTACTGCCCGCCCATCTCTTTCTTGAACTGGTCGAAATCGACCTGCATGCCGTTGAAGATGGTGCTCCAATGGCGCGTCAGCGCCGCCATGGCGACCGCTTCCTGGATCTCCTCGTCGGTGGCGCCGGCGTGCTTGGCGTTCTCGGTGTCCGACCAGATGCAGTAGCTACAGGGGATCTGCGCCGCGACCGCCAGCGAGATCAGCGACTTCTCCTTTGGCGTCAGCGCCGTCTTGTCGCTGAGCTCGATGGCCTTGACCTCGGCCCACGCGCCGGGCAGACCGGCTTTCGGGAACTGTTTGACGAAGCTCGGCACGCCGCCCATCGTCGACTGGATGTCCTTGAGGGCGGCGTCATAATCATCGGCCCGGGCAGGGGTGGAGGCGAACGCTGCGGCAAACACGCCCGCGGCGGCGATGAGCGAGGCGGAACGAAGGCAGGAATGCACGGTTGAGACGATGCGAATGACTGACATGATGTTCTCCTCTGGTTTTTGTTAGCCTTACGATGTAAGGTGTGCGGAAGATGAACCTTACAGTGTAAGTTGTCAAGCGCGACCATGGATGCATCGAGCAAAAAAAAGCAGACCCGCGGAAAGCTTTCCCGCGAGATGATCGAGGGCGCCGCCTTCGAGGTGATCGAGCAGGAAGGGCTTTCCGGCTTTTCTATGCGCAAGCTCGCCGCCAGGCTCGGCTGCGAGGCGATGAGCATCTACCATCACTTCCCCTCGCAGGCGCATCTCTACGAGGCGCTGGTCGACCGGCAGATGAGCGGGCTTGTTATTCCCGACGACAGTTTGCCATGGCGCGAGCGGGCGCGGATCGGGATGCAGGAGTTCCGCCGTGTCGCCACCGAGCACCCGGCCTTTGCGCCCTTCATCGTCGTCTACCGCATGAACTCGCCGCCCTGCCTTGCCAAGCTGAACGCCATCATCGGCCTGTTCGAGGATGGCGGCTTCGGGCCTGAGCTCAGCGCCCGCCTGTTTCGCGCCGCCGGCTATTATCTGATGGGCGCGATCCTCGACGAGACGGCAGGCTACGCCAAGGGACCTTCGGCGGTCACCACCGTCAGCAACGAGGATCTGGCGCGCGACTATCCGAGCGTTGTCAAAGCCGGCGCCTATTTCGGCGCCGGCGGCTTCGACAAGACTTTCGAGCTTGGCCTGGAAATGTTTCTGGACGAGATGGAGCGGGTCCGCGAAGCTGCCCGAGACGAAAACCGCTAGAGCAATTCCAGGAAAAGTGTGAGCGGTTTTCCGTCCGGAATTGCGTCAAAACAAAGAGATAGAGCGGTTCGCCGTTTCCCTGAAGCGGTGAACCGCTCTAGTAAAAGGGGCGGCAGCCGTGCGCCGAAGAAAACAGCCAAGGGTTTGAATGCGCTTCCTCTCCGTCCTTCTCCTCATCGCCGGTGCCGCCATCGGCATCTTCTATCCCTGGGCGATGAGCAATTTCTCCGGCCATGCGATCGGCACCTACCGCGTCTATGAGAGTGGCCGCTTCCGTCCGGTCACGGTGCAGCTCGCCGCGGGCGACGCGCCGGTGCGGGTGCTGGTCGATCTGACCGCGCGGGCCGAGCGGGTCGCCGGCCAGCAGCGCACGGTGCTGACGCTGACCGCGGCGAGCGGCGGCCGCACGGCGCTGGCGTCGGCGCTCTCCTTCAACCACACCGACACTCCACGCCAGGCCAGCCCGCAGCTGCCCGACAAGATCTTCCGCGACGAGGCCGGCGTCATCGATAGGGTCACGCCCGGTCCTTACGTCTTCGCCGTCGGCCCCGGCGATGCCGACGGCATCGACATGCGCGCGGTCGATCTCATCCTGCGTGCCGGCACCGGCTCGATCGACGAACGCGCTGAGCCGGCCGGCTACACGCTGATGGGCGTCGGCCTTGCCGGACTGGTGCTGTCGCTGGTCTTCGGGCGCCGTGGCGGAGGCCGTCCGCAGAATCCCAATTCGCAGCCGCCACCGCCGCGCTGGGGCCGCAACGGCTCGCCGCGAGCATGATGCCGAAAACTGTGAAGCGGTTTTCGGTCGACATCATGCTCTTTGGAGGTAGGCGCGCATGAACTATCGCCACGCCTATCACGCCGGCAATTTCGCCGATGTCGTCAAGCACGCCGTGCTGGCGCGCCTCGTCGAATATCTCAAGCAGAAGGACAAGGCTTTTCGCGTCGTCGACACCCATGCCGGCATCGGCGGCTACGATCTCGCTTCGGTCGAGGCAGGCAAGACCGGCGAGTGGCAGGGCGGCATCGGCCGGCTCCCCGAAGTGACGCTCGATCCGCGAGCGGCGGCACTGCTCCAGCCCTATCTGGAGGCGGTGCGCGCGCAAAATCCCGACGGCGGGCTCAAGCATTATCCCGGCTCGCCGCTGATCGTTCGCCATCTCCTGCGCAACCAGGATCGGCTGACGGCGATCGAACTGCACCCCAGGGATGCCGCGCGGCTGAAATCCGTCTTCGCCGGCGATTTCCAGGCCAGGGTGATCGAGCTCGACGGCTGGCTGGCGCTCGGCGCGCAATTGCCGCCGAAGGAAAAGCGCGGCCTTGTCCTTATCGATCCGCCCTTCGAGGAGGACGGCGAGTTCTCCAGGCTCGTCGACGGCTTGCGCAAGGCGCATCGGCGCTGGCCGGGCGGCATCTACGCGCTTTGGTATCCGATCAAGGACCGCAAGGCGGTCGCCGCCTTCCGCGCGGCGCTGAAGGAGACAGGCATTCCAAAACTGCTCGACATCGCCTTCGAGATCCGGCCTGCGTCGGACGAGCCCAGCCTTGACGGCAGCGGGATGGTGGTGGTCAATCCGCCCTACACGCTGGAAGGCGAATTGAAAGTCTTGTTGCCCGCGCTCCACAAGGCGCTCGCTGTCCGGCAGCAGTCGCGCTGGTCGCTCGAGTGGCTGGCGGGCGAGTAGGGCGACCCGCGTTGCTTAAGCCAGCGCTGTAGGCGTCACGCCGGTCAGCCGCCTGCTTTCGCGGATCAGGTGCGCCTGGTCGGCGTAACCGGCCTCGATGGCGAGTAGAGCGGTCGAGCCTTCACCCTGCCGCTGCAGACGTCGGAAGCGATGGAAGCGCAGGATGCGATCGAGTGTCTTGGGACCATAGCCGAAAGCGTCCTCGAAACGCCGGCGCAGCGTCCGCTCGCTCATATGCAGCTGGCGCTGCAGGAATGGAACCATGGGCGTTTCCGGCGGCAGTCCCTCGTCCAGGACACCAAAGGCCCGGCCCATCTGCGGGTCGAGCGCATCGCGGCCTTCGGTGCGCATGCCGACGGTCTCTTCCAATTGCCGCAGCATGGCCGGCAGGTCGGTCGCAGCCTTGATGCGATCCGACAGTTCGCGGGCGCGCGTCCCCCATAAGTCCTGGAGGTCCAGGCGTCCGCCGACGATTTCGCTGGCTGGCACGCCAAGCCAGCCGGCGGCCGCGCCTGGCCGGAAGCGGAAGCCGACGATCACCGCGCCGGCCAGCGGCGTCTCGATCTGCGGCTCCTTGTCCGGCCCGGCCACGCGGAAGCGGCCGTCGATCCATTGCAGGTCGATCGTCGCGTCCGGCGTGATGACGATTGGCGGAACGACGCGCTCGTCCATGCGGTGGATCCAGATCGCACAGAAGGCATCGGCCAGGCCGCCAGCGACGGGCCGCTCGCGAAAGAAGCCGGTTGTCTGTGCCAGGACCGGTTCCATTCTGTCTCTGATCTGCTCCAGCAGGATTGCCGGATGGGTGCGACGGTCATTTTGGCCGAAATCTTCAATGCCGACCACGTCGTCCATGGCAAAACGGATGGAACTTCACGGCGCTTCACGCGCTCGCATCAGACCGCATCCGTTTGCGACTGTGGTCTCGAATATAGAAAGGAGTGAGAGAAATGAAAGCTCGCATCACCGTACTGACGCTTGGCGTCGATGACCTGGAGGCCTCGCTCAGATTCTATCGCGACGGCCTCGGCCTGCCGACCGAAGGTATCATCGGCCGCGAATTCGAGCATGGCGCCGTCGCCTTCTTCGATCTCGCCGGCGGCTTGAAATTCGCCATCTACGAGCGTGCCAACATCGCCTGGGATGCCACGGTGCCGCAAAGCGGCCGCAGCCCGACCGAATTGACCATCGGCCACAATGTCGGCAGCGGGGCCGAGGTCGACGCCGTGATGGCCCAAGCTGTCAAGGCCGGCGCGCGCGTGGTCAAGCCAGCGCAAAAGGCGTTCTGGGGCGGCTATGCCGGCTACTTCCAGGATCCCGACGATCATCTGTGGGAGGTCGTCTACAACCCGGCCTTCGTTCCTGAGGACTGAACGAAGTACATCATCGAGAGGAAGCCGCCATGCCTGCTCAAATCGTTCAAGCGCTCGGCGCTCTCCTCATCGGCGGCGTGTTCGTCTTTGCCGGCATCGAGCATTTCCTGAAATTCGGGGCGATGCGCGACTATCTGGCCGCCCAGAGATTTCCGGCTCCGGCCTTGATGCTTGCCGCCGGTTCGGCGGTCGAGGTCATTGCCGGCTTCCTGCTTGCCGTTGGCATGGCCCGGTCCTTCGCCGCCGGCGCGCTGATCGTCTTCACGCTGGCGACGAACTTCATGCTGCTGCGTTTCTGGGCCAGCGAGGAGCCGGAGCGCCAGGTGCTGCGCAATGCGTTCCTGATCAACATTGCCGTTATCGGCGGGCTGCTGCTTGCCGGTACTGGCTGATCAGCCGGCGGCCATCGGAACGAAGTTTTGCGGAAACCCCAAAGTCTCTTCCGAAAAACCTTTATTTCGCGACCGCTTGACCGCCGCCAAGCGAATCCGCACAGTGCGCGGAACTGACCTTGAGAGGCTGTCATGACTCGCTTCGCCCATTCCGCCCTTGCCGCGCTGGTTGCGCTGTCCACTCCTTTTGCCACTCCGCTGGGCTTCAGCCAGGCGGCGCAGGCCGCCGACCTTTCCGTCTACAGTGGCGACGATGGCAGCGTCTGCGGCGAAAGCTGGGTGCTGAACAAGATCACCGACCGCTTCTCCTATCAGGTGCATCACGTGCCGCATCTGCCGGACGTCGCCATCGCCGATTTCCGTAACATCCGCCAGCATCGCTACGAGCCGGCGAGCGACGAATGGCCGATCGGCCGCCACTACTGCCGCGCCACGGTCAACCTGTCGGACGGCCGCGACCGCTCGATCTTCTATCTGATCGAGGAAGGCCAGGGCTTTGCCTCGATCGGCGACAATGTCGAATTCTGCGTCTCGGGCTTCGACCGCTGGCTGGTCTATAACGGCCGTTGCCGCGTGCTGCGGTAGGCTGTGCCGATATTCAGGTGATGCCGGCCTGCGAATGGCGGCGCCCTCCGCTTCCGGTGCTCACGTACTTTAAGTACGCTCCGCTCCGGTTCTCGGACGCCGTCATTCTCGACTCGGCCTGACCTGAATCTCGACACACCCCGGCACTTAACTTCTTACGTCAGGCTCGGGCCAGCCCGCGCAAGCAGCAGCGCGCGCTCCCGCTCGTTGCCGGTCAGCTCGGCGGCGCGGCGGAATTCGGCGCGGGCCTCCTCCATCCGTCCGAGCTTCGCCAACAGGTCGCCGCGCACCGTCGGCAACAGATGCGTATCCTTCAGCCGCGGCTCGTCCCGCAGCGCATCGGCGATGGCCAGCCCTTGCGCCGGCCCGAACGCCATGCCGGCCGCGACCGCCCGGTTGACCTCGACAATGGGCGAGGGGGCCGCCAGCGCGAGCGCCTGGTAATAGGCGGCAATGGCGATCCAGTCGATGTCGGCCGCGCTCATCGCGCGGGCATGGCAGGCGGCAATCATCGCCTGCAGTTGATAAGGACCCGGCGTCGGCGTGAGCGCCATCGCGCGTTTCAGCCCGTCGAGGCCGCGCCGGATCAGCGACCAGTCCCAGCGCCCGCGGTCCTGGTCGAGCAGCAGGATCGGGTTGCCCGCGCCGTCGGTGCGGGCGCCAAAGCGCGAGGCGCTGAGTTCCATCAGCGACAGGAGTCCGATCGCCTCCGGTTGCTCCGGCGTCAGCGCCGCGAGCAGGCGACCGAGGCGCATTGCTTCGTTGCTGAGATCGATGCGCAGCCAGTCCGGTCCGGAGGAAGCGACATAGCCTTCGTTGAAGATCAGATAGATCACTTCCAGCACGGCGCCCAGGCGCTCGCGCCGCTCTTGCCCGCGCGGCGTCTCGAAGGCGATGCCGGCATCGCGCAGTGTCCGCTTGGCGCGCACGATGCGCTGGGCGACGGTAGCCTCCGGCACCAGGAAGGCGCGTGCGATCTCCGGCACCGAAAGCCCGCCGAGCATTCTAAGCGCGAGAGCCGCGCGCTGCTCGGCCGGCAGCATCGGATGGCAAGAGGTGAAGATCAGCCGCAACAGATCGTCGTCGATATCCTCGTCGAGCGCCGCCTCGATATCGGGCATCGCGCGCTCGAGCTCGGCGAGATCGACGGCCAGCTGCCGATGCTTGCCGTCGATCAGCACGGTACGGCGCAGCCGGTCGAGCGCCCGGTTTGTGGCGACCCTGGTCAGCCAGGCGGCCGGGTTATGCGGAATGCCGTCCCGGGGCCAGCGCTCCAGCGCCTGCACGAAGGCATCCTGCACCACTTCCTCGGCCAGTCCGACATCGCGCAGGGTGCGGGTGAGCCTGGCGGCGAGCTTCGGCTGCTCGATCCGCCAGACCGCTTCGATCGCCGCCGTGGCGGTCAACCCTTCAGCTCGTCGAACCCGTCGACGACCTTCTGGACGTCCTCGGGAAAATCGTTCATCTCGAAAACGCGCCGGACCTCGATGACGTCGTTCTCGCCGGCGGGGCAGCGGCGTGCCCATTCGATGGCTTCCTCGGGCGAGCGCACGTCGATCACCCAATAACCGCCGAGCACTTCCTTGACCTCGGCGAAGGGGCCATCGGTGACGGCCGGCTTGCCGCCCTTGAAGGAGACCCGCGCGCCCGATGACGGCGGATGCAGCCCGTCGAGCGCAAGCAGCACGCCGGCCCGCTTCAGCTCTTCATTGTATTTCATCATCGTCGCCACGGCTTCCGCCTCGGGCCTGGCGTCGGGAGCCGCGGTCGCGTAGCCGCCGGGGATCATCAGCATCATGAAACGCATCTCGAATTCCTTCGGTTGGTTGGTTGCGATGATACGACGAACGGGGAACGGCGGAATCGACAGGCGATGCGAAAATTATTGCGGCGCCGGTGACCGGCGAAGAGGCGCGTTGGCACACGGGCCGCCGCCAGCCGCACACGCTTGCTCAGGCTGCCTTGCCGCCCGATACGTAGGCCGAGATCAGCTCGACAAGCTGCTTCTGCAATTCCGGCGCGTCGAGCATGTTGCGCCGTGCCGCGTTGTGGATCACGCCTTCGACTGCCGAGGAGAGCACGCGCGCCATCGTCTCGGTATCCTTGCGGCGCTTGCGGTACTGCGCGACCGCCGCCGCATAATGTTCGAGATAGCGCGCCTGGAACGAGGCGTGCGCGGCGCGCGAGCCGCGGTCGCCCGGCGCCTCGTCGAGCAGCACCTGGTGCAGCGTCGGATGGATCGAGTGCGCGCCGATCATGCCGCGCACCAGCTCGCGCGCGAATTGCCTCAGCGGCTTCTCGTCCGTCGCCGCTTCGCGAATCACCGACAGCACATGATCGAAGTGACGGCGCCGGATCGCTTCGACCAGAGCGAGCTTGTCGGGAAAATATTGATAGAGCGAGCCGATGCTGACGCCCGCGGCCTCCGCCACCTTGTTGGTGGAAAAGCCCGCCCAGCCGAACTCGCTCAGAACGTGAGCACCGGCTTCGATGATCGCCTCGACGGTAGCGATCGAACGCGCCTGGCGCGGCTGCTTGCGCATGCGTGCGGCCGGCTTTGCAATGCGAGTAGACATGCTAGCCCGTCTCCCGAGAATATAAACAGGATACTCACATTCATTCCACCAACGCAAATGGGCCGCGAAGATGAGTGCCAAGACCTTGCTGAAGGGCATGCTTGCCCGTCAAGCCTGGGCGAACGATGAGCTCGTGGAGAAGCTTGCCGGGTTGGACCCGTCAGGCGATGCCGGGGAACGCCACGCCGCGATCCGCCTGATGAACCATATCCATGTCGTGTCGCGGATTTTTGCCGCGCACCTGAACGGGGTTGCCCACGGCTATGCGAGCGACAATACGCCGGACGCGCCCGAGCCGCGCGCGTTGCGCGTCGCCTTGGCCGAAGTCGACGGCTGGTATCTCGACTATCTCGAAACCGTTCCGGAGCAAGAGCTTGCCGCCCCGGTCGCCTTCACCTTCACCGACGGCGACCAGGGCTGCATGACGCGGCAGGAGATGCTGACCCATATCGTCTTGCACGGCAGCTACCATCGCGGCGAGATCGGCTGCATGCTGGCCGGGATCGCGGTTTCGCCGCCCTGGGATACCTACGCCGTCCATCTGCATCGGGCCGAACCGGCACGCCGCCTGCAGCGCGGGCGCCAACCGGCGGACGTTTGATCGCAGCGCCGGAATATGAGCTTTAAGCTCGCTTTATGCATCGCAAGCTTTCGTCGATTCGCGTGCCCGGTTCATCTGTAGATGTTTCTGCTGGACAAGATGAAGCAAGCGTTCGGCTGCTCACCCTCTATTGTGAGCAACGCGCTCACATTCCGATATAGGCTTATGCTATGGGCCGATGGTTGATCGGGCGATAGAAGCTGCGCGAAAATCTGTGGGCCGGGCCGTCACTTCGAAAGTGACAGATTCGCTCACAATTTTTCAACGAGATGCGCTTCGTGTAACCAAAATTCAATAACTGAAAATCATTGTGTTGCTTCGCTGGCTAGACAGTCGCGAGTCAGATATGCATAGAGACGCCGGGTCACTCACGACCATTGGCAAAACGCAAGGGGCATCGCATGGCAAAGACGACAACCAAGGCGCCGGCGGCGAAAGCGCCGGCAAAGAAGCCGGCAGCTAAGGCTGCCGCGAAACCTGCAGCAGTGAAGAAGGCAGCGGCACCGAAGGCAGCCGCCAAGGCTCCGGCCAAGGCAGCAGCGAAGCCGGCGGCTAAGGCTGCGGCCAAGCCCGCCGCCAAGAAGCCGGCAGCGAAGGCCGCGGCCAAGCCCGCCGCCAAGGCAGCGGCGAAGCCTGCCGCCAAGAAGCCGGCAGCGAAGGCCGCGGCCAGGCCCGCCGCCAAGGCTCCGCTGAAGGCCGCCGCCGCCAAGGCGCCGGCAGCCGTGAAGAAGGCAGCTCCGGCGAAGAAGCCGGCCGCCAAGAAGTGATCGCGTAGCTTCGCTCGCGAACCGCAATAGGTGAGGGCGGGTGCCACCCAGGCACCCCTCTCGCCAATTCGGTGTCAAGGCGAGCGGAGTCGGAGCGGACGCTCCTCCTAAAGCTCTCGGAAATTTTGCCGCCAAGCAAAACTTCCGGGAGCTTTTTCTTTGCGGGTGCACGCGCCGGCAGGATGCATTGGCCAATCCGGATTGGCCGGCTGGCCGTTGCCCTTCGGACGCGGATCGGTCAACAGTGCCGCAAACAACTGGGAACCCGATCATGCCGAAACTGCTCTATGCTTCAACATCTCCTTACAGTTCGAAGGTTCGCATGGCGGCCGTCTATGCCGGCATCGCCATCGACCTCGTGCCGGTCAAGACGGAGGACAAGCCCGCCGAGCTGATCTTGGCCAACCCGCTCGGCAAGATCCCGGTGTTGGTGCTGGAGGACGGCCGCTCGATCTATGACAGCCGCACTATTACCCAGCATCTCAACCGGCTGTCGAAGAACGCGCTGTTGCCGCGCAATCCCGACAAGCGGCTCGAGGCGGAGGTACTCGAGGCGCTTGCGGACGGCATCTGCGACTGCGCGCTGTCGATGGTCTATGAGCGCCGCACGCGGCCGGAGGCAATGGTCTACCAGCCCTGGCTCGACCGCCAGTGGACCAAGATCACCACCGCGCTCGACCTCATCAACGCCAACTCGCCGAAACTGCCGAAGAAGATCACCGCCGGCCACATGGCGCTGCGCGCGACACTTGGCTATCTCGCGCTGCGCTTTTCCGGCCAATGGGAGAAGGGCCGCAGCCGGCTCGTGCGCTGGGCCGCGCGGTTTGATGAGAAGTTTCCGGAATTGAAGGGCAGCGTGCCGGGGTGAGGCGCGCCCTCCTTCTCTCCTTGTGGGAGAAGGTGGGTCGGCGCGATGTGCGTCAAGCTGGAGCACCCCTCATCCGTCCGAGCTTCGCTCGGCCACCTTCTCCCACAAGGGGAGAAGAGGAAGATCGCACCGCCTTGAACGCCGCCCGCTTCCATGCTTGCCTGACATCACCCAAGTCGGAGTGGTGAGCATGGCAAAGCCCTCAACCAGTGTCGCGCCGGACCCGATGGTCGCACGCCTGCGCGCTGCCCTCGGCCGGCGCGCCTTCACCGAGCAGAAGATGTTCGGCGGCACCTGTTTCATGATCAACGGCAACATGCTGATCGGCACCTCGAAGCGGGGGCTTCTGGTGCGCGTCGGCAAGGGCGCGCATGCGGCCGCCGCGGCGCTTCCTCATGCGGGCCCGATGGAGATGGGCGGACGCTCGATGGAAGGCTATATCCGCGTCGCGCCCGAAGGCACCGCGATCGATGCCGATCTTGCCGGCTGGCTCGCTCGCGGGCTGGCTTTCGTCGAGACGCTGCCGCCGAAGGCAAAGGCCAAACCGCCGAAGAGGCCGAAATGAGGACCGATTGAGGGGCCCGCAACCCTTGTCGGTTTTCGCGGACACAAAAAAACCGGGCGCAAGGCCCGGCTTTTCCGTGTCGTGGCTTCTACGACTTAGAACTTCATACCGACGCCGAACGTGACGCGGTTGTCCGAAGACTTGACCTTGCCCGTGTCGCCGAAGTTCTTGCTGCCGTAGTCGGTGTAGCGATACTCGACGCGGCCGAACACGTTGTCCGTGATCTTGATGTCGGTACCGGCACCGGCCGTCCAGCCGAGCATGGCCTTGCTGTCGTTCACGCCGCTGACGCTGTCGTCGATCTTCTGGTTCTTAGCAGCGAGACCGCCCGTGCCGTAGAGCAGGATTTCCGGGGTCACGGCATAGCCGAGGCGAGCACGCAGCGAGCCTTCGATGCCGGTCTTGGCGGAAAGGCCATTGTCCGAACCCTTGGTGCCGTTGTAGCCGAGGTCGGCTTCAGCACCGTATACGAAGTTGTCCTGCTGCCAGTTGTAGCCGCCGAAAACGCCGCCGATGAAGCCCTTGGTCTTGGCGTCGACGCCCGGGGCCTTCACATGGCCGCCGAAGCCGTAGCCCAGATTGATACCGGCATAGGGCCCGGCCCAGGAAGCGACCGGAAGCTCGGCAACCGGGGCGGGAGCCGGCGGCTCTTCGGAAACGACGTCGGCCGCGAAGGCGGTGCCAGCAAAGGCGAACAGCCCGAGCGCAGCGGCAAGCGGCGCGAATTTAAGATTGGTCTTCATTGTTCTACTCCTTAAGCCACAAGACACTTAGGCTTGTTTGTCATGAAACGCCCCGGCCCGTCCGGGGGGATAAACGAGCTTGGCGTTCAACGGTTCCAAATGTCGTGCTGAAATGCGGCTGAAGCGAACCTGAACTTGGGTCATTCCCCGGCGCGAATGAGGCTGAAAGGTGACGTTGCATCTTCGCAACAGCGAATGTCAGCAGGCTAATTATGTTGCGCTGCACGCCGCTTGGTTCAAGGGGTCTTGCGACATATATTGCCGTGAACGGTGCCCCGCATCCGGCGGGGCGGACGCGTGTCCGGGCCGCTTCGCCACATTCCTGCCCTAGGTGGAAATGGCATTTAACGCTTGGCCCGTCATATTGTGCCGGCTTCCCGGAATCGTGAAGCCGATTGAGGATTGACAAGATGAGACAAGCCACGGCCGTCGCGCTGGTGACGGGTGGAGCAAGGCGGATCGGCAAGGCGATCGTCGAGGACCTGGCCGCCAATGGCTTCGCCGTCGCCATCCATGCCAACCGCTCCGGCAAGGAGGCCGAAGCGTTGGCAAGCAAGATCGCGGACGAGGGCGGCCGCGCCGCCGTGGTCGCCGCCGACCTCACCGACATGGATGCCGTCGGCGGCCTTGTCGGCCGTGCGCAAGCGGCGCTCGGCCCTGTCACGCTGCTGGTCAACAACGCTTCCCTGTTCGTCGACGACCGGGTCGAGGATTTCGACTGGCAGGCCTGGGATCGGCATTTCGCCATCCACGTGAAAACCCCGGCGCTCCTGGCGCAGACCTTTGCCCGCGCCCTTCCGCAAGGCGAGGAGGGGCTGATCGTCAACATCATCGACCAGCGCGTCTGGCGGCCGACGCCGCGTTATTTGTCCTATGCGCTGTCGAAATCGGCGCTGTGGACGCAGACCGAGATGCTGGCGCAGGCGCTAGGCCCGCGCATTCGCGTCAATGCCATAGGTCCAGGCCCGACACTGAAGAACAAGCGCCAGGACGACGATGATTTCGGCAAACAGGTCGAGGGCCTGATCCTGAAGCGCGGCCCGCAATTGCCCGAATTCGGCGCCACGATCCGCTATCTCTGGCAGGCGCGCTCGGTGACCGGCCAGATGATCGCGCTCGACGGCGGCCAGCATCTTGCGTGGCAGACGCCCGATGTGACAGGCATGGTGGAATGAGTCCCGCAGCCCAAAGACAGAAACGAAACGGCGCCGCCGACGATCTCCCGCCCGATGTCGATCTCGACATCGAGGACGAGGCGGCGGAGGAGCTCGTCGAGCCGGAATCGATCCCGGCCGGCACCGAGACCTTCAAGGCGGCCAGATATTCGCGCAGGCCCGAAACCAGGATCTCGCGGCACAGGATGATGATCGCCGCCCACAGCGACCAGCCGGCGATGCCGGCGTGGCGGTCGGTGTCGGCGGCAAGCAGGAGCAGGCAGGTGGCGACCAGCAATTTGTCGGCGATCGGATCCAGCATCTTGCCTATGTTGGAGGTCTGCTGCCAGGCGCGGGCAAAATAGCCGTCGAAGTAATCGGTGATCGAGGCGAGCAGGAAAATGACCAGCGCCGACCAGCGGGCGAAGTCGGAAGACTTCAGATGTCCCTCGAGAAAAAAGCACAGCACAACCAGCGGCACCGCGACGATGCGGGCGTAGGTGAGGATGTTCGGCAGGTTGAACGCGCGTTGTGCCATGTCGTCTCGGGAAATCTCCTCCGCCAGAGGTACTCAAATCAGAAGCCAATGTAGGGGGTCAACAGCCGAGATTCGATTGGACAGGGAAAAATGGCGTGAAGGTCGGCGTGAAGCACCTCTCTTGGCCCCGGCATCTCCATTCATGGCGCCTCGGCGCAGGTTCTTCTTGCAATGTCGAGAGTTGGGCAAAGCCCAGGCAACTTCGTCATCCACGGGCGGAGCAGGAGCGGAGCTCCTGCGCAGACCCGAGGATCCATGCCGTGATCTTGCGCGAGGGGTGGAGACGGTGCAGAACAGAGGCCGTTCTAGACCGCCGCAAAGCTCGTAAGTCACGGAATGGATCCTCGGGTCTGCGCCGCGTCGCTTCGCTCCTTGCTCCGCCCGTGGATGACGATGGGACGGGCGTCTGGGCCAATCGCCACGGTACAGCATTCCTCGCCACGCGGACACCATCGTCAAACTTTCGTGCCCGCCCCTCAGCTCTCATGAAAATGATTGTAGACCAGTTTCGCCACATGCTCGGAAATGCCGTCGACCTTGACCAGGTCCTCGACCGCGGCGCGGCTGACCGCCTTGGCGGTGCCGAAGGCGAGCAGCAGGGCGCGCTTGCGGCCGGGACCGATGCCGGCGATCTCGTCGAGCGGGCTCTTGATCATCTCCTTCTTGCGCCGCGCCCGGTGCGAGCCGATGGCGAAACGATGCACCTCGTCGCGCAGGCGCTGGACGAAATAGAGCACCGGATCGCGCACCGGCAGCATGAAGGAGTCCCTGCCCTTGACGAAGAAGCGCTCGCGGCCGGCGTCTCGGTCCGGGCCCTTGGCGATGCCTATTGCCATGACGCGGTCCTCGACGCCGAGGTCAGCAAGGATCTGGCGCACGGCCGTCATCTGGCCCTGGCCGCCGTCGATCAGGATGACGTCGGGCCAGGCCGGGAAGCCGCCATTGCCGGCGACCAGATCCTCCTCGCCGGCATCGTCCTGGACCACCGGGCCGGGCTGCTCGTCGCCATGCTCCTTGAGCAGCCGCGAAAAGCGCCGCTGCATCACCTCGCGCATCATGCCGAAATCGTCGCCCGGCGTGATCTCGGTCGAGCGGATGTTGAACTTGCGGTACTGGTTCTTGACGAAACCTTCCGGTCCGGCGACGACCATGGCTCCCACGGCATTTGTGCCCATGATGTGCGAGTTGTCGTAGACCTCGATGCGCACCGGCGGTCTTTCCAGGCCGAAGGTTTCTGCAAAACCCTTGAGCAGCCGCGCCTGGGTCGAGGTCTCGGCCAGCCTGCGGCCTAGCGCCTCGCGCGCGTTCTGCAGCGCGTGGTCGGTCAGATCCTTCTTCTCGCCACGCTGCGGCACCAAGATCGTAATCTTGCGGCCGGCATGGGTGGAGAGCGCCTCGCCGAGCAGTTCCTGTTCCTGCGCGGTCTGCGACAGAAGCAGCGTGCGCGCCGGCAGCTTGTCGTCATAGAATTGCGCCAGGAACGAGCCCAGCACCTCGGCCGGCTCCAGCGCCGGATCGGCCTTGGGGAAATAGGCGCGGTTGCCCCAGTTCTGGCCGGTGCGGAAGAAGAACACCTGGATGCAGGTCTGGCCGCCTTCCTGGTGGATGGCGAAGACGTCGGCCTCCTCCACCGTCTGCGGGTTGATGCCCTGATGCGCCTGCACATGCGAGAGCGCGGCAAGACGGTCGCGGTAGATGGCGGCGCGCTCGAAATCGAGCTCTTCGGAAGCCTGCTGCATGGCGGCCGAGATCTCGGTCTTCACCTTCTGGCTGCGGCCGGACAGGAAATCCTTGGCTTCTTCGACCAACTCGGCATAGCCTTCATGCGAGATCTCGCCGGTGCAGGGACCGGCACAGCGCTTGATCTGGTAGAGCAGACACGGCCGCGTGCGGTTCTCGTAGAAGGAGTTGGTGCAGCTTCGAAGCAGGAAGGCGCGCTGCAGCGAATTGATGGTGCGGCCGACCGCGCCGGCCGAGGCGAACGGCCCGAAATAGTCCCCTTTTCGCGACCGCGCGCCGCGATGCTTGTAGATGCCGGGCGAGACATGGTCGCCGGTCAAAAGAATGTAGGGGAACGATTTGTCGTCCCGCATCAGCACGTTGAAACGGGGCCTGAGCCGCTTGATGAGGTTGGCCTCGAGCAGCAGCGCCTCGATCTCGGTGCGGGTGACGACGAACTCCATCGTCGCGGTCTCGCGCACCATGCGGCCGATGCGGGCGGTGTGGAATCGCCCCTGCGCGTAATTGGTGACACGCTTCTTCAGGCTGCGCGCCTTGCCGACATAGAGCACGTCGCCGGCGGCGTTCATCATGCGGTAGACGCCGGGCTGGTTGGGCAGCCGCTTGACGAAGGTCTGGATCACCTCGGCGCCGACCATGCCGTCGGCATCGCCGGCATGCGGCGTCC
>NZ_VFUA01000084.1 GCF_006440735.1 Mesorhizobium sp. B2-7-1 | reverse complement strand
GTGCTTGTGTAGATCGCGGCATTGTTGACCATCACGTCGAGCCGGCCGAACTGCGCGACCGTTGCGCCGACGAGCGCGTCGACGGCGTTCCAGTCCGAGATATCCGTTCTAATGTAGATGGCTGTGCCGCCGGCTGAGCGGATCCTATCGACGGTGCTCTCACCGCCCTCGATCGGCTGCTCGACCGTGTCGGCGACGACGATGCTGGAGCCTTCGGCGGCGAATTTCAGCGCGATGGCGCGGCCGATGCCGGAGCTCGCTCCGGTGACGATGGCGGTCTTGTTGGCAAGCAGGGCCATGGTGTTCAGCTCTCCCGGGTGACGATCTTTCCCTGCGCCGGGCCGACCAGCCGCCCGTCGCGCACGATCCCGCGGCCGCGCAGGAAGACACTGGTAAGCCGCGCTTTCACCGTCCAACCGTCGAAGGGCGTGGAGCCGGCCCGCGACACCTGGTCGGCATTGGCGATGGTGCTCGATCGACGCGGATCGAGGATCAGCAGGTCGGCGTCGTAGCCGGGGGCGATCTTCCCCTTTCGCCGGCCGAGGCCGAAGCGCTCGGCCGGGTTGCGGGAGCACATGCGCACCAGGTCGGGCAGAGCAATCAGCCCTTCGTGGACCAGTCTCAGCATGGCGGGAAGCAGCGTCTGCAGTCCCGGCATGCCGCCCGGTATGTCGGCGAAAGCAGCATAAGTCGCTCCCTTCTCGGCCGGCGCGTGCGGGGCATGATCGGTGGCGACGATGTCGATCAGTCCCGCGCTCAGCGCGGCGCGCAGCGCATCGACATCGTGCGGCGAACGCAAAGGCGGCGAGGCCTTCAGATTGGCGCCTTGCGCCTCGTAATCCTGCGTCGTGAACAACAGGTTCTGTGGTGTGGTTTCGACGCTTGCGTCGGCCATACCGCGCAACCGGCTCCAGGTTTCGACACCAAGCTCGGAATTGATCTGCCGGACGTGGACTTTTGCTTCGGTCGAGGCGGCGGCGACCAGCGCGCGGGCGATGCCGTTGGCCTCGGCCAGCGGTGGCCGGCTGTCCAGGAATGCAGCGATGGTGCCGGAACGGTCGCGCTCGGTGCTGCCGGTCAGGATCGACTGGTCGCCGGGCGAGATGCCGATCAGCGTGTCGGCGCCGGCGAACGCCTTCAGCGCTTCGGCAACCGCGTCGAGCGAGGCAAAGAGGAACGCGTCCGGCACGTCGGCGGTGAACAGCTCAAATGACACCGGCGCGAGGTCGAGCAGGCGAGGGACAAGCGACAGGTCGCGGCTGATCACGGCCTGCAGGCCGACGTCGACATGGATGCGGCCTTCGGCCAGCGCCATCTTGTCGGCGAGTTGCTCGGCCGTCGCAGTCCATGGCTCGTCGGTCGGCATGTCGAGCACCGTCGTCACGCCGCCGAGCGCTGCCGCATGCGTGCCGGACGAAAAATCCTCCTTATGGGTAAGACCGGGGTCGCGCAGATGCGCATGCGCATCGACGAGGCCGGGCAGTACGAAGCAGCCGGAGGCGTCGATGACCGTGCCGGCTTCTGCGGCTTCGCCGGAGCCGATAATTGCCGCGACCTTACCCCCGGCAATGCCGATATCGCCTCGGCTGAGGCCGTCGGCATTCACCAGCGCTGCACCGCGGATCAGCGTTTCGAACATCTCTCAGCCGCGCTGTTCGAAGCGGGCGTGGTTGGCGAGCCAGAAACGCGCGATATCCTCGCGCCGCATGAAGGCAGCGCCGCTGCTGTTCTGCACGTGCTCGATCACTTCGCGGAGGCCCGAGGCGCGGTTGGGCTGGCCCATCCACCGCGCGTGGATGCCGATGGTCAGCATACGGCCGCCGGTCTCATCCGCCTCGTCGAGCATATAGTTGATCGCCGAGCGGCAGTCCTCGGCGAAATCGCGCGGATTGCTGTAGCCTGGCGCCACCAGATAGCGGCTGTCATTGAGCGCCTTGGAGTACGGCACGACCAGGATCTCGGTGCCCTTGTGGTCGAGGAAATAGGGCAGGTCGTCGTTGCAGGGGTCGGAGTGGTAGAGGAAGCCGCCCTCCTTCACCAAAAGGTCGCGAGTGTTGACGCTCGGCAGCGAGCGACAGTTCCAACCCAACGGGCGCTTCCCAAGCAGCTTTTCGTAGAGAGCGATCGCTTCATGCAGATGTTGCTCTTCCTCGCTGCGCTCCATCGTCGTGTAGTCGATCCAGCGCAGGCCATGGCCCATCAGGTCGTGGCGTCGCGCCTTCATCCACTCGACCAAAGGCGGGTTGCACTGCAGCGCTACGGCGCAGGCGGAAAAGGTGACCGGGATGTCGTAGCGGTCGAACAGCCTGGCCAAGCGCCAGACGCCGGCGCGGCTGCCATATTCGAAATGCGTCTCGGTGCCGAGGTCGCGCACCGGCATGCTGGAAGTGAGATTGTACTCGCCCCAATTGTCGTTGCGGCCGTCATCCAGCCAGTTGTACTCCGACCCTTCCTCGTAGTTGAGCACGAGGTTGACGGCGAGCTTGACACCGCCCGGCCAGGTGACGAAGGGCGGATGCGGGCCGTAGCCGATAAAGTCGCGCGGCTGCTGCGCTTGCTGCGGATCGGTCGGCATCTGTCGTCCTCCTTCGGCCTGGTTTGGCTCAGCTTTCGTTGGCTGCAATCCAGTCCATGTAGGCGTGGAAGGTTTCCTTGCCGGGACGCGGCCGCCATGCTGTGTCGCGCATGATGCGGGCGATGTCGTAGGCGCCCCACATGCCGCCTTTCAGCGCCGTATCCTGGACGATATTGGCGTTTTCTCCGGCCGTCACCTCGGCTTTCAAACCGGGCACGCGTTCCTTAGCCCAGCCGATGATCTCGCCGATGGTCTGGCTGGAACCGGAGCCGATATTGTAGTGGCGGTAATTGAGGTGTGGCGCGTCGATCAGCGCGAGGATCGCGGCGGCAACGTCGGTCGAGGCGATATAATCGCCGACGGGTTCGAGGCTGTTCGGCCGGATTGTCTCACCTGCGAGCGCCATATGCGCGACGCGGTTGGGAACATGGCGGAAATTGCGGCTCTCGGTCGCGCGGTCCATCGGGCCGTAGACCGAAGCAAGCCGCACCGAGACCGCCGACAGGCCGAACAGGTCGGCATAGCGGTTGGTCACCATCTCGGAGGCGAATTTCGAGATGCCGTAGAGCGTCAGCGGCGCGACATAGCCGTCTTCCGGCAGCGGCTCGCTGCTCCAGTCAGGCCCGTTGTGGCGGTAGACGGAACCGGAACTGACATAGACGAAGCGCTTGAGATCCGGTCTCGTGCGCGCCCAGTCCAGCATCCGCACCGTGCCCATGAGATTGACGTCGACGATGCGGGCCGGGTCCTCGGCCTCCGGCTGGCGTTTCGCCTCCGAGGCGCTGCCGCGCGAGATCGGCGTGATCGTCGCGCCATGAACGATCGCCGTGATGCCTTGCTTGTCGAGCGTGTCGGACCAGGCCTTCTGGTCGAGGATATCGGCGGCGATCACTGTCAGCCGGTCGCGCACCGGGGCGAAATGCCTTTCGGCCGCCGCGTCGAGGCCGGAGCGGTCGAGGATCACGGCGCGGGCTAGCGGATCGCGGTCGAGCCATGCGCGCGCGACCACACTCATGACAAAGCCGGTGCCGCCGGTGACGAGCAGGGTCATGGGAGCTCCTTTGAAAGGGTTTCGGGCTCAGCGCGTCGCATAGCCGCCGTCCACGAGCATATCGGATCCGGTGACGAAGGATGCGTCGGCGGAAAGCAGGAAAGCCGCCGCCGCGGCGATTTCTTCGGGGTCGGCGATGCGGCCGAGCAGATGGGCAGGCCCGAGGCCGGCATTGGCCGCGTCGAAATCGGCGAATCGGCGCAGCAGTCGTGTGGTTGCGACGGCGCCTGGCGAGAGGCTGTTAACGCGGACTTTCTCGGCGGCGTGATCGACGGCCATTGCCTTGGCGAGGTGGACCAGCCCGGCCTTGGCGGCGCAATAGGCGACGGCCCTGGTGGTGGCGACGCGCGCGAATTGCGAGCCGATGAAGACGACCGAACCGCCGCCGCCGGCAGCGATCAGCGGCACGGCGAACTTGCTCATCAGGAAAGCGCCGGTCAGGCCGACATCGATCTCGTGCCGCCACGCGCTTTCGTCGAGATCGACGACGGTGGCGCTGGTCGACGGCGCTGCAGCATTGTGCACCAGCCCGTCGAGCCGGCCGAATCTTTGCCCCGCGAAGTCGACGGCCGCTTCGGCGGAGGGAGCCTTCGTCACATCGCACTGGCAAGCGGCCGCGGAAGGGCCGAGCGCTTCGGCAAGCTTCGTCGCGGGCTCGAGATCGTAATCCGCGCAGACGATGCTTGCGCCTTCGGCAATGCAGCGGCGGGCGATTGCAGCGCCAATGCCGCTGGCGGCGCCGGCGATCAGGATGACTTTGCTCTCGAGACGCTTCATGTCTGTCATCAGACCTGCTCCTCGATCGCCTGCAAGGCCGTGGCGCCGACAGGCCGACGAAGAAGATTGTAGCAGGCAGCCATCGTCACCAGCACGGCGCCGCCACCGAGCAGCAGGAACATGGCCGGCGCGCCCATATGCTCCATTAGGCCGGCGGAAATACCGGGCGTCGCGACATTGCCGATCGAATAGAGCAGGAGCAGCGTGCCGGAAGCGCCGACCATGTGCCGGCTGTGCAGTTGCGAAGCGCCGAACGCCATCGCCACGGGGTAGACGGTGAGGGCCGTGCAGCCATAGAGGAAGAACAGCACGAAGAGCAGCGGCACCGAAAAATTGCCGAGCCAGGCGATCGCGGCGCAGAGCGCTACGGACAGGACGCCCTGGACAAGCAATATGATCCGGCGTTCAAACCGGTCGGACAGCCAGCCGACCGGGGTTTGCGCCAGCATGCCGGCGATGCTGATGGTCGTGACCAGCCCGACGGTCGTTGCCGCCGACAGGCCGATCTGCGTCCCGTAGATCGGCGTCAGTACGAAGATGTTCATGTTGGTTATGCCGCCCTGGAAAATCGCGACCACCGTTACCGGCGCCAGCCGGAAGAGCGCCAGCGGGCCGAGGCGCTTGACCGGCCTCGCCGAACTTGCGTGCTCCGGATCGGTGGCCGGCAGCGCCGGCCAGCGTCCCCCGACGAATTTGGAGACCAGCGCCAGCAGCACCGTCGCGGCGGCGACCGGGAACAGATGCGGCGATTGCGGGCCGACCAGGGCGACCAGAACCTGACCGAGCAGCACGGCGATCGCCGTCGTCAGCATATAGATGGAAAACAGCGCGCCGCGATTGTGATGTTCGGCGTAAAGGTTGATCCAGCTTTCGCAGACGACGAAGAGGGATGCCATCGCCATGCCGCCGAGAAGGCGAAAGCAGATCCAGCTTGGCAGGAAATCGGTGAAGGCGAAGCCGGAAGCCGCCAGCAGCGCCAGCACCAGGATCGCCACGAAGGTTCGCTCATGGCCGTATCGGGCGACTGCTGGGCGCGTGACCAGGCATCCGACGAGGAAGCCCACGGGATAGGCGGTCAGCACGATCTGCACGACCTGGGGAGAAATGCCGGGCTTGCCGAGATGCAGTGACACGGCGGTGGTCAGCATTGCGCTGCCGATACAAGCGAGGCAGATGCCGACCATGATCGGCAGCATGGCGCGGGAGCGCTCTGCATTTTGCCAAAGCCTCATCGCGGATTGAGCGATCGACCTCATGAATGCGGCTGCGGCGGCTCCCTGGCGGCACCGTTGACCGACGGCAGCCCGACTGGAAGCTACACTTTATGGTGACTGCCACAAACGAAGATTGATGCGGCTATGGCTTAAATTTTTTTGGCCATGCCAGCAAAGGAAAGCGGCGTCTCGGCGCGGCGCGGGCTTTACAGCGGTTTTGCACCCTCCTTACCATAGGCAAAAACCAGATCTGGAAACCAGCGGAAGGGAACATCATGACGATCGAACGCCTCGAAAACGGCCAGCGCTTCTGCCGGGTGCTCCGCTACAACGGCACCGTCTATGTGGCCGGCCTGACCGCTGATGACCTTTCCGGCGACACCACCAGCCAGACAAAGCAGATCCTGGCCAAGATCGACGCGCTTCTAGCCAAGGCCGGCAGCGACAAGTCGAAGCTGCTCAGCGCGCAGATCTGGCTCCGCGACATCGCCGATTTCGAGATGATGAACACGGCCTGGGACGCTTGGATCGACCGGAGCGCCATGCCGGTGCGCGCGACGGTGGAGGCGCGGCTTGCCGGCGATCAGTACCGCGTCGAGATCATGGTGACGGCGGCTGTCGACTGAGCGGGCCGGCGAAGGGACACCAATGCATGAGCTGGTGATCAAAGGCGGGCGCGTGGCGCTCGACGATGGCTGGGCCGAGTGCGACGTCGGCATCGACGACGGCCGGATCGCCGCCATCGGCAAAGGCCTGTCCGGCGAGAAGTCGATCGACGCCGGCGGCCGCTGGGTGATGCCCGGCGGCATTGACGCGCATTGCCATCTCGACCAGCCGGTCTGGGGTGGCGCCGGCAATGCCGACGACTTCTATTCCGGCACGATCTCAGCGGCTTTCGGCGGCACCACCTGCATCGTCCCGTTCGGCATGCCTGGACAGGATATGACGACGATTGGCGCCATCGACCGGGCGCTGGAGCGCGCGGCGGGACGCGCCGTGATCGACTACGGGCTGCATGCCGTTGTCACCATGGTCACCGGCGCGGACGTCGACGCCCAGCTCGACCAGCTTGCCGGGCGCGGCATCGCCTCGGTCAAGCTGTTCATGACCTATCAGGGTTTTGCCGTCGATGACGACCTGTTCTTCAAGGTCCTCGATACAGCTCGACGGTTGGGCTGGATCGTCATGGTCCATGCCGAGAACGATGCCGCGATCCGGCGCACGCGGCAGCGGCTGATCGATCTCGGCCGCACGGATATCCGCTACCATGTCGTCGCCCACAGCGAGACGATGGAGCGCGAGGCGACGCATCGCGCGCTGGCCTTCGCCGAGATGATCGGCGCGCGGATGACCATCGTGCATGTCTCGTCCTGGCAGTCGGCCGAAGAGGTGGCGCGGGCGAAGGTTCGCGGGGTCGACGCCATCGCCGAGACCTGTCCGCAATATCTCTTCCTCGGCGCGGCCGATCTCAATCGGGAGGCAATCGATGCGGCCCGCTTCGTCTTTTCGCCGCCGCCGCGTTCGCCGCGCAGTCACGAGCATCTGTGGCAAGAGCTGATCAATGGCGGCATCGATCTCTGGTCGTCGGACCATTCGCCATATTACTTCGCCGACAAGATCGGCCGCTCCCAAACGCCCGGCTTCACCACGACGCTGAGCGGCATTCCCGGCATCGAGACACGCCTGCCGCTGCTGTTTTCGGAAGGGCTGCTCACCGGCCGGCTGGCGCTCGATCGCTACCTCGACCTCACCGCCCGCAATGCCGCCTCGATCTACGGCTTCGCCGATCGCAAAGGCAGCATCGCCGTCGGGCTCGACGCCGATCTGGCGCTGTGGGATCCGACGGCGCGCTGGACGCTCGGGCACAAGGCGCTGCATTCGCGCGTCGATTTCACGCCCTATGAGGGCAGGGTTGTCACCGGCAAGCCAACCACCGTCCTGGTGCGCGGCGTGCCGGTTGTCACCGATGGCAAGCTGCAGGCCGAACCTGGGTTCGGGCGTTTTGTGACGCGGACCGCTGCCGATCCGGCGCATCTTAGAAAACCAGTCGAGGATTGGACGCCATGGCTCGATGCCTGACTATCGCCGTTTGCCAGACCGGGCCGATCCAGCGCAGTGCCACGCGCGCCGAGACGGTCGGGCGGCTGGTGCACCTGCTTGAGAAAGCTGCGGCCGCCGGCGCCGAGATCGCGGTGTTCCCGGAAATGGCGCTCACCACTTTCTTTCCGCGCTGGCGCATCGACGCCCGAGCCGAGATCGATGCCTTCTTCGAAGCCTCGATGCCGGGGCCGGAGACGCAGCGGCTCTATGATGCCGCCGCGCGCCTGAAGGTCGGCTTCGCGCTCGGCTATTGCGAGCTTGCGCACGAAGAAGGTCGCACGCGCCATTTCAACACGATGGATCTGGTCGGGCCGGACGGCGCCTTCATCGGCCGTTACCGCAAGATGCACGTGCCCGGTTCGAGCGAACCGGAAGAAGGCACGACCACGCATCTCGAACGGCGTTACTTCGAACCGGGCAATCTCGGCTTCCCGGTCTTCGATTATCGCGGCGTTCGCGTTGGCATGGCGATCTGCAACGACCGCCGCTGGCCGGAAACCTATCGCATGCTCTGTCTCAACGGCGCCGAGGTGGCGCTGCTTGGCTACAACACGCCGCTCTTGCTCGATGAGGCGCCGGCGCTGGCGCATCTGAGGATGTTCCACAACCATCTGCCGATGCAGGCCGGCGCCTACCAGAACACGCTTTGGGTCGCTGCTGCCGCCAAGGCCGGTCTGGAAGACGGCCAGGCGCTGATCGGCGGCTCCAGCATCATCGCGCCGACCGGTGAGATCGCCGCGCTGGCGATGTCGCTCGACGACGAGGTCATCGTGCATCGCGCCGATCTCGATCTGATCGAGGTCTGCCGGAAGGTGAATTTCAACTTCGCGCTCTATCGTCGGCCGGACCAGTACCGCCTGATCGCGGAACCGGGCTGACGCGGATATCCAAACCAGTGGAACGTAGGGCGATGCGCCAGGCATCGTTCCTTTTGGGCAATGACAACAAAATTCTGACGTGATCTGCTCCCGTGACCACATTAATTTGCTGTCAACGCCGTTGCCGCGGCGACAACAAAAGGGCCGGAACGCGGCCGACAACAGGGGAATTTACAGATGCCGGATAAGGGCAGGGCGGATGCCTTCGACTACGTGATCGTCGGGGCGGGTTCGGCGGGCTCGGTGCTGGCTGCCCGGCTCAGCGAAGATCCGGATTGCCGCGTACTGTTGCTGGAGGCTGGCCCGGCCGACCGCAGTTTTCTATTCGACATGCCATGGGGCTACAGCCTACTGATTTCTTCTGATCGTTACAAATGGGACTATAGCTCCGAGCCCGAACCCTTTCTCGACGGCAGGCGGCTCATTCAGCCGCGCGGTCGCGTGCTCGGCGGCTCCTCCTCGATCAACGGCATGATGTATGTGCGCGGCCATGCCCGTGACTATGACGGCTGGGCCCAGTCGGGCAACAGCGGCTGGAGCTATGCGGACATGCTGCCCTATTTCCGGCGGGCTCAGGGGCATGCCGAGGGCCAGGACGACTATCGCGGCGGCGACGGGCCGCTTGGCGTCTCCTCGCCGAAACTTGGTCCTTTGGCGGAGGCCTTCATCCAGGCCGGCGTCCAGGCGGGATATCCGTTCACGCCCGACAGCAACGGCTATCAGCAGGAAGGCGTTGGCCCCTACGACCGCACGACGCGGAACGGCCGCCGCTCCTCGACAGCGCGGGCCTATCTCGATCCCGCCAAGGGCAGGCCAAACCTCCGCATTGCGACCCAGGCGTTCGTTCAACAGATTCTCCTGACGGGCAATCGCGCCATCGGCGTCGCCTATATCCACAAGGGCAAACGGCTGGAAGCACATGCCGAGCGCGAGGTCATCCTCAGCGGCGGCGCCATCAACAGCCCGCAACTGCTGCAGCTCTCCGGCATTGGTCCGGCCGATTTCCTGGGCAAGCTCGGCATCACGCCGCGCCATGATCTGCCGGGCGTGGGCGCCAATCTGAACGATCATCCCGACATCGCCATCCAGCACAGATGCAAGCAGCCGATCAGCCTCGCGCCCGTTGTCCAGGCGCCGCGCAAATATCTTGCCGGGATGCGCTGGTTCCTGTTTCACGACGGTCCTGCGGCGAGCAACCACTATGAAGTCGGCGGTTTCATCCGCACTCGTGCGGGCGTCGAGCATCCCGACCTGCAGCTGAGCTTCCTGCCGCTGGCCGTTGCGCCCGGCACCGTGGAGCCGATGCGAGGCCATGCCTACCAGGCCCATGTCGACCTGATGCGTCCGAAAAGCCACGGCAGCGTCATGCTGCGCTCGGCCGATCCGCGCGAGCATCCAGCCATCCTGTTCAACTACATGGCCGATCCGCAAGACCGAGCCGACATGCGCGACGGTTTTCGCCTGCTGCGCGAGATCATGGCGCAAAAGGCCTTCGCGCCATATGACGGTGGCGAGCTTTTCCCTGGCCCTTCCGTCAGGACTGACGACGAGATCGATGCCTGGGTGCGTGGTGCGATGAAGACCTGTTTTCATCCCACCGGCACATGCAAGATGGGCATGGGGACGGATGCGAAAGCCGTGGTCGACGACAGATTGCGCGTCCACGGTCTCAAGGGGCTGCGCGTGGTGGATGCCTCGATCATGCCGATGATCGTCAGCGGTAACACCAACGCCGCGACCATTGCCATCGCCGAGAAGGCAAGCGACATGATCCGGGAAAAGGCACCATTGCCGCGCAGTGACGCTCCGGTGTGGATGCACCCGCACTGGGAACAGACGCAGCGCTAGAATGACGGGTAGCTCCAAGGGTGCGATGAATGCGCAAAAGCAGTGAGCGCGGCTGACATGACGGAAACCGACGTGATCATCATCGGCGGCGGCATGGCCGGCGCTGGCGCCGCCTTCGAGATTTCGCGCGACAAAAAGGTTGTGCTGCTCGAGTGCGAGAGCCATTGCGGCTATCACACCACGGGACGCTCGGCGGCGAGCTTCACGGAGAATTACGGCAACGGCGTCATCCGCCGCATCGTGCTCTCAAGTCGCGCCTTCCTGACCGAGCCGCCGACGGGTTTTTGCGATTATCCGCTGCTCAGCAAGCGCGGCATGATCACCGTGGCGCGCGCCGACCAGCTCGACCTTTTGCGCGAGGATATGGCGGCGGCGCAGGCGCTCGTTCCCTCGATCGTTGCGATGACGCCGGACGAGGCGATCGCGCGCGTGCCGGTGCTGCGCCGGGATTATCTCGCCGGCGCCTATATCGAACCGCATTCGATGGACATTGATGTCAACGGCCTGCATCAGGGTTTTTTGCGCGGCGCGCGGGCGCATGGCGCGCGCGTCGTCACCAAGGCCGGCGTAAGGACTATCGGCCGGCAGGGCGGTCGATGGCGGGTCGAGACGGAAGCGGGGACATTCCTTGCGCCGCTGGTCGTCAATGCGGCAGGCGCCTGGGGCGACGAGATCGCGGCGATGGCCGGCATGCGCCCGGTCGGCCTGCAGCCGAAGCGCCGCACCGCTTTCAACATTCCGGCACCTGAGGGTGTCGATATCAGCGACTGGCCGCTGGTCAACGATGTCGGCGCGGAATTCTATTTCAAGCCGGATGCCGGGCAGCTGTTCGTCTCGCCGTCCGACGCCACACCATCGGCGCCGATGGACGCCTTTGCGGAAGACATCGATGTCGCGATCGGCGCCGAACGTCTCGAACGGGCAACGACGATCGAAGTGCAGCGGGTGTCGCGTTCCTGGGCAGGCTTGAGGACGTTCGTCGCCGACGGGTCGCCGGTGGTTGGGCCCGATGACGAATTTCCGGATTTCGTCTGGCTGGTCGGGCAGGGCGGCTACGGCATCAAGACGTCGCCGGCGCTGTCGCGGGTCTGCGCCAGCCTGATCGCCGGCGGCGGCCTGCCGGACGATGTCGCAAGGCAAGGGGTATCGCTCGAAGAGCTCACGCCGCATCGGCTTCGAGGCGTCACGCCTGAAGCAACGCAGGCTGTTTCATGAGCAGTGCCGTCCTTACGGCCGGCGGTGAACTGGCGGGGCGTGTCCTGGATACGCTCGCTGAAGCCACGACCGATGCGCCGGGGATCACGCGCATTGCTTACGGACCGGGCGAGCGCTTCGCTCATGATCTCGTGCGCAATGAGGCGGAAAAACTCGGTGCCGTCGCGCGCGTCGATGCCGCCGGCAATCTCTATTTGACGCTCAGCGGCCGTAACCCCGACCTGCCGGCGATCGTCATCGGCTCGCATCTCGACAGCGTGGCGCATGGCGGCAATTTCGATGGCGCCGCCGGCGTCGTGGCTGGGTTGGCGGTGATGGCCGAACTGGCCGTGCAGGGCGTCCGGTTGCCGCGCGACCTCGTCGTGCTGGCGACACGCGCCGAGGAAGCCGTCTGGTTTCCGCTGTCCTACCCGGGCAGCCAGGCGGCGCTTGGCCTGTTGGAGCCGCAGGCGCTCGAAGCCAGGCGCTCCGACAGCGGCCGCACGCTGGCCGAGCACATGCGCGAGGAAGGTTTCGACCCCGACGCCGTGCGGCGTGGTGTGCCCGGCATCGATGCCGCGCAGATCGCGGCCTTTATCGAGGTCCATATCGAGCAGGGACCGCGGCTGGTCGCCGCCGAAGCGCCGGTCGGCATCGTTACCGGGATCGCCGGTGGCTTCCGCTATGTCGATGCCAAGTGCTTCGGCGCCTATGCCCATTCCGGCGCCGAGCCGCGCTTTGCCAGGCATGATGCCGTGCTTGGCTTTGCCGATCTGATCGCCGGCCTCGAGGCGGAGTGGGACGCGCTCGAAAGCGAAGGACATGAAGCGACCATCACCTTCGGTCGCGTGCAGTCCGATCGCACGCAGCATGGCGGCAGCCGGGTTCTGGGCGAGCTCGGCTTCACGCTGGATGTACGCAGCGCCGAAGCAGCCGTGCTGGATCGCATCGAAAATCGGCTTCATGGCACTCTCGCCGAAGTCGGTAGCAAACGCGGCGTCGCCTTCGAGCATGGGCCGCGCTTTACCTGGGAGCCGGCGACGATGTCGCCGGATCTGATCGGCAGGCTCGACCGCGCCGCTACCGAACTGCAAATGCGAGCGCCACATGTGCCTAGCGGAGCCGGGCACGATGCAGCCACCTTTGCCGGCGCCAACATTCCGACCGCGATGCTGTTCGTGCGCAATGAAAACGGCAGCCATAATCCGCATGAAGCGATGGAGATCGCCGACCTCGACCAGGCGATCCGTCTGCTTTTGCGTTTCGTCACCGACTTCGACACGGACCAGCCATGAACCTTGCCAAGACCGCCTTGCTGGTCATCGACCTGCAGAACGAATACCGCCCCGGGGCTGCATGGCCGGTCGTCGGCTACGACGCGGTGCTCGCCAACGCCGCCGTGCTGATAGAAGCCGCCCGCAAGGCGGGAATGCCGGTCATTCATGCGCAGGCCTGGGTGAAACCGGAAGAACGCGACGGCTATGCGCGGCAGGAAGAAATCCTGACCGAGGAATTCCGCTCCGCCGTCGCCGGCAGCGAGGGCGCGGATATCTGCGCCGAAGTTGCTGCGCTGCCGGGCGACATCGTCATCCACAAGCACTGGCCGAGCGCGTTTCGGCGAACCGATCTTTCGCAACGGCTGGCCGCGCTTGGCATCGAAAACCTTGTCGTCGCCGGCGTGCTGACCGACAGTTGCGTGACCGAAAGCGTCTTCGACGCGGTCTATCAGGGTTTTCGCGTCTGGTTGGTCAAGGAAGCCTGCGGCAGCATGACGGAGGCCATGCACCGCACCGGCATGCTCGACATGGCGAACCGGCTCTATGGCGGCGGCATCCTTCGCCTGCCCGAGGCGCTGAAGGCGCTTGCCGGCCAGCCCTTCGACGGCTGGCGCTGCACACGGCCGGTGGAATTCGCCTACGCGCTGGAGAGCGTCGACCGGATCTATGAGGCGCTGTGATCGGCGCCGCAGTTGCATGCGCCTCTGACCACCGTTTTTGAAGCCGAAGGTTTTAGAACCGCCCCCGGCAGCGCACCGGTCGCCCGGCCGCCGCGCCAGACGGAAACGCCGTTGACGAAGACATGGTCGATGCCGGCAGCCGGCCGGCGCGGCTCCTCGAAGGTCGCGGTGTCGATGATCGTCTCGGGATCGAAGATGACGAGGTCGGCGAAATTGCCTTCGGCCAGTAGTCCGCGCTCTGCGATACCGAATTCCTTCGCGGGCAGACCGGTTATGCGGAACACCGCTTCTTCCAGGCTGAGCAAGCCGACATCGCGCGCGTAGTGTCCGAGCACGCGTGGAAACGTGCCCCAGAGGCGTGGATGCGGGTGGATGTCGTGCGGCAGGCCGTCCGAGCCGACCATGGTGCGCGGATGCGCGATGATGTTGCGGACGTCGTCCTCGTCGAGCTGGAAATAGACCGCGCCCGCCGGCAGCAGACGCTCACCGGCCTCGCGCTCCGTGCAGTTCCATTCGCGGGCAATATCGGCGATCTCACGCCTTGCCATCTCCGGATGCGGATCGGACCAGGTGACGAGGATCTTCAGGCCGGTGTCGCAGCGCTCCAGCCGAAGCACGGTCGAGCTCGCGGCATAGGGATAGACGTCCATGCCGATGTCCATGGTCTCGCGCGCCCGGTCGATCCGTGCGAGCGAGGGACGGCTTTTGCCGAAATTGGCGCGGCCGGTGCACTGGTGATGCGAGATGAACAGCTTGCCGCCGGCGTGACCGGCGATGTCGATCGCTTCCTCGATCGCCTCGTCCATGGTCTCGAAATAGTTGCGCGTGTGGGTGACATAGGGGCCGCCGAGATGCGCAGCGGTCGCCGCCAGCGCCTTGACCTCCTCGGTCGAGGAGTTGACGGCCGGCGGGTAGTCGAGCCCGGTGCTGAGACCGAACGCGCCCTCGGCCATGGCCTCGGCAACCACCTCCTGCATCGCCGCCGTTTCCGCTTCGTTGGCCGGCCGATCGGTCACCGGCATGCAGCGCTGGCGCAAGGTGGTGTGGCCGACGAGCAGGGCCGCGTTGGTGGCGATGCCGCGCCGCTTCAACTCGGCGACATAGTCGGCAAAACGGTCGAAGCGGAAATTCTCGCGGCCGCCGACCAGGGTGAAGGGCGGCGGCGGTGTCTTGTCGAGCAGCAGCGGCGCCAGGCTGACGCCGCAATTGCCGGCAATCACCGTCGTCACGCCCTGGCTGATCTTCGGGTCCATGCCGCGCGGCGCCAGCAGCGCGCCGTCGTCATGGGTGTGCACGTCGATGAAGCCCGGCGCGACGATCTTGCCCCTGGCGTCGATTTCCTCGATGCCTGGCGCGTCATCCAGCCGGCCGATGGCGGCGATACGGCCCATCGCGACGGCAATGTCTGCCTCGAAGCGGTCAGAACCGTCTCCGGAAATCAGCGTTGCGTGACGGATGAGGAGATCATAGGGCATCAGGCGACTTCCTAGCTTTCCGGATTGGCGGCGATCTCTTCTCGGCGGCGCGCGACATAGGCGTCGAGCTCCTCGCGGATCGCGGTGTCCATGACCGGCTCCTCGTAATCATGCAGCGCCTGCTGCCAGAGCTCGGTCGCACGTTCGAGTGCGTCCTTGCCGCCAGCTTCCTCCCAGGCGCCGTGGTTCTGCCAGTTGGAGAGCATCGGCTGATAGAAGGCGGTGGTGTAGCGCGACATGGTGTGCTCGGCGCCGAAGAAATGGCCGCCGGCCGGCACCGACTTGATCGCCTCGAAGCCTAGGTCGTCCTCCTGGAACGGCAGCGGCCGCAGGAACTCCATCATGTTCTGCAGGATCTCGACGTCGAGGACGAGCTTTTCGTAGGACGCCGTCAGGCCGCCCTCCAGCCAGCCGGCGGCATGGTAGATCAGATTGGCGCCGCCGAGCACCGCGCCCCACGTCGCCATCTCGGTCTCGTATGCGGCCTGCAGGTCGACGACATTGGAGGCGTTGGCGTTGGAGGTGCGGTAGGGAAGGTTGTAGCGCCGCGCCAATTGCCCGGCGATGATGTTGGCCTTGGCGTTCTCGGGCGTGCCGAAGGCCGGCGCGCCCGACTTCATGTCGACATTGGAAGTGAAGGCGCCGTACATCACCGGCGTGCCCGGATTGACGAGTTGCGTCAGCACGACGCCGAACAGCGCCTCGGCGTTCTGCTGGCAGAGCGCGGCTGCAAGGGTCACCGGCGTCATGGCGCCCATCAGCGTGAAGGGCGTGACGGTCACCGGCTGGCCGTGCTCGGCCATGGCGATCAGGCCCTCCGCCATCGCATCGTCGAACAGGCGCGGCGAGTTGATCGAGATGATCGTCGTAACACCAGGCGAAGCCCGCATCTCCTCGACGCTGATGCCGCGCGCGATCGCCATCATGTTGATGCCGTCCATCGCCCTCGCGCGGCCGATCGCGGTGCAATGGAAGGAGAGGTCGCTCAGCGTCAGATTGGCGTGATAGGTGTCGAGATGGCGCGCATTGGCCGGCAGTTCCATCGGCGCCACCACCTGGTTGCCGATGATGTGGATGGCGTTGAAGTGATGCGCCAGCCGGATGAAGTTCTGGTAGTCGGGGAGATTGCCCTGGCGGCGGCCATTGATGCGGTCATGCACGTTGGGCGGGCCGGCGACCAGTCCGAAGACCAGCGAATTGCCGCCGAGATGCACCTGCTTGTCGGGGTTGCGGCTGGTCAGCGTGAAGGATGAGGGAATTTTGTGCAGCGCTTCGGTCACCAGGCTTTCATCGATCCTGATGGTCTTTTCCTCGCGATCGACGATGGCGCCGGCCGCGGCGAACAGGTCCATCACCTTCTCGCTCATGACGCGGATGCCGAGCTCCGACAGGATGCGCATCGAGGTCTTGTGCAGCTGTTCCATGCGCTCCTCGTCGAGAAGCTGCATGGGCGGGTAGGGGGTTTTCACGCTCTGCCAAGGCAGTTGCGCGATGCCACCACCGCTGCGCCCGAGCTTCGATCTGCGGCCGCCGCCGCGCCTGTCCTGTGACATCGGACTACTCCCTCCCGGCGTTCAATAGCCGCGTTCCGGATTGACCACATTCTCCAGCGGCTCACCTTTGCGGTAGCGCGCCAGATTGTCGGCGAACATGCGCACTGACTTGATATCCCAGCCGTCATAGACGGCCGCGCAATGCGGCGTGACGGCGACGTTGTCGTAGCCCCATAGCGGGTGCTCGGCCGGCAGCGGCTCGGTGGCGAAGACATCGAGCGCCGCGCCCTTGATCCGCTTGTTGTCGAGCGCGCTGAGCAGGGCGGCTTCCTCGACGACGCCGCCGCGCGAAATGTCGATCAGCACGGCGGTCGGCTTCATCGCGGCGAAGGCCGCCTCGCCAAGCAGGCCGCGCGTGCTGGGCAGCAGGGGCACGCAGCAGACGATGAAATCGGCCCGGCCGATCAACGCCAGCAGCGCGTCGGGACCATGCACTTCGTCGAGCGATGGCATCGGCTTCGGTCGCGCGCGAATGCCCAGCGTGCGCATGTCCATCGCCTGCGCGCGGCGCGCGACGGCTTCCCCGGTCTTGCCGAGGCCGACGATGAGGACGGTCTTGCCCTCGATCGGCTCGACGCGGCCGCCGCCCCATTGGCGGGCCTGTTGCCGGCGCTCAAAACCGCGCAGGTCGAGCGAGAAGGAGAGCATAGCGCCGAGCGCATATTCGGCCAGCATGCCGGCGGCGACGCCGGCCGAATTCGTCACCGTCACATGGGCGGGATCCCAGCGCCCGAGATGGTCGGTGCCGGAGCCGCCGATCGACACCCATTTCACCGTCGGGCTCTCGACGAGAGCCTGGCGCGGATAGCGCGGCGTGCCGTCGAAGCGGATCGAATAGACCACTTCCGCGGCGGTTCGTTCGATCAAAGCGGGAAGGCCGGCATAGGTTTCGCAGGCATGGACATCGAGGCCCGGATGGGTCTCGGCGAGCACGGCAAGCGCGCCCCCCGGCTTGTCGGTGTGCAGGATGATTGTTGGGCGCGCCGACATCGCGACCTCAATTGCGGCCGATATGGTCGGCGGCGCTGCCGAGGGTGGCAAGCAGCGCCTGGCCGTTTTCCAGCGTCACATTTTCATGCGGCGCGCGCAGATTCAGCCAGCGCCGGTCGCCGGACTTGACCGCGAGCACCGCCTTCATCGCCGGGATCAGCCCGGCATCCTGGATCACCTTCCGGAACGCCTTGATGGCGGCATTGGCCTCGGCGACGTCTTCGCCCTTGCGGGCCGCGTCATAGAGGCGGCGGATGGCGGCGGCGTTCAGATTGACCGTGGCCGAAATGCAGCCGGCTGCGCCGCTCGCCAGACCCCTGGTGAGTTGCGCCTCGGAGCTCGGAAACACCGAAATATCGGGCGCGGCGGCGATGACGGCGGCGGTGTTGTTCCAGTCGCCGGCGCTGTCCTTGTAGGCGACGACCGTGTCCGGAAAGGCCTTGCTCAGCCTGGCCGTCAGGGCGGGGCTGACCGGCACGCCGGAATTCTGCGGGATGTGATAGAGGATCACGCGCATCGAGGGCTTTGCCACCTTCTCGATCAGTTCGCTGAAATAGCGCGCCTGACCGTTGTCGCCGGCGCCGGTGTAGAAGAAGGACGGCAGCACCATGACCGCGGCGCAGCCGAGGCCAACGGCATGCGCCGACAATTCGACCGTTTCGGGCAGCGCGGTGACGCCGGTGCCCGGCATCAGCCGGTCCGGCGGGATGCCGGCCTCGACCAGCCATTCCAGCGCCTGCATGCGCTCGCTGAGCGAAACCGAAAGCGCTTCGCCCGTCGTGCCGAAGGGCGAGAGGAAATGCGCGCCCTGGCCGAGCACCCATTTGGCGTGGGAAATCCAGAGGTCGCGCGCGATGCGGCCGTCGTCTTCGAACGGCGTCAGGATCGGGGCGATGGTTCCTTGCGGGCGGGTCATGAATATCCTCTACGCGTGATGCTGGTCTGTGTGGCCGGCCACAGCCGCGACGGCGCGGGCGAAGTAGGCCGAAGCGGTGATGTCGAAGAGTATGTCGAAACCTGTCGGCGAACGGAACGTCACGGCTTCGATATGGCCGACGCGGGTCTGGGCGAGATCGTCGGCGCCGAATTTTTTGGGTCTGAGGTCCAGCGCGCAAAGCCCGCTCATCGCTTCGGCAAGGCGAGGACCGGAAAGGCGCATCCATGCCCAGCCTTCCTCGCGCCATGACGAATAGCCCTTCGAGGTTGCCGCTGCCAGCCAGGCGGTCTTGATTTGGGCAAGCGTCTCGCCCGTGCCCTCCGCGAGAAGCAGGATGTCCTCATTGCCGAGGCGCAGGACCCGCATGCCGCGATGCTCACCGATGCGATTGACGGTGGGGAGGGGAACGCCTTGTGCGGCGAGCCAGGCGGCGCTGCCGCCGCCTTTCAGGCCGAAGCGCGGCTTGTCCGTGAGATCGCTCAGCACGACCGCGCCGGAAACCAGCTTCGTGCCTTCGGCCGCGCCGCCAGGCATGAAGGGATAGATGCGGGCAGCGGTGGCCATCTAGATCTCCTGCCGCGCGTTGGTCGGGTCGAAGAAGGCGTGGGCGACGACCGGCACCTCGACCAGTTCACCGTCGCGGCACTTCACCGTCACGCGGCTGCCTTCCGCCTGGTCGTCGACATGGACATAGGCGAGCGCGATGTGATGCGCGAGCGATGGCGAATAGCCAACCGACGTGATCTGCCCGACAGGTGCGCCGCCGCGCAGCACCAGGCAGCTTTCGCCGGGGATGTTCCGGGCGCTGGCGGGGAACTGCAAGCCGACCAGCCTGCGGGTCTGCCCGAGCCTCGCGCGCATCTCGATGGAGCGCTTGCCGACGAAGTACGGCTTCTTCTTCGAGACCGCCCAGCCGAAACCCAGCTCGTCCGGCGTGGTGATCGCATCCGTGTCCTGGCCGATCAGGATGTGGCCTTTCTCCAGGCGCAAGATGCGGGATGCTTCCAGTCCATAGGGGCGCAGGCCATGCGGTTTGCCCGCCGCCATCACCGCGTCCCAGAGGCTGGGCGCCAGGCTCGAGGGGCAATGCAATTCGTAGCTGAGCTCGCCGGTGAACCCGATGCGCATCACCCGCACCGGGACGCCTGCGACAGTGCCGTCGCGACCGCTCAGATAGGGGAAGGCATCGCGGCTGAAATCGATGTCGCTGTCCAGCGCCTCCAACACCAGGCGCGCCTTGGGTCCGGTGACGTTGAGGCCGCAGAAGGCGCCGGTCAGGTTGAGCACGTCGACCTTCAGACGCCACTCGGCGTTCCAGAACAGCATGTCGGCATAGACGCGCGCCACGGTGCCGGTAGTCGCCGTCACATAGAACTGATCCTGCGCCATCCGGTAGGCGACGCCATCGTCGATCACCGAGCCCATTTCGTTGAGCATCAGGCAATAGCGGACGCGGCCCACGGGCTGGTTGGCATGCGCCATCGTGTAGAGGCGGTCGAGAAACTCGCCGGCGTCCGGCCCGCGGATCTCCAGCTTGCCCAGCGTCGAGACGTCGAGCAGGCCGACGCCTTCGCGCACGGCGAGGATTTCCTCGCGGATCGCTTCCTCGGCGCTGCTTGCTTCGCCATAGTAATAGGGTCGCCACCATGCGCCGACCGGCTTCATCGCGGCGTTCAGCGCGATGTGCCGCGCATGCAGTGCGGTGCGGCGCTCCAGCACCTCATGGTGGCCGGCGAGCACGCCGAGCGTTTCCGGCCCGACGGGAGGACGCGCCGTGGTGATGCCGATCTCGCCGACCGTTCGGCCAGTTGCCTCGGCGACGATGCGGGCGGTGGCCAAGGCCGAATGACGACCCTGGCTCGGGCCCATGCCGACGGTGGTGAAGCGCTTGACCAGCTCGATATGTCGATAGCCCTCCTTGGTCGCATTCTGCAGATCCTTGACCTGCAGGTCCTCGTCGAAGTCGACGAAGTCGCGTCCCTTGGGATCGGCGGCGATCGGCTGCACGTATCGTGGTCGTGCGGCTTTTGGGCCGGCCGCCGAAGGTTGCTCGGCAATCGCATGACCGAGCCGCGAAAGCGCGGCTGCCGCCGCGCGCCGGCCGCCGGCGATGGCATCCTCCAACTCGTCCGTTCCGGCAACGGCCCCGGCAAGATGGACGGAGCCTTGCGGAAGCGTGATCGTCATCGTCTCCAAGCCGGCATCGTAGCCGACCTTGCCGCCGGCCTGACACGGCAATTGCCATGCCGGTACCTGGCCGATCGAAACGGCGAGCAGGTCGCAGGCAATCCAGCTTCCGCCGACATGGACGCGAGCAAGATGGCGGTTTCCGGCCGTGCCTTCCGCCGTCTCGACGGTCGCGCCTCTGCGGATGGCGATGCCCTTGCCGCGGAGCTCGGCTTCCAGCGGACTGGCCGCGCCGGCGGGTCTCGGATCGACAAGCTCGACCACCGATACGCCTGCATCGAGAAGGTCGAGGGCCGCGCTGTAACCATCGTCATTGGCGGCCAGCACCACGGCGCTCTGACCGGGCCGCACGCCATAGTGGCGGATCAGGCGCTGGGCGGCACCGCCGAGCATGATCCCCGGCAGGTCGTTGTTGCGAAAGACGGCCGGCTGCTCGATGGCGCCGGTCGCCAGGATCACCTCCCGGGCGCGTGTCCGATGGAGGCGGTCGCCCTCAATCAGCGGCAGCCAATTGTCTTCGTACCAGCCATTGCAGACGGTGCCGGTCAGCACCTTGAGATTGGGCAGCGCCGCCAGCCGCGACGACAGGCCGGAGAGGATGGCCGGATCGTAGCGGCCATAGCTCAGCGCGCCGCCGATCTCCGGGTTCTCGTCGCACAGCACCACGTCGGCGTCGGCTTCGGCGGCGGCGAGCGCGGCGCTCAAGCCCGCCGGGCCGGCGCCGACGACGAGCACGTCGCAATGCAGGTGCGTCTTGTCGAAATGCCGGTGCGGCGCCTTGGTGTCGACGACGCCCAGGCCCGCCTTGCGGCGGATGATCGGCTCCCAGAATTTCAGCCAGCTGTCGCGGCGCGGACCCATGAAGGTGCGGTAGTAGAAGCCGACCGGCAGGAAGCGGCCGAACCTGTCCATGACGGCGTCGCGGTCCCGCTCGAGCGAGCCATTGACGTTCTGCGCGCTGACCCGCAGCCCTTCGCTGATCGGCGTGCGTTCGGCGGCGGCGTTCGGTTCGGACGGCAATTGCACCAGCGCGTTGGCGTCGGCCCCGGTCATCGACAGGATGCCGCGCGGGCGGTGGTATTTGAACGAGCGCGACAGCACCCATTGGCCGGAACCGGCGAGCGCGCTGGCGATGCTGTCGCCTTCATAGCCTTCGAAGGGCTTGCCCTCGAAAGTGAAGCGGATGCGGCGGCTTCGATCGATGCGGCTTCCGAAAGGGGCGGGCAGCCGGTTCATGCGCGGTCCCGCAGTTGCGAAGCGTCGAAGGTGCGGATGATCTCGTTGCGGACGAGATCGCGCTCGGCCAGGAAGAAATAGTTGCTCGGCACGTGCCGCCACCACTCGACGACGACGCCCTTGCGGTTCTCGGCGCGGAACAGATGGCGCGACCATTCCTTGTCGGCGGTTGCGTTCGGATCTGGCCGCGCGCGCACCGGGCCGAAGGACTGGAACTCGTCGATGTTGCGCGGACCGTTCATCGGGCAGGTGAGCAGTTTCATGGTTTAATGGCTCGCCGCCGTCGCGCCCATTTCATTGAGCAGCCGGAATGTTTCGAAGCGCTCCAATGCAAATGGTTTCAGGATATCGGGCACGCTGCCGTCGGTGATGGTCTGCGCCATGCGCTTGCCAGCGACGGGCGTCGCCTTGAAGCCCCAGGTGCCCCAGCCGCAGTCGAGCCACAGATTGGCGAGCGGGCTCGCGCCCATGATCGGGCTGTAGTCCGGCGTCATGTCGGTGATGCCGGCCCATTGCCTGAGCAGGCGCACGCCCTGAAGGAAGGGGAAGAGGTGGACCGCGCCTTCGGCAAGATGCTCCTTCATGTCGAGCGTCGAGCGCGTCGAATAGAGCTGGTAGGGATCGGAGCCGCCGCCGATGACGACCTCGCCGCGCGACGACTGCACGAGGTAGGTGTGCAGCGACACCGACGAGACCAGTGTGTCGAGCCAGGGTTTCAGGGGCTGGGTCACCATCGCCTGCAGCGGATAGCAGCGGATGGGAAGCTCGACGCCGGCCATCAGCGCCACGTCATAATTCATGCCGCCGGTGGCGATCAGCACCTGGCCGCAGGCGACGCGGCCACGGTTCGTCTTGACCGCCTGGACCCGGTCGCCGACCACCTCGAAGCCCTGCACTTCGGTGCGCTGGTGGATCTCGACGCCACGCCGCGACGCCTGGGCGGCGTAGCCCCAGGCGACGGCATCGTGGCGCGCCGTTCCGCCGTCGGCATGCCAGAGCCCGCCGAGGATTTCGAGCGGGCCGCCATAGTCCATGTTGAGAAGCGGACAGAGTTCTTCGACGCCCTTCTGGTCGACGACCTCGGTGCGCGTGCCCATGTGCTTGCCCATCTCGGCCCGCATGTGGAAGCTGCGCATCGTTGCCTCGGTATGCGCCAGCGTGAGCTGGCCGCGCTGCGAGAACATGACGTTGAAATCGAGCTCTTGCGACAGCCGCTCGAACAGCTCGACGCCTTCCTTGTAGAAGGCAATGCCTTCCGGCGTGATGTAGTTGGAGCGGATGGTGGTGGTGTTGCGCGCGGTGTTGCCGCCGGCGAGGTAGCCTTTCTCCAGCACCGCCACGCTCTTTATGCCGTGATACTTGGCAAGATGGTGCGCGCAGGACAGTCCATGACCGCCGCCGCCGATGATGACGACGTCGTAGGCCGGCTTCAGGTCAGGTGTGGCGGGAATGTCGCCGCTGACCGGATAGTCCCTGCTGAGACCGTATTTCAGGAGCCTGAGGGGCATTGCGGGCTCAGCTCGAAGTCTTGGGAGGATCGTAGAGCAGCGCCGACAGATCGGAGAAGCGGCTGTCGCGGTCGTCGAGGGAGAGCACCGCGTCGCGGATCGCGGCGGCGCGGTCGGATCCGAGCACCGGCGCGGCGAACTCCATGTATTTGGCCTCGACGTCCTGCCTCGACATCGGCGCTTCCGGGCCGCCGCGCGCATGCACGTCGCCGGATGCCAGCACACGTCCGTCCGTCGTCGTGATGACGACGTCGGCCCAGCGTCCGGCCGGGAAGCGGGCGCTGTGGCGCTCGCTTTCGGTCACGGTGATGCGGGTGAGCATGTCGGCGACCGCGGCGTCGGCGAGCCCGGCCCCGGAAATATGCTCCAGCCCGATGCGCCCATGAAGGATGAAGGTCGCTACGGCGAAGCGCAGGCTGTACTGCGCCTTCGAGGTGGTATCCGGCATGCCGTCGAACAGCGTCGCCGCATAGTGGAAGCTGTTGACCTGGACGTGGGCGATGTCGGAGGGGCCAAGATTGTGCGCCAGGCTGAGACCGCGCACCGCGTCGATCGCCGCATGCGCCCAGCGGCAGATCGGGTAGGGTTTCACATATTGATGAAGGGACTGCCAGAAGACGCCAAGATCTTGCCAGTGCATCGCGACATCCGGCGCCTCGACGGTGATCGCCGGCGCACCGGTGAAGCCGCGTTCGGCCAACACCGCCGCCGAGAGGCCGATGAGGGCGCCCGGGCCGGAGCCGTCATGCAGCATGGTCGGGGTGGCGATCTCGCGCATCATCTGGCTGCGCGGGCCGTGATACTCGGCAATGCCGAGCGCCTCGCGCAATTGCGTTTCGTCGAGCCGCCGCAGCCGTGCCGCCACCGCCGCCACGCCCAAGGCATTCCAGGCGCCGGACGTATGGTAGTCGCTCACCGTCGCATGCAAGGCGATGCCGGCCCGGCCGGCGACTTCGTAGCCGATGACCAGGGACGCCAGCGCTTCCGGGCCGGTAAGGTCCGGCCGTGCCTCCGCGAGCGCGGCAAGCGCCGGTACCACCGCGACGCCGATATGGCCCTTGGTGGGGCTGTAGCCGTCGTGGCCGTCGAGGTTGTCGGTCTGCGTGGCAACGGCATAGGCCGCGCCGGCGATGCTGGCGCGCCGCCCGTCGAACAGCAGGCGGGCCGCGTATTGCGGATCGTTCGAGCCATAAAGCAGCACGGCGGCATCGCGGGCGATTCGGCCTGCTTCCATCGGTCCGGCGGCAACGGCGATGCCGAGCGTATCGAGCAGGAGGTAACGCGCCTGTTCCAGCACCGGCTGGGGAAAGACGGAGGCGGGACGCCGCAGCACGAAATCGGCAAGGCGGGTGACCGCATCGGAACTGACGACAGGCCCCTCACGCCGGTATGACGGCACAGCCACGCGCTTATCTCCCCTGTCTCTCCACAACATCATTAAATTGGGTTCATCGCGCAGGCACGCGATTAGTTTGGCGGCTTTGGCCAAAAATATTGATGCCATGTCGCTTGTCTGCGATTGAATGGCCGGTTGCCCATGCGATAGCTATGGCGATTGCTAGAGCAGTTCACCGTTTCACGGAAACGGCGAACCGCCCTAGCGCTTTGTTTTGACGCAATTCCGGACGGAAGGTTACGGCGAAGGCGCCGAACTTAACCGCTCACACTTTTCCTGGAATTGCTTTAGGCAGACCGGGATGAAGCCGCCGCCCCCCTTGAACTATATCCGCTCGTTCGAGAGCTCGGCCCGTCATTTGAGCTTCACCACGGCGGCCAAGGAACTGGGCTACACGCAAGCGGCGGTCAGCACGCATGTGCGTGCGCTCGAGCAATATATCGGTCGGCAACTGTTCATCCGTTATCCGCGCAGCCTGAAGCTGACCGAGATGGGGGAGGCGTTCCTGCCGACCTTGCGCCAGGCGCTCGACCAGATCGACCAGGCGACCGAGGCGATCGTCGCATCTTCCCGCAACCGAACAGTGGTGGTCTCGTGTCCGATGAGCCTTGCGGAGAACTGGCTGGCGGGCTGCATGGCGGCGTTCCGGAAAAAGCACCCCGAGATCGAGATCGTGCTGCACGGCACGATCTGGGAAGACTTGAGCGAGCAGATCGCCGACATCACCATCTCGACGCGGCGCTTCGACGACAGGCCGCCTTCGGCGATCCCGCTCTGGAACGACGAACTGGTCCTGCTCTGCGCTCCCAGCATGCTCGAGGGCGAGCATGCGCTGAAGACGCCGCAGGACATGCTCAAGGTGGACTGGATCTTCGTGCATGGCCGCCAGGAATACTGGCAGGTGGTGACCGAGGCGCTCGGCGTCGACATGGAGGACCACGACAAGGGCCTGTCGACAAACGCCTCCAACATCGCGCTCGAGCTCGCCGCCATGGGGGCCGGACTCGTCGCCACGCAGCGCTCCCTGTCCCATGCCTACATGGATCGCGGACTGCTCGTCGAGCCGTTCCCCATCCGGCCGCCAAGCCCCTGGAATTACTACCTGACCGAGAGCCAGCTCTCGAAGGGAAACATCGCGCGCACGGTCAAGGAATGGATCCTTTCCAGGGCCAGGGAGGACGCCGCGCGGCCGTAACCTTCAAAAATTTGACGGGCCAATGGCATCGTTTTTTTAGGCCTTCAAGGCCGGTTTTCTGCGGTTCGTGAAGGATCGAGCCCTTCCGGGATTTTTGCATCGCCCCTAACATGCGTAGCCGCAAGGGGAATGTAACGGGCGGAAAGCCCTGAACCGGAGAACAACGATGACAATGTTCAAGAGCAACGGTGACCGCGTCCCGGCGGTCATCGAAAGCTACGCAGCCGAAGTCAAAAGCGGCAAGATGGACCGCCGCGAATTCCTGGCCATGGCGAGCGTGATGGGCGCTTCCACGGCGCTCGCCTATTCGATGGCCGGGGTCGAGCCGGCCAAGGCCGTTACGATAGTGCCCGGCAAGAAGGGCGGCATTCTCAGGATGCAGATGATCATCAAGGACATGAAAGATCCGCGCGCCTGGGACTGGTCGGAAATCGCCAACGTCATGCGTCAGTGCAACGACTACATGATCCGCTACACCACCGACTTCACCTTCGAGGGTCATCTGGTCGAAAGCTGGGAGGTGAGCGACGACGCCACCGAATACACGCTGCATCTGCGCAAGGGCGTGAAATGGTCGAATGGCGATGACTTCAACGCCGACGACATCGTCTACAACATCGCACGCTGGTGCGATAAGGCGGCCGAGGGCAATTCGATGGCCGGGCGCATGAGCTCGCTGATCGATGCCTCCACCAAGAAGGCGGCCGCCGGCGCCATCACCAAGATCGACGACCATACGGTGAAGCTGAAATGCAATCAGTCCGACGTCACCATCATTCCGGGCTTTTCCGACTATCCGGCGGTCATTGTCCACCGCGACTTCGACAAGAACGGCGCCGACATGCTGAAGACGCCCGGCACCGGCCCGTATGAGCTGATCTCCTACAAGGTCGGCGAGTCCGCCTCGGTGCGGCGGCGCAAGGACTTCACCTGGTTTGGCGGCGAGCCCTATCTCGAGGGTGTCGACTGGACCGACTACGGGTCGGACGCATCCAACCCGGCTATCGCCAGTGCCTTCGAGGCAGGCGAGATCGACTGCAACTACCAGACGGTCGGCGGCACGGTGGATCTCTACGACAGCATGGGCCTGGTCAAGGAACCGGTCGTCACCGCCGGCACCATCGTGCTGCGCACCAACGTGACCAACAAGCCTTACGACGACAAGAGGGTGCGCAACGCCATCCAGCTCGCGGTCGACAACGAGACGGTGCTGAAACTCGGCTATAGCGGCCTGGGCCAGGTCGCTGAAAACCACCATGTCTGCCCGATCCACCCGGAATATTACGAGCTGCCGAAAGTCCCGCGCGATCTTGCCAAGGCAAAGGCGTTGATGGCCGAAGCCGGGCAGACCGATCACGAGTTCGAGCTCATCTCCTACGACGCCGACTATGTGAAGGACCCGGCCGACGTCGTCGCCGCGCAGATGCGCGACGCCGGATTCAAGGTCAAGCGCACCATCATCCCGGGCTCCTCGTTCTGGAACGACTGGACGAAGTACCCATGGTCGACGACCGACTGGGGCATGCGGCCTCTGGGCGTGCAGGTGCTCGCGATCGCCTACCGCAGCGGCGAGGCGTGGAACGAGTCCGGCTACGCCAATCCGGACTTCGACAAGAAGCTCAACGAGGCGATGGCCATCGCCGACCCGGCCAAGCGCAAGGAGCTGATGAAGGACGTGGAGTTCATCCTGCAGGACTCCGGCATCCTCGTCCAAGCGTTCTGGCGCTCGCTCTACCGCCACCATGCCACCTACGTGAAGAACCTCGGCATGCATCAGACATTCGAGCTGCAGCTGGACAAGGTCTGGCTGGACAAGACCTGAACCGGGCGGATCAAAGCAATGGTTCAGGGGCGCAATTTTTGCGCCCCTGACTTAGCCGGCGACTGCAATCGATCAGTCAGCTAAATGAAATCCCAAAGCGCTGCCAGAGAGCGCGAAACAAGTCGCCGAACCAAGGGAAGAAAGCTCAACTATGCGTACTCATGCACAAGCCGTCGTCATTGGCGGTGGTCTGATCGGCTGCTCGATCCTTTATCATCTCGCCAAGTTCGGCTGGACGGATGTCGTCCTCCTGGAGCGCAGTGAGCTGACCTCCGGCTCGACATGGCACGCGGCGGCCAACATCCATGGCCTGCATGATTCCACCAATATCAGCCGGCTGCAGCACTACACGATGGCGCTCTACAAGGAGCTGGAGGCCGAGACCGGCCAGGGCTGCGGCATCTTCCAGCCGGGCTCGCTCTATCTCGCCCAGACCGAGGCGCGCGAGCACCAGCTCAGGCTCCAGGAAGCCAAGGCGCGGCGCTACAAGATGAATTTCTACGAGGTCGGCCGCGACGAGGCGGAGCGGCTGCATCCGCTGGTCGATTTCGACGGCATACGCTGCATCATGTACGAGCCGGAGGGCGGCAATGTCGATCCGTCGGGCGTGACGGCGGCTTATGCCGCGGGCGCGCGCCAGCGCGGCGCCGAAATCCATCGCTTCACGCCGGTCACGGCGACGGAGGCGCGAGCGGACGGCAGCTGGATCGTGCGCACGCCGAAGGGCGACATCCGCACGCAATGGGTGGTCAATGCCGCCGGCCTGTGGGGCAGGGAGGTCGCCGCCATGGCCGGACTGCAACTGCCGCTGATCCCGACCGAGCACCAGTATTTCGTCACCGAGACCATTCCCGAGATCGCCTCCATGGGCCGGCGCCTGCCGTCGGTCGCCGACCGCGACGGCGAATATTATCTGCGCCAGGAAGGCCTTGGGCTGCTGATCGGCGCTTACGAGCGCAACATGAAATTCTGGGCCGAGGAAGGCACCCCGCTGGACTTCGGCCACGAGCTGTTCCCCGACGATCTCGACCGCATCGAGGAAAACATGATGCGCGCCGTCCAGCGTGTCCCGGCGGCCGCTACCGCCGGCGTCAAGAAGGTGATCAACGGTCCGATGATCTGGTCTCCCGACAGCGCGGTGCTGTTCGGGCCGGTGCCGGAGCTCAGCAACTATTTCTGCTGCAACGGCATCATCCCCGGCTTCTCGCAGTCGGGCGGCATGGGCAAGCTCGCCGCCGAATGGATGATCGAGGGCGAGCCGACGCTCGACATGTTCGGCTGGGACATGGCGCGCTTCGGTCATTGGGCCGGCAAGGCCTTCACCAAGGCGCGCGTGCAGGACCAGTACAGCCACCGTTTCAAGATCCATTTCCCGAACGAAGAGCGCGCTGCCGGGCGTCCGGTGCGGATCCGGCCGGTCTATGAAATGCAGAAGGAAATGGGCGCTGTGTTCGGCCTCAATTTCGGCTGGGAGCACCCGCTGTGGTTCGCGGCCGATGGCGAGCCGCGCGAGGAGACGATCGGCTTCACGCGCCAGAACTGGTGGGGGCCGGTGGGCCGCGAAGCCCGCATGCTGCGCGAGCATGCCGGCATCATCGACATCTCCAATTTCGCCAAATACGAGGTGAAGGGCCCAGGCGCGGAAGCCTGGCTCAACGCGCTCTTCGCCAACCGCATGCCGACCAAAACAGGCAATTCCTGCCTGACACCGCTGATCGGCAAGCGCGGCGGCATTGCCGGCGACTTCACCGTGACGAGGCTGGCGGAAGACGAGTTCATGGTGATCGGCTCGGGCATGGCCGAGCGCTTCCACCAGCGCTTCTTCAAATCGGTGCCGCTGCCGGCAGGCACGACCTTCCGCTCGCGCACCGAGGAGCTCGGCGGCTTCAATGTCGCCGGGCCGAAATCGCGCGAATTGCTGCAGCGGCTGACCAATGACGATCTGTCGAACGAGGCTTTCCCGTTCATGCGCTCGCGCCAGATCACCGTCGCCGGCGTCGATGTGGTGGCGCTCAGGGTCTCCTTCACCGGCGATCTCGGCTGGGAGCTGCACTGCAAGGCCACCGAGCAGGTCGAGCTCTATCGTGCGCTGCTCAAGGCCGGCGCGGAAGTCGGCGCCGGGCCGGTCGGCTCGCGGGCGTTGATGTCGCTGCGCGTCGAAAAGGGTTACGGCAGCTGGAGCCGCGAATACTCGCCGGAATACTGGCCGCAGGAGGTCAAGCTCGACCGGCTGATCAAGACGGACAAGGAATTCCTCAACCGCGAAGCCTATCTCGCCGTCGCCGAGAAGCCGGCTCGGGACGAACTGATCATGCTTTCGGTTTCGGCCAAGGATGCGGACGCCACCGGCGGCGAGCCGATCTTCCTGCCGGACGGCACGCCGATCGGCCAGGTGTCGTCCGGCGCTTATGGCTATTTCGTCGATCAGTCGCTGGCGATGGGCTACGTCAAGGCGGGAACCGCCAAGGCCGGCGACAAGGTGACCGTCGCCATACTGGGCCGGCCGCATGACGCGGTGCTGCTTGCCCACCCGCCCTTCGACCCGGAAGGCAAGCGGCTGCGGTCGTAAGCCGCGAACGCCCGGCGGCTGGAGGCACACGACATTCGAAGAGGACTCAACCAACTAAAAACAAAGGGGAATCGCATGATCAAACGGCATTTGCTGAGCACGATGCTTGCCCTGGTCCTGACGTCCGCAGCGCATGCTGCCGACGTTAAGGTGGTCAATAACGACGCGTGGTTCGCCGAAGGTCCGATCTGGTATCAGGACAAGCTTTTCTACGTCGAATACGGCCGCGGCACGGTGACCGTCTGGGACGGCAAGAAGAATGACATCTTCTGGAAGATGGATGGCTGCGGCCCGTCGGCCGTGCTGCCGACGACGCGTGGTGAGTTCCTCGTCACCTGCTA
>NZ_VFUA01000083.1 GCF_006440735.1 Mesorhizobium sp. B2-7-1 | reverse complement strand
CGACCGCAAGGTGCTGCTCGACCGTCTCTATCGCGCTGTCTTCGACCTGGCGACCCCGGCCGCGCAGCGTGGCCGCGTGCCGTTTCTGCCAAAGCGGATGCGCAAAGCGGCCTGACGGGTAAGCTGGCGTTTCCTGGCGGCATAATAGTCTCGGACGATCTATATTTTAGATTTTGCTTAAATAATTTACAGATATTCATACTGTTGCTGCGTGGCCACAGTCACAAGTTGCAGGATTTGCTATCAAAGGCTTGGCGGGGCGCTAAGCCGATGAATATTGCCAAGTCTATTGTATTGACGGGACTGGTCTTGGGCGTCCACGGGATCAATATTGACTCCGCCAGGGCAGGCGATGCCTCACCGTCCTGGAGCGGCTTCTATGCCGGCGCCAATATCGGCTATGGCTGGATTCGGGCGGCGTCGGGCTCCCTCCGCATACGGCTATTCCCGACCTCGTGCCTGTAGTGGAAGCCCTTGTGAGAGCCGGCTCGTTCCCGACGTCGTTGTCGCCCGACGCGCGCGGCGTCGTCGGTGGCGGCCAAGCCGGTTACAATTGGGAATTGCCTTCGGGCTGGGTTGTCGGCGCGGAGACGGACCTGCAGGCCTCAGGCATCAAAGGCTCGACGAGCGCGACCATCATCGATCCGCATTATTTCGACGAGGATCTGGGTCAGGATGTCTTTTTCGACAGCACACGCACAGCAGTCAGCAAGAAAGTGAATTGGTACGGCACTGTGCGCGCCCGCGCGGGCTATCTCCTCGATCCGCAATGGCTGGTCTATGCCACCGGCGGCCTTGCCTACGGCAAGACGAGCCTGGGTTTTCATGTCGAGGACCTGATCCCAAGCTGCTTGCCCGACGCCACGATTTGCGGCGACGGCTCAAAGTCGGGCGTTCGCCTGGGCTGGAGTCTCGGAGCCGGCGTCGAGACGATGCTGGCGCCGAACTGGAGTCTGAAGGCGGAATATCTGTATGTTGATCTCGGCAAGCGAAGCTTTGATGCCTCGACCATAACGCCGGTGGATTTCAAGGTATCAGCCAAATATCACGAACAAACAGTACGTGTCGGGCTGAACTACCACTTCAACTGAGCCGGTGAAGCGCCGTTCAGTCCGCGCCTTCCTCGGGATCGATAGCCGAAGACTCGTTGGCCAGAACCTCGATTTCCTGGTTCTGGCCGGCAACGACAGCAAAGTCCTTCTGGTAGATGCGGTCGCGGTTCTTGGCGATGATGGTGTACTGGCCCTCGGCCAGCACCATCGAGGCGAAGGCGCCGACCGCCTCCTTGATCGGATCGCCGCTCTCGTTGAGCAGCGACCAGGACGTGTCGGCAATGGCTTCGCCGCCGGCCTCGCGCACCAGCTTCATCGTCATCTCGGCGGCGCGGTGCTCGACGGTCGCTTCCGTCAGCTTGCCGGCCTCGACGCGGATGTCGGAGCGGATCACCGCGTTGACCGCGCCGTAGGTGGAGACGACATGGTAGGTACCGGCATTCAGCCGCACCACGGTGTTCGGCGCGACGTCGGGGGCGATCAGCGGCCGGTCGCCATTGGCCGCCGCCTCGCCTTCATAGATCGAGAAGCGCAGTTTCTTCGAGGGGATGGGCGCGCCGCCCGACGTCACGGCGTCGAGCTTCAGGCCGCCGGCATCGAGCACGAGGCTTTCGCGCCGGGCATCCTTGCCGACGGTGATGCGCTTGGTGGCGCCGGCGCGTCCATAGGAGGCATGGACGAGATAGCTGCCAGGGTCGAGCTGAAACACGGCCGTGCCGCCATGCGCGGATGCCACCATCGGCAGCTTGCCGTCGCTGGCGGGCTCCGGCTTGAAGACGCGCCAGACGATGCCGCGGGTGATGTCGGAGCCCTTGTCGGTCAACTGCGCCGACAGCGTGATGGCGCCGCCATTGCCGAGCGCCAGCGGGCCTTCGCTCTTGGGGTTCGCATAGCTGGAGATGCCAGGCAGCTTGATGTCGCCGACATCGTTGGCATTCTGCGCCAGCGCGTAGGAAACCGGCACCGCGAACAGCGCGGCGACCAGCCAGACCACGACAAAGCGCAGAGTCCCCTCAAACATGCCTTGCGTTGAAGCCCAAGGCGGTGGCAATTTCAAGGCCTAGGAGCGCGCTGCTTTCTCTCGGCTGCTTCTTATCCGGCGCAAAACGCCACCGCCCGAGCCGCCCGACCTCCCGATGGCGTGCTTCAGCTCAAAATCGAATGCTATTGAATGCTTAGGAGACTTGCGCCCATGGCGTCGCCGATCATCGATTTCCTGCTCACCCGCAATTCCGTGTCGATCCCCGATCTCAAGGAGCCGGCGCCGAGCGACGCCGAGATTGCGACGATGATCGCGGCGGCCTCGCGGGTTCCCGACCACGGCAGGCTCGAGCCCTGGCGTTTCATCCTCTATCGCGGCGAGGCGCGCGTCGAGATCGGCAAGAAGCTGGCAGCACTTGCCGAACAGCGCGAGGGCCCGTTGCCGGAAGGCCGGCGCAATCAGGAACTGGCGCGCTTCTCGCGCGCGCCGCTGGTGATCGGCGTCGTGTCGGTGCCGAAGGAGAATCCGAAGATTCCGCAGTGGGAGATGTTCCTGTCGGGCGGCATGGCCGCCATGAACCTGATGATCGCGGCCAACGCGCTGGGCTATGGCACCAACATGATCAGCAACTGGTACTCCGATGTCGCCGAGGGCAGGGCGATCCTCGGGCTTTCGCCGCAGGAGCGCGTCGTCGGCTTCGTCCATATCGGCTCCTATCAGGGGCCGGCGCCAGAGCGGCCGAGGCCCGATCCGGCAAAGCTCTATGCAGATTATACCGGCCCCTGGGCCGGATAGTCACATCCCGCGCACCTTGGAAGCCGCGGCGGGACTGTCGCGACGCGCCGTCATGACGGCGCGCACGAAACCCGGCTCGCCGATCCGGATGCTGCCGTCAGGAAGCCCCAGAATGCGGTCGAGCGCGATCTCGTAGAGCCTGACGCGCTTCTCGAGGGCGTCGATGGCGATCTCCATATCGGCATCGCTGCCGCCGGCGAGCGCCTTGGCGGTGACGTCATGCGTCGCCAGGCCGAACTGCATGACGACGTCGGCGACGCCTTCCGGATCGAAAGTCCGGAAGGTGCCATCCTCGATACCTTGCCGGATGATCTCCACCAGCACCGGCGAGAAAGACTTGCTGGCCGCAAGGTTGATGCGATGGAAAAGCACCAGGTTTTCCGGGCGGAACAGCGTCGCGAACAGCGCCCATGCTTCCGCCGCGGTCTCGATCTTGGCCTGGCGCGACGTCGCCAGCAGGGCGTTCAAGCGTCCGAGCGGATCGAGGTCCGGATCGTCGACGATCTTCTGGACGCCGGCCAGCGCCTGCCTTGCGAAACGCTCCGCCAATGCCTCCAGCAGGGCCTCCTTGGAGGCGAAATAGTGGTAGAAGGCGCCTTTCGAGACGCCGGCGGCCGCGATGACGTCGTTGAGGCTTGCCCTGTCGTAGCCATGCGTCAGGAACAGGGCCTGGGCATGATCCAGCAGTTCTTCGCGTCTTAGTTCCGGATGCTTGATGATGCGGGGCATGGCGAAACCTTGTGCATGCGGCGGCCGTGCTCGTCCAGATGCCTCGCGTTGATTGCGCTTGAGGATAGACTACCGGTCGGTATAATAGACCACTGGTCGGATTCGGCAACAGTGGCGGGGGATGTCACGGAAGGTTGGTCATGATCGCGAGATTGGTTTTCCAGACATTCGTATGGTTCGGCATCATAGGCGTGCTGCTGTTTCTGTCGGCCGGCACGCTGCACTGGACCGGAGGCTGGGTGTACATAGCCGTGATGGTCGGACTGAGCCTTACCATGGGCGTGGCGCTGGCCCGGCGCGATCCAGGCCTGATGAATGAACGCCTCCGCCCGCCGATCCAGAAGACACAGACGACGGCCGACAAGATAGTGCTGAGCATATTGCTGCTCGGTATCTTCGTCTGGCTGGCACTGATGGGGCTCGACTTCCGTTTCGGCTGGTCGGCAGCTCCCGTCTGGGTGCAGGTGGCCGGCGCGCTGATCCTGCTCGTCGGCATCTGGATCTGCTATCTCACGATGCTGGAAAACAGCTTCGCAGCACCCGTCGTGAAGATCCAGGACGAGCGTGGGCAGAAGGTGATCACCACCGGTCCGTATGGCTATGTCCGCCACCCTATGTATGCAGGCGCCATACTCTATTTCGCCGGTACCGCACTTCTGCTCGGCTCCTGGTGGGGACTGGCATTGGTGCTTGCCTTCATCGCGCTGCTCGCCATCCGTACCTTCATCGAGGAAAAGACCTTGCGGACCGGCCTGCGGGGCTATGACGACTACGCCGCGCGCGTCCGCTACAAACTGATCCCGATGGTTTGGTGACCTCAGCCAGGGCTGCCTGCCGCCCTGGCACGGGCCAGCAAGCGCTCGGCCAGCCGCAGATGCGGCCGGTCGTACATCTTGCCGTCGATGCCGACGACGCCCGGATTTCCCGCCGCCGTAAAGGCGTCCACGATCGCCTGCGACCGCTCGACCGCTTCGGCGGACGGCGTGAAGGCGGCGTTGATGACCGGCACCTGCGCCGGATGGATCGCCATCTTGCCGGTGAAGCCGTCGCGCTCGGCCTCGCGGCATTCTGTCTCGAAGGCGGCCATGTCACGGAAATCGGGAAAGACAGTGTCGACGGCAGCGACTTCCGCTGCTCCCGCCGCCAGGATGGTCATGGTGCGCGCCAGCCGAAACACATCTGTGTAGCGGCCGCTTTCGTCGCGGGTCGAGCGTGCGCCGATCGCGGCGGACAAATCCTCAGCGCCCCAGGTCAGGCCGGCAAGCCGAGCGCTCGTTCCAGCATAGCTCGCCGCCGTGAGCACGCCCGCCGCGGTCTCGGTGATGATCGGCAGGACTTTGATGCCGCCGTCCGGCAGCCCGTTCTCGGCCTCATGTACCCGGAGCTTTGCCGCTAGCTGTTGCACGTCCTGCCCGCTGTTCGACTTGGGCAGCATGATGCCGTCGGGCTTCGCGGGGACAAGGGCGGCAAGGTCGTCGTCGGTGAGGCCGGTGGTAAGATCGTTGACCCGCACATAGATGGCCGAACCCGTCCTGTGTCTTTGGCTGGTGACGAACTCGGCTGCGATCGCGCGTGCCGCCCCCTTGTTCGCAGCGGCGACGGAATCCTCGAGATCGACGATGACCACGTCGGCGCCGGCCTCGAATCCCTTTTCCAGCTTACGCTCGGAATCGCCAGGCACGAACAGCAGCGATCGCATCAGGCCGCCTTCTTAAGCATCATCGCCTGCCGGGTGCATTTGGCGACGAGAACGTCATTCTGATTGTAGGCGCGGTGCTCGAACTCGACGATGCCGCGATCGGGTTTCGACTTGGACTCGCGCAGCGAGACGACCGTCGTCTCGACCCGGATGGTGTCGCCGTGAAAGACCGGGTGCGGGAACACGGTCTCCTTCATGCCGAGATTGGCGACTGTGGTGCCGACGGTGATGTCGTTCACCGAAATGCCGATCATCAGGCCGAGCGTGAACAGCGAATTCACCAGCGGTTTGCCCCATTCGGTTTTCGAGGCGAAGTCGAAATCGATGTGCAAAGGCTGCGGGTTCAGCGTCATCACCGAAAACAGCATGTTGTCGCTCTCGGTCACTGTCTTGCGCAGCGTGTGGTGGAAGACGTGGCCGACGACAAACTCTTCCAGATAAAGCCCGGCCATGGTCGATCTCCTCCAATGTGCTTGCTTGATAGGCGTTGGCCGCGCGTCCATCAAGCCGGTTAAGAAACATGGTGAACCGTTCGTAAACCATTTCCAGACTACCGTTCGCAACGGGGCCGGGAACATTCCGGCATGGGCGTAGCTGGTCGGTATGGTTGTTTCGCACTTTCTAAAGTGGATTGATACGGCAAGGGTTTCCGAGCGTGCCGCCGCCGCGAGCGCGCTGGCGCGTGCCTATATCAATTCCGATCTGCCGTTCGAGGATCGCTGCGCCGCCGAGGCGGCGCTGACGCTGCTTTTGGACGACGCGTCCTCCAAGGTGCGCCTGGCGCTTGCCGAGGCGCTGTCGATGAGCCATCACGCGCCGCCGCAGGTGATCAGCGCCCTGGCCGCCGACCAGCCGGAAGTGGCCGCGCTGGTCCTGGCGCGTTCGCCGCTGCTTACCGATGCCGATCTGGTCGAGCGCGTCGCCTGCGGCCAGAAGGCGACGCAGAAGCTGATCGCCAACCGTTCGGTCGTGTCGATGTCGCTGGCGGCGGCAATCGCCGAGATCGGCGAGCCGGAAGCCTGCGCCGCGCTGGTCGGCAACAGCGGCGCCGAGATCGCTTCGCTGAGTTTTCGCCGCATGGCCGAGCGGCACGGCCACCTGCCGCTGGTGCGTGAGGCGCTGATTGCCGATCAGCGCCTGCCCGCCGATTGCCGGCACATGCTTTTGGTCAAACTCGGCGAGACCCTGAAAGGTTCGCCGCTGGTGCTGGCGATGATGGGGGCGGCGCGCGCCGACCGCGTGATGCGCGACGCCTGCGTGAAGGCCTCGGTCACGCTGATCGAGGGAACGCGCATGGAAGAGCATGCGGCGTTGATCGAGCATCTGAGGTTGCGCGGCGACCTTACCGCAAGCTTCATCATCCGCACCATCGCGCATGGCAAGGTCGATTTCTTCGGCTCCGCGCTGGTGGCTTTGGCTCAGCAGTCCGAGCAGCGTGTGACCGCGCTTCTCGCTGGCGGGCACGACGTGGCGCTGCAGGCGCTGTTCCGCAGCGCCGGATTTGCGCCGGCGACGCATGGCATCATCCTGCGCGCGCTGAAAATCTGGCGTGAGGTGGCCAATGGCCGGCGTGTCGCCGGCGTGCAGGAAGTGAGTTGGCTGATGCTGAAGGAACTCGGCGGCCAATCGGCCGAGGGCGATCTTGCGGGGCTGGTGAAGTCGATCCATCTCGACGCCTTGCGCGAGAACGCGCGCGGACATGCGCTGGCCATCGCCGCGGCCTAAAGCAAGTCTTACTCAGGTCTCAGCCGAGTTCTTGGGCGAGCCCGATGAGAAGCCCTCCAGGCCCGCGGATGTAGCAGAGCCGATACGCGTCTTTGTACTGGACCACTTCGCCGACGAGCTCGGCGCCGCGTTTGCGGAGCCTCTCAAGCGTGTCGTCGACATCGTCCACGGTGAACATGGCACGGAGGTAGCCCAGGGCATTCACCGGGGCGTTGCGGTGATCCGCGACGACAGTCGGCCTGAGGAAGCGGGACAACTCGAGCCGGCTGTGGCCGTCCGGCGTGCGCATCATGGCGATCTCGACGTGCTGATCGCCAAGTCCCGTGACACGTCCGGCCCATTCTCCTTCGATCGTGGCCCGCCCCTCGAGCTCGAGGCCGAGCTCGCGAAAGAAATCGATCGTCGCGTCGAGGTCCTCGACGACGATTCCGATGTTGTCCATCCGTTTGAGCGCCATGTGTCCACCCTAAAAAGTATCGACCTGTCCAACAAGGAACCGTTCCTGAAACGGTTCGACCTGAAACGCGGCACGCCCCGAATTGTTCAAGCACGACCCTTCGCAAAGAAATCCGGATAGTCTTCCATCGCCGCGGCGATGATGCGCAGCGAGGCGGCGACCTGCAGCATTTCGAGCCGATCGCTGCGTTGGGCGATGTTGGCCGCATATCGCCTCGCCACCGCGACGGTCGCGGTCTGCGGCTCTTCCGGCCGTCTAAACAGCAATTCGCGCGCCAGGCCGCGCAGGAAATTGCCGATAGACTCGACTGTCTCGTGCGGGACGGCAGAGTTCAGTTGCGCGTGGCGCAGCCGCAGCACCTCCAGCCCTACGGTGACGGCGGCGATGCTTCCGCCAAGGACGGGGTCGCCCTTGCGGCCCGTCCGCTGCACCTGCGGCATCAACTGGTTGATCCGGTCATAGGCGAGGCTTTCGAAGGCCGAGCGCCGGGGTACCCGTTCATGCAGGCAAAGCCGCGCGAGATCCTCGCGCATCGCCTGCGAGATGCGCTCCACGGTGACCCGGGGATCGGCAGGCAGCACGACGATGAAGACGCCGATGGCAATCAGGATGCCGACCAGGATCGACGCCGAGCCGGCGAAGAACGCCCCTGGATCGTAGACCATCTGCTGATGCGGGCTGAGGAAGGCGAGGAAGTTGATGGCGAAGGCGGTGGCGACGCCGACATGGCGCGGATTGGCCATGCCGAGCGCCGCCGGCACCAGGATCGGCACGACAAAGAGCGTGAACCAGCCGAAGCCGGGCAGCGCCGGCAGCGCGACCTGGCCGACGAGGAATGCGAAGGGCAGCGCGATCAGCGTCCCGGTGAAGAAACCCCAGGCGGACTGCACCGGATCCGGACGCGCCGCGAACAGGCTGGAGACGACGGCGACGAGGATGACGGTGCCCGCGGCCTCCGACCATTTGGTCGTCAGCCAGAAGATCGCCACGAGCAATGTCGCGAGCGTGGCGCGCACGGCGTTTCGCCATGCGGCCTGGTAGTCGCGGTGGACGACCAGCGCCGGCTGGCCTCGATCGCTCGATTTCCGGGAGGCGGGCGAGCGAAGCGCGTCAAGCCCGCGCATCACCTGCTTCAGCGCCTCGGCGAAATCGCCGGCAATGGTCAGGCGGGTGATGGTGCCGACCTTGTCTTCACCGGTATCGTTGGGGCCGGCATCGTTTGGGTTGGTATCTTTGGGCAGGTCGGGCATCTCCCTGGCCTTGCCGGCGATCGCGTCGAGCCGGGCGACCCAGGGGGCCGTGTCTTCGAGCGCGCCGGGCGTCGCCGCCAACTCGCCGACGAAGGCTTTCAACTCGCGGCGCATCGGGATGAGCGCCGCATTCCTCGGCGCGCGGTGGCTATGCAGCGCGCGCGCCGCTGAAAGCGCCCACAGCAGCTGGCCGATCGTGCGCCGCACCGGATGCGCGCGGGTGGCGAAGCTCGGCGCCTCCAGTCGCGCATAGGTGCGCATCTCGGCGAGCGTCTGGGCATCGGTGATCAGCTTGCGCTGGAGCGCGGCAAGGCTTGCCGGATCGCCACCGGAAAAAGCGCCGGACGCATATTCGGCGAGGTCGAGGATGCTGCGCTTCAGCCTGGAGATGATGGCGTCGGCCGCGAGCTTCGGCAGGATCAGCCGGCTGGTGACGCCGGCGCAGACGATGCCGAGCACGATCTCGGCGCAGCGCGCGATCGCCAGGTCGATGACGATATGCGGCTGTCCGAGGGCCGGCAGGCTGATGATCATCGCGGTGTAGCCGGCAAGCGCGGCGCCATAGGCTTCCGGGTTGCGCAGCAGCGACGAAACCAGCGTGCAGACGCCGATCCAGAGCGCCAGCACGCTCACCAACAGCCAGGGATTGGCGCCGAACAGCGATGTGATGCCGACCGCCGCCAGGCCGCCGGCCAACGTGCCGAGCAGCCGGTAGAAGCCTTTTGCCAGCACCATGCCGGCAACCGGCTGCGCGACGATGAAGACCGTCATCATCGCCCATTGCGGATGGTCGAGCTTCAGCGCGTAGGCGGCAAGCAGCGCGATCAGACCGGCCGAAACCGTGCGCAGGGCAAAAATCCAGTCCGAACGGGTCGGCTGCGTCAGACCGCTTAGCGTCGTCTCGACAAGCTCGTTCAACCGCGTCCAGGTCACATCGGTTCTCCGTGCCGGAGATTGTTATGGACCAGCAGGCGATCAGATATCCAGCACGTCCGCCTCGGCGAATTCGGCGCGCTCCTGGATGAAGCGGAAGCGCGCCTCGGGCTTGGTGCCCATCAGCGCGTCGACGGCATCCTTGGTGGCCTGCTCGGCGTCGATCACGTCGACCCTCAGAAGCGTGCGCTTCCTCGGATCCATCGTGGTCTCCTTGAGCTGCGAGGCCATCATCTCGCCCAGGCCCTTGAAGCGGCCGATCTCGACTTTGCCGCGTCCGGTGAACTCGGTGCGCAGCAATTCGTCCTTGTGCGCGTCGTCGCGGGCATAGCCGACCTTGCCGCCCTGCCGGATCGAATAGAGCGGCGGCACGGCCATGTAGAGATGGCCGCCGCGGATCAGGTTCGGCATCTCCTGGTAGAAGAAGGTGATCAACAGCGAAGCGATATGCGCGCCGTCGACGTCGGCGTCGGTCATGATGATCACGCGGTCGTAGCGCAGGTCCTCGTCGCGGTATCTCGAGCGCGTGCCGCAGCCGAGCGCCTGGGTCAGGTCGGAAATCTGCTGGTTGGCGGCAAGCTTGTCGTTGCCGGCGGAGGCGACGTTGAGGATCTTGCCGCGCAGCGGCAGAACCGCCTGGCTGGCGCGGTCGCGCGCCTGCTTGGCCGAGCCGCCGGCCGAGTCGCCCTCGACAATGAAGATCTCGGCGCCGGCGGCGGCGTTCTGCGTGCAATCGGCGAGCTTGCCCGGAAGGCGTAGCTTGCGCACCGCGCTCTTGCGCGAGACTTCCTTTTCCTGGCGGCGCCGCACGCGCTCATCGGCGCGCGCGATGACCCATTCGAGAAGCTTCGAGGCTTCCTGCGGATTGTCGGCCAGCCAATGGTCGAACGGGTCGCGGATGGCGTTTTCGACGATGCGCATCGCCTCGATCGTCGCCAGCCTGTCCTTGGTCTGGCCGACGAATTCCGGCTCGCGAATGAACACGGACAGCATGCCCGCGGCCGAGATCATCACGTCCTCGGTGGTGATGATCGAGGCGCGCTTGTTGCCGATGAGGTCGGCATAGGCGCGCAATCCACGCGCCAGCACGTTACGGAACCCGGCCTCATGCGTGCCGCCTTCAGGGGTCGGAATGGTGTTGCAGTAGGAGTTGAGGAAACCGTCGCCGCCGAACCAGGTCACCGCCCATTCGAGCGAACCGTGGCCGCCCTGCTTGTCGCTCTTGCCGGCGAAGACCTCGCGCGTGACCTGGAATTCGTCGCCGAGCGACGCCTTGAGATAATCCTTGAGGCCGCCGGGGAAATGGAACTCGGCCTTGGCCGGCGTCTGGTCCTTGTCCTTGATCAGCGACGGATCGCAGGTCCAGCGGATCTCGACGCCGCCGAACAGATAGGCCTTCGAGCGCGTCATGCGGTAAAGCCGCGCCGGTTCGAAGGCGGCGCCCTTGCCGAAAATCTGCTCGTCGGGATGGAAGCGGGTCCTTGTGCCGCGGCGGTTGTGGACCTCGCCGAGATGCTCGAGACCGCTGACCGGGACGCCGCGGGAGAATCTTTGGCGGTAAAGTTGGCGCCCCCGCGCGACCTCGACCTCGAGATGGTCGGACAGCGCGTTTACGACCGAGACGCCGACGCCATGCAGGCCGCCGGAGGTCTCATAGACCTTGGAGTCGAACTTGCCGCCCGAATGCAGCGTCGTCATGATGACTTCGAGTGCCGGCTTCTTGAATTTCGGATGCGGATCGACCGGGATGCCGCGACCATTGTCGGTGACGGTCAGGAAACCGTCGGCGGAAAGCTCGACGTCGATGAAGGTGGCGTGGCCGGCCACAGCTTCGTCCATCGAATTGTCGATGACCTCGGCGAACAGGTGATGCATCGCCTTGTCGTCGGTGCCGCCGATATACATGCCCGGACGGCGCCGCACCGGCTCCAGCCCTTCCAGCACCTCGATGTCGGCGGCGCTGTAGCTTTCGCTGCCGTCGCGGGCGGCGGTCGAACGCTTCGCGGCCTGCACCAGCGGATCGGCGGGCCGCGAGGGCGCGCGCACCGGCTGCGCCGGTTTTTCCATCTTGCCGAAGAGGTCGTTGCTGTCGTCCATGCTGGGCCTAGCGTCCGGTAATGCGAATCACGTCTCGATACTGCCACGCTTTTGGCGGGCGAACGAGTTCCTGTTCCGTTCAGGGATCAAACTGTCTCTTATTCCAAAACCATTCGATAACCAAGCCGGCCGAAATAGGGCGATCGGCGGGTGGTGGGATTCCTGATTCTTTAACAATGACGCCTAACGTGAGGCCTAACTAACAAAAGACCACGGGCGTCAGGGGTTTCGTTGTGAGGGGCAGGGCCATAACCATGATCGGCATCGCCGCCGTCTTCGGCGCGATCTCGATCTTTGCGGCGGATTTCTGGGTCAAGAGCCAGGCGAAGGCTCAGCCCGAGGTCAAGGTCGTCACGGTCGAAGCCCCGCAGCAGCCCAAGGTCGAGTTCAAGACCATCGTGGTGGCTCAAGCGCCGCTGCGCTACGGCATGGAGCTTGGGCGGGCGCAACTCGCCGAGATCCCGTGGCCGCAGGATTCCCTGCCGCAGGGCGCTTTTCCGACCATCGACAAGCTGCTCGCGGACGGCAGCCGGGTCGTGCTGTCGCCGATCGAGGTCAACGAACCGGTGCTGCTCGCCAAGCTGTCGGGACCGAACGGCCGCGCCACCCTTTCCAACATGCTGTCGCCGGGAATGCGGGCCGTCACCATCCGCACCGACGAGATCGCCGGCGTCGGCGGCTTCATCACGCCGGGAGACCGCGTCGACGTCGTTTTGACGCGTGACGCCGGAGACATCCAGGAAGTGTCCAAGAATGCGCAGGGAGCAGCCGGCTCGACGGTGACCTCAGAGGTCGTCGTCTCCGACGCCAAGGTGCTTTCGGTCGGGCAGGGCGCCGACGAACGCAAGACCGAGCCGCAGATCGCCAATTCCGTGACCATCGAGGTGACCAACGAAGGGGCGCAGAAAGTGGCGCTCGCCCGCACCGTCGGCACCTTGTCACTGTCCTTGCGTTCCGCAGCCGACGCCAGCGCCAGCAAAAGCGAGCTCACGACCATCTCGTCCTTCGGCGGTTCGGTTGCCGCAAGCACGCAAGCGAGCGCCGCCTCGCTCGTCAATGCGGTGACGAAGGACCAGGACGAGCCGAAATTCAAGACGGTGATCGTGACGCGCGGCGATAAGGTCGAGGAATACAAGGTTCCTTCACGGGAACCGCCGCAGGAACTGCAGCAATAGCCGGTGGGGACCGGCGGGGACGGGGCAAGATGTTCGGGTTTGATGTATTTCGGACGACCGGGGGATGGCGCCTTCTCGGCGCGATCGCGCTGGCGGCGGCAATGCTTGGCGTCGCCGCGCCGGCAAGGGCGGACAATGACGTCGTCTATGTCTCGGCGAACAAGAACGCTTCGATCAAGGTCGCCAAGGGCAAGCCGAAGACGATCATGACGAGCGCCGCCTTCTACCAGATCGTCATCGGCGATCCGGAGATCGCCAACGTCAATCCGCTGACCGACAAGTCATTCTATGTGCTCGGCAACAATCTGGGCACCACAGGCATCGCGCTCTTCGACCAGAACAAGCAGCTTGTCGGCACCATCGACATCGAGGTGACGCTGGATACCGACCAGTTGGCCAGCACCATCCGCGCCAGCGTGCCCGACGCCAAGATCAAGGTCGGTTCAGCGAACGGCCGCGTGGTGCTGTCGGGCGAGGCCGACGACGCGGTCGCCGCCGACAAGGCCAGCAAGATCGCGTCGCGCTTTTCCGGCAACGAGGAAGTCATCAACTCGGTCAACATCTCGTCCTCGCAGCAGGTGCAGCTCAACGTCCGCTTCGTCGAGATCAACCGTCAGGCCGGTCAGGACCTCGGCGCTAAATACAGCGCCAATTTCGCCTATGGCATAGGCAACCGCAAAGTCGTGCTGAACCCGGATGGGGGAAGCGTGACGGGGGCCGGAACCGGTGAGATCATCGGCAGCCTCTTGTCGAACGGCGTTTCGATCGACATCGCCATCAAGGCGCTGGAGGAACGCGGTCTGGCGCGGCGGCTGGCGGAGCCGAACCTGATCGCGCGTTCGGGCCAGACGGCGAGCTTCCTTGCCGGCGGCGAGTTCCCGATCCCGGTTTCCGAAGACAATGGCAAGATCAGCGTCACCTACAAGAAATACGGCGTCGGCCTGGATTTCACCCCGACGGTGCTGAAGGACGGGCTGGTGAGCCTCGACATCGCGCCGGAAGTGTCCTCGATCGACCCGTCCGCTTCGATCCAGGTCAGCAGCGGCATTTCCATTCCGGCCTTCATCGTGCGCCGCGCCAGGACATCGGTCGACCTCAAGAACGGCCAGAGCTTCATGATCGCCGGCCTTCTGCAGTCGCAGAACGACATCACGACATCACGGGTGCCGGGGATCGGCAAGCTGCCGGTGCTCGGTCCGCTGTTCTCGTCGAAATCCTATCAGCGGCGCGAGACCGATCTGGTCATCATCGTCACGCCTTACCTGGTCAAGCCGGTCGATCCCTCGAAGAAGATGGTCGAGCCGACCGATGGCACCCAGCCGGCAAGTCCCGCCGATTACTTTCTGAACAACACGGACGAAGTGGACGCTTCGGCGCCGAAGCGCCCGGTGGCACTGGCGGACGGCAGCGCCGCCCGCCCGGTGGCTGCCGCCACGTCCGGCCACTTCCTCGACCTGCCGAAGGACTAAGGCCATGCGCAGCCTTTCTTGCATTGCTCTGCTCCTGGCCGGTTTCGCCAGCGGTTGCACCAGCGACGACTACATGCGCGCGGAAGGGGTGACGCTGGCTGCCGGCAACGCGCAGGCGTCCAACACCGCCATGCAGATGGTCGATCCATGGAAGTATGGCGTCCAGAACACAAAGCTCCTGGTGCCGGCCCAGCGTCCGGGTTCCGGGAGCACTGCCGTCGGCGCGAAAGCCGGCTCCGGGTCGTCATCGACGACATCATCATCATCAACGACATCGGACTGATGGGCTGACGCCGATGGCATCTGGCAGCAAGACAAAGAAGATCCTGCTCGTTTCGACGGACAGGACATTTTTGCAAGACACGCGTACGGCTTTCGCGGCCTCCGAGGTCATCGAGCTTCTGACGCTGGAAAAGAGCGTCAACGAGCTGCGCGGCGAGATCCTCGAGACAGACTTCGGCACGGTCATCGTCGACATGGACGCGGCCAAGCTCGAGGAGATCGAGTCGCTGCAGCGCGTCATGCGGCGTCTGGAAGGCAGCGTTCCGGTGGTCGTCGTGACCCAGGAATTCAACGCCGCGGCGGTGCGCATCCTGGTGCAGCTCAAGGTCGCCGATTTCCTGGTCAAGCCGATCACCACGGCCGACCTCGTGCGTTCCGTCATCCGTGCGCTGCAGGGGCCGGGGCGGGAAGAGAACACCGAATCGCATATCTATACCTTCATGCCGGCCGCCGGCGGCGTCGGCACCACCACGCTGGCCCTGCAGACGGCTTTCCAGCTGCATCATTCGGTGACGCGCGGCGCATCGACCTGCGTCGTAGACCTCAATTTCCAGCAGGGCGCCTGCGCCGAGTATCTCGACCTCGAACCGCGCTTCGACATCACCGAAATCGAGAACCAGCCGGAGCGCCTCGACCGGCAGTTGCTCGACGTGATGCTGTCCAAGCATGCGAGTGGGCTGTGCGTGCTTGCCGCTCCCACGCGCCCTTCGGACATGCGCTCGTTCAAGACCGATGTCGTGGTGCGCATGCTCGATCTCGTCGCGGCTTATTTCGACAACGTCGTCATCGACATGCCGCGCACCTGGTTCCCCTGGACCGAGACGGTGCTGCTTGGGTCGAACAAGCTCTATATCGTCGCCGAGATGACGGTGCCCTGCCTGCGTCATACGCAGCGTCTCATCCAGGCAGTCTATGAGACAGCCGGCAAGGAAGTAAAGCCCAACGTCATCGTCAATCGCTTCGAGCAGAAGATGTTCGACAGCGGCATCAAGCAGGCCGACGTTCAGGAGATACTCGGCGAGCATTTCGTCGGCGGCATCTCCAACAATTACCGGCTGGTGCGCGAGGCCGTCGACCGCGGCGTGCCGCTGCACGCCATCGACCCCAACGCCAATGTCGTCAACGACCTGAAGAAGATCATCCTGCCGGAGGAGGCCGTCCAGACGGCGGTCAAGTCGAAGTCGCTGTTCGGCCTGGGCAAGGGCTTGCTGAAGAGGAAGGCAGGATGAACAGTCGCTTTTCCAACCTGCAGAGCCGCGACGTCCGTCCGCAGCGGGCGCCGGAACCCGCGCCCGTCGCGCACAATGCTGTCGTCATCCCGACGACCCGCAAGCCGGCGCCGCCGCGGCCTGAAGCAGCGCCTGCAAAAAACGCCAACAAGGTGCTGGACGCACGCGTGCGCATCCATCGCATGCTACTCGAAGAAATCAACCTCGTGGCGCTTGAGCGGCTGCCCCGGGATGAAATGCGCCGGCAGGTGCATGAATTCGTTTCGGAAAAGACGCGCGAGGAGCGGATGGCGATCAACATCGCCGAGCTCGACTCGCTGGTCGACGATATCGTCGACGAAATGGTCGGCCTCGGCCCGCTCGAGCCGCTGCTCAAGGACCCCGAGATCAACGATATCCTGATCAACGGCCATGAGAACTGCTTCGTCGAAAGGCGCGGCAAGCTGCAGCAGGTCCACATTCCGTTCAAGGATGAGGCGCATCTGCTTCGAATCATTAATAAAATTGTCGCGGCGGTCGGCCGTCGCGTCGATGAATCGCAGCCGATGGTCGACGCCCGCATGCTCGACGGTTCGCGCTTCAACGCGGCGATCCGCCCGGTCGGCGTCGACGGGCCGCTGGTGTCGATCCGCAAATTCTCCAAGAACAAGCTCGGCTTGCACAAGCTGGTCGAATTCGGCGCCATCACCCAGAACATGGCCGAAGTGCTGGCGGCGGCGGTACATGCCCGCAAGACCACGATCATCTCAGGCGGCACCGGCACCGGCAAGACGACGATGCTCAACGCTTTGTCGGCCTTCATTCCGGAAGACGAGCGCCTGATCACCATCGAGGACGCGGCCGAGCTGCAATTGCAGCAGCCGCATGTCGCGCGCATGGAAACGCGCCCGGCCAACATCGAGGGCCATGGCGAATTGAAGCAGCGCGACCTGGTCAAGAACGCGCTGCGCATGCGGCCCGATCGCGTCATCCTCGGCGAGTGCCGCGGCGAGGAAGCCTTCGACATGCTGCAGGCGATGAACACCGGCCATGAAGGCTCGATGGCCACCATCCATGCCAACACGCCGCGTGACGCCATCTCGCGTCTGGAGCAGATGCTTGGCATGACCGGCATGCCGATGACCGTGCAGTCGATCCGCAGCCAGATCTCCAGCGCTATCGACATCATAGTCCAGCTGACGCGCCTTTCCGACGGCAAGCGCAAGGTGACCAGCGTCGCCGAAGTGACCGGCATGGAAGGCGACGTCATCCAGATGCAGGAGATCTTCCGCTTCGTGCGCACCGGCATGGAGGCGGACGGCAAGATCCTCGGCCATTTCGAAGCGACCGGCATCCGCCCGCGTTTCCTCGAAGACCTGCGCAACATGGGCATCGAATTCCCGGGCAAGTATTTCGAGCCCGGCCGGCCGCAGGACTAGACCGGTGTTCGAGGGATTCAGCCCGGTCTATGTCGTTTACGCCGCAGCGGCGCTCACCGGCATCATGATCGCCGAGGGCCTTTATTTGCTTTATGCCGGGCGCAGCGACAAGCGCACGGCCATCAACCGCCGCATGAAGCTCGCGGAAAACAAGATCAGCCAGGAGCAGGTGCTGATCCAACTGCGCAAGGAGCGCGGGATCGACGGTCGCGGCTCCATCTTTTCCCTCGACCGCTTCCACGCCCTGCGCACGCAGTCCGGCATGACCACGCCGCTGCCGAAGTTCCTGATGATCACCTCGGGCGTGGCCGCGGCACTGGCGCTTTTAGGCATCTGGAAGGGCCTGCCGCTCCTGTTCGGCCTCATCCTGCTCGTCGTGCTGCTGCCGGTCTTGCCGGTGATGGTCATGCGCTTCATGCGCAAGCGCCGGCACAAGCGTTTCGGGATGCAACTGCCGGAGGCGCTGGAGCTGATCACGCGCGGCCTGAAGGCCGGCCATCCGGTGCCGGTGGCGATTGCCATGGTGGCGCGCGAAATGGCCGATCCGATCGGCACCGAGTTCGGCGTCGTCGCCGACGAGGTGACCTATGGCTCCGACCTGGTCTCGGCGCTGAACAATCTTTTCGACCGGGTGGGGCATGAGGACCTGCCGCTGTTCGTCACTGCGGTGTCGATCCAGAGCAGTTCGGGCGGCAATCTGCGCGAGATCCTCGACGGCCTGTCGGCGACGATCCGCGACCGCGGCAAGCTGCGCCGCAAGGTGCGCGCCATTTCGACGGAAGGGCGCATGTCGGCCTACATCCTGACCGCAGTGCCGGTGCTTTTGTTCACCGCCATCATGGTGCTGATGCCGCAGTTCTATCAGGATGTCTGGGACGTGCCGAAGACCTGGTACATGCTGGGCGGCTCCATCGCCTGGCTGCTGCTCGGCAACGCCATCATGTTCAAGATGTCGAATTTCAGGTTCTGAGATGGAAGACGTCATCCGCTTCCTCGCCTCGCTCGCGCCCACCTCGCTGGTGCCGGTTGCGGTGCTGCTTCTCGTGCTGGGCGGCGGCGCCGTTGCCTGGCCGCTGGTGCTCGCCAAGGGCGGTCGCGGCGAAGTCAAGCGCCGGCTGAAGGTCGAGATATTGCAGCCGGCAGAGCGGGCGGAGCCCGCGCCCAAGAAGAGCACCAATGCCGTGCGCGAGAAGGCGGTGAAACGGGCGCAGGAGTTCTACGCCAAGAGCGACCCGGAAAACGTCGCGCGGCTGCGCTTGAAGCTGATCCAGGCCGGCTATATGGAGCCGCGCGCCGTCGGCATGTTCTTCCTGATCCGTTTCACCACCCTGGTCGGCGCGGCGCTCGGCGCATTCCTGATCAACCATTGGGCGGCAAGTGCCGAGTCGACCATGACCAGCCGCTGGACCTTCATCATCCTGTCGGGCGCCGGCGGCTATTTCCTGCCGGGCCTTGTGCTGACGCAGAAGGTTCGGGAAAAGATGCGCGAATACCGCAACGGCTTTCCCGATTTCATGGATTTGATGATCGTCTGCTCCGATGCCGGCATGAGCATGGAGGCCGGCATCGAGCGGGTCTCGAAGGAGCTAGCCAGGACCTATCCGTCGCTCAGCCAGAACCTGATCCTGGTGTCGCTGGAGTTGCGGGCCGGGCGCAGCCTCGACGACGCGCTGAAGGCGCTTGCCGACCGCCTCAGCCTCGACGAGGTTCGCTCCTTCGCCACACTCTTGCAGCAGTCCAAGGAACTCGGCACCAGCCTGTCGGGCTCACTGCGCGTCTTTTCCGACGAGATGCGGCACAAGCGCATGTCGCTGGCCGAGGAGAAGGCGCATGCCCTGCCGGCCAAGATGTCGGTCCCGGTGACGGTCTGCATCCTGCCGGTGGTGCTGATGATCGCCATCATACCGATCATCGTGAAGCTGACAGCCCCTCATTGAGGTGTGTCGATATTCAGGTGAGGCCAGCCTGACCTGAATCCCAACACACCTCGACGGTCGCGGGACGCTGGTTAACGCATCCTTGGCGCGCAACCGAATTTTAGCTGCATTTCGGCACCGAAGCTTAATCGCTCCTCTGTATTGTTTTTCCTGAAGAACGACCCGGCAAATCGGGCGATGGGGCAGGGGCATGCGTCAGAGACTTCCCAGGGCAGCGGCGGCGTTGGCGGCCGTCTTGATGATCACCGGCTGTACGACGAACAACAACGTCGACACGACCAAGACCACGGCGATCCAGCCGGTGGCCAAGGATGTCAGCGCCAACGACCTCGTCGAAGGCAAGGCGCAGTTCCGCGAGGCGAATTTCGGCCTGGCCGAACAGCATTTCCGCAAGGCGGTCGAACTCAAATCCGACAATGCCGAGGCCTGGATGGGGCTTGCCGCATCCTATGACGAGCTTGGCCGCTTCGACTTCGCCGACCGCGCCTATGCGCAGTTGTTGAAGGTCGCGGGGCGCAAGCCGCAGATCGTCAACAACATGGGTTATTCGCAGCTCTTGCGCGGCAACAAGAAAAAAGCGCGCACGCTGCTGCTCGAAGCCAAGGCCGGCATGGCCGACCAGACGGTGGTCAATGCCAATCTGGCGCTGCTCGACAAGGGCTGATCCTTTCGGTGGTTCGCGTATTCCGTGTATTGTCACGGGATTTCGCCTCACATGTCGACGCTTTGTAAACCCTGTGTCGAAGTAGCGTTGGGCATCGGCCGAAAACGGTTTGCGCCAGCTGCCGCCAACCTACATTGAGGGGGACGGGCACCGGCTAGACGCTAGAGGCAGTTCTTCAGGGATGTTGGATTTCAGTTCGCTCCTGCTCGCGGCGGCGCTGTCGGGCACCTGCCTCAGCATCACCATGTTTGCGATCTGGCTGACCACGCCGCGGGCGCGCTTCGTGCTCACGGTCGCCTGCGGCATCCTCGTGCTCGTCGCCCATGTCGTCGCGTTCTGGCGCTACACCAAGGATCCCGATCCCTGGCTGTGCCAGGCGGTGTTGGCGCTGCTGACCCTGGGTTTCCTGATCATCTGCCTGTCGGCCATGCAGTATCTCGGTGTCCGCGACTACCGCTGCGCCATCGTGCCGGCGCTGGCCGCGATGGCGGCCTGCGCGCTGGTCACCTATCTCGGCTTCGACGGCATCGGCTTCCAGATCACCTATGCGGCCGTGACGGCGTTGCTCGCGGCGATCGGAGCGATGTTCTGGATGAAGGGGGATCACAACCGCCGGATCCTGCTCGTCGTTTCATTCCTCAGCGGCGCTTGCGGCTTGTCCTTCGCGTTGTGCGGCCTGGCGTTGCTGGCGCAAGGGCAGTGGGTGCTGGGTGCTGCGCCCGACAATTGGGCGGAGCGGCTGAACTCCGTCGTCGCGGTCGCCTGCATGACGGGCCTCGGCGCGCTGACGCTTTCGCTGCACCATCTGCAGGCGCAGATCGAGCTCAAGGCTGAAACCATGACCGATCCGCTGACTGGCCTGATGAACCGCAGGGCGCTCAACGAGCTCTATGGCGACCGCCGCTTCGGTCCATTCATGGCGATCGCCATGTTCGATCTCGACCATTTCAAGATGACCAACGACGTTTTCGGCCATCCCGTCGGCGACCAGGTCCTTTGCCGCTTCGCGGCGGTGATCAAGAAATACGGCAGGGCAGGGGTCGACGCCTTTCGGCTGGGCGGCGAGGAATTCGCGCTCGTCATGACGCGCGTGACGCCGGAAAAGGCGCATGACATGGCAAGCCGGATCGGCGTCGCGTTCGGCACCGAGGTCGTTCCGACCCATCGCGGCCCGTTGCGCAACAGCGTCAGCGGCGGCATGGGATTCGGCTCGGCCGCGGGCCGCCCCCTCGACGAGGTGCTGGCGCAAGCGGACGCCGCGCTTTACGCGGCCAAGCGTGCCGGACGCAACCGCGTCATCGCTCGGGTCGAAGCGGACCAGCCCGATGCCGGACCGGCCCTGAAGACTGCCTGAGCAAACGCTACTCCGCGGCGCCGAGATATTCCGACAGCGGCGGGCAGGAGCAGACAAGGTTGCGGTCGCCGGCGACGTTGTCGATGCGCGAGACCGGCGGCCAGTATTTCGCCGCCAGATCGGCGTCGCCCGCCGGATAGGCCGCCTCCAGCCGCGAGTAGGGATGTTTCCACTCACCGGCAAGCGCTTCCGCCGCGGTGTGCGGGGCGTTGACCAGCGGGTTGTCGCCGGATGGCCATTCGCCCTTCGCCACTTTCGCCGCTTCGCCGGCGATGGCGATCATCGCCTCGCAGAACCGGTCGAGCTCACCCTTGGGCTCGGACTCGGTCGGTTCCACCATCAGCGTGCCGGCGACCGGGAACGACATGGTCGGCGCGTGGAAACCGTAGTCGATCAGGCGCTTGGCGATGTCGTCGACGCTGATGCCGGCGCTGTCCTTGAGCACGCGCGTGTCGAGGATGCACTCATGCGCGATGCGGTCGCTCCGGCCCTTGTAGAGCAGCGGGTAGTGCGGCGCGAGCCGGGTCGCCACATAGTTGGCCGAAACGATCGCCGTCTCGGTCGCCTGCTTCAGGCCGGAGCCACCCATCATGCGGATGTACATCCACGTGATCGGCAGGATGGACGCGCTGCCGAAGGGGGCGGCGGCAACGGCATGCGCCGAGCCTTCGGTGACATGGCCCGGCAGATAGGGTTTCAGATGCGCCCTGACGCCGATCGGGCCGACGCCCGGGCCGCCGCCGCCATGCGGAATGCAGAAGGTCTTGTGCAGGTTCATGTGGCAGACGTCGGCGCCGATGTCGCCGGGGCGGGCGAGGCCGACGAGCGCGTTGAGATTGGCGCCGTCGAAATAGACCTGGCCGCCATGCTCGTGGATCAGCGCGCAGAGATGACGCGCGCCTTCCTCGTAGACGCCATGCGTCGAGGGGTAGGTGAACATCAGCGCGGCAAGGTTCTTGGAATGCTCGTTGGCCTTGGCGCGCAGGTCGTCCATGTCGATATTGCCGTCATCCAGGCAGCGCACGACGACGACGTTCATGCCCGCCATCGCAGCGCTTGCCGGGTTGGTGCCATGGGCGGAGGACGGGATCAGGCAAATGGTGCGGTGGCCTTCGCCGCGAGCGCGGTGATAGGCGCGGATGGCGAGCAGGCCGGCATATTCGCCCTGGCTGCCGGCATTGGGCTGCAGGCTGACAGCGTCGAACCCGGTGATTTCCGACAACCAGGCTTCCAGGTCGTCGGCCATCTTGCGATAGCCCTCGGAATGGCCGGCCGGCGCGAAGGGGTGCAGATTGGCGACGCTCGGCCAGCTTACCGGCATCATCTCGGCGGCGGCGTTGAGCTTCATGGTGCAAGATCCGAGCGGGATCATGGTGCGGTCGAGCGCCAGGTCCTTATCGGCCAGCCGGCGCAGGAAGCGCATCATCTCGGTTTCGGAATGGTTGTCGTGGAAGACCGGCTGGGTCAGGAATTCCTTGCCGCGCGGCTTGCCCGGCATGGAGCTGTCTCCCGCCGCGCCGGGCTTGGCCCCGAACAGAGCGGCGATCGCCTCGAGATCGGCTTCCGTGGAGGTCTCGTCGAAGGCGACGCTGACGCGGTCGGCATCGATGAGGCGCAACAGCCGGCCGGTCTTCTCGGCGGCGGCGGCAATTGCCGCTGCCTTGCCCTTCACTTCGGCGGTGACCGTGTCGAAGCGGCTCGTGCCAAGCACCGATACGCCGGCGGCCTTGAGACCCGAGGCGAGGCGGCCGGCCAACCCATGGATCTGCCCGGCAATCGCCTGCAGGCCGGCGGGGCCGTGCCAGATCGCATAGGCCGTCGCCATGTTGGCGAGCAGCGCCTGCGCGGTGCAGATGTTGGAGGTGGCCTTGTCGCGGCGGATGTGCTGCTCGCGCGTCTGCAGCGCCAGCCGGTAGCCCGGGCGGCCCTTGGTATCGGTAGACTGACCGACGAGGCGGCCAGGCATCAGGCGGGTCAATTTGTCGGAAACGGCGCAATAGGCGGCGTGCGGACCGCCAAATCCCATCGGCACGCCGAAGCGCTGCATGGGGCCGACGGCGATGTCGGCGCCGAGCTTCGCCGGCGCGTCAGCCAGCGTCAGCGCCAGCGGGTCGGCAATGAAGACGACCAGTGCGCCTGTAGCGCGGGCCTTTTCAATCGCCGCCTTGTGGTCGCCATAGACGCCGAAGGTATCCGGCCAGGAGACGAGCAGGGCGGCGGTGTTGTTGTCGATCGTCTCGCCGTCGACCTCGATGCCGAGCGGCTCGGCGCGGGTGCGCACGACGTCCAGCGTCTGCGGATGCGGCGTGCCGGCGAGCGCCACCTTGGTGCGCTTGTCGCGATGATGGCGCAGCGCGATGCCGACGGCCTCGGCGACGGCGGTCGCTTCATCGAGGAGAGAGGCCGACGCCACCGGCAGGCCGGTGAGCTCGGCGACCAGGGTCTGGAAATTGAACAGCATTTCCAGCCGGCCCTGGCTGATCTCGGCCTGGTAGGGCGTGTAGGCCGTGTACCAGGCCGGGTTCTCGAACAGGTTGCGCTGGATGACCGGCGGCACGAAGACGCCATGATAGCCGGCGCCGATGAAGCTCTTCAGCACCGTGTTCTTCGCCATGATCGCCGACAATTCGGCCAGCGCTTCTGCTTCGCTCGCTGGAGCGGGCAGGTTGAGCGGCAGGTCGAGGCGGATCGACCGCGGCACCGCCTGGCTGATCAGCGTCTCGACGGACGGGACGCCGATCACGGCAAGCATGGCTCTGACATCATTGACACCCGGACCGATATGGCGGGCCGAGAAGGGAGTAAGCGCTGCGGTCATGTCTTTATGTCCTGATATCAGCCGATATGGGCTTTGTAGCCGGCCTCATCCATGAGGCTGTCGAGCTGGCTTTCGTTGGCGAGCTTCATCTTCCAGAGCCAGCCGTCGCCGGTCGCGGCCGAATTGACCAGCGAGGGGTCGGCCGACAGCGAGGCGTTGGCTTCGGTGATCTCGCCATCGACCGGCGCGTAGACGTCCGATGCCGCCTTTACGGATTCGACGACGACGGCGGGGTCGCCCTTGGCGAGCTTGCGGCCGATTTCCGGCAGCTCGACGAAGACGAGATCGCCGAGCTGTTCCTGCGCATAGTCGGTGATGCCGACAGTGGCGACGCCGCCCTCGACGCGCAGCCACTCATGGTCTTCGGTGAAATAGGTCTTTGCCATCTGGAAATCATCCTTTGCGGTAGCGGTGTGGGGTGAAGGGCAGGGACGCGACGTCGACCGGGATTTTCGTCCCACGGACGTCGGCGAAGAGTTTGGTGCCGGGCCTGGCCAGCGCGGTGTCGACGTAGCCCATGGCGACGGGGTGGCCGGTCGAAGGGCCGAAACCGCCCGATGTGACGTGGCCGGCCGGATTTCCGTCGCCATCGATGAGCGCCGCGCCGGCGCGCACCGGCTGGCGCCCGTCAGGCTTCAAGCCGGCGCGTTTCTGCGACGGCCCGCGCCCGATGATCGAGCGCAGCGCGCCGGCGCCGATGAAATGGCCGGCGGCCCGGATCTCCTTGGGTATCGCCCACATCAGTCCGGCGCTTACCGGGTCGATCTCCGGCGTCAGGTCCTGGCCGTGCAGGCAAAGACCGGCCTCAAGCCGCAGGCTGTCGCGCGCGGCAAGGCCAATCCACTGCCCGCGCTCGTCCTTGAGCAGGCTGGCGACGAGATCGCGGGCATCCGCCTCCGGCAGGCCGATCTCGAAACCGTCCTCGCCGGTGTAGCCGGAGCGGCTCATGAACCAGTTTTGACGCGGCTCGACCCCATGCATGAAGAGCAGCGAGCCGGTTTCGATGCCAGCCCTGGCAAGCGCGGCCCAAGCGTCCGGACCCTGGATCGCCAGGAAAACGCGGTCGAGCGGCTCGACCCTGGCATCGAAGTCGGCGGAGATCTCGCGCAGATGCTTCTCGTCCTCGACCGCGTTGCCGGCATTGGCCACCACCATGAACCGGTCGTCGCCCAGGCGCGTGACGATCAGGTCGTCGATGATGCCTGCCGCCTCGTTGAGGAAGAAAGTGTATTTGGACTGCGAGATGTCCAGCGCGCCGGCGTCGAGCGGGCAGGCGCGGTTCAACAACGCTGTGGCCCCCGGACCGGAGACCTCGAACAGCTTCATATGCGAGATGTCGAACAGGCCGGCATGCTCGCGCGTGTGAAGATGCTCCTTCATCACGCCGGGTGGGTAGGTGAGCGGCATCGACCAGCCGGCGAAGGCGCCGAAGCGCGCGCCCGCGGCCTGATGCAAATCCTCAAGGGGCAGATGTCTGGTGTGGTCGCCTGTCATGTCTTCTCCAGAGTCGCACGCAATCGACCGCCGTAGGCGGCCTAGTTCGTGCCCCTCTGTCTGAAGCCTGAGAGACTTGCGCCCCGTAACTCTGTCGGCAGCGCTTACACCTTCGGCGCGGGAAGATTCCCGACTTTCCAGAGTTGTCTTTCCCGTTTACGGTTCTTTTGCCTGAGAGATTTCGGGCGATTTCCCCTTCGGCGACAGCTTTCGCTGCTCTCTCCCGCAAACAGGTAGGACTCAGTTGCCCGAGCCCTCGACGCGCCATCCATAGCCCGTCGGCGACACCTTGTCACCTCCCAGCGACATTTAAGATGCGCCGATATTCAGGTGAGGCCGGCCTGCAAGTAGCGGCTTCCTGCGCTTCCGGTGCTCACGTACTTTAGTACGCTCCGCTCCGGTTCTCGCAAGCCACCACTTTCGGCTCGGCCTGACCTGAATCTCGACGCATCTTAAGCGCCCAAACCGGCAAGTCTTCGCTAACCACGCCATTTGCCGGTTTCTCAAGACAATGCTGATAAAGCTGACGGATAACGCCGGCAAAGGCGACGGGCAGGGACGGCAAATGGGCGAATTGATCATGAGCGCTCCGGTGGCGGGGCTGACCTCGAAGAACAAGATCACGGCCGAAGACGTGACGATGCTGCGGCGCGAGGTGTTCGCGGACGGCGTGGTGAGCCGCGGGGAGGCGGAGGCGCTGTTCGCGCTCGACCAGACGGCGCGCGACAAATGCGGCGAGTGGACGCCGTTCTTCGTCGAGGCGGTGACCGACTACATCGTTCACCAGGAAAAGCCGGAAGGCTATATCTCCGAGCAGAATGCCGACTGGCTGGTCCGCACGATCTCGCGCGACGGCATGGTCGACAGCCAAACCGAGCTCGAGCTGCTGGTTCATGTGCTGGAGGAAGCGAAATCCTCGCCCGGCCAGCTCTCGGCCTATGCGCTGGAACAGGTCGCGCATGCGGTGATGGACGGCAAGGGTCCGCTGATGCATGGCGGCAGCCTGGTTCCCGGCCATGTCGCCAAGGCCGAGGTCGATCTGTTGCGGCGCATCCTCTACGCCTATGGCGGCGACGGCAACATCGCCATCAGCAAGGCTGAGGCGGAGGTCCTGTTCAGGATCAACGACCGGACCGCGGCGGCCGACAACGATCCGTCCTGGAACGACCTCTTCGTCAAGGCGATCGCCAACTATGTCATGTGCTCGACCGGCTACGAGCCGCCGACGCGGGAGGTGGCGTTGCGCCACGAGACCTTCCTCGACGAGGCGGGCCCGACGCTTGGCGGTTTCTTCAGCCGGATGGTCTCAGGCGGGTTCGCCGCGATCCGCGAAGCCTATCATTCGCCCGGCGATATCGAGGCGGAATGGGAAGCCAGGAACCGGGCCAACGAGGCGCTAGCCCGCCGCGCCGAGACGATCGATGCCAGCGAGGCCGAATGGCTTGCCGAGCGCGTCGGCGGCGGACAGCGGCCGCTGCGCGACAACGAACGCGCGCTGCTGACGCTGATCAGGCAGGCTTCGCCGGAAATCCATCCGGCCCTGAAGCCATTGCTCGAGAAAGTGGCCTAGCCCTACTGCTTGGGCTTGGTTGGTTCCGGCTTGGCCTGGTCTGTCTTGGCCTGATCCGGCTTGGCCGAGGTATCGAAGCGCGACATCCATTTGAAGCCGCCGAACCAGTAACGGCGAACACCGGCGATGGTGCCGTCGGCGGCGCGCGCGCCGATCCAGTTGTTGACGTATTGGACGAGGCGGATGTCGTCGGGGCGCAGGGCGAATGCCTCCGGCGTGCGCAGCAGCGGGCCGCCGACCAGCCTGAATTTCGCATCGTAGAGCCTCGCCGCCATCTGCGGCGTCGGCGAGGTGGCGACCATCGCCTGCGCGTCGCCGCCGATGATCGCGGCAAAGACGTCGGCCGTGTTGTCGAAGGACAGGATGTTCGCCTTCGGAAAGGCTTCCTTGGCAGCCGCTTCGTCGGTGGAATTGGACAGCACGGCGATCTTATATCCCGGCGCCGTCAGCGCCTTTCCCGGCCTTTTGCCGAGGCTGGCGATTGAGGCCACCATGCGAATGTCGGCGGTGCCGGTCGGATTGGAGAACACAACCTCGCGGGCGCGCTCCGGCGTGCTGGCATAGCCCGCGGCGATCAGATCGAAATCGCCCTTGAGCAGACGCGTCTTCAGGTCGTTCCACGGCACTTCGACCAGCTTCAGGTCGACGCCGAGATCGGACGCCAGGGCGCTGGTCAGGTCGACATCATAGCCCGCGAATTTGCCGTCCGCGTTCTTGAGGATCCATGGCGGGTTGAGCGCCACGCCGACCGTCAGTGTCTTCTGGTCGATGACGCGCTTCAGGCTGTCGTCGGCGCGAGCCGGCAATAACGCCAGCCAGGCAGAGAGAACAAGTATGATCGCCGCGATCATTTTGTTAGCGCGCATGAATATATCCTCGCTGCAGTCTGTCTGGTTGTAAGACTTACACAGAGGTGCCATTCTGTCGATAGCGAACCCAATTGGAGACTTGCGATGTCGGCGCGGATGGCGGTTACCGGTTCGATGGTGTTGCTGGCCAGCTTCCTGGGCAGTCCGGCGCAACTGTCGCTGCTGCCCGATGCCGCGCAGGCCGCAGGCCCGATGCGCCTGGTCTGCTCGAGTTCCAACTACCGCTACTCCTATTGCGGGGTCGACACGCGTGGCGGCGTGCAATTGACCAACCGGCTTTCGAAGTCGCGTTGCCAGTTCGGCACAAGCTGGGGCTATGACGGCGGCGGCATCTGGGTGGACAAGGGCTGCTCGGCGCAATTCCTGATCGCCGGCTCCGGCCGAAGGCCGTCTCCGGGCGATGCGGCCGCGGCCATCATCGTCGGCGGCATTGTCGGCGCCATCCTCGACAACAATGACAGGCACGGCCGCCATTCGGACAATTACTATCCGAGGCCGAAGCCGCGCCGCGACGATCGATGGATCGACCCGACGCCGCAATTCGACAGGGACGGCAATCCCAATTTCGACACCCATGGCAACTATCAGGGATGTCACGGCATGGGCTGCAGGGTGGATAATCCGGATGAGATGGGGGACGCGCCCCCCGAGCCGGGCCAAACCACGTTCGACAGCTCGGACGAATGATCGCGCGGCCGAGCTTCGCATACTGAACGCCAAGCTCGTCCGGCCGCCGCCTAGCCGATCGTCTTGCAAAGGATGATGTTGGAATGGCCTTCGGGCCACCCGGTCAATTCGGCCATGCGCTCGAAGCCGGCTTTTTCGTACAAGCCTGGCGCCTGGAAGTCGTGGGTCGAAACCCATATCCGCAGCGAGCCGCGCGCGGCAGCCTCCGCGACGAAGGCATCGAGCAGCTTCCTGCCGTGGCCAAGGCCGCGATAGGCTTCGTCGACCCACATCAGCGTGAGCTCGGCGATGCCGGCCCAGGAATAACCGGCAGCGGCCCCGACGGCGCGCCCTTCATCATCCCGTAGAACAAAGACGAGAGCACGGTCGTCGCCACGACCGGTCAGCCGCCGGTTGTCGGCGTCGAGACGCGCCTCGATGGCATCGGGCCCGGCTGCCGCAAGATCGTGCTCGGCCTGCAGGCGAGGGCCCGTCAAATTCCGCCATACCAGTCGTAGCCATTGTCTTCCCAATAGCCGCCGCGGCCGCCGCCGACCTTGGCGAAGCTGTCGACCAGCTCGATCTTGTAGAGATATTTCGGCATCTTGTAGCCGAGCTGGCGCTCGACCCGCACGCGCAGCGGCGCGCCGTTCTCGACCGGCAGCGGCTTGCCATTCAGGCCATAGGCCAGGATCGTCTGCGGATGGCGGGCGTCGATCAGGTCGATCGTGCCGTAATATTTGATGTCGCCGGACAGGCTTTGCTCGATCGTGTCGAGGCAGTGGAACATGACGTAGCGGGCCTCAGGCTTCACCACCGCCTGGTCGAGCACCAGCGACAGCGGCGTGCCGGTCCATTTGGCGATGCAGCTCCAGCCTTCGACGCAATCGTGGCGGGTGATCTGGGTGCGGCCCGGCATGTTCTGGAGCTGCTCGCGGGTCAGCGACAAAGGCTTTTCGACAAGCCCGGTTACCTCCAGCCGCCAGTCCGCGAAATTGTTGGCGAGCAGACCTTTGTAGGTGTCGTCGTCGGGCGCCGTGACGCCATTCGGCCGCTGTGGCTGGCGGATATCGGCCTCGGTGAATTCCGGCGCCAGCGCGTCCCGGCCGGCGAGCAGGCGTTGCGCGCGCCAGGTCAGGCCATTGGCGTTTTCGAGGAAGCTGCGCAGGCCGCCGCCAATGCCGAGGCCGCTGTCGAACGCGTCGCAGCCCGAGAGCGCGATGCCGGATAGGCCGAGGCTGCTGGCGGTGAGGAACTTTCGTCGGCTCATTTGGAGCTTGGGGCTGATCTGGAACTTTGCCATGTCAGGCGCTCCTCTCGGTCGGCTGCTCGTGCTTTGCGGGCGGGTCGGTGCGGTACCAGCCGGTGATGATCGAGCGCAGCTCGTTGATCGGGCCGGCGGCGAGGATCATCAGGATGTGGATGAAGAAGAAGAGGACGAGCAGCAGCATGACGGTGAAGTGGATGGTGCGCGCCGTCTGCCTGCCGCCGAGGATTTCGTTGAGCCAGGGCAGCACCGAATTCATGCTCGGCGACATGGCGAGACCGGTTATGATCATCAGCGGCAAAAGCACGAAGAGCACGCCGCCATAGGCCATTTTCTGCAGCGTGTTGTATTCGCGCGTGTGGTGGAATTTCAGCTTCGCGTGGTCGACGATGTCGCGCGGCAGCTTGCGCAGGTCCGACACGCGAGGGGCGAGGTCGCGGCGGATATGGCCGTTGATCAGGCCTGCGATCAGCCAGATGAGCAGCGTCGTGGTCAGGATCCAGGCGAAGAAGAAATGCACCACGCGGGCGGTGCCGAGATCGTAGTAAGAGGGGATCGTCGCCCAGGCCGGAAAGGCGCGCTGCGTCTGTTGTCCTGGTGGACCAGACCAGCCGAGCACGCCGGTGGTGTCGAAGCGATGACCGAAGATTTCGGTGAAACCGCGCGGGCCGTTCGTGGTGTTTTCGGCGCCGATCTCGAGAATGGTGTTGTTGAACTCGAAGCCGGACTGCTTGCCGATATAGAGCTGCGGCCGCGCATTGAAGATCTGCAGGCCGGAAAGCAGCATGAAGAACAGCGAGAAAGCCCAGATCCAGTGGGTCAACCGCGTCCAGCGCGACTGCCGATAGATGAGGGTCGTGTCCTTGCCGTCCGCCTTGGCGGCGGATTGGTTGTTGGCAACAGTGTCCATCTTGCCTCCGGCCGCCTCGTGCAGGCGGCTTCTCAGGTCATTGTCTCCCCCTCAATACGTCGCCGCACAAGGCAATGTTTCATGCGATCACGGATTTATTA